>JBOHFX010000173.1:0-18605 GCA_050699875.1 Pseudonocardiaceae bacterium
CGGTGTCTTACCGATCCATTCGCCACCGTGAACCACGCCGGTGCTATCTATCGTGAACTCGACACCAGCGACGTTTTCGGGCTAATCGTGGTCGGTGATGTCGAGTTCACGGCCCCGACGGACTTCCGGTGCCGACCACTAAGCCACGGCCTCGGCCGAAAGCGCATTCAGTGCGCGATGGCGTCGATGATCGATCGAGCGCCTTGGCGGAGCAAGTCGGCGCCGACGAAGAAACCCAAGGCCGCAGGCTCCTCCGGAACGCCCCAGTGATGGGAATCGAGCCACTGGTTGCCGTCGAGGCTGAAAACTTTGGCCCGCAACGAAAGCCTGCCATTGGGCTCGGTGCTGGCGTAGCCCGCGATGGGGGAGTTGCAGTGGCCCTGTAGGGCGTGCAGCATGGCACGCTCGGCCGTGGCGTGCCGGTTGGCCTCGGCATCGTCGAGCCGAGCGGTCAGGGTCCGGACGTCGGCATCGGAGGCGCGGCACTGCAAGGCGATGATGCCCGCGCCGATCGCCGGACACATCGTCTCCAGTGGCAGGATCTCGGTAATCCGGTCAGCCTGGTCGACCCGGTGTAGACCGGCCACCGCAGCCACGATCGCGTCGAAGTGGCCCTCGTTCAGACGCATCAGGCGAGTGTTGACGTTGCCCCGCAACGGTCTGATCTCCACGTGCGGGTAGTGCAGACGGAGCTGGGCGGTGCGGCGCACCGAGCTGGTGCCGATGACGGCGCCGACTGGCAATTCGGCCAGCGGTTCACCGGTGCGGGAGACGACGGCGTCGTGAATGTTCTCCCGCGGCAGGTAGGCGGCGAAGGTCATGCCTTCGGGCGTGGGGACGTCGCCGGGAATGTCTTTGAGGCAGTGCACGGCAAGATCGACCGAGCCGTCGAGCAGGCCGCGATCGATCTCGCGAACGAACGCGCCTTTACCGCCAAGCTTCGCAAGGTCTCCCATCCATTGGTCGCCACTGGTAGTGATCTTGATCAGCTCCGTGGTGACCGTGGAGTCCACTGCCTCCAAGGCTGCGGCGACCTGCTCGGCTTGATGCAAGGCCATCGGGCTGGCGCGGGTGCCGATTCGTACGTGCGGCATGTCAACACCTTACGCAGTCACTAGCGGGCACTGCGGACCAGCCCGCAGTGTGCTCGCGTCCGCGGTGCTCGCGGCCCCGTGGAATTAGGTGGCCGGCATCGCAGAATCTACGTAGCAAATCCACTCCGATCCTCTATCAATAGCGCGTTGCACCCGCACAATAGGTACTCATCTCGTGCGGTCTCCGTATCGGTTTGCCAGCTGCACAGTTAGGTAGTGGCCGGCGCGCTTTTAGGGGCGTCTGCATGTTTTCAAGCGATCTGCTCCTGGCCATGGTGGGAGTGAGCCGAATTGGCAATGCAGTCGATGAGGCGTTCCGTTCCGGCCCGGAGGGCCATAGCGAGGAGGATTCGGATGTCTGACGCACTGAGCTTTGCCGAGATCGACGGCCAGCACGTGGAGCTGCTCCCTGCACGCACTGTGCTGTCCGTGTTCAGCGCCGGAGCGGGCGGCAACGGCGGCCAGGCAGGCGCCGGTGGGGCCGGTACGGGCGGCATCGGCGCCAACGCGGTGAGCCTCGCCGCGGTGGGTGGCGCGCTCACCGGCGCCGGCGGCGCTGGGCCGCAACGCTAAGGCGCCGTTCGGGCCGCTGGCGTCAAACGGACGCCGGTTCAGACGTCTGCGCCCCGCCGTGATGCCGGCCGGAGCTGAGCGAACTCATCTTGTCCGTGGCCCGAGGGCAGCAGATCGAAGGTGTTCCATACCGGCGACATGAGATCGATTCCCCAAGGGCGGCCGTCGGGGAAATCGGCGCAGTGGATGTAGGAGTGGCACAGGTCCGGAGCGCCTCTGGTTGCGGCGCGCCCGGAGGCTGCCAGGATGGGTGCCCCGTCCACGATGGCGGGCCACGAGGAGGATAACGTGAGTGAGCTGACCCGGCCCGACGTGACCGTGCCCGACGGCCCTGCACCGGCCGACTTGGTGATCGAGGACCAGGTGATCGGTGACGGCGCCGAGGCGATCGTCGGCTCGCAGATCCGGGCGCACTATGTCGGCATCGCACACTCCAACGGCAAGCAGTTCGACGCATCGTGGGACCGGGGCTCTCCGCTGGAGTTCCGGCTGGGTACCGGCCGGGTGATCAAGGGATGGGATGATGGGATCGTCGGGATGCGGGTCGGGGGCCGTCGCCGGCTCACCATCCCACCGCATCTGGCCTACGGCGACCGTGGCGCGGGTGCCACCATCAAACCCGGCGAGACTCTCGTCTTCGTCGTCGACCTGGTGAGCGTCCGCTAGAGATCGAGGGTGATCCGGTCCCGGCGGCTTCGGGACACGCAGATCGTCATGGTGTCGGTGCGTTCGTGGTCGGTCAGCGCGCGGTCCCGGTGGTCGACCTCGCCGGAGAGCACCCGGGTCCGGCAGGTTCCGCAGAAGCCCTGCTTGCAGGAATACGCAATATCGGGCACCGCCTCGCGGAGGACGTCGAGCGCGGACCGGTCGGCGGGCACGGTGAGCACCCGGTTGCTCCGGTTGAGTGCGACCTCGAACGGCGTGCCGTCGAGGATGGGCGGGGTGGAGAACCGCTCGTAGTGCAGCGCCACCGCCGCACTCGCCGGGAGATCGCGCCGGACATTGGTGATCATGGAGCCGGGGCCGCAGCAATAGACGGTGGCTCCGGGTGGAGCGAAATCCAATAACTCGGCGCCCGAGTAAGGAAATCCGTACAGATCGTACGGTCGAATGTGGATGCGGCTTGGATCCAGCGCGGCAAGCTCGTCGAGGAAGGGCATCGTCGCCCGTGAACGTCCGGTGTACACGAGCTGCCACGGCGCACCATCGGCGGCGGCTTGCTTGGCCATCGGCAGGATCGGGGTGATTCCGATACCGCCGGCGAGGAACAGATATCCGGTCGCAGACACGTAGGGGAAGGTGTTGCGCGGACCGCTCACGGTCAGGATGCTCCCGATGCCGACCGAGTCGTGCAGCTCTCGCGAACCGCCACCGCCGTCGGCCAGTCGTCGAACCGCGATCCGGTAGGAGCGGCGGTCGGCTGGGTCACCGCACAGTGAATACTGGCGGCTGCGCCCGGAGGGCAGCAGCACGTCGAGGTGCGAGCCTGGTTGCCAGTGGGGCAATGCCGCATCACCGGTGGCGGTCAGCCGGAAGCTGCGCACGTCTGAGGCCTCCACACGCACCTCGTTCACCACGAGATGCAGCTCTCGATTCACTTGCTGGGTCTGCGGGCGCCGGATGTAGGCGCCGCTTGCGATCCACTCAAGGCTGGTTATCAAGGCCCCTAGCACTGTGAACAAACGGTCGGGCCGTTGGCGGCCTCGCAGGTCAGACGGAACGACGCGGTCGGTACCCATGTCAGGCCGCCGCGGCTGTCGCCGCCGGGGAACCGGCCAGGTAGGCGACTGCTTGGCTGGTGGAGAACTCCTGCGATGGGTGGTAAGCGGGCCGGGCGTAGTTGAGGGTTCCCAGGATGAGTCGGTGTGCCGGAGGCAGCAGGTGGCGGCGGCTGGCCCGGAAGTAGTGTCGCCAGCGCGCCTTCTTGCGGCGACCACTCAGCTCTGGGTCGGTGCGCATGAGGAAGGCCACACCACGTGCCCACAGCCACACCATGATCGGCATCGTGACCAGCATGCCCCGCACCCGTCGCAGGTAACGGCCGTCGAGGTGGTTGAACAAGTCGAAGGCCACCGCGCGGTGCTCGACCTCCTCGGCGCCGTGCCAGCGCAACAGGTCCATCATGGTGGGATCAGCGCCGGCGGCATCGAGCGCGGGCGAGTTCAGCGCCCAGTTCCCCAACATCGCCGTGATGTGCTCGATCGCTGCGATGATCGCCAGTCGCTCGATCAGCCACTCTTCGCGTCGCTTGGACAGCAGGTCACGGTCGCCCAACGCGTGCTGGAACATCCATTCGATCTGCCGGACGTAGGGATCCGTGTCGATGCCCTTGGCCTTCCAGTGATCGAGCACACCTTGATGGGAACGCGCGTGAATCGCTTCCTGGCCGATGAACCCGTGCACCTCCGCGCGCAACTTGTCGTCCTTGATCAATGGAAGAGCTTGGGTGAACACGTCGATGAACCACCGTTCTCCTGCGGGCAGCAGGAGGTGCAGCACATTGATCGTGTGCGTCACAAATGGTTGGCCGGGCACCCAGTGCGTGGGAAGGTCGGCCCAGGTAAATTCGACATTTCGCGGCTGGTGAACCAAGTTCTCCGGGTTCTCCGGCCCCGAGACGTTGCGGCGACGGCGAAACATCGGAATGTCCCTTCCAGCTGGGGAGGTTATCGAGGAGCCAGATCGGCTCGGGCCAATGCGCGGAGCAGGCCGGGTGTCAGCCGGGAGGCCAGCAATCCCGCCTTGGCTTCGAGAGTGATCGGAGCTATGGCGGCGTTGCGCTGCACGGCGCGCAAGATCTCCCGAGCCGCCCTTTCGGCGGTGAAGTTGCGCCGGCGATAAAGCTCGGTCGAGCGCCGCTGGGCAGTGTGTTCCGCGGTAGCGCTAAGCCCGACGAACCGGGTGGTGCCGGCGATGTTGGTGTGCACGAGGCCAGGGCAGACCGCCACCACACCGATGCCGGCTTCGGCCAGTTCCCCGCGCAGGCACTGGCTCAGCGCGAGGACCGCGGCCTTCGTAGTGGTGTATGCCGGCAAAGCCCGCGACGGCAGGTACGCAGCGGCGGACGCGACGTTGACGATGGTGCCGCCCGCGCCGCCATCAACCATCAGACCGCCCAGAACCCGGCAACCGTGGATGACGCCCCACAGATTGACGTCGATGATCCGTTCCCAGTCGGCCACCGTGGTGTCGAAGAACGGCCCGGCCACGCCGATCCCCGCGTTATTGACCACGACATCCGGGGTGCCGTGCCTCTCGCGCAGCACGGTGCCGAACTTCTCGACCGCGCCCCGGTCGGAAACATCCAGGAGGTACGCGATCGCGCACGGCCCGATCGTGCCGGCCAGCTGCGCGGTGCGCTCGGCAGCCTGCTGGTCGATGTCGGTCACCACCACCTCGGCGCCGTGCTCGGCGAACTCCAGAGCGGTGGCCCGGCCGATCCCACTGCCTGCGCCGGTGATCACCACGAGTTGGTCGTCGAACCCGCCGCGTCGCGGCCCGGTGTGGCGTGCGCGGCGGAGCGGGCGGGATTCGGGGCCACCCTCGGCGTGGTCGATCAGTTCACCCACGCAGCGCGCCACGGCATGCGGGTTGGTACGGGGCAGCCAGTGCCCGCCGGGCAGCTCGCGAACGGCCAGGTTGGCGACCCAACGCTCGATGTCGGTCTGCAGCGATGGCAGGACGAACGAATCACTCTGGGGTGCAAGGACCTGCACCGGGACGTCGGTTGTCCGGAGACCGGGCTTTGCCAGCCGGGGCAGCATGTTCGCCCGGTACAACTGCAGTCCATTCACCGCGTCCGGCACGGTGGGGGCGCCTGATCGTCCCTGACGCGCCAGCACGCGCTGGGCAAGCCCGATCCGCCAGGTCAGCTCGGGAAGCACCGGAAGCTGGAAGAAAGCGGTGTACCAGCTCGATGCCAGCTGGGTGATCAGTTCACGTAGCGCTCGCGGCGTCGGCCGGCGTAGCCGCGCCCGCATCCAATGGTTGACATGATCCAGGCACGGTCCGGAGATCGACGTGTAGGACGCGACCCTGCCACGCAACCATTCACCGGTCAGAGCATGCCAGGCCTGCACTGATCCCCAGTCGTGGGCCAGCAGATGTACGGGACGGTCTGGGCTCACCGCGTGCACTACCGCGGCCAAGTCCTCGGCGAGTTGGTCGAGCCGGTACGCAGCGCGGTTGAGAGGTGTCTCCGACTCACCCGCTCCCCTGACGTCATAGCTGATCACGCCGTAGTGCGCCGCCAACTCCTCCGCTATGCCGGCCCACAGGGTGTGGTCATCGGGATAGCCATGAATGCACACCACCTTGGGCGCGCCGCGCCGTCCTGACTCACACACCCGCAGCAGCACACCATCCGTGGCGGTCACTTCGCTGATCATCACGTGGCCGATACTCTCTGCCAGCGGCGCACGTGCGGGAGGTCGTCGTCAAGCCAATACGCGTCCCCGTCCGTCGGCACCACGAGGATCTCCTCGAACTTCACGCCGACGCCGCGGAACCCGATGTGCGGCTCGACCGCCCACAAGCCCGGCGTTGCCGGGTGGCAAGAGATCTCGTCGTCGGCCCACAGCGGCGAGCGGTGGTGCATTCGCTCCACAATCAGGTCGCTGGCCAGGGTCTGCAGAGCGCGGATGCCGAAGCCGGCGACGACGAACTTCGGCAGCCGCGAGTGCACCTTGCCGACCTGGTGCCCGATGACCCGTCCTGGATAAATGCGGTGCCGGTTGTCGTAACCTTGCCGGGCGATCAGCGCATCGACGTCACGATAGATCTGCTGCAGTGGTAGGCCGTCGTTCACTCTTCCGACGATCAGTGCCCGGTACTCAGCCAGGTCGCCCATCAGCTGGTCGTAGATTCGGTTGGTACCCAGGCAACCGGCGTAGCCGATATCGGCGACGTATCCATCACGCACCGGAGCGCAGTCGAGGATGAAGGGCATGCCGTCGGCGAGCCGGCGGTTGGTGGGAAAGAACTGGAGGGGAATCCGGAAACCGCGAAAGGTGGTGCGGTCACCGAACCACGCGAACGGTGTGTGGAACCAGTCCTGCACTCCGCGGTCCGTCAAGTACTGGCGGATTCGGCGTGCCGCCTGCTTCTCCGTCACGCCCGGTTCCAGCGTGCTCGCCACTGACTGCGCGGCGGCATAGGCCAGCTGCTGCAGCTCGCGGAATCCCGCCAGATCGGCCGGATCAGTAACCCCCGTACTGGCCACCCGGCCACCTCCTCAGGGCATTCCTACCTTCACGTAGGAACTTCCTACGTCATGGTAGGTTTGTCAAGTGGAGGATTCGGACGTGGTACCGCTGGCGGCGACCCGCTCCCGTCGGGTCCGGCGCGCCCGGGCCGCCCACCTCGGCCCGGAACGCCGGCGCCCGCTGATCCTCGACGCGGCGTTGGAGGTCTACGTCGAGCACGGCTACCGGGGCACATCGATGCAGGCCGTGGCTGATGCAGCGGGTGTCACCAAACCGGTGGTCTACGAGTGCTACCCGAACAAAGACGAGTTGCTCCTCGCGCTGCTGGACCGCGAGGAGCGTCGCCTGATGAACGCCATTTCCGAGTCGTTGCCGAGTAATCTCATCTCGGACAATGTGGAAGCCGTGCTGGCGGCGGGGCTCACGGCCTTTCTCACCGGGGCCGGTCAGGCGCCGAACTCATGGCGGGTGGTCTTCGACTCCGGCTGGAATTCCGGCTCGGTGGTCGCGGAGCGGGTTCGACGGGTCCGAGACCTGGTGGTGGGCCAGTTACGCGAGCTGGTGCGCCAGTACATGGCCGCGGCCCAGGCCGACGATATCGACCGCAAAGCACCAATCGTCGCAGAACTGATCGCCACGACCGCCGAATCCTGCGCCCGCATGCTGGTGCTGGAGCGTTACCCGTGGACCGCTGCCGAGCTGGCAACCTACGTGGCCCGCCTGCTCGCCCGCGGTGTCCGCCCGGTCTGAGTGCGACGGACTTCAAGGGGGCAGATGCCGGCATCTCAAGAGCACATCAGCGGGGCCACGCCGATGGGCGCGGCGCTCGTGGACGGCGGGGCGACGTTTCGGGTGTGGGCGCCTGGAGCGCGGAGTGTGCACGTGGCCTTCGGGGGCGTCGAGGGTTACTCGCCCACGCCGGACGACGCGTTGGTCGAGAACCCGCACACCCAGCACTGGACGGGCTTCTTCCCAGGCGCGACGGACGGCACCAGGTACCGATTCTGGGTGGTGGGCGAGGGCGGGGCGGGACCTAAACGTGACCCGTGGGCGCGCGAGCTCGAGTTCGGCGATTTCCAGGACACCGACTGCATCGTCCGGGCGTGGAACTCCTATCCCTGGCACGACGAGCGGTTCGCGTCACCGGCGTTCAACGACCTGATCGTCTACCAGTTCCACGTCGGCGTATTCTCCGCCTTCGATGTTGCCGGTCGCGATCGCCGACCTGGCCGGGTAGCGAAGTTCCTCGACGCTCTGGAGCGCGTCGAGTACCTCGCCGACCTCGGGGTGAATGCCATCCAGCCGCTTCCCTTCGTGGAGTTCCGGACGCCCACCAGCCAGGGGTACAACGGCACCGACATCTTCTCGCCGGAGATGGACTACTGCTTGGGGCCTGGAGAGCTGGCGCCATACCTGGATCTGGTGAACAGATTGCTGGCCAAGAAGGGGCATGCGCCACTGACGGCAGCGCAACTCACCGGCCAGGTGAACCAGCTCAAGGCGTTCGTCGACGTGTGCCACGTGTACGGCGTCGCCGTGCTGCCTGACGTGGTGTACAACCACGCTGGCGGTGACCTCGACGACCAGAGCCTCGACTTCTTCAACCGGCCGGCGAATCCTGGCGAGGCCAACAGCATCTATTTCTCGGCCGGACGCGAAGCAGGCGGAAAAGTCTTCAAGTACGCGGAGCAAGAGGTCCGCGAGTTCCTGATCGGCAACGCTCGCATGTTCTTGGACGAATACCACGTGGACGGGTTCCGGTTCGACCAGGTCACCGTGATGGACAACAACGGCGGTTGGCATTTCTGCCAGGACCTGACCAACACGTTGCACTACCACAAGCCCTCCGCCGCGCTCATCGCAGAATACTGGGGTGAGCACCGCTGGAAAGCGGTGTCACCGCCGTTCGGTAACGCGGGTATGGGTTTCGACCTCGGCTACGCCGACGGTCTGCGCGATTCCGTGCGCGAAGTACTCCGGCAGGCCGCGCGTGGCGGCAACGCGCGTATCGACATCGGGCGACTTCAGGCCGGTCTGTACCGACCGGAAAATGTCGCGCAGGCGTGGCGGGTCTACAACTGCATCGAGAACCACGACCTGCTGCTCGACCTCGACGGCGACCACCGTTACCCACGCATCCCCCAGCAGGCTCACTGGGACAACACCCGGTCCTGGCTGGCCCGTAGCCGGTCCCGGGTGGCGACCGGCGTGCTGCTGACTGCGCCTGGTGTGCCGATGCTTTTCATGGGCCAGGAATTCCTGGAAGACAAATGGTGGTCAGACGATCCGCACCGCGCCGACCGTTTCATCTGGTGGGCCGGCCTGGAGGGCGGCGACCGCCACATGAGCGACTTTCACCGATTTACCCGCGACCTCGTCTGGCTGCGGCGGCGCCATCCGGCGCTGCGGTCCGAATCCCTGAACGTGTACCACGTCGACAACGTCAATCGCGTGCTCGCCCACCATCGCTGGGTCCCCGGTGTGGGCCGGGACGTGGTCATCATCGTGAGCCTGCGTGAGCAGACCTTCTCCGACCACAGCTACGCGCTCGGCTTTCCCCAGCCGGGTCACTGGCACGAGGTGTTCAACAGCGACGTCTACGACCACTTCGTGAACCCCTGGGCCCAGGGCAACCACGGCGGCGTCGATGCCGACGGCGGGCCGATGCACGGCATGGATCAGTCGGCGCACGTCACGATACCCGCGAACAGCATCGTCGTCTTTGCCCGCGACCAGGGCGACTGACACTACGCTGCGGTCTGGAGACGCGGCGCCGGGCTGTGGGAAATATTGCCTTCCTACGATGACGTTGTACGCCACTGATCTGACGCAGCGCAGGCTGTTGCCGTGCTCGCGCAGGAGTGAGGGAGAATGGCCAAGCCCGTACTGTTGACGGTGGATGACGATCCTGGCGTCTCCCGGGCGGTGGCGCGGGATCTACGCCGCCGTTATGGCGAGAATTACCGCGTGGTACGGGCCGACTCGGCACTGGACGCCCTCGATGCGCTCAAAGAGATCAAACGCCGCGGCGAACCGGTGGCAGCGATCCTGGCCGACTACCGGATGCCCCAGCTCAACGGCGTGGAGTTCCTCGAGCAGGCGATGGACCTGTTCCCGCGTGCCCGGCGGGCGCTGCTGACCGCCTACGCCGACACGGATGCGGCCATCCAGGCGATCAACGTCGTGGACGTCGATCATTACCTGCTCAAGCCGTGGGACCCTCCGGAGGAGAAGCTCTACCCGGTTGTCGACGCGCTGGTGGAGACCTGGAGCGCACTCGGCGAAACCGGCGTCGAGCAGACCAAGGTGGTCGGACATCGTTGGTCGGCGCCGTCTTACCAGGCGCGGGACTTCCTGGCTCGCAACGCGGTGCCCTACCGCTGGTACAGCGTGGACGATCCGGAGGGCCAGCGGCTGCTCGACGCGGCCGGCTTGACCGCGCAGGACATTCCCGTCGTGATCACCGTAGACGGGCGAGCGCTGCGGCAACCCAGCGATTCCGAGATCGCCGCCGTGGTCGGGCTGTCCACTCAGCCGGCCGCCGAGTTCTATGACTTGATCGTGGTCGGTGCGGGTCCGGCCGGTCTGGGTGCTGCGGTCTATGGCGCCTCCGAAGGGCTGCGCACGGTCCTGGTGGAGCGGCAGGCCAGCGGCGGGCAAGCCGGGCAGAGCTCCCGGATCGAGAATTATCTGGGTTTCCCCGACGGGGTGTCAGGGGCGCAGCTGACCGACCGGGCGCGGCGGCAAGCGCAGAAGTTCGGCGCCGAAGCGCTGTCGGCTCGGGATGTGGTCGGCCTGGAGGCTCGGGGGTCCGCACGGGTGGTGCGCTTCGGTGACGGCAGCGAGATCGCCGCACACGCAGTGGTGCTCGCCACCGGCGTCGCGTACCGCGCGTTGGAAGCACCGGGCGTCGCCGAGCTCACCGGTCGTGGCGTTTACTACGGCTCGGCGACCACGGAGGCCACCGCGTGTGCCGGCCAGGACGTCTATGTGGTGGGTGGCGCCAACTCCGCGGGACAGGCCGCGGCGTTCTTCTCCCGGCACGCCAGGCAGGTGACCCTGCTGGCGCGGGGGGATTCGCTGGTCCGGTCGATGTCGCACTACCTCATCCAGCAGCTCGCGGCGCTGAGCAACGTCACGGTAAGGACCTGTACCGAGGTCGCTGCAGCGCACGGTGACCAGCACTTGGAGGGGCTCGCGTTGCGTCACACCCGTTCCGGCGCCACAGACAGCGTACCCAGCGGGCACCTGTTCGTGTTCATCGGCGCGGCGCCGCGGACCGAGTGGCTCGACGGTGTGGTTGCCCGCGACGCCCGCGGGTTTATTCAGACCGGCCCAGATCTCCTGGTCGACGGCCACCGCCCGGCGGGCTGGGCGCGGGACCGGGACCCCTACTACTTGGAATCCAGCCTGCCGGGGGTGTTCGTGGCCGGGGACGTGCGTGCCGAGTCGGTCAAGCGGGTGGCGTCCGCGGTCGGTGAGGGTGCGATGGCAGTCACGCTGGTGCACCGCTACTTGGAGGACCAGTGACCGCCGACGCACTTGGTCCCGCGGAGGCGGCATTGTGACCGCCGACGCACTTGGTCCCGCGGAGGCGGCATTGTGACCGCGTCGCAATTGTCCCGTATGGAGTTACGTGAGCTGTTCCTGTTCACCGATCTGACCGACACCCAATTGGACTGGATAGGCGAGCACGGCGAGATGATCGACGTCGGTGACGGCGAGATCGTGATCACCGAAGGCGACCCGGCGCGGTGCTTCTACGTGCTGCTGTCGGGAACGCTGCAGATGACTCGCCGGGTTGCTGGTGATGAGGTTGAGATCACCCGTACCGATCAGCGCGGGGTCTACTTCGGAGCCACCCAGTTCTATCTGGGCGATCAGGTGGACCAGAGCTACGGGGCCTCGGTGCGGGCGCTGAGCGCCTGCGTCTTTCTCGCGTTGCCCAGCCGCGAGTTCAACGAGATGTTTCGCCGCTGGTACCCGATGGCGGTGCATCTGCTACAGGGCATGTTCGTGGGCATCTCTAACGCCAATGCCCTGGTCGGGCAACGCGAGCGGCTACTGGCCCTTGGCAAGTTGTCCGCCGGGCTCACCCACGAATTGAACAATCCCGCCGCCGCGGCGGCCCGGGCCGCCGACACGTTACGCGAGCGGCTCGGGGGGATGCGGCACAAGTTGGCGATGCTCGCCGAGGGCAGGCTCGACCGCGGCCAGCTGCGCACTCTGACCGCCCTCCAAGACCGATTTGTCCAGGTCGGACGCAGAGTACCTGCACTGACCGCGCTGCAGGCCGGCGACCTCGAAGACGAGCTGGCGGACTGGCTCGACGACCACGGCATCACCCAAGGTTGGGATCTGGCCCCGGTGTTCGTCGCGGGTGGGCTGCGGGTGTCTGAACTGGAGCAGGTGGTGTCCGCGGTTGCTCCCGAGTCGTGGGAGGGCGCGCTGCGCTGGCTGGCCTACACGGTGGACACCGAGAACCTGCTGCGCGAGATCGGCGACGCCGTCGGTCGGATCACCGCGTTGGTGGCGGCCGCCAAGCAGTACTCCCAGCTGGACCGAGCTCCTTACCAGGACATCGATCTGCACGAAGGTCTGGACGCCACCCTGGTGATGCTCGCCCGCAAGCTCGGCGACGGGATCCGGATCGTCAAGGACTATGACCGCGAGATTCCCGCTGTCCCCGCCTACCCCGCCGAGCTCAACCAGGTATGGACCAATCTGATCGACAACGCTGCCGATGCCATGCACGGGGAAGGCACGCTCACGGTGCGCACCGCTCGCGACAGCGAGTACGCCCTCGTCGAGATCGGCGACACCGGGCCGGGCGTGCCGCCAGAGATCGCCAAGCGCATCTTCGAACCGTTCTTCACCACCAAGCCGGTCGGCCGAGGAACCGGACTGGGCTTAGACGTCAGCTGGCGGGTCGTGGTCAACCGCCACCACGGCGACCTGACACTGCGATCCCAGCCCGGCGACACCCGTTTCCAGGTTCGCCTTCCCCTAAAGGAACGCGCATAAACCGCAGATAAGGCGGGCCCGCAGCCTCATTTCGCGCGGTTCCCGGCGGATGCGCGGGTGATCGGGTTCACGCGGGCGTCACACCTCACGCCGAAGGCCTTGCGGTTCTACGACGAGCTGGGGCTGTTGCCACCGGCTCACGTTGATCCGCGCTCGGGTACCGGTCCTATGATTTAGCCCAGTTGGCGAGGGCGCGGCTGGTTGCGGGGCTGCGCGCGCTGGGCATGCCGCTGGCTCGGATTCGGACAGTGTGTGACCTCCCAGACAACGTCTCGTGTGTCATCGCCGACGTGGTAGCCCGGTCATGAGCTCTCACCGGCTAGCGCGTGCAGCCGGCGCAGCACCTCGGGAGTGCCGAGTGCTCGGGAGACGGCATGCAGGTCGGGGCTACGGGTGGAACCGGTGAGCGCGACCCGGATGAGTTGGGATGCCTCCCGGATCGAGCCGGGATAGGCGTCGGGGTTCTTCTTGTATTCCTTCACATTGGGCGCGAAGCCGTGTTTCGCGGCGAGTTCGCGAATCTGGTTGAACCATTCCTGGGTGTCGTCCAGCTGCTGGTAGCTGGCGGCGAAGTCATGGGCGAAGCTCGCGGCGATGGTGGCATCCACGCCGAGTGGCGTGAGGCGTTGATCCGTGGGGCCGGACACCGTGGCGAACAACTGCGGGAAGAAGAAGCCATAGGCGGGTCGGAAGTCCGACCACTTGCGCAGGTCCTTACGCGGATTGTCGACACCGTCGCGTTCGACGGCGAGCGCGCGCAAGGCGAGATCGTGCTCGGCGTCAAGGACGGTGGTCAACTCTGGATCGAATCGGCTAGCCCAGAGACCGACCGCATCGAGAATCTGGTGGCCGGGCAGGGTGGCGATATGATCAGCGCTGATGTCCTCGAGTTTGACCAGGTCCACCAGCGGGCCGGCGACGCCGCACTGGTCCAGCCGGAGCGGCGTGGCGAGTGCTTCGTGGAGCGGTAGTTCAGCGAGCCGCCCGTTGGCCAACCCTCGTAAGTAGTAGAGCACGGCCTCGGCGGGATATCCGGCATCGATGTAGAAGTCGACGCTTGCTTCGGGGTCCGTGCGCTTGGACAGCTTGCGCTTCCCACCAGGTATCTGCTTCATCAGCGGTGCGATGTGCGCGTAGGCGACCCGCTCAAAGCCCAGGGCATCGAACAGCTGCAGGTGCAGCGGGACTGAGGAGATCCACTCCTCACCGCGGATCGCCAGCGTGACCCGCATCAGGTGGTCGTCCACGGCGTGCGCGAAGTGGTAGGTCGGCAGCCGAAGTGATTGGTCGGAGGATTTCAGGATCACCGTGTCGTTGCGATTGGCCTCATGCTCCAACTCGCCCCGGATTGCATCGGTGAAGCGGACCCGCTGGCCGGCAGCTTCGTCAGGAGCCCGGAAACGCACCACATAGGGGGCGCCGTCGGCGAGCTTGGTCTGCACGGCGGTCGGATCGGCGTCGCGCCAGATTGCCCATGAGCCGTAATAGCCGGTGGGGATCTTCGCAGCTTGCTGGCGGGTGGTGATCTCAAATAGTTCCTCTTTGGTGGCGAAGCACAAATACGCCTTACCCGCACGCAACAGTTCTCGCACATATGTCAGGTAGACGCGTTCCCGACCTGACTGGAGATAGGGACCGTAGCTGCCGTGTTGCTCGTCCTCGTCGGAGGAGACACCGAAGTAGTCGAAGGCGCGCGCGAACTGCGCCAGGGCGCCTTCGACCTCCCGGGACTGGTCGGTGTCTTCCACCCGCACCAGATAAACGCCCCCGGAGTGCGTCGCGATGTCACGGTCAATGGTGGCCACATAGACACCGCCGATGTGCACGAACCCGGTGGGTGAGGGGCCGAACCGGGTGACCTGGGCGCCCTCCGGGAGCCGTCGCGGCGGGTAGTGCTGTTCCCAGTGCTGGGGTTCAGGCAGGTCAGCGGGAAACAGAGCATCGATGACCGCGCGATCCAGCATAGGTAGACGAGTCTCGCTTCCAGAAAAACGATCATGGGATGGAGCGTTGGGCAGGAGCTCTAGGCTACCAATCGTGGACCTGGTGACGTCGCTACCGACGTTCGTCGTGGCGATCGTCCTCATCTCCGCGTCGCCGGGGCCTGCCATGGTGCTGATCTTGCGTCGTGCGGTGATGCGCGGGTGGCGGGGTGCGGTGCCTACGGTGTTGGGGTTGGAAGCTGGGCTGTATGCCTGGGCGTTGCTGGCCGCGGCAGGCTTCGCCGCGCTGGTCGCCGCCTCAGAAGGCGCGTTCCTGGCCCTGCGAATCGTCGGGGCGTCGGTGCTGGTCTACCTCGGCGTCCGGGCTCGGGTGGCAGCGTGGCGATACGGAGGTATGAACGTTGGGGCGAGCAGGAACGACCCGACGGCGGCCAGCTCCCGATGGAGGTGGTGGAAAGCCTTCTGGGAGGGCGCGATGCACGGCGGTGACGGCCGAGACTGCACGCCGGCCGAGGGTGCGGTTCTGGACACGCGCGTCTGCAAAGCCAACCTGCCGGCATTGAGCCGCGAACGACTCTGCCTGTTGGTCTGTCCACCCATGGCTGGCGAGCCCGGTCGCGCCGGGACGCACGCAGCGTTCGATCGCGAGCAACCGCCCTCCAGGGGCGAGCACCCGCTTGGCCTCGGTGAGTCCCGCGGTGACGTCCTGCCAGTGGTGAACGGTGGCCAGCGACCACACAACCGTCGCTGAGCCATCCGGTAGCCGCAGATCCTCCGCAGTGCCGTTGGTCCAAGTGATGGCAGGGCGGTCCCGGGTCAGCGTCCGGGCCATCCGGAGCATCACCGGTGCCGGATCTATGCCGGTCACGCGAGCCCCACGGCGAGCGGCTTCCCTGGCCGCGGTACCTGGGCCGCAACCGACGTCGACAACGTGGTCCGTGTCCGACACCGAGGCCAAGTCAGCGGCGAGGCGGGCGACGGCGCCGTTTCCTACAATCATGGTGAGGCCGGCCAACAGTCCGGTCACGCCGGCGAAGCCGGGATGGGCGGCGTGATGGTTTACTGCGCCGGGCAATGACGTGTTCATCCGTGCGCCCTCCTTGTCGCGGTGGTGCGTGGGCCCAGCTTGCGGGTTCAAGCGGGCTTGAAGTCAAATGGGGCCATGGACCTCATCCCGATCGGTCAAGCCGCGGACCGGCTCGGACTGAACCCCTCGGCGCTGCGTTATTACGACGAACGCGGGTTGGTGTCCCCGTCCCAGCGGCGGTCCGGGCAGCGCATGTACGGACCCGACGAGTTGCGCCGGCTCGCTTTCATCAAGATTGCTCAGCGGCTGGGGTTGCCGCTGAACACCGCTGCGGCGGTGCTGGACGCGCCCGGCCCGCAATGGCGCCAGACCGTGCGTCAGCAGATCGCGGAACTGGACGAGGTCATCGCGCAGGCGCAGGGAGCGCAGCTTTTCCTGACTCACGCGCTGAACTGCCCGGCCGACCACCCAGCTCGCGAATGCGCCACGATGATCGCCACGCTGGACCGGCTCGTCGACGGGACAACGGTCGATCAACTCGTGACCGAGCACGGGGCCGCGTCTGAAGCGGCGCGAAAAACTTCGGCATCGCGCTGAACCGTTTGGCAGAGGCGTCCGTGTGGAGGGTGTCGAGCGGCCCCTGCGAAGTCCCGCGAGGGCCCGATACCAGGAGGTTTCCCCAAAATGACCCGCACCCGCACCGCCATCCTCGTCGCCAGTGCTGCCGCCGGCCTGGTCACTCTCTCGGCCTGCAGCGGCGGTGGCTACGGCAGCGGTTCCTACGGCAGCGCTGCCCCGCAGGCGGACCAAGCGCAGGGCGTCAACCAGGAGGTGAGTCCTGCCGGTGGCGTGACCCTCGCGGCCGCGGAGGTCGGCCAGCTAGGCCAGGTCGTCACCGACCAGAACGGCCTCACGCTGTACCGCTTTGATAAGGACAAGGCCAAGCCGTCGGTCTCCAATTGCACCGCGACGTGCGCCAAGACGTGGCCACCCGCGCTCGGTGACCCGGCCAGCGTGCAGCTCCAAGGGGTCGACGAGTCGCTCGTCGGCTCGGTCACCCGCGAGGACGGAACCGAGCAGCTGACCCTGGGCGGGTGGCCGCTCTACACCTTCGCCAAGGACACCGCGGCCGGTGACGCCAAGGGCCAGGGTGTCGGCAAGACCTGGTTCGCAGTCACCCCGAAGGGCAAGAAGGCACAGGCCACGCCGAGCAGTGCACCGGCCGGCGTGCCCGCCCGTACGCCGGCCAAGGCGTCCGACAACGCGCCCGACAGTGCACCGGCCAGTGGTTACGGCAGTGGCTACGGCGGCGGGTACTGAGCGGACTTTGAGGCCTGCGGTGCCGTAGCACCATGAGCGTTCGAGTACTGTCCGGGCCGACCTTGTTGTGGCGCGTTCGGGATAGCTCGGGTGCCGATCTGGATCGGATGCCCGACCAGAGGACCGGTGTGACGATCCCAGGCTGGTGGCCGAGCCGTAAAAAGAAAGCCCATGGCGAGAATCTGATCAGGTCGTTATACGCCGAGCACGGCAAGAGCCTGCTGGCCTACGCTACCCGGCTCACCAACGACCGTGCCGCCGCCGAGGACATCGTCCAGGAGACTCTGCTCCGCGCGTGGAAGCACGCCGACGCCGTGGCAGGTGGGCAAGGCTCGGTGCGCGGCTGGTTGCTGACCGTGGCTCGCAACATCGTCACCGACCGTTACCGTGCCAAAGCGGCGCGACCGGCCGAGGTGGATGAACAGGACCAACAGGTGCCTGTGCAGCGCGATCACGCGGAAGACGTGGTGAACACGATGGTCGTGCTGGACGCGATGGACCGGCTTTCCCAGGAGCACCGGGACGTGCTGGTGCAGCTGTACTACCGCGGGCAAACCGTCGGGGAGACGGCGGCGCTCCTTGGGGTAGCCCCAGGTACCGTGAAGTCTCGGTCCTACTACGCACTACGCGCCCTGCGAGTCGACATGTCCGCAGCTGAGGCGGAGGTGGGCAGATGAGTGCGGCGGAACACGACCACGAATCGCTTGGCGCCTACGCGCTGGGTGTGCTGGATTCGGCTGAGGCCGCAGCGATGGACGCCCATCTCGCCGAGTGCGCCGACTGCCGGCATGAACTCGCCGAGTTGGCCGAGCTGCGGAACATGCTGGACTCGGTTCCGCCCGAAGCTTTCCTCGACGGTCCACCGGATGTCGGCCACCTACTACTCCAGCGCACGCTACGTCGGGTGCGTACGGAACAGGGAGAGCCGCCCCGGCGGGCCCGCTTTCCGGCAGCCGCCGGAGTCATGCTGATTGCACTGGCCGCACTCGGCGGTGGCGTCCTGCTCGGCCGGCAGACCGCTCCGGGCGGCGAAACCCGGGCTCCGCAAAGCAGCATCGTGCAGGCGCCCCCCGGCACCCGCAACGGAGCAGCAACAAACCCGACGACCGGCGCCAGTATGGCCGTGAGCCTGACGCCTCGGGACGGCTGGGTGCGGCTGCACGCAGTAGTCCGAGGTATCCCGGCCGGCGAGCCGTGCCAGCTGCTCGTGGTGTCACAGGATGGCAATACCGTGCTGGCCGGGAGCTGGCTGGTGTCCGACACTGGCGCCCGCGACGGCACCGCGCTGGACGGCTCCGCATTGATCGAGCCGGATCAGGTCAGTTCCGTGGACGTGGTCACAATCGACGGCCAGGAGCTCATCTCGGTCAGCATCTAGCCCGCGAACCGTGCGTGCGTGACAGTGTGCGAAACACTGTCA
>JBOHFX010000174.1:0-60985 GCA_050699875.1 Pseudonocardiaceae bacterium
ACCACCAACTGCGGCGTTGAGGCGTGCCAGTCGAACGCGGTGATCCCCACGCCGGCGAGCACCGCGACACCGCCACCGATGAGGGCCATTGCGGGTGGGGGCAGCGCTCCCATCCAGCCGGAAACCCACCGCCTCGGTAACCGGCAGCCGGCGACCGTCACCTGGAACCCGCCCGCGGGACCGCTCTGCGTCGAGCACGGCCTGAGCTTGGTCCGCAGTGAGGATTCCGGTCTTGACCGCGCGCTGCAGAGCCCCGGAAAGGTCGTCGGTACCGTGGTTGCGTCGCGGAGTCACGCCAACCTCCTCGGGTCATCCATAATCGCTTTCTGGAACAGAATGCATTAATTCGGACGGGTACCGCGTCCTGTCCCCAGTCGGCCAGCATTGCGGCAGGAGAACGCCTGCAACACTGGCGCCATGGCAGCTGATCCTCAGACGTACCGGTCGCATCCCGGTCCGTTCCTGCTGAACCTGCTGGACCTGCGGTACCGATCGCACGCACTCGCCGGACGCTGACCATCTCGATGGATCAGTAATGATCGTCATAGCCGGCCTGGTGGTGGCGGTGGGCGCGCTGGTGCAAGGCGCGGTGGGGTACGGCATGGCTCTGGTGGCCGCCCCACTGCTGACCTTGGTCGACCCCACGCTGGTACCGGTTCCGCTGATCTTGCTGACATCCGTGCACGCGGTGCTCGCGGTGGTCCGAGACGGGCAGCACGCCGACTGGTCCGGGGTCGGCTGGGCGATGCTGGGCCGGCTGCCGGGCACCGGGCTTGGCGTGCTTGCCGTGGTGGCGTTGTCGCAGCGAGTGTTCAGCCTGATGGTCGGGGTCAGCGTGCTCGCTTGTGTGGTGCTCTCGTTGCTCACCTGGCGCCCACGTCCCCGGCCAGGCTCGCTGGTGCTGGCTGGGCTCGCCAGCGGGGCAGGGGGTACCGCGGCGTCGATCGGGGGGCCTCCCATCGCGTTGCTGTACCAGGACGCGGCGGGTCCGCGGGTCCGCGGCACGATCGGCGGTTACTTCGTCCTGGGATCGGTGACCTCGATCGCCGCGCTGGCGGCCGCGGGTCAGGTCACGAGCGAGTCGCTGGCAAGCACCGTCCTACTCACTCCCTTCATGCTGGTCGGTTTCGCGCTGTCCGGCCCGGTGCGCCGGGTGCTCGACAACGGCTGGACTCGATCTGCGGTGCTCGCGGTGGCTGCTGCCAGCGCCGCCTTGCTGATCGGCAGCATGTTGCTGTCGACCGGATGAGCCGCATAGTGGGCCAACTCAATCGCTCGACAGGCTGCGGAGACGGAGCAGGTGGAGATCGTCGCGAAGGACGTCCTCGGTCCGGGAGAGCAGCGTGTCCAGATCATCGTGCACAGAAAGGTGACGGCCGCTGAGCTGGTCGGCCTGACCGGTAGCGACACGAAGCAGCAGCTCAGCTACCTGGTGGGGCTTGGCGCCTCGGCCGGTGGCAAGTTCGCGCCGTACCCATTCGCGAAGCCGGCCTTCCGGCGAGTCCGCCGGCGCCGTGCTGGCCAGCGCCGGCTCGCTGAGCCCGATCGGCAAGATGCCGGGATGAACGCTGAAAACGCCGATCCCGTACCGTTTGGTCTCGTGGCCTAGGTTCTCGGTGAACTTGATGACGGCAGCTTTGGCCACCGAGTACGCCGATGCCAACGGCCAGCGGAACACACCGGCATGGCTGGTCAGATTCACGATCCGGCCGCGCCGGCGGGCAACCATCTCCGGCAGTACCAACCGACTGCAGAGTTCGACACTGCGCAGGTTTACCTCGACGGTGCGCCACCGGCAGCGGCCAAGGCGAGGGCCAGCACCCGTCCGACTCCGCGGCCACCACCAGTGACCAAAGCCACCGAGCCGGCCAGCACTGGTTGTGTCATCGCGACGCTCATCGGACACCTCCGATAGTGGGAGATCGCGGAAACTCGATCGTTGTCATCGTCGTGTGCTCTCCTGCGACTGCGGATCGTTCACCTACTCCAGAGCACGATCGGCATTCCCCCGATACATCGCTTGGCGAGCGGGCACCGATTCGCGTTGCACACGCGTTACGCCCCAGTATGAGCGACGTGCCCACCATCACTCTGAACAACACCGTGCAGATTCCCCAGCTCGGCTTCGGCGTGTTCCAGGTGCCGCCGGAAGAGACCGAACACGTGGTGTCGACTGCGCTGGAGGTCGGGTATCGCAGCATCGATACCGCAGCTGCCTACGGCAACGAAGAAGGCGTGGGAAGGGCGATCGCGTCCTCTGGTCTGGCCCGCGACGAAGTCTTTGTGACCACCAAGCTGTGGAACTTCGATCACGGCTACGCCCAGGCGTTGCGCGCATTCGAGGTCAGTGCCCGGCGGTTGGGGTTGGACACCGTTGACCTCTACCTCATCCACTGGCCGGTGCCCGCGGCGGACCGATACGTCGAGACCTGGAAGGCACTGGAGAAGCTGGCCGCCGACGGTCGGGTGCGAGCGGTCGGCGTGTCCAACTTCAATGTCGAACACCTGCGGCGACTGTTCGGCGAGACCGGCACGGTGCCCGCCGTCAACCAGGTCGAGCTGCACCCGCGGTTCCCGCAGACCGAGCTGCGCAGGCTGCACGCTGCGCACGGGATCGCCACCGAGGCGTGGAGCCCGCTGGCCCAGGGTGGCGAGCTGCTGTCCGACCCGACCATCACCCGGCTCGCCGATCACCACGGCGTCACTCCGGCGCAGGTGGTGCTGCGGTGGCACGTGCAGATGGGGAACATTGTGATCCCCAAGTCGGTGAACCCCCAGCGGATCCGGCAGAACCTCGACGTGTTCGGCTTCGAGCTTTCCGCCGAGGATCTCGCCGGGATCGAAGAGCTCGACACCGGCCGCCGGATCGGTTCCGATCCCGCCACGATGAACCTGCGCTAGCTCACGGGTTATACACAGCTGAGCGCGCCGAGGAGGGCGGTGACGGGGCGGTCGTGGGCGTTGTGGCCCATCAGGCCGATGCGCCAGCCGGTGCCGGCCAGCGGTCCTAGGCCGGCACCGACCTCGATACCGAAGTCTTCCCGCAACCTTTTGCGGGCCGCCGCGTCGGCCACGCCCTCAGCCAGCCGGACCGCGGTGAGCTGGGGCAAGCGGTGGCCCTGCTCGGCGAACACTTCGAAACCGTGCTCTGGCAACGCCGCCTGAAGCCGCTCACCCGCCCGCGTGTGACGCTCCCACACCGCAGGCATGCCCTCCTCCAGCAGCCGGCCCAGCCCCGCGTGCACAGCAGAGATCAGCGTGGAGCTCGCCGTGTGGTGGTAGCGCGGGGGGTCGCCGTAGTAGTAGGCGTCGAGCAGGTTCAGGTCCTGGTAGAACGAGCACACCGGCCGCTCCCGGTGCCGGATTCGGTGCACGGCCCGCTCGGACAACGTCACCGGAGCGATTCCCGACGGCGCTCCCAGGCACTTCTGGGTCGCCGAGTAACAGGCGTCGACGCCCCAGGCGTCCACCTCGACCGGGATCCCGCCCAGCGAGGTGACGGTGTCGACCAGCAGCAGCGTGCCGGTGTCCTGTAACTGGCGCAGTGGGGCGATCTGGTTACACACTCCGGTGGAGGTCTCGGCGTGCACTACCGCGACGAGCCGGGCATGGGGCGCGGAGCGCTGGGCATCGAGCAGCTGTTCAGGGTCCAAAGCTCGACCCCACGGGGCCTGCACGGCGTGCACTTGCGCGCCCACCCGGCGAGCCACCTCGCACAGCCGCTCACCGAAGTAGCCGTTCACCCCGACGATGGCCAGCTCCCCCGGCTCAAGCAGGCTGGCCAGGCACGCCTCCATCCCCGCCGAACCGGTGCCGCTGACCGGAAGAGTCAAGCGGTTACGGGTACCGAAGACAGTCCGTAGTCGCTGTGCGGTATCGGCTACCAGGGCAAGGAACTCGGGATCCAGATGCCCGAGTACCGGCCGGGTCAGCGCCTCGATCGCCTCGGGATAAGGGTTGGACGGGCCTGGCCCGAGTAGCAGGCGATCAGAGTGCACAGCCGGATCTTGCCACTACCGTACTGTCGCCCGCGATGGACAGCCTGGGCGGCGTGCAGCAGTGGCCGGTCGGCACAGTGGCGGTCGCCGTGGTGGACGCCTCCGGTGTCGTGGTGGATTGTCACGGCCCGCAGGATCGGTCGTTCCCGCTCGCGTCGGTGACCAAGTTGCTGTCCACCTACGCGGTGCTGCTGGCCGTGCAGGAAGGTGCGCTAGACCTGCACCAACCGGCCGGACCGCCGGGCGCCACGGTGCGCCACCTGCTCGCCCACGCCTCCGGGATGGCGTTTGGCGACACCCACGTTGTGGCAGCTCCGGCAACCGAACGGATTTACTCCAACGCCGGTTTCGAGGTGCTCGCCGACGCGCTGGTGGCATCGTCTGGCATCGCGTTCGCCGATTACTTGGCTGAAGGGGTGTTGCAGCCGCTGGGAATGGGCTCATCGCGGCTGGTGGGCTCGGCCGCTGCCGGTGCATTGTCCACCTGCGTGGACCTGACCCGGTTCGCCGCCGAACTGCAGGCGCCGACGCTACTGGCGCCGCAGATTCTGGCCGAAGCGATTCAGGTGGCCTACCCCGGGCTGGACGGGCTGCTGCCAGGCCTGGGTATGCAACGACCCAACGACTGGGGCCTGGGTTTCGAACTGCGCGATCACAAGAGCCCACACTGGACGGGTACCCGGAACTCGCCCGAGACCTTCGGGCACTTCGGCCAGTCCGGAACATTCCTGTGGGCCGACCCGGTGGCTCGCGTCTCCTGCATCGCGCTCACCGACCGCGACTTCGGCCCCTGGGCCCGCCATACCTGGCCCGGATTCAGCGATCGGGTTCTCGCCGACCTTCCGTGACCGCGTTCTGGGGGCAGAATGCATTAATTCGGCCACCCATAGGTGCGCTCTGGGGACAGATTGCAGTAATCACAGGGCGTTTAGGACTGCAGCAGCTGGAATCGGGTTCCCTGGTTGTCGATGCACTCGGCGATCCGGCCGTAGGGTTGCTGCTGCGGTTCACCGGTCTGGCCGCCCTGGTCGCGGACCGCGGCCAGGGCGGCGGTTAGATCGTCGACCTGGTAGATCGGCTCGATCCCGGTCTGGCCGGCGGCGCCGTGCATCCCGGCCGGCGGGTAAGTGCCCTCGATGTGCCAGCCGTCCTCGACCCGGCCCGGGGTGAACCTCCAGCCCAGCACCGCGCCGTAGAAGGCCCTGGCCCGTTCGGTGTCCGCGACGGCATGGGTGAGGTAGGCGAGGTCGCCGTGCCGGGGGCTAGGCGTGGTGGCCGGTGACGAGGAGATCATCCAGCGGTGCCCGGAGGGGTCGACGACGACGGCGTTGCGGCCGTAGTCGTAGTCGGCGGCAACCCGCTCCAATCGCGCGCCCGCGTCGACCGCCCTACGCACGGTGGCGTCCACTGCGCCAGGTTCGGACACCCGCAGGTACAGCGACTGGCTGGCGCCGCCGCGGGTTCGTGGGGACAGCAGGTCGATTTCGGGAAACTCATCGGCCAGCATCAGTACCGAATCGCCCATGGCAAGCTCGGCGTGCCCGATCCGGCCGTCCTCCATGACGATCGGCTCACCGCGGCGCCGGGCGCCGAAGGCCAGCTCATAGAAGTCCAGCGCGTTGCGGGCGTCGTTCACGGCGATATAGCAACCGAGGGTGTGCTGGGCGGTCTCAACGGTGGTGGTCATGGGTGTTCCCTCCGGTGCGAGCAGCGCGCGCTCCAGGCGGGAGCGCAGCTCGGCGGTGAATGCCGGATCTGGTTCGACCGGCGTGATGGGCTGGCGGAGGGCGTTGAGCGGATCGGTCATCGCATGCCCTCCGGGTCCTCATAAGCCGCGCGGAACGCGGCGCGGGCGCGAACCAGCAAGGCCTCGGTGGCGTGCACGGTGCGCCCGAGGTGCTCGGCGACCTGCGCAACCGGCAGGCCGTCGAGGTAGCGCAAGGTGAGCGCAGCGCGATGGTGTGGGCCCAGCACGTCGAGCACCTGATGGGCCACCATGGTGTCGATCTCGACCTCCCACGGGTCGTCGATCTCGTAGCCGGCGGTCTGGACCAGCCGCAGACCGCGTTGCTCCCGTTCGGCCCGCCGCCAGTGGTCGGCGAGCTTGTGCCGAGCCACCCCGACCAGCCAGCCGATGCTGATCGGCGGCGGGGGCTGGTTCCGGGCGGCCACGACGGCTGCGAGGAATGTGTCCGCGGTCAGGTCCTGGGCCAGCACGCGGTCCCGGCAGCGGGACAGCAGGTATCCGTGGACCTGAGGCAGCGCCGTGTCGTAGATCTCCAGCAACCCCAGCGCCGGATCCGGCCGCACCCGTGGTTGCTCGCTCACACCCTCATCGTCGTCCCGGGAGCCGATTCTCCAACGGCCGACACCCGGCTGAACTACTCCGGTTCACAGGTACTTTGAAAACTCTGGTGTCGTGGGCCGCTCTGGACGCATACTCGGTGATGTGGCGGAGTTCCGGATGAGGTGCGGCGCGTTGTTCGCGTCGCACGGGTTGCGTGCTTCGGCGACAGTCAGCGTCTCGGTGGCGATCGGATCTTCAAGACCCGCGCCGATCCGGCTGAATTCCCAGTCCCGACCCGACGATTTCCCAGAGTTGCGTGCTCAGTGGCGTGCCCTTCCGAAGTCGATCCGACCAGAGGAGTGGGTTCCCGAGACAGGCATCGATCAGGTTCCCGGTCTCCTGCTGATCGCTGAAGCGCAGCGAAACCCCGAGGGGTGTTCCCCCACAAGCTAGGGCTGAGATCGCGCCGTGCCCAATCAGCCCAGCCGCTGGACGAGCGAGATCGCATCGGTCGGGGCGTGCACCTTGGCGTCGTTGTCGAAGTAGACGAACACTTCCCGCGGTCGCACCGGCGCGGCCGGCGCGATGGTGTGTTCCGTACGCGGGCTCGCACCGGCCTGCCAGCCGCGGATCCGTTGGACCCAGACGTCCAGCGCTTCGTCGGTGTAGCGGCTGACGTAGAGCTCGGCGTCGCCGTGCAGCCGGATGTAGACGAAGTCAGCGGTGATGTCCTCCAGGTAGGGCCAGCGGCCCGCGGTGTCAGCGACCACCAGGGCGATGCCGTGCTCGCGCAGCAGCTCGACCAGCACTGGGTGGCGATAGCTGGGGTGGCGCACCTCCAGCGCGTGGCGCAGCGGGTAGTCGGCACCGGTGTTGGTCCAGGCCCGGCCCTCGAGTCGCTCGTCGTGGCGCCGCGCGAGCCTGGCCGCCTCAGCGGTGCTGCGCGGCAGCAGGGCAAAGAACTCGGTTAGCCGGTCGGCGTCGAATCGCAGGTTGGGCGGTAGTTGCCACAGCAACGGCCCGAGCTTGGCGCCCAATGCAAGCACTCCAGATGCGAAGAAGTTCGCCAGCGGAGTCTCGACGTCACGCAGCTTCTTCATATGGGTGATGAACCGGCTGCCCTTGACCGCGAAGACGAAGTCCTCCGGGGTTGCCGCGGCCCAGGCCCGGTAGCTGGAGGGCCGCTGCAGCGAATAGAACGAGCCGTTGATCTCAACGGTGTCGACCAGCCCGGACAGATATTCCAGCTCCCGGCGGTGCGGCAACCCAGGTGGATAGAAGGTCCCCCGCCACGGCGGGTACACCCATCCTGAAGTGCCTACCCGGCTACGCACTCACGAGCACACGGCGCCTTCCGCGGCGGAGCCGACCAGCCGAGCGTACTTGGCCAGCACGCCGCGCAGCGGGCGCTGCGGAGCCTTCCATTCCTGGCGGCGTCGGGCCAGCTCCTCAGCGTCGACCTGCAGGTTCAGCTCGCGGCGGTCCATGTCCAGCACGATCCGGTCACCGTCGTGGACCAGCGCGATCGGCCCACCGTGCGTGGCCTCGGGCGCCACATGCCCGACGCACAGGCCGGTGGTACCCCCGGAGAAGCGCCCGTCGGTGAGCAACATCACGTCCTTGCCCAGCCCGGCGCCCTTGATCGCGCCGGTGACCGCGAGCATCTCGCGCATCCCGGGCCCCCCCTGCGGACCCTCGTACCTGATCACCACCACGTCGCCAGGCTGCAGATCCGGGATGGCGTCCATCGCGGCCTGCTCGCCATCAAAAACCCGAGCCGTGCCCTCGAAGCGGGCGGAGTCGAAGCCGGCGCTCTTCGCCACCGCGCCGTCGGGAGCCAGCGAACCGCGCAGGATGGCGATCCCGCCGGTGGGGTGGATCGGGTCGTTCAGGCGGTGCAGGATCTTCCCGTCGAGGTCGGGCGGGGCCAGTTCAGTGAGGTTCTCGGCGACCGTGCGGCCGGTGACGGTGAGGCAGCCACCGTGCAGCAGTCCCGCGTCCAGCAGCGCCTTCATCACCACCGGCACGCCGCCGACCTGGTCCACCGAAGCCATCACGTGCGAGCCGAAAGGCTTGACGTCGGCCAGGTGCGGCACCTTGTCGCCGATCCGGTTGAAGTCGTCTAGTTCCAGCGGCACGCCGGCCTCGTGGGCGATGGCCATCAGGTGTAGTACCGCGTTGGTCGAGCCGCCGAAGGCCATCACCACCGCGATCGCGTTCTCGAACGCGGGGCGGGTAAGGATCTGCCGTGCGGTGATCCCGCGGGCGATGAGGTTCACCACCGCGGCGCCGCTGGCCCGGGCGAACCCGTCGCGGCGCCGGTCCACCGCGGGTGGGCTGGCCGAGCCGGGTAGCGACATGCCCAACGCCTCGGCTGCGCAGGCCATCGTGTTGGCGGTGTACATCCCGGCGCAGGCTCCCTCGCCGGGGCAGATCGCGCGCTCGATGGCGTCGACGTCCGCCCGGCTGATCAGGCCGCGGACGCAGGCCCCCACTGCCTCGAAGGCGTCGATGATGGTGACCTCGCGGCCTTCAACCCGGCCGGGCAGGATGGTGCCCCCGTAGAGGAATACCGCCGCAAGGTCCAGCCGCGCGGCGGCCATCAGCATTCCGGGAAGGCTCTTGTCGCAGCCGGCCAGCAGCACAGTCCCGTCCAGCCGCTCGGCTTCCACCACGGTTTCCACCGAGTCGGCGATCAGCTCGCGGGAGACCAGCGAGTAGTGCATCCCGACGTGACCCATGGAGATGCCGTCGGACACCGAGATCGTGCCGAACTCCATCGGGAAACCGCCGGCCGCGTGCACCCCCTCCTTGCTGGCCTTGGCCAGCCGGTCCAGGGACAGGTTGCAGGGGGTGATCTCGTTCCAGGACGAGGCCACCCCGATCTGGGGCTTGGCGAAGTCGTCGTCGCGCATGCCGACGGCGCGCAACATGCCACGGGCCGCGGCGCGCTCCAGGCCATCGGTGACCTCTCGGCTGCGGGGTTTGAGGTCGGGCTGGCTCATACCGGTCTCCTGTCCTCCTGCTGCGGCCTCACCACCTGCCAGCTGATCATGTCACGTTGGCATGATCAGCGTATGTGTGCCGCCAGCGACATTTTGTGTCGTTCACGGCACCCGAACCGTGATCAACGCATCCGACTCTGGTGCACGGTGCGAAAGGCATCGAAGGCCGTGTCGTCGAACAACACGAAGCGGGCCTCGCGCACCCGGGTGGCCGTGTTCTGCACGGTGGTCAACGCGATGCGGGCAGCGTCGGGTAGTGGCCACCGGAAAAGGCCGGTGGATACCGCCGGGAAGGCGACGCTGTGAGCGCCGAGCTCGTCGGCCACCCGCAGACACTCCCGGTAGCAGGAGGCGAGCAGCTCGGAGCGAGCCTGCGACTCAGTGTACACCGGTCCGACCGTGTGGATCACCCAGCGGACCGGTAGATCACCGCCCGTGGTCGCGACCGCCTGGCCAACAGGCAGACCATTCGGATAGCGACCACCCCGCAGTTCCCGGCATTCTGCCAAGATCGCCGGCCCACCCCGGCGGTGGATTGCACCGTCGACACCACCACCGCCGAGCAGCGAGCCGTTGGCGGCGTTGACCACGGCATCGATGTGCTGCTCGGTGATGTCGCCCAGCACCAGCGTGATCTGCGCCGCCATTACCGCACTGTAGCCACCGGCGCGTGTGGCACACTCTGGCACTTGCGTGCACACCATGCGTCAAGAGGAACACGATGAGTAACGACAACCCCTGGTCAGGTGCCGCCAGCGACACCGGCAACGTGCTGGACAGCACGCCGCTGGGCGCCCTGCTCGGCGGCAACGGCGCGGCTGCCGGCTTCTCGATCGACTACGAACGCGTCCCGCAAGCCATCGCCGACCTCGAGCACGCCGCCAAGTTTTTTAAGGATCAGGCGAGGACGGCGCGAAGCCTGGCGAAAATCCCCGCGCCTGGCATAGATGGGGTCAGCCTGAACGCAGTCGCCGAGATCGGCCGGTGGGCGTCGGATACCGGAGTAAACAACCTAGAGGCGACCCTCACCGCCGGCGCGTTGCAGCTTGAGGTCCTCGCGCAAAAGTTGCGCGAGGACCTCAAGACTTACCTCCAGGTTGAGGAGCTAAATATCCCGCAGCCCAGCCCTGGGCTGCCACTATGAGAATCCGTCTTACGGTTGGCGTGATCGCAATCGGCTTTGTGGTCGTGCTAGCGGGTTGCGGCCCGAGTACGAACGCGCCACCCGAGCCTGCTGAATCGAGTTCCAGCGAGGCAGCGAGCCCAATCCCGCTGGTGAAGAATCCACGCGATGTTGCTGCCATGGCCCAGCGACCATGCGAGTTGCTGACTTCCCTGCAGGCGACTGGGTTCGGACTCGACGTCCCGCCGAGACAGCGGGAGGGCTTGCTCGGCACTCAGGCTTGCGTGTGGACCAGTACCACACGTGAGCGACAGACATATCGAACGGTCGATCTTAGTATGTTCACCAATAATCCGACCTTGGAAGTCGGCTACGAACAAGATCGGACCCGTCCGTCCTTCGAACTTATTGAGATCGCCGGCTATCCCGCTCTCGTATCAAGACCCCTCGCGGACCAACCGATTTGTGACATCGATGCCAAACCTGCGGAGCGTCAGAGCGTATCGGTGACTTACGAGTCAAAGGAGCTCCGAAATAGTCCACAGCAGGCGTGCGTGGTGGGCAAGCAGGTGATGGAAGCGGTGCTGATGAATCTGCCGCCGAAGAGCTGAGGGGCACAGCAATGGGGACGAACTTCAACTACGACGACACCAGCCATCAGGTCATCTTCGATCACATCAATGGTGGGGTGGGTTCGGAATCGCTTCAGCAGGCCGGCCAGGCGTGGCAACAGCTGGGCGACGCGATTGGGCAGACCGGTAAGTCCTTCGTGCAGAGCGCGATCGGCGGCATCCTCACTACCCGGGAGGGCGCGGCAGCGGAGGCGGCGACCGCGGCCATCGGTGCGCTGCTGCCGTGGATAGATGACGTCGCGGTGATCACGGCCGCTGCCGCGCAGCGGTCGCAAGGCCAGGCCGACTACTGGGTCACGGCGAAGAACAACGTCCCGCCGGTGCCACCAGCGCCACAATCGTCCGGCTTCTTCGGCGATCCCGGCGGGTGGTTCGTCGAGAAGATGGACTGGTTTCCAGGGGTGACCTCCGAGGAGGAGAAGGCGCAGCAAGGCCAGCAGGACGCCGCGGAACAGGCCCGTCAGGCGATGCGCGTGTATCAGTCAAGCTCGAACGGCAATATCGACCAGGCACCGGCCTTCACCGCACCGCAGGGGCTCAACGGCAGCATCGGGGCACTGCCGCTAACCGGTGCGCACCTCGCCGGTGCCGGCGCGGCGGCGGCCCCCGCAACGGCGATCGGTGGTGGCGCAGCAGTCCATCAGGCACATCTGATGGCGGCCGATCAGCCATCCACCTACCAACCGGCAGCCACGGTGTCGCAGCTCGCGCAGGGCGGGCAAGCTCCACCGGGCAACGTCGCTCCAGGCCAGTTCGCGGCGAACCCCACACCGACCCAGGGCGCGAGCTCCGGCCTGCTGCCCGTCGGCGCCGGGTTCGGCGGCACCACCACCGGACGAGAACCGGTCAGGGCGGCGCCCGGGCGCAGTGCGATGGCGGGAGCTGCATCGGCCGGGGCAACCCGAGGTGGCGGAGGAGGCGGCGCTGGATTCGGACCCCGCCCCAGCACGGGACTCGGCCCCGCGGTCCGCGCACCACATCCCTTCGCCGACGAAACGAACGGTAGCCGGGCCAGTGCCGGTATGTCCGCCGCTGCCCGTGGCGGGGGCGGGGCTGGGTACGGAGCCCCGTTCGCCGGGGGCGCAGGCCAGCGCGGTGAGCAGGATCGCGAGCACCGCAGTAAGTACCTCGTGCACGATGATTCCCACGCGATCGTCGGTGACCTGCCGCCCACCGCGCCGCCGGTGATCGGCGAAGACTATTGAGGAAACTGCCTTGCGTGGCACCACAGTTGAGCTGACGCATGAGGAGTACCGCACGGCCTGGAATGCACTGGGCCTGGGTGCCCGGCACTGGAACATGGATGTGCCTGGTCTACCGGAGCTGACCGAGCTGGAGCGGCGCGCTCAGGTCAGCCGCACGCTGGACGGCTTGCGGGGCCGGGCGCTAGCCGATCGCCGAGGCCTTGCGCCGGAATTGGCGGACTCGCTGCGGCTGCTGGCCAATCCGGTACATGAGATCAACGGATGGGTGCAGTCCGGAACAACGCAGGTGCGGTTGCTGGCCGGGTCTCGTGGTGAGTGGGCAGGGTTGGCGATGCTCGACGAGCATCGGTTGGTGGTGCGCACCGGCCCGGCCGGCGAGCTGTGCACCGCGGTTGCCCGGCAGCTGCCGGATCGCCCCGCCGGGCCGGGATCATCGGTGTCGGTGCCTTCGGAGCTGCTGGCTCGGCCGGCCCAGGACGGCCAGCGCGGTCTTACCGGGCAGCAGCTGGAGAACCGGCTGGTTCGTGGCGGGGTAAAACCCGCCGACGCGCAGTCGTTCGCGGCCATGGTGCGAGGACCCAAACCTGGCGGCGGGAAGTTCGGCGCCGCCCGCCGTGACCGCAACGGCTCCCGGCACCCGGCGAGTGCCGCGCTGGTCTACCTCGCCACTGACCGGGGCGGATACACCCTGCAGCCGCTGCGCGCTCCGGACGGATCAGCCTGGACGACTCTGGCTCCGGCGACGCTCGCACAGGTCGCGCAGCGCATCGGCCAGCTCCTGGACAGCATCCGCACCGGCTGAGCAAACAGCGGTAGCATCGGGCCACCATGGCGCTCACACTCACCAGCCCAGCGTTCGACGACAACGCTTTCCTTCCGGTCCAATACACCTGCGATGGCGACAACATGTCGCCCCCACTGGCGTGGTCGGAGGTCCCGGAAGGCACCGCTGAGCTGGTGCTGCTTTTCGAAGACCCCGACGGTCCGGGCGGAACCCAGGTGTACTGGGTGCTCTTTGGACTCCACCCCGCCAGTAGCGGGCTGGAAGAGGGCAAGGTGCCCGAGGGAGCCCTCGGCGGCAAGAACGACTATGGCCGCACGGATTGGGCGGGACCATGTCCCCCAATCGGCAAGGCTCACCGCTTCATCTTCACTCTGCTCGCCTTATCCGAACCCAGTGGCCTGGCCGAAGGTGCCAGCCCCCGCAAGGACCTGCCTCACGCCCTCTCTGGCAAGGTACTGGCCCAGGCTCAACTCACCGGGAAGTACGCCCGCCAGCGCTGAGCCACCGGCCGACCTCGGACCGGCTCGCTCGGCCTGATCAGCGCTCAGGCTCCTGGTACCTGGGATCAGGGCCACGCTCACCGGGGTACTCGCCCGGTCGGTCACGTCGACGGTCTGAGGGTTCGGCTGGAGAGTCTCGAGGGGAGCGCCCCGCGCTGTCGGACCCTCGGAACCCCCGCTCGGACTGTCGGTCGATCTCGAATGGGCGCATCCGGCCTGTCACGGTATTGCCGATCACGACGCAGCCGGTCGAGTGCCCAGTAAGCTGCACCGCACGGTCACCGGGACCGGAAAAACTGTTGTCACGGATGATGACCTGGGGAAAGTTTCGTAGCAAGATTGCCTGGGACCCGTTGACTGCGCAGGTATTGCCCTCGAAGGTGATCGCCGTCTGTCCCGGTCGGGCGCTAGGGGCCCGGCGATCGTCGATGGTGGCGATCAGGCACTGGACGTCGACATTTGTACAAATGTTGTTGGCGATGACAACGTCGTAGGTGGGTGGGCCCCCGTCGGTGTCGTAGGTCTGGAAGCAGTCGGTGTGTGGGCCCTCGTCGCCGTAGCCGGATGCCTTGATATCCTTGATCGTGTTCTCGGTTAGCCGATGACCGTTTCCAAAGAACCGTATGCCGTCGGCGTCGTTTTGAGTGCGCGGTACTGACTCGCTCACCGTGTTGTTCCGGACCGTGACCTGCTCGCCGCTGAACCAGATACCGGTCCCGTCGGCACGTTGCACGATGTTCGACTCGATGATCGTGTCACTGCAGTCCCTGCATGCCAAACCGTTCTCGGCGGCGTTGTAAATCACATTGTCGCGGGCGACGAGTCCCCGACCCGTCATCGTCAAGCCATCCCCATCGCGCAGCGTCAGACCTCGGATGACGACGTAGTCAGCCCTGACATTCATGCTTCGCGCGGTCGTGCCGTCGGCGACAATCGTGATCGGCTGCTGAATCGTTCCCGAGGTCGTCACCTCCAGATCGGCATCGGTGAGACCGTCGCCACTCAAGCACACAACGCTGCCAGGTTGGACTTGCGCCAAGGCCGCGTTCGCCTGTTCGGACTCGGTGCTCCGATCGGTACAGTCCGCCGGCAGTGGGCCAACCTGGTTGGACGGAGGGGCGCCGGTAGGGTCAGGAGACTGGGCCGCCGTGCAACCGCTGACAAGCAGCACCAGCCCGATCACCGCAGCGAATAGACAGCGGACCATCGCGCCATTCACCGCTTCCCCCCGCCCCGCAACAGCCGCGTCGCTGCCGCGACGAGGGTGTCTCCGACCTCGGAAGGCACCGAACGAAGCACGAGGTACGAAACCTTGATCACAGTGACAATGTACTCGGACACCGGCTTACCGCTGTGTATCTCCGTCATAGCCCCCAGCCCCTCGTCACCAACTACAACCCTTGACTATCGACGATAGTTGAACGGTTGTTACCGCTGAGGGTCGTGGCCAACCATCCGTCACTTTGACCTGACGCACCGACGCTCCGCGGTACCTCCTCACGCTGCGTGCCTGTCGCGACCTTCGGCCGCGGTGTCGCTGCCGACCCCTACTTGTACAAGACCGTCGCCTGATCATTCGTCGAGCCATACCCCCCTGTGGTATATTGACCGGCGGTGACAGGAGCGAACGCATGCACGGGTACACGCAGGACAAAGACGCCTACCTCAAGCGGATGCGCCGGATCGAGGGGCAGGTCCGCGGCATCGCCAAGATGATCGAGAACGACGACTACTGCATCGATGTGCTCACTCAGGTGTCCGCCGCCACCAAGGCCCTCGAGGCTGTGGCGCTGGGCCTGCTCGATGAACACCTCAAGCACTGCGTCACCCAGGCCGCCGCCGAGGGCGGGGTCGTGGCCGACGCCAAGGTCGCCGAGGCGAGCGCCGCGATCGCCCGCCTCGTCAAGTCCTGACCACCAACCATGGCGGCAATGACTGAGATGAATACTGCTGCGAAGATCTCCGCCTACGGTGCGGCGCTCGCCCTGGTCGTCGTCGGGGCGTATGCGACCGGAACCGCTGTCGGTCCCCTCTCCACCGCCAGCTCCGGCGCGCATGGTGGTACGTCCAGCGCTGAGGGCGCCAGGCAGGGGGACGGGCACAGCGGCACCGTTGTGGGGACCGCGATCGACCATCCCGGCGGGCTGGCGTCGAGCAGGGGCGGCTACACCCTCATCCCCACCGACCCGACGCTCACCGCCGCAATCGCCGAGGACTTCTCCTTCCGCATCACCGGTCCCGGCGGCGGCGCCGTCACCGCCTTCGACGTCGAACACGACAAGCGCATGCACCTGATCATCGTGCGCCGTGACACCACCGGCTTCCAGCACGTCCACCCCGAGATGGCCGCCGACGGCACCTGGTCGGTCCCGCTGACCCTGCCGGCGGCCGGCAGCTACCGAGCCTTCGCCGACTTCACTCCAACCGGCGGCGAGGGGCTCACGCTGGGAACCGACCTGTCCGTGCCTGGCCCATTCGAGCCGGTGGCGCACCGGCCGAGCCGCACCGCGGTGGTGGACGGCTACCAGGTGACGCTCAGCGGCGACCTGGTCGCCGGGCAGGCCTCGCCGCTGACGCTGTTGGTGAGCAGAGAGGGCCAACCGGTCACCGACCTGCAGCCTCACCTGGCGGCGTACGGCCATCTCGTCGCGCTGCGCGAGGGCGACCTGGCCTACCTGCACGTGCATCCCGACGGTGCGCCCGGCGAAGGTCGCACCGCGTCCGGCCCCGAGATCGAGTTCGTGGCGGAGGTTCCCAGCGCGGGTAGCTACCGGCTGTTCCTCGACTTCTCCCACGGCGGGGTCGTGCGCACCGCCGAGTTCACGGTCCCGACCGGTCCGGCCACCACTGGCGGCGCACCCCACGAGGGAGGGCACCGATGACCGCCGTACAGGACAGCAGGCCCACGAACCAGGTCGAACTGGCGATCACCGGAATGACGTGCGCCTCGTGCGCTAACCACATCGAGCACAAGCTCAACAAGCTCGACGGCGTCACCGCCACGGTGAACTACGCCACCGAGAAGGCCCGCGTCAGCTACCCCGAAGGGCTGGACCCGCAGGAGCTCGTCGGCCACGTCGAGGCCGCCGGTTACGCCGCTGCTCTACCGGTGCCGGCCGCCGAGGGCGCAGTGCAGCAGACGGCCGAACCCGACCCGACCCGCGGATTGCGGACCCGGCTGCTGGTCTCGCTCACGTTGTCGGTGCCGGTGGTCGCGATGGCGATGGTGCCGGCGCTGCAGTTCACCTACTGGCAGTGGCTCTCGCTCACGCTGGCCGCCCCAGTGCTGGTGTGGGGCGCGCTGCCGTTTCACCGCGCCGCGTGGGCGAACCTGCGCCACGGCGCGGCGACCATGGACACGCTCATCTCGATAGGCACGCTGGCCGCGTTCGGATGGTCGCTCTTCGCCCTGTTCCTCGGCACCGCCGGGTTGCCGGGCATGACGCACCCGTTCGAGCTGACGATCGCGCCCAGCGACGGCGCCGGGAATATCTACCTGGAGGTCGCGGCCGGCGTCACCACGTTCATCCTCGCCGGGCGCTATTTCGAGGCCCGCTCCAAGCGGCGCGCCGGAGTGGCCCTGCGCGCGCTGCTGGAGCTCGGTGCGAAGGACGTCACCGTGCTTCACCACGGGCGGGAGGTCCGCATCCCGACCGGGCAGCTCACGGTCGGCGACCGCTTCGTGGTCCGGCCCGGCGAGAAGATCGCCACCGACGGAGTGGTCGAGGACGGCGCGTCGGCCGTCGACGCCTCGATGCTGACCGGGGAGTCGACGCCGGTCGAGGTCCGACCCGGCGACAGCGTCGTCGGCGCCACCGTCAATGCGGGCGGCCGGTTGGTGGTCCGCGCCACCCGGATCGGGGCCGACACCCAGCTCGCCCAGATGGCGTGCCTGGTCGAGGACGCCCAGAACGGCAAGGCGGCCGTGCAGCGGCTCGCCGACCGGATCTCCGGGGTGTTCGTGCCGATCGTCATCGCCCTGGCCGCGGCCACCCTCGGGTTCTGGCTGGGCGCCGGTGCCGGCGCGGCGGCGGCCTTCACCGCGGCGGTCGCGGTGCTGATCATCGCCTGCCCGTGCGCCCTGGGGCTTGCGACACCCACCGCGATGCTGGTCGGCACCGGTCGCGGCGCGCAGCTGGGCATTCTCATCAAGGGTCCGGACGTGCTGGAGTCCACCCGGCGCGTCGACACGGTCGTGCTGGACAAGACCGGCACCGTCACCACCGGTCAGATGTCACTGATCGACGTATGCGTCGCCGAAGGCGAGGACCCGGAAGAGGTGCTGCGGCTGGCCGGCGCGCTGGAGAATGCCTCCGAGCATCCCATCGCCGCCGCCATCGCCCGCGGCGCCCGGGAACGGGTCACCACGTTGCCCGCCGTCGAGGAGTTCACCAACCTGGAGGGGCTCGGCGTGCAGGGCATCGTCGAGGGCCACACGGTGCTCGCCGGCCGGTCCGCCGCTCTGGAGCAGTGGAGCCAGCCGCTACCGCCCGGACTCGCCGGGGCCAAGACCGCAGCCGAGGAACAGGGCCGCACCGCGATCGCGGTGGCCTGGGACGGCCAAGCGCGCGCCGTGCTGGTCGTCGCCGACACCATCAAGCCCACCTCAGCGCAGGCGATCGCCCAGCTCCGCGGCCTTGGGCTGACCCCGGTGCTGCTCACCGGTGACAACACTGCGGTCGCGCGAGCCGTCGCCGCCGAGGTCGGCATCGACCAGGTCGTTGCCGAGGTCCTGCCCGCCGACAAGGTCGACGTCGTGAAGCGGCTGCAGGGCCAGGGCAAGGTCGTCGCCATGGTCGGTGACGGGGTCAATGACGCGGCCGCCCTCGCCCAGGCCGATCTCGGCCTGGCCATGGGCACCGGCACCGACGTGGCGATCGAGGCCAGCGACATCACGCTGGTCCGCGGCGACCTCCGCGCGGCCGCCGACGCCATCCGGCTGTCCCGGCGCACTCTGGGCACGATCAAGGGCAACCTGTTTTGGGCCTTCGCCTACAACGTGGCAGCCCTGCCACTGGCCGCGGCCGGGCTGCTCAACCCGATGATCGCCGGCGCCGCGATGGCGTTTAGCTCGGCGTTCGTGGTGGCCAACAGCCTGCGGCTCCGCGGCTTCGCCTCACAAGCCGACGGACACCTGCCGCGAGGCCGGCGGCGGCGCACCACGTCGGCATCACAGACGATGGTCACGACCGCTCACTGATCTCCTCGCAGAGATCGAGGGCGCCAGTCCGCTCCGCCGGCGGAGCGCAACGGATCGTATGCTGCTCCCGTGATATGTCCGAAGTGCCAAGGTTTGATGCGTACCGTCGACAAGCAAGGGGTGCACCTGGAGCAGTGCGACACCTGCCGGGGAATCTTCCTCGACCACGGTGAGCTGGAGCAGATCCAGCACGCCGAGCAGCGCTACTACGGCGGAGCCACCACGCCGTACGTGGGGCCACACGGGCATTCCGACTCCCCGCGCCACTACAGCCACCATCGGGACTCCCCCCGCCCCCACCACGGCGGAGGGCACTATTCCGACTCGCCCCGTCCCTACGGCCACCAAAGGCATGGCCGCGGCAGCTTCCTCAAGGACCTCTTCGGCTAAGCACCGGATGAACCCGCTGATCTGTGATCGCTGCGGATGCCTACTGGAACGGCCGCTGGTCTGCGACGCTTGCGGTTACCGGCAGGTCGTCGCCCGGCAACCGCTGTTCTGCCTCACCGGTCCCAGCGGTACCGGGAAGTCGACCCTTGCCCGCGCGCTGCTGCCGCGGCTGGCAGATCGCTACGTGGTCCTCGAACAGGATGTGTTGTGGCTGCCTGAGCTGAGCGATCCCACCGACGAGCACCGGCTGTTTCGCTCGACGTGGCTCCGGCTTGCCGCGATGATCGGGCAGAGCGGGCGTCCGGTGCTGCTCTGCGGCACCGTGGTGCCACCCGAGCTGGAACCGTTGCCGGAACGCGCGCTCTTCAGCGCTGTCCATTACCTGGCACTGACGTGCCGGCCTGACGTACTGGCACGGCGGCTGCGGGCCCGGCCCGGGTGGCGGCAGTGGGACGAACCCAGGATCGCCGAGATGCTCGACTACGCCTCGTGGCTGGACGCTAACGCGGCGACGCTGAGCCCGCCGGTAGCGCTGTTGGATACCACCGACAGCGATGTCGAAGCGGTGGCACAGGACGTCTGTGGCTGGCTCGCGCGGCTGGCGTAAGGCCGCTTCGTCCTTGCGGGCTACTGCCCCAGCCGGCCCGAACGGATGCTGATGTGTGGATCACGCGATCGGCGTGCACAATGGCGTATCGGTGCGCTCCGCGACATGCGGGATCGTGCCGCCAGCTGATGCCGGGGACAACCACCAATGAGGGGCCGATGGCTGACCACGAAACGACGGACGTCGGGTGCGAGGACCCGGAGCTTTCCCAGGAGCTTCGTGAGGCACTCACGCTGCTGCGCGAGCACAGCGACGACAACGACTTCCGCACCCTGGTCGATGACGTGCTAGCGGGACGGAGCAGCCTTGTCGAGGCGTCCGGCACGGCAGCGTTCAGCAACGTGGTATTCGCGAGCATCGCTCAGGAGTTCGCCGCACTGACCGACGACGAGAAGCGCCGCCTCGCCGCCGTACCGGCCGGGTCAGCGGGCACGGCGGCAACGTCCTGCGGCTTGCCATGCGCCGGCTGCACCAATGTATGCGCCGCGCTCCGCGGCAACCCGAGCCAGTAAGGCGGGTTTGCTCGGGGGGCCGCTAGGGCATGATCTGTACATGCCGCCCCCGTTCCCACCTCAGCTCCCGCTTGCCGTCGCAGTGGGTCTGCCGGGTGTCTACCTGGGGGGCGCGGACTACCTGGGCTTGCCGCATCCCACTCTGCCCCCGCTGCTGGCCGCAGTAGTTTTCGGCGTCGCGATCATCGGCGCCGCGTTCGTGCTGTCCTGGGCCGCCGAGGCCGCCCAGGTCGATGTCAGTGCCGGGTTCGCGATCGCGCTGCTGGCGCTGCTCGCGGTACTGCCGGAGTACGCCGTCGACTTCGTGTTCACCTTCCAGGCCGGCCAGGTGTACGAGCAAACCGGATCCTGTGTGCCACCGCCCGGTGGAGCCAATCCCTGCTCGCTTGCGCTGGCCAACATGACCGGCGCGAACCGGGTGCTGGTCGGAGTCGGCTGGCCGCTGGTCGTGCTCGTCGCGAGCCTGGCCGCGCTGCTCGCCCTCCGGCACGGCGGCCACGACAGCCCGTCGAGCCATCCGGGCCGGGTCGCGCTGGCCCCGACGATGTCAGCCGAGGTCGTGTTCCTGGGCATTGCCACGCTGTACTCGCTGACGCTTCCGCTGCGGCGCACCCTCACGGTGGTCGACGCCGCGGTCCTGGTGGCGATCTTCGCGGCGTACGTCTGGCGGCTGAGCCAGGCGCCGGCCCACAAACCGGACCTGGTCGGGGTCGCGAAGTGGGTGGGGAGAAAGTCGCGCAGGCCGCGGCGAAGCTGGGTAATCACGATGTTCGCGCTGGCCGGGTTGTTCATCCTGTGCACCGCCGAGCACTTCGCTGAGGGTTTGGTCACCACCGGCGGGCAGTTCGGCGTCGACGAGTTCCTGCTAGTGCAGTGGGTTGCACCGCTGGCCAGCGAATCTCCCGAGCTCATCGTCGCGTGCCTGTTCGCCTGGCGGCTCAAGGCGTCGGATTCCCTCGGCACCCTGCTATCCAGCAAGGTCAACCAGTGGACGCTACTGGTCGGCACGATCCCGCTGGTGTTCATGCTGTCAGCGACCACCACCGATGGTCTGCCCATCGATACCCATCAGCGCTTCGAGCTGCTGCTGACGGCCGCCCAGTCGTTGTTCGCGGTGAGCATCCTGATCGACCTGGGCCTGACGATCTGGGGCGCATCTGCGCTGCTGGTGTTGTTCTTGGTGCAGTTCGTCGCCAGCTTGACGCTGTCCCCTGCGGGCAACCAGGCCGTGATCATCGTGCTTTCCGCGGTGTATATCGCGCTGGCCCTCATCCAGTTCATATACAGGTGGCGCGACACCGCCCGTGTCGTGCGCGAAGGGCTGTTCACACCATTCCGTCAACTGGCTGAGTCACCCCGCTGAGCCTCCGCGCTAACCGAAGAGCAGCCCGCCGAGCCATACCGCCACGGCGAGCAGTCCGGCAGCGAGCTCGATGAGGATGCTCCAACCCACCGCAGCCAGCGCCCCGCGGGTGGATGGCCAGGCCGCGGAACGATCGCCGAGCCGGGCCCGCTCGGCCAGGTAGACGCCGAGCACGAACCCAACGAACAGCCCGACGATCGGGATCACGAAGAAGCCGACGACGCCCAGCACCGCGCCGGTGCCCAGCGTGCGCACGGGTACACCGGAATCGCGCAGCCGCCGCCCGGGCAACAGGTACTTCGCGACGCTGCCGATCACCAGGATCGCCGCCGCAGCACCCAGCACTGTCCAGCCGACTGTGTCACCACGCGGCACCGCCCACACCGCTATCCCCACCAGCACGAGCAGCAGTCCCGGCAGGACAGGGAGCAAGATCCCGACGAGACCGACGACGATGAGCACACCGGCGGCGATCGTCTCGGCGGTCACGGCAGCCGTCCTGCACGGCCGCCAACCAACCTGGCCACTGGCCCGCCGCACTTCAGATTGTCAGGGGTCGGTGCTTGGCTGGCACCGTCCGATTCCCGAACTGGAGGTTCACATGTCTACCCGAACTGACCCGTGGCCCGCCGGCACACCCTGCTGGGTCGACCTGTCCGTACCCGACCTGACCGTCGCCAAGGAGTTCTACGGCGCGGTCTTCGGTTGGTCCTTCTTCGACAGCGGAGCGGAGTTCGGCCATTACCAAATCTGCCAGGTCGACGGCCGCGCCGCGGCCGCCATCGGTCCGCTACAGGCTGAAGACCAGCCCACCGCGTGGACGGTCTACCTGGCCAGCGACGACACCGATGGCACCGCGAAACTGATCAGCGACAACGGCGGGACGGTGCTGGTCGAGCCAATGGACATCCCCGACAGCGGGCGGATGTGCATCGCGCAGGACCCGCAGGGCGCGGTCTTCGGCGTGTGGCAGACCGCCGGGATGCACGGTGCGCAGGTCTACGCCGAACCAGGGTCGTTGGTCTGGACCGACATCCGGCTGCCCGACCCGGACGCCGGCCGCACGTTCTACCTGGCTGTGTTCGGCTACCGCTACGAGCCCATCGAGGGCGGACCGCCCGACTACACGACCATCCACTTCGACGGGGCCAGAGACGGTGAGCCGGTCGGTGGCATCGGCGGGATGATGGGCGCGCCGGAAGGTACCCCGGCGCATTGGCTGGCCTACTTCCTGGTTGCCGACGCTGACGCCGCAGCGGCCAGCGCCACCGCGGCTGGTGGCACCATCCTCGCCGAGCCGTTCGACACCCCGTACGGACGGATGGCAGGGATCACCGATCCGCACGGAGCGGTCTTCTTCGTCGTAGGGACGATGCCACCGGCATGATCATGAGCTGATCGGCCTGACAGGGGCGGCGGTGTTCCCTAACCCACCCTCGTCGAGCTGGCGAGTCAGCACGTGGTGCTGTGCGATGTGCGGCGAACGATGCTGGGTGCACCGGACAGGGCTGCTCGGTGACTGCGGGCCAACCCCTCGGCCCGTTCGAATGGTGCAGCCATCTGCCCTGGCCGGGCCAGGTTGTGCTCGCCCTCGCCTGCCGCGACTACCAACGCCGCCGCCCTTGCTCCTTCCTGACCGTGATTGTTCATGGCTAATCACTGAGCTCGACCGCTCAGTTGACCTGCCGGATACGGGTGTCCAGTTCCCGGTTGAACCGGGCGAGCTCGTCGGCCCGCCGGCCGGCTTCGCGTACAGCGGGGATGGTCGTCGGCCGATCAGGCTCGCGCGCCGCGTGCGATTGCCGGGCAATGTGGTGTGACGGCGTCGGTGAGCTTTCAGCTGAGCAGCCTGCAGCGCAGCATCGCCCGCTGGGAGAACACCGCCAGGCGTACCGTGCCTAGTGAGCGCTATCAACTGTGCCCGCGCGTGCCGTTCGTGCGCCTGCAGTTGCTGCTTGCCCCGATCGTCGAGCTGTGCCTGGGTCTGCAGGACACCGCGCAGCTACGTGCGTGTCTCGGTGCCCTTCGCTGCGATACCTACCGGCTGGCCGGGCGCATCGCTTTCGAGACCCGAGGCGACGCGGCGGCACGCCTGTGCCGGTGACGTCGGCTCCGCAACAACACTGCTGCACGACAGTGTGACCCCACTGCCGCCATTGGTGGCCGGGGTAGCCCCACTGCGCATCAGCCGCGCCCGCCCGAACTCTCGCCCTGGCGCACCGAGTCCTTCGTCACCGAACTGGACGACCACATCTATAATGCGTTCCTGGCCACATAGCCTCGACGGACCGGAGTTGGACGGTTTGCTCGCCACCGAAGGCCATTGCGCCCCCGCACCAAGGCACACTGGGACGATCCGCACGTCACGGCGGGGAAGGTTGGCCGAGGTCGTTCGCGTGTCAGAATGTCGCTTGCGTGTAGAACAGCTCGTCGGCTCTGGCAAGAACAGCGAGGAGGTGGCCAGGTGATCCAGAAACTTCGTTTGAAAAACTTCAAAAGTTTTCGAGATGCGGCAGTGAACTTTGGTCCTGTTTCAATTGTTCTTGGCTCGAACGGTGCCGGCAAATCCAACCTGTTCGACGCTCTACGTCTATTGAAGGCAATCGGGGACGGGCGTTCAGTACGCGAGGCTGTCGATGGGCACATTTCGCCTGGAGCTTCGCTTACGACTGTTGCTGGCGTGCGAGGCGGCGCCTCAGCCGCCACGCACTTCATGGTCGCCTCAGATGTCTTTGTTCTTGAGGTGGAGCTGCTCGTAGATGGAGAAATAATTCACTATATGGTTCAGGTCGACGTCAAGAAGCGGACTATTCGCAACGAGCGACTCTCATCAAACAAGCATCCCGGGCAATACGTGTATAATACACGCCCAGGCACTGATCCGCTTGAGCAGGATCCGGATTCGCCGGTCGTCACGGCGCGCTTTTACAAGGAAACGCGTGGCCGCAACCCTAGGCGAGATTTCTCGCCCAATGAGTTTATTCTGTCTCAGTTTGTGAGCAGACGAGCTGAGAGTCGGCTGAATGAAGTTGTTGCCGATCGAGTGAGGGAGGAATTCGAATCTTTGAGACCTCTCGAACTTAGACCAGAGGTGCTTCGTCAGTATTCAACACTGGGCCGCACCGAATTGGGTGAACACGGCGAGAACTTCGCTGCTGTCGTATGGCAGTTGTTAGAGGATACGAAACCGGTCCGTCAGCGAATTCGCCGTTCAAACGGCGAATTCGCCACGGTTGTGGTCCGTGACGACGGTGCTGTCGCTCGACTTGCCAGCATCAATGAGTGGCTAGCGGAGCTGACGCCTCGGCCTGTTGTCTCGATAGAGACCGAGTCGGCTCCGACAGGGGAGGTGATCTTCGCTGTTCAGGAAGAGCCCTTCGAAACGAGGGTTGCCGCGCCGTCTCTCTCAGACGGAACACTTAGATTTGCCGCGTTGTCGCTGGCAACTGTAGGTGCTAAAGGGCGACAAACTCTCGTAATTGAGGAACTTGAGAATGGGATCAATCCAGCCCGATTGTCCCTGCTCGTCAAAATGATAGAGCAGGCGGCACGCGCAAATGGTGAGGTGCAAGTGATCGCATCGACTCATTCTCCTGCCGTCCTCGACTACGCGGATCGAAAAACGATAAATGATTCAATTGTGATTGGCTGGGATCATGAAGGGATGGCTTCTCGGCCCGTCAGCGTCGCTCACCTACCCAGCCTTGCAGAAGCTATGAGCGAACGAACTCTTGGCGAGCTTCAGGCCGAGGGCTGGCTTCAGTTAGCGGCCGAGGCGTAATAGCATCCAGATGAGCCTACGAGTCTTCGTGGCGTGCGAGGACCACACTCACGACCAATTCATCCTCAAGCCCGTTCTGGAATGTCTCTTTGGTATCGATTGGTCGTTCGTGTGCCCAAGTAAGAATTATTATGGATCCTCGCATTCAAGGGATCGACCAACTAAAATCGAATGCCTGCTCAATTCTTGCTCGGTACGGACCGTTATCCGATGCCGTTATTTTCGCTGTCGACGCCGATGGACTGGACGGCAAGGACGGTCGACGCGACCGGCAGTCCTCCTTCATCTCATTATTAGACGAGTGTGCCCATCACAGAAATAAGGCCATTGTAGTCGCCGCTAGGCAGGAGTTGGAGGTTTGGGCGCTGTGGGGAAATCGCAGCAAGCTCGCAGTCTCGTGGAAGGCGGTTCGCGACGAGCGGCACCCGAAAGAGGTGTTCTTCGACACTCTGACCAACACGCTGGACTTGCGAAAGCCAGGCAAGGGGCGTAGCCGGCTTATTCAAGACAGCCTCTCCGCAGGTTGGCAGTCATTGAAGCAGGGTTGCGAGGAGCTCGAGGATGAACTCGTCAGATTACTTAACTGATAAGTGTTCGTCATTGCGGGATGTCGCCTCGAGAACTTTTGGGTCCAGCACGTCCGGCAGCGGAGGACTTGCTGCCCACCCGCGGCGACGATCCCCACGTGGCTCGACTTCTTCCGATCCGACCCGCCTCGCCGGCTTCCTCGGCTACAGCCAGCTCGTCGCCGACCGGACTGCCGACACGGTGGTTGGCTTGCGGGCTCGACCAACTCGACGATCGTGCAGGTAAGCAGTGATTCGCCGCCCTGCTCGACCTCGCGGCCGATGCCGTTACCGACACTGAGCACGGGATGGGTTTTCGCCACGCAGGCTTCCAGCCAGCTGGAACGCGCGCCCTGCGGCCACGGACGAATCTCCGCCGTACGGCGCACTCTAAAAGGCACCGCGCAGTCGCGGCACCGAGCCAGTTCCGCCCAGGCACCGTACTGCGGGTCTCATCGAGAGCGTCTCCCCGACGTCGAAGACCACCGCCTCGGTCCCTGGCAATCCGCCTCCTGACATGCAGCCGAACAGTTCCGCCGAGGTTATGAGGCCGCGCTAGTCAGGCCACCGTGACCGGCGTGTCGCTCGCCCGTGCGACGCTGCGCTGGTGAGCCAGGGGATGCCGGCAGGCGCTTACGAGTCGCTGCACACTCGCGCGCTGGACCGCGCGCTGGATGCTGTCCCCAACGCGACACCTCGGTTCGGCGAGGTCGAACCGGCTGAGGCGCCGGAGGTGCTGGCGCGACATGTCGCCAACGCAGTGCGCCTGGCACTGCAGGAGGAGCCCCATCACGAGCGCCTGGAAAAGATCAATAATCTGCTGGCTCAGGTGACCGCGGACGCCGACGTCGTGGTGGCTTTGGAGCAACTGCTTGCACTGACCATTCCGGAAGCGCCCGGTGTCCATCGCCTGGTGGTGCGCCCGGCGACGCCGCTGTCGGATGTCGCATTACTCACCAACACCCCCGGCGAGCCGTCGCTGGGCGCGGAACTGCGGGCCGAGCTGGCCAGCGCCGACCGGGTTGACCTGCTCTGCGCCTTTATCCGCTGGCACGGCATCCGGGTCCTCGCCGATGAACTAGACACGCTGCACAACCGTGGGGTGCCGCTGCGGATAATCACCACGACCTATAGAGGTGCCACCGAACGTCGAGCAGTCGACGAATTGGTCCGCAGGTTCGGCGCCGAGGTGCGGATCCGCTACGACGCCCAGTCCACTCGGCTACACGCGAAGGCATGGCTGTTTCGCCGCAACAGCGGTTTCGACACCGGCTACGTCGGCAGCTCGAACCTGTCGAAATCCGCGCTGTTGGACGGTCTGGAGTGGAACGTACGGATCTCCGCGATCGCCACGCCAGTGCTAGTGCGCAAGTTCGAAGCGACCTTCGACACCTACTGGAACGATCCCGACTTCCGTCCCTATCACCCGGATCGTGACGCCGAACTGTTGGACCTAGCGCTGGCGACCGAGGGCGGCTCCGGCGGCGCGATCACGTTGTCCGGCTTGGAGGTACGCCCGCGCCCACATCAAAAGCGAATCCTGGAGGCGCTCGAAGCCGAGCGCACCGTGCACGATCGGCACCGCAACCTCGTTGTCGCCGCGACCGGCACCGGCAAGACGGTCGTCGCTGCGCTCGACTACCAGCGGCTGCGTCACCAGGGCGCGGGCGAGTCGCTGCTGTTCGTCGCGCATCGCAGAGAGATCCTTCACCAGGCGCTGCGTACCTACCGTGAGGTATTGGCCAACGGGACGTTCGGGGAGCTGTATGTCGGCGGGCAGCGTCCGCAGCAGTGGCGGCATGTGTTCGCATCCGTGCAGTCGCTGTCCACGCCTGCGCAGCTGCCGCAGTTCGACGTCGTGGTCATCGACGAGTTCCACCACGCCGAGGCCGCGACCTACCGGCGGCTGCTGGACCAGCTGCACCCCGGCGAGCTGGTCGGGCTCACCGCCACCCCGGAACGCGGTGACGGCGTCGACGTGCGGAGCTTCTTCAACGGGCGCACCGCGTACGAACTACCGCTGGGCGACGCCCTCGATCAGGATCTGCTCTGTCCATTCCACTACTTCGGTATCGCTGACAACACTGACCTCACTGCCATCGAGTGGAGCCGCGGCGCCTACGACGTTGGCGGGCTCTCGGGGCTTTACACCGGCAATGACGGCCGAGCGCGCCTGGTGCTCAAGGCGCTGGGCCAGCAAGTGTCTGACACCAACCGGATGCGGGCGCTCGGCTTCTGCGTCTCGGTGGCGCACGCCGAATACATGGCACGGGTGTTCACCGAGGCTGGCATCCCGTCGCGGGCGCTGTCCGGCCAGACCCCGCTCGCCGAGCGGACACAGGCCGCCGCCGCGCTGCGCAACCGCGACATCAGATGCCTGTTCACCGTCGATCTGTTCAATGAGGGCGTCGACCTGCCCGATGTGGACACCCTGCTGCTGCTCCGGCCGACGTCGAGCGCGACAGTGTTCCTGCAACAGCTCGGACGCGCGCTACGTCGCACGCCGGGCAAGGCTGTCCTCACCGTTCTGGACTTCATCGGGCAGCACCGCCGCGAGTACCGGTTCGACCTTCGTTACCGAGCGCTGACTGGAACATCGCGCAGCCGGTTGCGCCAGGAGATCGAACACGGATTCCCCTTCCTGCCCTCGGGATCCCAGCTGGTGCTCGACCGGGTAGCCCGCGACATCGTGCTCGACAACGTCCGTGGAGCACTGTCCCGCTCCCGGCATGAATTGGTTGCCGACCTCCGGTCGCACGGCGATCTGCCGCTTGCGGAGTTCCTGTCTGAGTCTGGGCGAGAGTTGGCCGACGTGTACGGCAGGCCGGGTCAGAGCTGGACGGGGCTGCGCCGCGAGGCCGGATTTCCCACCCTGCCCGCAGGTCCGTACGAGGATGCGTTGCTGCGGCGGGTAATCGCACTGTCCCATGTGGACGACCCGGAGCGGTCGGCAATCTATACACAGCTCGCTGCAGCGGATGGGCCGTCCTACGGTTCCCACGGGCCACCCGAACAGGCCGTTGCGCGGATGCTGTTCTTCACGCTGTGGCCCGACCGTGGTGACTTCGCGACCTACGACGACGGTTTCGCCCAGTTGCACGAGCATCCGGCCGTCGCCGCCGAGATCGGAGAGTTGTTAGCGCTCACCACAGGCCGGACCCGGCACATCCCTCGACCACTCGGCATCCCGGGCGTCACGCTTCTCTCCCATGCCAGCTATCGCCGCGAGGAAATACTTGCTGGAATCGGCTGGGCAAACTGGCAGCGCAAACCCCACGGGCGAGCCGCGGGCGTGGCATGGGCACCCGAGACAGGGGTCGACGCGTTACTGGTGACGCTGCGCAAGGAGGAGCGCGACTTCTCGCCCACCACCCGCTACCGCGACTACCCGCTCGCAACGGACCTGTTCCACTGGGAGTCCCAGAACAGCACTTCCCGCGAGTCGATCACAGGCCGCCGCTACCTCGCGGGCGGCAGCCGGGTGCTCCTGTTCGTGCGCGCAGCACGCAACAACGACTTGGGCTCAGCGCCATATCTGTGCTTGGGAGAGACAACTTTGGCGGAGCACCGCGGCGAACGGCCGATCGCCATCACCTGGCGGCTGCACCGCCCGATGCCCCCCGAGGTGCTCCAGCAGGGCGCTGTCGCCTCAAGTTAGCTGATGGAGGGTTGGTCGCTGTAATATTCTGATATGATTCGATCATGGCGTCGTACGAACGGATCTCGGTGACGGTTCCCGCCGACATCGCCCAGCAGGTGCGGAAGGCGGCCGAACAGGCCTCCGAGACCATCTCGGGCTGGCTCACCACCGCAGCCCAGCACCGCCTTCGGCTGGACACCGGACATCAACTCCTAGCCGAGTACGAAGCCGAGTACGGCGCCGTGACCGAACAAGAAAAGGCGGCGATCGACGCCGAGATCGCGACAGCCCGACGATCTGCCGAAGAGGCCGAGTCGAGGCGGGCGCGGCGCTCAGCATGAGCAGCGACTTCGTCCTCGATGCCGGAGCCCTCGTCGCGGCCGAGCGCGCAGGTCGCCGCTGGGTTGTGCTGTGGGATCATTTCGTTCGGTTCAGGGTCGTACCACTCCTTCCCGCTGCAGTGGTGGGCGAGGTGTGGCGCGGGGGACCGCGTGCGGCCAGGATCGCTCGCGTGCTGGCTGCCAGCGAGGTCGTCGATCTGACCCACAGGAGGGCACGCGCGGCTGGCGAGCTATGCGGGCGCGCGGGGACATCAAATCCTATCGATGCCTCAGTCGTGCTCGTCGCCACGCCACGACAAGCCACCGTCGTCACCTCAGATCCCGACGACATTCGGCAACTTGCCGACGCGACCGGTGTTGACCTACCCATCATCGTTCTCTGACTAGCCCCGGCTCGCAGCAACCGGGAGGGCCGGGGGTGCGTCTTACGGGCACATCACGACAAGGGCATAAAGGCGACCCTGAGCGTGGGCCAAGTAAGAGGTGGTCATGAATCCGCAGGACAGGCGAGCACTGCTGGAGGCCCGTAACGCCGCGCTGCGCCAGCAGGTCGACACGCTGCTGGCGGGGCTCAACCGGCAGACCGCGGCGCTGAACAGCGCCCAGGCGCGGGCGGTGGCGGTGACCGGCAGGGCAACCTCAGCCGACGGCCTGGTGACAGTCACCGTCAACGCCGCAGGCGTGGTCACAGACGCCCAGTTCACGCCGTCGGCGTTCGACCGGAGCACTCCGGAGAAGCTGGCTCGAAGCGTCGTCGCGGTGGCCCAGCAGGCCGCCGCGACCGCCCAGCAACAAGTCGAGGCGGCGCTGGCGCCGGTCCGCTCAGATGTGCCGGATCTGCCCGATTTGTTCCCCGGAGCGCCGTCGCTGACCGACCTGCTGCCGAGCCGCCCAGCGGCGAACCGGCGACCACCGAGAAGCCAAGACGATGAGGACTTCAGCACCCGGTCGGTGTTCCAGGGAGGCGACCGATGACCGCCGGGTTCCACGTCGACCCGGTACGGCTGCGCGGCACGTCACCGCGGTTCGACGCGGCGGCCGACCTTTTGCAGGACGCCGCAGCCGCCCTGCAGGCGGCGCTGGCCGCCGAGGGTCCGTGCTGGGGCGGCGATCAGGCCGGTCAGACGTTCCAGCGCAACTACCTGCCCCAGGCTGAGGTGACCAGCAACGCGCTGGCCACCCTCGTCCAGGCGCTGCGCGGGATCAGGGCGGGCCTCGACGCCTCAGCGGGCACCTGGGACAGCTGCGATCAGGGTGCGGCAGGCAGCTTCGGTGGCGGAGGAGGGCTGCGATGACGATCCATATCCCGGAAGCTGTGCAGTGGCTGGTGCCCATCGTGGTCGGCGCCGACTGGCCCGACGGCGACGAGGACGCGCTGCGCCGCCTCGCGCAAGCGTGGCAGCAGGCGGCGACGGCCATCGGCGAGGCCACCGGTGACGGCAACGCCGCTGCGCAAGCCGCGTGCAGCGGCATGCAGGGCGAGGCGGCCGACGCGTTCGCCGAGTACTGGGACCGGTTCGTCGCCGGTGATGAGCAGTTCCTGGTCACCCTCCAGCAGGCCTGCGAGCAGCTGGCGGAGGCCTGCGACGAGACCGCGTTGAACGTCGAGTACACCAAGCTGAGCATCATCGCGGCGCTGATCATCCTGGCCGCGCAGATCGCGGCGATGGCCGCCGCCGCGTTCGCGACCTTGGGAGCCAGCACCGCAGGCATCCCGATCGCCCAGGCGGCGACCCGAATCACCGTGCAGATCGCATTCCGGGAACTGATCAAGCAGATCGCGCTCAACGTTGCGATCAACGTCGGCGTGGATGTGGCGATCCAGCGGCTACAGATTCTCCGCGGCGACCGCTCCTGGAGCGAGTGGGACTTCGGCAAGACGGCCGACGCCGGCATCTCCGGAGTCGCGGCAGGTCTGTCCGGTGGCGGTGTCGGCCTGGGCAGTGATGCCCTCGGCCGTACCACCTCGAACTTCGGCGCGGCGGCGCTGCGCAACGCGAGTGAGGGGGCGATCGCCGGCGCGGGCGGCAACGCGCTCAACGACCTCGCCCACGGCGACGCCCCGTCGCTGCAGAGCCTCGGGTCGGGCGCGGCCTCGGGTGGCATCGGCGGTGCATTGGACGGGACCACGAACCGTCACCAGGGGCTGCACGAGACGTGGCACCGCGCCCACGACAGCGAGTACACCGCTGGGCCGAACACCCGGGGTTGGCGGTTCACGACCGAGGACGGAACCGAGGTACGGGCCAACGTCGACAATCCCTACACCAGGCCTTGGAACAGCAGCCTGGGCCAGCACCTCGCCGCCCCCGTGGGGCCGAACAACGTCAACGTCGACAACGACGACTACCTGCTGCCCACCTCGCTGGAGTCCGAGCGCAACGCCTGATCCCGCGAGCCGTCCCACCACGGCTGCCAGCCATCCAGCGGAGCGTGCTCGGCGCGCAGCTCGCCCCAGTCCGGGCTGCCGGGCGGCAGCGCGTTGTCCTCCGCGGGGCGCAGGCGCCCGCGCACCCGAAACCAGTCCGCAGCCGACACCATCGCGATCACCAGCAGCGCGCCCGCCACCGCGGCGCCCGGGCCCAGCTCCTCCCCCCGGCCGATGCCTTCGCTGAACAGCGACGTACCGAGCAATGCCGCCGGGAAAGCGACCACCAGCCGGAACGCGACCGTGCGCTGCTGGAAGCCTCCGCCGCGCGGGTCCTTGGTGAGTTGCTGGGCGGCCCAGGTCCGCAGCGCGTGCCAGCGCGACCATCGACACGTGCAGCGCGACGGTGACCCGCCAACCACGCTCGGGCTCCTCGACATCGCCGCGTCAGCGCCTGTGAGCTCGTCTGTTCCTGCCCTACCAGCACCGCGATCCCTCACTGTTGGCTGCGCGGAGCCTCTCATGTACCGGTGTGCTACCCGTCACTGCATAACAATCTTGATACGTTCACGAACGCGACGGCGCCTCGGAGCGAAACATGCTGAAAGGTCGCATCCGCAGTTCCACTCCAACCTTGACGAAGGGGGACAATCTATGCGCAAGTCGAACGCCCGTCTGGTGACATTCCTCGCCGGTGCGATGCTTGTACTACCCACCTCCGTGGCTTGCGCCAGCTCCGAGGAGCCTGCCCGCGAACCTGCGGCCCCACCCCCGCCTGCGGTCGCACCTCCAGGCCAGTCGGCGGAGCAGCAGTCGCTCGACATCGTCGGGCTGACGAACGACAACAAGCTCGTCCAGTTCTCCTCGGAGAACCCCAGCCCCCGCGAAACCGGCACGATCCGCGGTCTCGACGGCGGCGACACCCGGCTGGTCGGCATCGACTACCGGGTGCAGGACGGCAGGCTGTACGGCGTCGGTGAAAGGGGCGGCGTTTACTCCCTGGAGACCAATGGCCAGGCGACCAGCGTGGGCAGGCTGACGATCGCCCTACAGGGCACGAGCTTCGGGGTCGATTTCAATCCCGCCGCCAACGCCCTGCGGGTGGTCAGCGACACCGGGCAGAACCTGCGGCAGCCATTCGCCGCGACGCCGCTGCCGGCGACCGTCGCCGACACTCCGCTCAGCGCGCCGCAGGCCACTCCACCGGCCAACCCGGCCAACGGAGTCACCGGCGCGGCGTACACGAACAACGACACCGACCAGAACACCGGCACCACGTTGTTCGATCTGGACACCACGGTCGACCAGATCGTGGTCCAGTCGCCGGCCAACTCCGGGCAGCTCGCCCCCACCGGCAGGCTCACTGTCGACGCCACCGGCGACGCTGGGTTCGACATCGGCCCGGTGCGCGGAAGCTCGACCGGCGAGCAGGTGGCCTTCGCCACCCTTCGAGTGGGTGACCAGTATGGGCTCTACCGGGTCAACCTGTTCACCGGTAAGGCAGAGACGGCCGGCGCCCTCGGCCGCAACGTGATCGACCTCGCGATCCCGCTGACCTGACCCTCACCGCATCCTGGTCCGGCTTCCTCGAACCCGCCGGAGCCGGGCCAGGATGCGGGTTGGCGCCCGCTAACGATCACCGATGAAGCCGGCCGGTGGTGGGCCGAACACCCGCAGGCTGGTGTTCACCACGGTGCGCCCGAACGCCCGGTTTCCCCCGGCTCCGATCGCCGCTCCGATGCCGAACGGTGCCACTCTGCCGATCACCAGCATCCCTTGCTTACGGCCGTACCTTTTCACAAACCAGCGACCCAGAGCCTTGTTGATCGCGGTGATCGAGGATATCGGGATAGCGTCGGGCAGCAGCCGTCCCCAATGCTGCCCCGTCCGCCCAGCCATCTTTTCGACCAGCATGGCGCCCTGGTCACCGAGCACGACGGCAAGCACCAACGTCCGGCGTCGTTCAACCTCGTCCACCCGGATGCCGTGCACCTCAGCAACGGCCAGCGTGAACAGCATCGTGGCCTCGAAGAACACCACCGTCTCCGCGCCACTGAGCGCGAGAGCAGCTCCAGTGCCGACACCGGGCGCGGCGGCGACACCACCGACCGCGGCTCCGCTGCCGGTGACCGCTGCCAGATACCGCTTCTCCAGTCCAGCGATGATCTCGGCCGGGGTGGCGTCTGGTTGCGCTCGGCGCAGCCGCGCAACGTAGCCGGCCACCGGCGCATGCTGCATGCTGATGGCCTTCTCCAACCCCCGCAGCACCGCCGAGGACAGATCCATCAGCCGCTCACCCATGGTTTGTGACCTCCCACAACCGTCCGCAAGCCCGGCCGTCGCTGATGGCCTGATGAGCTCGCCACGGTAGCCGGACGGGAGAATCCGACCCCGCCCCGCACCGCCGGCCGGTCCGAGCGTCGCTAGGCTCAGCGGACGTGGACCCGCTGCTGGCGGTGCGCGAGTTCGTGCCCTTCGGTCTGTCACACGGTGTAGTGGTCGTGGTGCTCGCCGTGGTCGCCGCGGCGCTCATCGTCGTCGGCCGGCGGCATCGCGACACCCCGACCGCACGGCGAGTGAGCTGCGCGTTAGCGGTGACATTCGCCGCCTTCCTGGTGCCGGTGGAGATCTACTGGCTGCTGCCTGGGCAGTCCGGGATCAAGCACTCGCTACCGCTGCAGCTGTGTGACCTGGCCGCGATGGCCGCGGTGTGGGCATTGTGGTCACACTCCCCGACGGCGTTCGCGCTGACCTACTTCTGGGGTCTGACCCTCACCTCGCAAGCCTTCCTCAGCCCCGAGCTGGCCGGCCCGGACTTTCCGTCGCCGCAGTTCCTGTCGTTTTTCGGCATGCACTGCCTCGTGTTGTGGGCGGCGATCTACCTGACCTGGGGAGTGGGGTTGCGCCCGGATTGGCGTAGCTACCGAACCGCGGTGCTGGCCACGATCAGCTGGGGGGTGGTGATGTTCACGTTCAACCAGATCGCCGGGACGAACTACGGTTTCCTCAACGCCAAGCCGCAGGTCGGATCGATGCTGGACGTCCTGGGTCCGTGGCCGTGGTACCTGCTCTCGGAGTTGGTGCTCGGTGCTGCAGGTTGGGCGCTGATCACGTGGCCATGGGTACGGCACCGAGCGCCGCGAGACGCTCGAGCCGCAGCGTGACCAACGCCGACCGAAAGACCCGCGCTCCCGAGCTCTGCAGGAGGGCTGTTGGGGCTAACGGGATGGTCGCCCACCCTTGGCGCGCTGCCTTAGCAAAGACTCTATGCCGTCCAGAATCCGAGCCAGCCCGAAGGCGAAATCGGCGTCCCGGTCGGCAGCGGGGTCTTCCCCGGGATCGAAGGCCCCGCCCTCGACGGCACGCAGCAGCGCCGGAAACCGCTGGGGGTCGAGCACGCTGCTGAGCATCGTCCGGTAGGAATCCGGTCGCACGGCCACATCCGCGGTGGGCTTCTCGAATGCGGCGAACTGCAGGTCACTGAGCACGTGCGCATCGATCAACAACATCGTCGACAGCTTCTCTGCCTCGGTCAGCGGCGTCGCGCCGAGAGCGCGCAGGCCGCGTTCGAGCCAGGAAAGCTGGTTAGGGGTAGCGGGCGGGCCGAGCATCGGGATTGTCTGCAGGATCCACGGGTGTGCCCGGAAGCGGGCGAGCACCTCCCAGGCCCACCACTCCAGCTCCGCCCGCCAGCCACCGGCCGGCTCGGCCTGCGCAGTCGGCGCGCCGACCGCGGCATCCTGCATGAGCAGGATCAGCTCGTCCTTGCTGCGGACGTGCCGGTAGAGCGACATCGTGGTGAACCCCAGCCGAGCCGCCACCTTGCTCATGGAAAGCGCGCCGAGGCCGTCGGCATCGGCCAGCTCGATCGCGGCGGCCACGATCCGGCCCCGGCTCAGGCCCGTCCTGGGCTCGGCCTCAGGCCGGCTGCGCTGAGCCCAGACCATCGCCAGCCCGGAGGGCAGCTCGCTCATCGCAGGTGATGTTAGCGTCGTTTACGTCATACGCTTAGTCTATGCCGTAAACTCACCGGAGTCGCCGGTCTCCCGCCCGGCCACCGCCATCCCGGATTGGAGGCTCCGACCGTGACACCACGCCGTTGCTCACCAGGCCTTGGGTCGTACCGCTGGCTGCGCTGACCGTCGCGTTCCTGGTGATGTCGCTGCCGCCGTACCTAAGCCTCGACCCGTCACAGGCTCGGTTGCCTGCGCCGCCGGGGTATCTCTGGTACTACCCGATGCTGGTGACGCACATCTTCTTCGGGTCGGTGGCGCTGCTGACCGCCTGCCTGCAAGTGTGGCCGTGGTTGCGGCAGCACCACCCCGCGGTGCACCGGTGGAGCGGGCGGCTCTACGTCTTCGCTGGTGCCTTGCCTGCGGCGGTGGTGGTCCTGACCATCACGCCGTTCAGCGTCTGGGGCGCGAACCAGCAGACCGGCAACACGATGCTGGCGGTGCTCTGGCTCGCCACCACCCTCGCCGGTTACCGCGCCACCCGCCAGCGCCGCTTCGCCGACCACCGCGAGTGGATGATCCGCAGCTTCGCGCTGGCGTTCATTTGTAGATCCGCCCGGTGGTGTCGACGCTTTGGAACACTGGTCAGATGGACGATCCGGTACGGCTGCGGGTCACGTTTCCGTGCCAGCACCGCGATTGCCAGCGCACCGCGGCGATCGTGGAAGTGATCCGGCGAGGGCAGCTGTACATCGATCAGGAGCAGGACACCATTTACCGGATCTTTCCGGACGCTCAGGGCGCCATCCGGATCACCGGCTTCCTGCCATATGCGAATCTCTGCACCAAGGTAACCAACCTCGCCGCGGCCATCAGTGCGGTCCGCGACATCGACGCGGCCGCACTACACGCACTGGACCAGGCCTGGGTCCCTTTCTACTGCCACCATTGCGGCCGCTCGTTCTGCGGCGACCACTGGAACCTCACACCGACTTTCAACTGGGGCTTCGACCACTACGAGGGCACTTGTCCCGTCGGACATCCACATGTCATCGATCATGGTTGATTCCGCCGGAGCAGGCGTCGGCCGGGTTCGGCGATCCGGCCGCTTTGCTCAGAGGCTGGGCACCGGCCGGTCCTGGGCCAGCGCGTCGAACAGCCGCCCGGCTTGCTCGCGGTCCCACAGCACGCCGGAAGATCCGTCATTGACCCGACCGAAGCCGGCGATCGGCACCGTCAGGGTCGCCGCTTCGCCGCCGGACAGCGAGCGCATCGCCCATCCCAGCCTGGCCAGGTGCCAGATGTGGTCGCTGTTGCCGACGGTGACCACGTCCGGAGCGTCGGCAGCCAGCGGGCCGGCGCGCAGCGGATTGAACAGCACCGCCGGGCTGCTCGCCCGTTCAATCAGCGCTCCGAGGAACTCCCGCTGGCGCACCACCCGATCCAGGTCAGCGCGAGGCGAAGCCCGGGTGCGCACATAACCCAACGCTTGCGGCCCGTCCAGTACCTGGCAGCCGGCCGGGATGTCCAACCCAGCCAGCGGATCCGAGATCGGCTCGGTGGGACACAGCTGTACACCGCCGACGTCGTCGACGAGACTGGCGAAGCCGCCGAACCCGATCTCGGCATAGTGATCCACCCGCACTCCGGTGACGTTCTCCACCGTCTGCACCAGCAGGGTTGGTCCGCCCAGCGCGAAGGTGGTGTTGAGCTTGAGGCGCCCGCGGCCGGGCACCGGGACGGAGGAGTCCCGGGGCAGGCTCACCAGCGTGGGCTGACCCCCGCCGGTGAGCGCAGGAATGTGCATCAACATGATCGTGTCCGTGCGCTTGCCACCCGCCGCCGCCTCATCACCGGTGGTCAGTCGGGCCGCCTCGTCAGGAGTCAGCCCAGCCCGGCTATCAGATCCCACGATCAGCCAGTTGGTGCCCGGGGTGTCCGCGGGCCGTCCGGGGTAATCGGCCAATGCGTCGGTGCGTTCCAGTGACCGATCGACATACCCGGCGAAGCCGACAATCGCCAGCGCGAGCACGCCGAGAATCGTCCAGAACACGCGAGCTCGCGGCCGGCGATATGGCCGGCGATATGGCCGGCGATATGGCTGGTGGTATCGCAGGCGAGGTTGAGCACGGGCTGGCGGCGGGCCCACAGGCAGCCGCACGGCGGGCAAGCGCTGAGTATCACGCCGGGGGCGCCCCTGGTAGCTCACCGTTGGCCTCCTGTGGGTCTGCACCCCGCGGGCGATGCGCCGAGGATAGCCGTGCCGATGCCGGTGGTCGGTGGCCGATTGCGCGAAACCCGACCTGGTGGTTGTCGATTTCTGATCAAGTGTAAAGATGCCCCACCTGCGTCGGGGAGGTTTCGATGGACCGCTTGGATCGCAAGGACTTGGTAGATGCCGCATTTGATGTCGTGCTGCGTGGTTACGACAAGCGGCAAGTGGAAGAACGGTTACGGTTTCTCGGTTCTCAGCTGACCGCCGCGGACAACGCGGTGCGGATGGCCAACCAGCGCACCGCGGCGCTGCAGGACGAGTTGGACCAGGCGCGCACTGGCTCCGGTGGCGAGTTCGCACCGGACTCCAACTTCGGCGCGCGGGTCGAGAAGATCCTCAAACTGGCCCAGGACGAGGCTCGGGAGGTTCTCAGCCAGGCCAAGGCCGCGGCCGCGGCGCTGATCGAGCAGGCCCGTACGGGAGCCGCCGAGCAGCAGCAGCGGGCCCAACAGGAGATCGCAACCTGGCAGGCCGAAGCCAACCGGCGCACCGTTGAGCAGGAAAAGGCGCTGCAGCAGCGTTCCGTTGAGCTCGACAATGCTCGGCAGGAGTTCGAGAGGGCTCGCCAGGAGTCGGAACGGGAATCCGAACGGATCCGGGCACAGGCGCAGGATGAGGCCGACCAGACCCGTCAGGCGGTCGCTCACGAGGTCGACGAGCTGTTCAAAGCGGCCAGGGCAGACGCCGATCAGATCTCTAAGACGGCCCGTGCCGAGGCTGAGCAGCACGTCGCGCACGCCCGCGCCGAGGCTGAGCGGTTGGTCGCCATCGCCACCGACGCCGCTGCGCAGCGGGAGCGGGCCAGCGCGCATGAACTGCATCAGCTGTCCAGGTTGCACGGGGAGATCAACGCCGATCTCTATCGCGCGAAGGAGGTGCTGGACAGCCTGTTCGGCACCACTGGCGCCCCCGTCGGACCCATGAGTGGGCCTCTCGGTGGGGCGATCCTGCCCAAACGGCGCAAGGACGGCGCGCAGCCTGCCCTCTAGCGGCCTAGGCCCTCGGCCGCCGTACGGTATGACGATCGCTGTTACCCTGCTGAGGATGCGGGTGCACTGATCTGCCAGCGTCGACTCCCTGGCAGCGACCCACATCCCGGAGTCACCTCCGCGGGACGTCGCCTCGTTCCCCTCAGGAGCACAGCGAGGCGTGACAGCAAGGAGATGCCGCATGCCCTCCCGCTCCACCCCCGCAGTGAGGTGGCCCGCTAATGGCCCAGATAGGACGTCTGCCGAGGTTCCTGTCCTCGGCACCGTGATGGACGTCGATGATCAGCACACCCCGCAGCAGGTGATCGCTGCGCTGCGCGCCACCAGCGAAGGCGAGGACCTGGTCCAGCTGCTCACCCCCGAGGGCCAGCGCGTCACGCATCCGCAGTTCGACCTGGCGATCTCCGCGGCGGAACTCCAGTCGCTCTATCGCGACATGGTGCTCGTCCGCCGGGCGGACCGGGAGGCCAAGGCCCTCCAGCGCCAGGGTCAACTCGGTCTGTGGGCGCCCATGCTGGGCCAGGAGGCCGCGCAGATCGGTGCCGGCCGCGCGATGGCACCGCAGGACATGGCCTTCCCGTCCTACCGCGAGCACGGCGTCGCCTGGTGTCGAGGCGTGGACCCTACCGAAATTCTCGGCATCTTTCGCGGCGTCGACCAGGGCTCGTGGGATCCGATCAGCACTGGGTTCCAGCTGTACACCATCGTGGTCGGTAGTCAGTGCCTGCATGCCACCGGTTACGCGATGGGCCAGCGGCTGGACGGGAAGATCGGCGACGCCGAGTCCAGTGAGGCCACGATCTGCTTCTTCGGCGACGGCGCCACCTCCCAGGGCGACGTGCACGAGGGTTTCGTCTGGGCCGCGGTCTACGACGCACCGGTGGTGTTCTTCTGCCAGAACAACCAGTGGGCGATCTCGGCTCCGCTCGATCGCCAGACTCGGGTGCCGCTGTATCACCGGGCCCGGGGCTACGGGTTTCCCGGAGTCCGGGTGGACGGCAACGACGTGCTGGCCACCCTGGCCGTCACCCGCTGGGCGCTGCGGGAGTGCCGCACCGGCAACGGCCCGGTGCTGATCGAGGCGTGCACCTACCGGATGGACGCACACACCACCTCCGACGACGCGAGCCGCTACCAGCTCGCCGACGAGTTGGAGGAATGGAAGCTCAAGGACCCCGTTGAGCGGGTTCGGGTGCATCTGGTGCGGGAGGGCCTGGCGGAACCGGAGTTCTTCGACCGCGTGGCCGCTGATGCGGACGAACTGGCGTTGCGGCTGCGCAATTACTGTACGTCGATGCCCCCGCCCGGCCCGGAGCGGATCTTTTCCAAGGTCTACGCCGAACCGTCGCCTGATATCGAGGCGGCCCGTGACGACTACCTGGCTTACCACGCGTCGTTCGCCGACGCCGGTCGCACGTCTGACGGTACACACTGATGGCGGCCACCGGCGCGCCGCAGACGATCACCCTGGCCAAGGGCCTCAACCAGGGCATGCGAGCCGCGATGGAGGCCGATCCGCAGGTCATTGTGATGGGGGAGGACGTCGGCCGGCTCGGCGGTGTCTTCCGGATCACCGATGGCCTGCAGAAAGACTTCGGCGAGCAGCGGGTGTTGGACACCCCGCTAGGCGAGTCCGGAATCATCGGCACCGCGGTCGGGCTCGCCCTTCGGGGCTACCGCCCGGTCTGCGAGATCCAGTTCGACGGGTTCGTGTTTCCCGGTTTCGACCAGATCGTGTCCCAGCTCGCCAGGCTGCATTACCGCTCGCAGGGCAAGCTGCGGATGCCGGTGGTGGTGCGCATCCCGCACGGCGGCGGCATCGGCGCCGTCGAACATCACTCCGAATCCCCGGAGTCCTACTTCGCCCACACTCCCGGGCTCAAGGTCGTGGCCTGCTCCAATCCGGTCGACGCGTACTGGATGATCCAGCAGGCGATCGCCTGCGATGACCCGGTAATTTTCTTCGAGCCCAAGCGGCGATACTGGGACAAGGTGCCACTGGATCTCGCAGAGCCGCCTGCACCGCTGTTCAGCTCGCGGGTGTTACGCGCCGGCACGACAGTGACGGTCGCGACCTACGGGCCGATGGTGCGCACGGTGCTGGACGCCGCGACCGTCGCCGAGCAGGACGGTCACCTGCTGGAGGTGATCGACCTGCGCGCCTTGTCCCCGCTTGATCTGGCGCCGGTGTTCGAGTCGGTGCGTCGCACCGGACGGTTGATCTGCGTTTCCGAAGCGCCCGGCGAGGCCTCGCTGACTGCCGAAGTGGCCGCTCGGGTGTCCCAGATGTGCTTCTACTCGCTGGAGGCGCCCGTGCTGCGGTTGACCGGATTCGACACGCCCTACCCACCCGCGAAGTGCGAGGAGGGCTACCTGCCCGATCTGGACCGGGTGCTCGATGCCGTCGACCGCGTGCTGGCGTACTGAGCACGATGGCCGCCATCTTCGCGCTACCCGATGTCGGGGAAGGGCTCACCGAGGCGGAGATTTTGCGCTGGCACGTCGCGCCCGGAGACACCGTCACCGTCAATCAGATCATCGTGGAGATCGAGACGGCCAAGGCGGCCGTCGAGCTGCCCAGCCCCTACGCCGGAGTGGTCAGCGAGCTGTTCGCCGAACCCGGCGCCACCGTGGCGGTGGGAGTCCCGATCATCGCGATCGACCCTGCCAACGACAGCACCACCGAACCCACCTCCGTGTCGGGCACCGCGGCGAGTGCCATCGGCGAGGAGGGGGCTGGCGGGCGGATCGCCACGATGGTCGGTTATGGCCCGCAGATCACAACCGCGACTCGCCGGCCGCGCAAGGCGCCTCCGGTCGTGCCACCCGCGCAGGGGTTGGTCCCGCTTGCCAAGCCACCGGTGCGCAAGCTGGCCAAGGAGCTGGGGATCGACCTGCGGGCGGTGTTGGCTTCCGGTCCCGATGGGGTGATCACCCGGCAGGACGTGCAACGCGCCGCCCAGATCGTGGGCAACGGCGCTGAGACAGGCGACAGGTCCCGCTCCGGGCAGCGGCGGGAGCCGGTCCGCGGACTGCGCAAGGCCACCGCGGCGGCGGTGGTGTCCTCGGCGTTCACCGCCCCGCACGTCACGGTGTTCCTCACCGTCGACGTCACAGCGATGGTGCAGCTGCGGGTCCGTCTGGCAGGGCAAGCCCTGTTCCGGGAGGTGAGGCTGACCCCGCTGGCGTTCGCCGCTCGGGCGGTGTGCTTGGCGTTGCGGCGGATCGTGGAGGTCAACGCCAGTTGGGATGAGGCCGCCGGTGAGATCGTGTACTTCGATTACGTCCATCTCGGGATCGCCGCCGCCACCCCGCGGGGGCTGGTGGTGCCCAAGATCCGCAATGCCGAGCGGATGTCGCTGCGTGAGCTTGCCGTCGCGCTGACAGAGCTGACGGCATCCGCTCGGGAGGGACGCACTCCCCCGGGCGACATGCTCGGCGGCACGATCAGCATCACCAACATCGGGGTCTTCGGAGTGGACACCGGAACTCCGATCCTCAATCCCGGCGAGTCGGCGATCCTCGCCCTCGGCGCGATCCGGGACATGCCGTGGGTGGTGGACGGCGCCATCGTGCCACGCAAGGTCTGCCAGCTCGCGCTATCCGTCGACCACCGCGTGGTCGACGGCGAACAGGCCTCCCGGTTCCTCGCCGAGGTAGGCGCCCTCCTCACGGATCCCGCCCTCGCAATCACCTACTGACCCTTGCCGTGATCCACATTCAGCTCGCTGGATGCGGGTTCAGCCAGGAGAGAAAGGTGGACGGGGACAGGGGGTCGGCGTGAGAGGGCAGGCGGGCGCGTAGGCCGCGGTCCGCGGTGACGACTACGCAGTCACCGGCGCCGCGGGCCACGTCGACGATGGTGTCGTCGCCGGATCCGGGAGCGCGGACCACCTCGACGCCGGCGATGTCGGGTGCTCGGGAAGCCACTCCCTCAAGCACCACCACCACGCGGATCACCCACCCGAAGCCGCGCTGCGGAAGGGCGATGACTCCCGGTCCCGCTGCGGCAATGGTGTGCAGCAGACGCTCGGTGGCGCCAGCACGGTCGCGCCACCAGCCGTCGGGGCGGGAGCCGATGACGTTGGCCGCGTCCACCACGGCAGCAATGTCGGTCAACTGGAGCTCGGGCCAGATAGCAGCGAAGGCGGGATGCAGGTCCAACGTGGTGACCTGCGGCTGGGCAACCCAAGCCAGTTCGGCGCTTTCGTGATTGGGTCGCACCGGCAGCGGCTCGGCAGCGTCGGCGACCACGGTGGTGTAGGACCACGTGTCGCCGGCGGGGTGTCCCGCCACCTGGCCACGAACCCGGAGCCGATCGAAATCCACGGCGGCCTCCTCGGCCGCTTCGCGCAGAGCGGTCTGAACCGGCGTCTCCTCGCTGTGCCGCGCTCCACCCGGTAGCCCCCAAAGATCCCCGCAATGGGTCCACGGGGCTCGGTGCTGCATGAGCACCAGCGGCCTGCGCCAGGCGTCCGGCGCCCACAGCAGCAACCCGGCGGCGCCGAAACGTCCCCATCGGGGCTGCCCATCGCAGCACTGCACCCAACCGTCACCGTCATCGTGGACCGTCGCCTCGTGCGCCACCTGTCCACGCTCCCACAGCCCATCACGTTCGACGACCAGACATAAACGGAAGCCGAAGTGAACGCGTAACAGCCGACCGTGCGTTGACGACACCATAGCTGAGGGTGATTGGGTCCGTTATACATGCAGGGGCCTATACATGAAGGGGCGCCGAGCCGCGGCGACGCAGCGAGGGGATGCCTGCTCCGGTGCCTGAATTGCGGGGGGTGAGTGTTGTGACAGGACTCGGGGGGTGGCCCGGGCTGGGCATGATGATGGGAGCGGGAACCAGGAAACCTGCGGCGGACGTGTCACCACAGGAGCGAGCCGGCATGTGGACGACCCTCGATGTCAGTGCCTGTGATGACATCGACGTGGTGATGCACGAAGATCCTGGCGCCCAAGCACTGCACGCATGGGACCTGCTGGTGGATCGAGCACCGGGCACGGACGTCACCCAGCTCTCGACCTGGGCGGGGCTGCGCGGCCGGGTGGGCTTCACACCGCTTTATGTGCTGGCTTACCGCCGCGGTGAACTCGTCGGCGGAGCGCAGATACTGACCCGGCGGGTGCCCGTTGTCGGTCTGGTGGGTTACCTCCCTTACGGACCCCTCGTGACGCCTGGCGACCGGAACGCCGATGCCGTCGGTCGCGCGCTGGTCGACGCCCTCGTGGCGCTGAGCCGCCGGCGGCTGCGGGTCCTGTTCATTCAACCGCCCGAAGGCGCCCAGGACACCACCAGCCAGTTGCTCGGCCGTGGATTCCGCCCATCGTCGGCCGGTATCGCGCCCCAGGGCTCGATCCGGATCGACCTGACGGAAGACCTGGCACAGATCCGAAGCAGGTTCGGCAAGAGGCTTAAGTCGTGGACCAACCGGTGGGAGTCCCGCGGTGTCACGGTCCGGGCGGGGGACGAGCGGGACATCCCCCTGCTGGCCCAGCTGATGGCCGGCTCAGCCCAGCATCAGGGCTACGCTCCCCTGCCGGTTGACTACATGGCCGCCTTGTACCGGGAGCTGGCCGCGACCGGGCATGCTGTGCTGTTCATCGGCGAGGTCGACGGGGTGCCGGTCGCTGCCGACCTGATGACCGGATGTGGCGAGATGGTCCGCGGCCGGCTGTCCGGGTTCGACCGCTCCGGCGAGGCGATGCGGCTTTCCGTGCCGGCGGCCATCCGATGGGAACTGATCAAGTGGGCCAAGGCGCAGGGGTACCGCTGGTTCGACTTCGGTGGGCTGCGTCCCAAGACCCTGGAGGCGCTGCTGGGCGGTGCCGAACGCAGCGCTGACACGTTGCCGGCCGCCGACCAGCCCAAGGTCACCTTCGGCGGTACCGCGTTCCGCTATCCCACCCCGGTCGAGATGATCAGGCCGGCGGCGTTGCGGTACGCCTACGACCTCGCCTGGCGCACCGCAACCGGCCGCCGGTTGTTCACCGAGGCGCAAAGCCTGCTCAGGGGATCCCGCCGCGGTGGCCCCAAAGAGGTGGCTGCTGGCCGAGCCGATCCCAGCCTCGAGTCAAGCTGAACCGGCTGCGTGGGGTACCAAGTCCAGTCGCTCGCCGTCAATCAGAGAGGCGGAAGAGGGTATGAAGATCGTATGCGTCGGCGGCGGACCCGCAGGTCTGTACTTCGCCATATCCGCAAAGTTTCGCAATCAAGAGCACGACGTCACTGTTGTCGAACGAAATCCAGCCGGCGTTACGTACGGATGGGGCGTCACATTTTCGGACGACCTGCTCGACGCTCTCTACCGCAACGATCCCGAGAGCGCGCGGAAAATTTTCGACAGTCCCGCGTCCTGGGGTAACCAGGAAGTGCATGTCGGGGGCACCCAGCGGGCCCACCTCGGTGGGTACGGATTCGCTATCGGCCGCAAGCACCTACTCGACATCCTGGTTGAGCGAGCCATCGATCTCGAAGTCGAGGTCCAATTCGAACGCGAGGTAAAGGACCTGACAGAGTTCGCCGACGCCGACCTGATCGTGGCCTGTGATGGCGCGAACAGCCGGGTACGCCGAATCCACGATGGGCATTTCCAGACCGGCGCAGAGGTGGGTCGGAACAAGTACCTCTGGCTGGGCACCCACCGAGTCTTCGAGTCCTTCATGTTCGCATTCGAAAAGACTGCGGCCGGATGGATCTGGTTTTATTCCTATCCTTTCGACTCTGGCACCACCACCTTCATCGTCGAGTGCTCACCGGAGACCTGGAAGGCGCTCGGTTTCGACGAGTTGGGTCCCGATGAGATCCTGCGGCAGCTGGAGAAGATTTTCGCACACCACTTGGACGGCCACTCGCTCATGATCTCGATGCGCGACGCCGGCAAGGCTCCTTGGCTGAACTTCACCCGCATCACCAACACTTCTTGGCATCACGGCAACGTCGTGTTGATGGGCGACGCGGCGCACACCACCCATTTCTCGATCGGGTCTGGCACCACCCTCGCCATGCGTGACGCGGTCGCCCTCGCCGACTGCCTGGACTCCCACGACGACCTCAATGTCGCCCTCGCAGTGTACGAGAAAAGACGCCGCGAGGAAATCGCGGATGCGCAGGACGCGGCGAAACGCAGTACCGAGTGGTTCGAGAATGTCGCCCACCACATCGACCAGCCCACCACTCAATTCGCCTACTCATTATGGCAGCGGCGCGGAGATTACCCGCCATGGCGCTACCAGGTTCACCTGGCTACTCAGGTGTCGTTGCTACGAAAAGTGCGGCGATTCGCCGGTGCACTGCGGCACGGAGTCCGGTCCCGCCGGCGGACGAGGCTGGCCGATAATCCGACGCCACCTTATCAGAAAATCGAAGTTCGCACCTGACTGTGAGTGGCCGATAGAAGACACGAATGTTCAGGGCTGAGGAATGTCGAAGATGTTGGTCAGGTCGGCCGCGAAGCCGATGTCACCGTCCAACGTCACTTTCCCGGTGATGAACATCATGGTTGGTGAACTGTTTCCGGAGACCAGTGCGAGAAACTGGTCGCCGGACATCGTCAGGGTGACGCGCGGATCGTGCGATGGCTCCTTACTGGTTGTGCACTGCGGCGCTGAGGGACCTTGAGTCCCAGTGATCCAGGTCTCGTACACCTCGGCACCGTTCGGACCGCCGGTGAGCCGCCAGTGGATCGCGGAGTCCCGGGTCGGCGCGTTGCCCGGGCGAAACTGGGCTGCCATCTGGCTGAAGATGCGGTCCAGCAGCGCAGCGCGCCGCTGTGAATGGTCCAGAACGGCTTCGAGCTGCTCCGTGGAGGCGTACTTGATCAGTCGGGAGAAGCTCCGCGGGTCCACCGGGCCGCCGACCCGATCGAGCAGGCCCGCGAACTCGTCAGTGGAGAGCTTTCTCGGATCGACGCTGCCGGCGTCTGCCATGGTCACTCCCTAGCCCTCGGGTATGCACCAACTGCTATCTACGGCCGCATCAGGTTACGGGCCCCGCTAGGTAGGCTCAGCCAGGATGCGTGGCACGTTCGCCAGGGAGATCGCTGTGGTGCTGGGCTGCGCCTCGTGAGTGGCGCGGCCATCGCGGTGCTGTCCTTCCGGCTCGGGGTAGCGGACGGAGTGTCGGTTGCGGCGGCACAGTGGGTCGCGGCGCTGCGCCGGATGGGCTGCCGGGTGCGCACCGTCGCGGGAGCCGGCGCAGCCGACCGCCTGGTGCCTGGGCTTGCCTTCGACACCCGCCGCCCGGCCAGCCGCCACGATGTCGATGCTGCGCTGCGCGGTGTCGACCTCGTCGTGGTGGAGAACGTCTGCTCACTGCCGATGAACCCACCGGTGACCGAGGCAGTCGCGCGGGCTCTGCGCGGCCGCCGTGCAGTGCTGCGCCACCACGACCTGCCGTGGGAGCGGGAGCACTATGCCCATCTGCGCGGCTGGCCACCGGTTGACCCCAGCTGGCAGCACGTCGCCATCAGCGAGCACAGCGCCGCCGAGCTGACCCGTCGCGGTATCGACGCGACCGCTGTCTATCACGGTTACGCCCGCCTCCCGCGCCGCGGTGACCGGGCCGCTGGCCGAAATCAGCTGGGCATCACCCCGCGGCAGCGGTTGCTGTTGCAGCCCACCCGAGCAATCTCGCGCAAGAACGTCGCTGCGGGCATTGCGCTGGCGCAGGCCCTCGACGCGGTGTACTGGCTGACCGGGGCAGCCGAGGAGGGCTACGGTCCACAACTCGCCGACCTGCTGTCTCGGGCCCGTTGCCCGGTGCGCCGCGGGCTGCCTGTTGGGCTGCGGATGGCCGACGCCTACGCCGCTGCGGACGCGGTGGTGCTGCCCTCGACGTGGGAGGGTTTCGGCATGCCGCTGATCGAATCCGCGCTGGCTGGGCGACCGCTGGCGGTAAGCGATTACCCGGTCGCGCGGGAGGTGGCCCAGCTGGGCTTTGTCTGGTTCCCCGTCGACGACCCGGCGCCGCTGGCCGCCTGGTTCGCCGACCCCGACCCGGCGCTGTTGGCCTGCAACCGTGCGCTGGCCCGGCGCCATTTCGGTCCGGACGCGCTGACCGGCCGATTGTCGGACATGCTGGCCCGCGCCGGGCTGCCGCGTCCGGACGCTCGCTAGGGTCGACCCATGTCGATGCTGGACGACTTGCTGCTCCGGGTGCTGCGCGGCCCGGTGCGGCGCCTGATGGCCGACGAACGCAACCGGTTCACCCACGGTGGCAGTGAGGATCCGCTCTACCGGTACCAGTTGCACGGCAGCCCCGAACGGCTGAACATCGACCCTACCGCGATCGTGAACAACGCCCTGTTCAACGCGTCCGGCGGGGAGATCACCATCGGCGAGTACGCCTTTTTCGGCCACGAGGTCGCGGTTCTCACCGGCACTCACGACATCACCAAGTTCGGCCGCGAACGGCAGCTCACCTTCCCGCGATCCGGGCGTGACGTGGTGATCGAGGAGGGTGTCTGGGTGGCCAGCCACGCCATGGTGCTCGGGCCGGTGCGGATCGGTAAGCACGCCGTGGTCGCCGCCGGCTCGCTGGTACTAGAGGATGTCGCGCCCTACACGGTCGTCGCCGGCCGTCCGGCAAAGGTGATCAAGAAGATCGACCAACGGTGAAGGTCGAGATCGGCGCGGGGGAGAAACCACACCCCGACTACGACATTCACGTCGACATCCTCCCGCTGCCCGATATCGAAGTTATCTGCTGGATCGACCGGCTACCGTTCGCCACCGGTTCGGTCGACGCGCTGCGCGCCAACCACGTGCTCGAGCACCAGAGCTACGAGCTCGTCGAACCCACCCTGCGCGAGTGGGCTCGGGTGATGCGGCCCGGCGCCGCGCTGGACATCGGGGTGCCGGACGCCCGCTTCGTCGCCGATCAGTGGGTACGCGGCGAGATCGACACCGCCGAGGCGAACTACTGGATCCTTGGTGGCCACAGCGACCGGACCGCGCACCAGGGCGTCGACGCGCGAGGTGTTCCTCGCTGGATCTGGAACGCCCACCACACGATGTTCGACGCCGACTATCTGGGTCAGCTGGTCGCCCGCTGCGGCTTCATCGACCTGGACATCTTCACCTATGACATCCGTAACCTGCGCTGCCTGGCGCTGCGTGGCGCTCGGTGACCGTTCGTAACAGCGGCGCTCGCGTACGACAAGCCCGTATTGTCACGACTGTGATCGAGCGGTTGCGACGGCGGTTGGACCACGTGCACAACGTTGATCTCGCCATTTCGCGGCGGATCGGGCAGCAGCCGCCCAGCTGGCTCGACCCCGTGATGAAGGCTCTGAGTACTGCGGCGAACCACAGCATGCTGTGGTTCGCCATAGCGGCCGCGCTGTTCGTCAGGAAGGGCGCCAGCCGCCGGGCCGCGCTGCGCGGCGTCCTGGCCATCGCAGCAACGAGCTTCACCACCAACGCCGTGCTCAAGCCGCTGCTGCCGAGACGGCGCCCGGCGGCCAAGGAGCTGCCCGCCTACCAGTTGTTACCCGACCCACCGACGTCATCGTCGTTTCCCTCCGGGCACGCCGCGTCCGCAGCGGCTTTCACCACGGCTGTCGCGCTGGAGTGCCCGAGGGCAGGCTTGGCCATCGCTCCGCTGGCCGCCGCCGTGGCTTACTCCCGAATCCACGTCGGCGTGCACTGGGCATCTGATGTGGTGGTGGGGGCGACGGTCGGCTCCGGCATCGCGCTGAGCACCCAGCGCTGGTGGCCAGTGCGGACGACCGACGAGGCCCGGGCGCGGCCGCACGACGATGCGCCGGTGCTGCCGGACGGTGCAGGCCTGGTGCTGGTGGCAAACCAGCGATCTGGCGGCCCCGAATGCAACCCGGCTGAGGAAGTAGGCGAGGCGTTGCCAGCCGCCACCGTGTTGCAGGCCGTAGAAGGGGTGGATCTCCACGATCAGTTCGAAGCTGCGCTCACGGCCAGGGATGTCGGCGGTAACGGCAAGGTGCGAGCCCTCGGTGTCGCCGGCGGCGACGGGACGGTGGCGGCCGCCGCGGCTGTCGCAGGCCGGCGCAGCTTGCCGCTGGTCGTGGTGCCGACCGGCACCCTTAACCACTTCGCCCGGGACGTCGGCGTGTACGACCTGCAGGAGGCAGTCGACGCGACCCAGGCCGGTGAGGCGGTTTCCGTCGACCTCGGCGTGGTAGAGATCCATGGCGGGGAGCGGGCGCCACACACCCGGTACTTCCTCAACACCGCGAGCCTGGGCGGTTACTCCGACCTGGTGCGCCTACGGGAGGAGTGGCAGGGCCGGTGGGGGAAGTGGCCGGCGTTCGCGGCGGCGCTCGTCGTGACGTTACGCAACGCCCAGCCGCTACGGGTCAAGCTCGATGGAAAGGAGCTGCGGCTGTGGCTGCTGTTCATCGGCAACGGGCCCTATCACCCCCGTGGCATGGTGCCGGCCTGGCGGCCGCGGTTGGATTCCGGCCTGCTCGACATCCGCTACCTGCGCGCGGACCGGCGCTTCTCCCGAGCTCGCGCGATCGTCGCGGTGATGCTAGGTGCGCTGCGACACACCCGGACCTATGTGCAGCGGGAGGCGCCGTCGCTTAACGTGGAATTGATCGGCGACAAGGCCATGCTGGCTACCGACGGCGAGGTCCTCGACGAGGCCGGTCGGTTCACCTTCCGGATCGCCGAGCGCCCGATCGCGGTGTACCGGCGCGACGAGGACAACTGGCCGGACCGTCCACGACCGCATCTGCCCTGGTAGATCATGTGCTGGGGGATCGCGTCGCTGCCGCGTTGAAGCAGCACACGTAGCGGCGCTGCCAAGGTGTTTCAACGGCTCGCCGGTCGTAGTGCACGCGAACGTAGTCGACCGCTTGCTCGTTCGGTACGCCGTCTAGCACCGCCAGGCACGCCAGTGCGGTGCCCGTCCTACCGAGGCCACCGCGGCAGGCGACCTCCACCCGCTCGGTGAGGGATCGCCTCCAGACCTCGCCGAACACCTCGGCTGCCTGCTGGCGATCAACCGGCAGCCGGAAATCCGGCCAGCGCATGTTCGACAGCCGCCGCCAACTCATCGTTGACCACCACAGGCTCAAGCCGGGTGACGACGACCCCTGCTCAGGTTGCTCGATGGTCGTGGACAACTTCTGTCATCTCGCCCACCTGCACGCCCGCGACACCTCTCTGGTCGTGGTACCTCAACGCCGAGGTCGCACGGGCGCCACGACCTGGGCCCGCTGCTGCCGGCACCGGTGCTGGATCAACTGGCCTCCTAAAGGGTGATCCTCGACACCATCGATCAAGGAAGACCCGCGCACCAGCCGATGCGTCTATGAGACCCGGGAGCCGTCGTACTCGGCAACCCGGACCCTGATACCGCTCGGTGGCCGCTGCAGCCGGCATCGAGCGCACCGTGGCCTACTACCGGGAGCATGTGTGATTCCCCGCGTCCTCCACCGGATCTGGCTGGGTAACCGGCCTCGACCCGCTTTCTACGACGACTACTGGCAGCAGTGGGCTGCTCTGCACCCCGGGTGGGATCTGCACACCTGGACCGAGCGCAGCATTCCGCCGCTGCGCAATCAGGCTGAGTACGACCCCTGTGCGCCCGCCGCCGGCGATGGGATCCTCGCGGACGATGAGCTGGCTGCGGTTGTGCAGCGCTCTCACATCGCCGCCTACGAGCTGGTCTGGCGCTTTGGTGGGGTGTACGTGGACTGCGCCATGCAGCCACTCCGGCCTCTCGATGAGCTTCTCGACTTTCCGGCGTTGGCTGGGTTGGGTGACGACCGTTACATGTGCAACGCGGTGTTGGGTGGCGAGCCACGCAGCCCGTTCTTCGATGCCGTGATCAGCGAGTTGCCGTTTCGGGTCGCCACGAACCCGCACGCTGGTGTGGAGGTGCAGACCGGGCCACACCTGCTCACCGCGATCTGGCGGGAGCACCCGGAGCTGATCGCCGTGCTGCCACGGGAAGCGTTCCTTTGCGCCCACCACGGCAGCGCTACTACACAAGTCGAGACCGCCCGCCGGGCCGGTGCGTTCGCGATCCACCACTGGTTGCACCGGGCCCGCGGGCGCGACCTCGGCGTACTGGCCAGCCGCGGCTCCCATGCACGATGACTCCGACCCGGCTGGCCGTCGATCAACCTGTGCTGCCGTCACAGTGACCGTGCGCAGCTGGGTGTGTACGCGGTGGACAGCGGAACAGGGCAGGAGCTATCCCACCGAGCGGACGAGCGATTCCCGATGTGCTCGACGTTCAAGGTGCTGGCCGCGGCCGCGGTGCTCGATCGCAACCCGCCGGAGCATCTCGATCTTCGCGTGCGCTACCGCGCGGCCGACATCGTGCCCTTCTCTCCGATCACCGAAGCGCATATTCACGGCGGGCTGACGATTCGCGAGCTGTGCGACGCTGCCATCCGCTACAGCGACAACACCGCCGGTAACCTGCTGCTCGACGAGCTGGGTGGCCCCGGTGCGGTCACCGCGTTCGCCCGTTCTCTCGGCGACCAGGTGACGCGACTGGACCGCCGCGAGCCGGAGCTGAACAGTGCCGTGCCCGGAGACGACCGCGACACGACCAGTCCACGCGCGATCGCGGCCGATTACCGGGAGCTCGTGCTCGGCTCCTGGCTCGACGACATGGACCGCGCGCTGCTCTCCATCTGGCTGGTCGGAAATGCGACGGGTGATACGAGGATCAGGGCCGGGCTTCCCGCGGACTGGCGGGTCGGCGACAAGACCGGCGCCGGCCGTTACGGCGTAGTCAACGACGTCGCGATCGCCTGGCCGCCGGGCACAGCGCCGATCGTGCTGGCTGTGCTGTCCGCACGTCCGACCACGGACGCGCCCGGCGACAACATGCTGATCGCCCAGGCGGCTACGGTGATCGCCAATGAACTGGGCCGAACGGGTTGACAGTCCGGCACAGTGGCGGGAATCCCCGCCACTGGCCTTCCTGGGCGTCCCGGCGCTGCGCCCAGGGGTATCGATCAACCATCTATAGGATGCCGCGCTGCGCAGCCAAGAACATGGGGGTTGTCCCCTACCCGACCCTGATCCAGCCGTGCGGTGACCTGCTCCTCTCGGAGGAAATATGATCATCATTGCTGGCTGGCCGCAGGTCGATCGCGTGGACCGCGACCGGTACGTGGCCGATTGCATCACGGTCGTTCGGCAGGCTCGGATGTCACCGGGATGCCTCGACTTCGCGATCACCGCCGACCCGATCGAACCGGACCGAATCCACGTGTATGAGCGCTGGGAGTCGGACGCGCAACTGGAACGGTTTCGCGGCGCGGGTCCAGACGCTGAGCAGACCGCCCAGATCCTGGACGCCCAGGTGCGGAAGTACCGCATTTCCGCCACTGAGGACCCGTGACCTCTTTGGCGACCGAGAGCGTGGCAGCCCTCCGCGCGCCGAGTTCGACACCGGCGCTGCGGGGTGCGGCTGGGGGGACAGCGCTGGTGTCGAACTCGGCGGCAGGAGAGCGGGTGGTGGCCACCTGTATTCGGAAGCAGAAGCGCCAGTGGGCTACAGCGACACGCTGATTGGGGTCTATTGCGGAATCTGCGGTGAACGCTAGACAGCCCGATACTGTCCGAGGATGGATCCGGTGCGTAACCCGTTCGCCCCCGGTGCCGGCCAGCGACCGCCCGAACTGGCCGGGCGAGACCGCGAGTTGGCCGCTTTCGAAGTGGTGCTGGAGCGGGTAGCGCGCGGCCGCCCGGAACGCTCCCTGGTGCTGACCGGCTTGCGAGGGGTGGGCAAGACGGTCCTGCTCGGCGAGCTCCGGTCGACGGCGATGCGCCGTGGGTGGGGCGCAGGCAAGATCGAGGCCCGGCCGGAAGGCGGGCTGCGGCGCCCGTTGTCGGCTGCACTGCACCGTGCAGTGCGTGACCTGGCGCTGCGCCACCGGGCTCCGGACCGGGTCGAGCAGGTGCTCGGCGTGCTCAAAGCCTTCGCGCTGCGAGCCGCGCCGCAGGACGCCAAACTGCGGGATCGCTGGCACCCGGGCATCGACGCGCCGGTCATCGCCGGCCGAGCCGACTCCGGCGACATCGAGATCGACCTGGTGGAGCTGTTCACCGAGGTCGCCGACCTGGCCGCGGACGTCGGTACCGGAGTGGCGTTGCTGATCGACGAGATGCAGGACGTCGCACCCGACGACGTTTCTGCGCTGTGCGCGGCCTGTCACGAGTTGTCCCAATCCGGGGCGCCGCTGGTGGTGGTCGGTGCTGGGTTGCCGCACCTGCCTGCGGTGCTCAGCGCGTCGAAATCCTATTCCGAGCGGCTCTTTCGGTACGTACGGATCGATCGGCTGGACCGCGCCGACGCGGACCGCGCAGTGGTCGCGCCGATCGAGCGGGAGAACGCCGCGATCACCGCCGACGCACTGCACACGCTGTTCGAGACCTCTGGTGGGTATCCCTATTTCGTGCAGGCCTACGGCAAAGCCGCGTGGGACGCCGCCCCAGCATCACCGATCGGGATCGTCGACATCCAGGTCGCCGCTCCGGAGGCCGAAGGTGAACTTGCCGTCGGGTTCTTCGGATCTCGGTTCGAGCGGGCCACCCCAGCCGAGCGGGAGTACCTGCAGTCGATGGCCGAGCTCACCGGCGGTCGGGACGAGCCGGTCGGCACCACGCAGGTGGCCGATCAGCTCGGCCGCCGGGCCTCGTCTTTGTCTCCAGCCCGGGACAGCCTGCTCAGGAAGGGTCTCGTCTACTCAGGCGAACGGGGGCAGATCGCCTTCACCGTCCCGCACTTCGGGCGCTTCCTGCTCGGCAGACCAGCCAGTTGACCACGTACGGCCTAACTCGGATGGGTGATTCGGCGGCGGGTCGGTGAGGCCGAGTAACAGTGGTGTGGCGGGGGGCGATGACACTGGTAGCCCCGTGATGCTGTTGGACCCCCGACCCGGCAGCCTCACGGGGCCTTCCTATGCGAGGGGATCCCTGACCTAGCCGGGGCCCTTCGCTGGGAAGCGCGGAGGCGCGGGCCGTGCCGAGTAGCGTCGAAGGCGGCACGTACCCTCTCCGCCGTGCCCGACAGCAAGCTTGAAGTCCAGATGCTGCACGACCGCGTGATGGTGCGTCTCGTGGGCGAGGACGGCGAGCGGCGAAGCAGTGGGGGAATCGTCATCCCGGCGACGGCGCAGGTAGCCAAGCGGTTGTCCTGGGGCGAGGTGTATGGGATCGGTAACCACGTCCGCACTGTTCAGGTGGGAGACAGGGTGCTGTTCAACCCCGAAGATCAGTTCGAGTTCGAAGTGCGTGGGCAAACGTATCTAGTGGTGCGGGAGCGTGACCTGCAGGCCGTTGCGAGCGAGCGCACCGAGCATGGAACGGGCCTTTACCTGTGACGTCGGTACTCGAAGGACCACCACCGTTCCCGCAAGGGGACCAAGCGAACGACGCGGACCCGAACCACCGCGGCCGCGGACTGCGCATCGTTGCGATCGTCGCGGGTGCGGTGCTCGGGTTGCTGGCGCTGGTCTATGGCGTGGATGTCGCTATGTCGTCGGGAGACGTCCCCCGTGGCGTCACGGTGGCGGGGGTGCAGGTCGGCGGGCTGGCGCAGGCAGCAGCCGAACAGCGGCTCCGAGACCAACTCGAGCCACGCCTCAACCAGCCGCTCACCCTACGGGCCAGCGACGTCGACGCCACCCTTGAGCCCAGCAGGGCCGGGCTCACCCTGGACTGGCCCGCCACTGTCGATCAGGCGGGCAAGCAGCCGCTCAACCCGTGGACCCGGCTGGCCTCGCTGTGGCGGACCCGCGAGATGGGCGTACTCACGGTTGGTGATCGGGCGGCTCTCACCGCGGCCTTGGAGGGACTGCGCACCCAGACCGACCGGGAACCGGTCGAGGGACCCATCCGCTTTGACGGCGCTCGGCCGGTTGCCGTCAACCCACGACCCGGTCAGCGCCTCGACGTGCCCGCCGCCACTGACCTCGTACTCACGACCTGGATTCACGGCGGCACGGTGGACGTCCCCGTGACGACCCAACCGGTGCGCACCACCGCCGAGGGAATCCAGACGGCACTTCGCCAAGTCGCCGAGCCCGCGGTGGCTGCTCCGGTCCACGTCACCGGTGACGGCCGGGATGCCGTGCTCGAGCCGGAAGTGATCGCGGCCGCGCTGCGGTTCGCTCCGGACAGCCGTGGTGGCCTGACCACGACGCTCGACAACCTCACAGTGATCGCAGCGCTGGATCCCCAGCTCGAGTCGACCCAGCGCGCAGCCAAGAACGCCGAAATCGTGCTGCAGGGTGGCGTGCCAGTGGTGGTGCCGTCGGTCGACGGCCGCGGCATCGACTGGCCTGCCAGCTTGTTACCGCTGCTCGATGTACTGCAGCAGAACTCAGGATCCGGGCGCAACCTGGCGGCCAGCTACGTCACCCTGCCCCCGAGTCTGAGTACCGAGCAGGCCAATGCGCTCGGGATCACCACCCAGATCAGCACGTTCACCACCGGCGGGTTCGCCGCCGACTCCGGCCAGAACATTCGCCGGGTCGCCGAGCAGGTCAACGGCGCAATTCTGAAGCCAGGCCAAACCTTCAGCCTCAACGGCCACACCGGCCGGCGCAACGCCGCCAGCGGTTATGTGGAGGCCGGCATCATCGAAGACGGCCGTCCCGCGCGGGGCATCGGCGGCGGGGTGTCCCAGTTCGCCACCACCATCTACAACGCCGCCTACTTCGCGGGTATGACCGACGTCGAGCACAAGGAGCACAGCTTCTACATCAGCCGTTACCCCGCAGCTCGGGAAGCCACCGTGTTCGAGGGCGCCATCGACGTCAAGTTCCGCGACGACTCACCCACCGGGATCCTCATCCAGACGGCGTGGACCCCGTCCTCGATCACGGTGACGTTCTGGGGCACCAAACACGTCGATGTCGAGTCGATCACCGGGCCGCGAACCGACCCCACGGAACCGAAATCCCAGACCATTCACGGTCAGCCGTGCACAAGCAGTCAAGGGTCGCCCGGTTTCACCGTGACCGACACCCGGGTGATACGCGATGCCGGCACCAAAGCGGAGATCAGCCGGCGTACCCACAAGGTGGTCTACGACCCCGCGCCACGCATCATCTGCGCGCCGTGACCCCGCAGGCTCGGTGCTGAACCGGTCAGGCGGCCGTCCTCAGAAAGCGGCCTCTGGGACGTCCATCAGCGCGTTGTCGGTTGATTCGATGATGGCGCGGCGGGCGGTGAGTTCGGGCAGGATGTTGCGGGCGAAGAAACTCGCTGCCGCGACCTTGCCCTGGTAGAACGCCTCGTCCCTGGCGGACACCGCGCCATCCAGCGCGGACAGGGCCACCTCGGCTTGCCACAACAGCAGCCAGCCGATCAGGACGTCGCCGGTGCTCATCAGCAAGCGCACGGTCTGCTGGCCAACTTTGTAGATGTTGCGCGGATCCTGCTGGGCCGACATCACAAAGCCGATCATGGCGGCGAGCATCGCCTGCAGATCACCGAGCGCGGTGGCCAGCAAGGCGCGTTCTTCCTTGAGCCGGCCGCTATCGCCGCCATCGTTGCGGCCGTTGCCGTCGCTGTCCAGGAACGCCTGGATCTCATTGTTCAGATGCCTGATCGCCTGACCGCCATCTCGGACGATCTTGCGGAAGAAGAAGTCCAGGGACTGAATGGCCGTGGTGCCCTCGTAAAGACTGTCGATCTTGGCGTCACGAATGTACTGCTCAATGGGATAGTCCTGGAGGAAGCCCGACCCGCCCAGAGTCTGCAGCGACAGGGTGAGCATCTCATAGGCCCGCTCCGAGCCGACTCCCTTGACGATGGGCAGCAGCAGATCGTTGACCCGGGCAGCCATTTCAGCGTCACCGACGGCTGAGCCGTCGAGTTGCCCGCCGACGGCTGAGCCGTCGAGTTGCCCACCGCCGCCCATCTCCACCACATCCTGCAAGCTGGCGGTGTAAAGGTACAGCGCGCGCAGGCCCTCCGCGTAGGCCTTCTGCAACATCAGCATCCGGCGCACGTCGGGATGGTGGATGATCATGACCCGCGGCGCGGTCTTGTTACGCATCTGCGTGAGATCGGCGCCCTGTACCCGCTGCTTGGCGTACTCCAGCGCGTGCAGGTAGCCGCTGGACAGCGTCGCGATCGCCTTGGTGCCAACCATCATCCGGGCATAGGAGATCACCTGAAACATTTGTGCGATGCCATTGTGCAGGTCGCCGAGCAGCCAGCCGACCGCGGGCGTTCCCCTGGCCCCGAAAGTGACTTCGCAGGTTGTGGAGACCTTGAGGCCCATTTTGTGCTCGACGCCGGTCACGAACACGCCATTTCGGGGCCCAAGTTCACCGGTGTCGGTATCGAAGTGGTATTTCGGTACCAGAAACAGCGACAGACCCTTGGTTCCCGGGACGGGAGCGACATCCGGGCCTTCGGGACGGGCCAGCACCAGGTGCACGATGTTGTCGGCCAGATCGTGCTCGGCCGAGGTGATGAAGCGCTTGACGCCCTCGATGTGCCAGGAGCCATCAGCCTGCTGTATCGCTTTGGCCCGACCCGCGCCCACGTCCGAGCCGGCGTCGGGTTCGGTGAGAACCATGGTCGCGGTCCAGCCCTTGTCGATCATGAATTGGGCCCAGCGCTGCTGCTCGGTTGTGCCGTTCCGGTGCACTACAACAGCCATGCTGGGGCCGCTCATATAGAGGAATATCGCAGGGTTGGCACCCAGCATCAACTCCGATGCGGCCCAGCGCAGAGTGGCCGGCGCTCCGTAACCGCCCAGCTCAGAGGGCAGGTCAATCCGGTACCACTCGCCCTCCCAGAGCGCCTGGTAGGACTTCTTGAATGCCGCGGGGAGCTCGATACTGTGCGTCTCGGCATCAAAGATCGGCGGGTGACGATCGGACTCGGTGAAGGACTCCGACAGCGGTCCACGGGCCAGCCGGTCGACCTCGGCCAGCACCTCGCGCGCGGTGTCGCGGTCCATCTCGGCGAACGGGCCGACGCCCATACGATCCTGCACCCGCAGCACCTCGAAAAGGGCGAACTCCAGGTCCCGGAGGTTGCTCTTGTAGTGATCCATTTTCTCGCTCCGACGCAGCCGTCCCGCACTATCCTACTCACCGGTAACAAGCACTCTATTACCAGCCGGTAACCCCGGCAACTCAGGCGCGCTGCGCGCCGCCCCACACTCTCCCACCGCTCGTGACCTTGCTCACACCTCGCCTCGGCAAGTCACCATCCGGATCCGAATGGGCGCTCGGCGGCTCAGAAGGGACCGTTGAAACCGGGGCGGGAGGAGTCGTCGATCTCTACGGCGGGGATACCACTCGCTGTGGCGTTGTCTTTCGCGGTGCAGCCGGTGGAACCGTCGGTAATCAATACTCCGCGCTTGAGGCTCGGACCGAAGTGTTTGTTTTTGCGTACGTCGACGTCGGGCCAGCTCCGCAGGCTCACCGCCTGATCACCGTTGGTCACGCAGGTATTGCCGATGAAGGTAATCGACACGGTGCCATCAGGAGCGTCACTGTTACCGCTCTCGTCACCGGCGGCGGTCAGGCAGTTTCCAGCGACGTTTTCGCAGGCGTTGCCAACGATAACGATGCCGAAGGTGGGTGGCCGGGCGGTGTCGAACGTCTGGAAGCAATCGGGTGCGGAAGAAAACTGGGAGGAGCCCGCCGCGGGGAGGTCCCGGACCGAGTTGCTGATGATGCGATGACCGTCGCCGAAAAAGCGGATACCGTCGGCGTCTCCATCATCTCCGGGTACCGTTTCACTCACCAGGTTCTCGCGCACGATGATCCGCTGCCCGCTGATGAAGATGCCGGTCGTGGCGGCCCGGGTCACGGTGTTGGATTCGAGGACGGAATCGGTGCAGGGTGAACAGACGATCCCGGACCGCTCGGTGTCGCGAACCGTGTTCTTCTGCGCCGTGATGCCGACCCCTGACAGCAGCAACTCGCCGCCACCGACCATCGTGAAGCCCCGGATGATGACGTGATCGGCGAGGATGCGGGTTTGGTGGACGGTGGAGCGCCCATCAGATACCAGGCTGATCGGCGCGTCGGGGGTACCGGACCGGGTTAGCGTTAAATCCACGTCGGCGAGGTTCGGCCCGACAAAGCACAACATGTCTCCCGGTGCGGCCGCGGTAAGCCCCGCGCGGGCATCCTCCAGAGTGCTGATCGTGTAGGTGCAGGACTGATCGGCGGCGGCGCCGGCGGGGAGCAGACCCAAGCCGAGCAGTGCAACCGACCACACCGCCACGGTGCGGGCGACTCTCATCACCGCCACCCCTTGTCCCAGGAGCACATGTGCATCGCGACGAGGGTAACGCTCGGTTACCGGAACTGACGCTCTGCTCGTGACGGACACGCGGCAATACTTAGTGGTCACCGCCGGAAGTCCATCAGGGGTTGACGTGAGAGCAGGTCGTGTGCACGGTGTCTTACCGATCCATTCGCCACCGTGAACCACGCCGGTGCTATCTATCGTGAACTCGACACCAGCGACG
>JBOHFX010000175.1:0-10999 GCA_050699875.1 Pseudonocardiaceae bacterium
GCCCGCGCCATAGCGCGTGCGCCTCCCGCAGCAGGATGCTCGCGCCGGCTGGGCCCCGGGCCGCATCGGTGCGCGCCGTCGCCAGCAGCGCGCGCGCCTGTGCCACGTCGAGATCACCGGTGCCGAGCACCAGCCGGTAGCCGTCGTGCAGCGTCTCCAGCCGGGCAGCCGCCGGTCCGAGGTGCCCGCGCAACCGGGACACGTGGCTGTGCAGGGCGGCCCGCCCCGACTCTGGTACCTCCGAGGGCCACAGCGCGTCCACCAAATGGTCGATGCTCACCGCACGGCCCTCGGCGAGCGCGAGCAGCGCGAGTACCGCGCGGCGCTTGGGTCCGCGCACGTCGACCTCCACGCCGTCGACGACCAGCCGCAGCGGCCCGAGCACCTCGACCCGCACCGGCGGCGGCGCGTCCCCAGCCACCATCGTCCACCTCCGGTGAACAGAATGCCCGCAGCGACGGCGGTGGCGGGAGACCTGCCGGCGCTGTCAGCACGCTGCAACGGCGTGCGAGAGCCGTGAAAGGCCACACATCGACCCTCTCTGCTGTGACCGGCACCGGCCGGCAGGACAGGTGAGGAGATCTGAGATGAACCACAACAAGGTGCTGGACTTCCTCGGGCGGCTCGTGACGGACCTGGGAGCGACGGACGCAGCTGGTTCGGTGGTGATCGGTCACCGGCTCGGCCTCTACCGGGCGCTCGCGCAAGGCTCGGCGACGCCCGAGCAGTTCGCCGAGCGGACCGGGTGTCACCCGCGGTATCTCACGGAGTGGCTGCGCGGCCAGGCCGCCGGCGGGTACGTCGGCTACGACCCGGCGACCGGTGAGTTCTCGCTGTCCGAGGAGCAGGCGTTCTGCCTGGCCGACCCGAACGGCCCGAACGCGCCGGCCGCGTTCCTTACCGCGCTGGGCATGCTCCGGGCCGAACCGCGGATCACCGAGGCGTTCCGTACCGGCGCCGGCGTCGGCTGGCACGAGCACCACGACGACGTCTTCGTCGGGTGCGACGCATTCTACCGTCCCGGCTACGTCGCGGAGCTGGTGCCGAACTGGATCCCGGCGCTGGACGGGGTGGAGGCGAAGCTGACCGCCGGAGCGCGGGTGGCCGACCTCGGCTGCGGGCTCGGCACCTCGTCAGTACTGCTGGCCCAGGCGTACCCGCGCAGCACCGTCGTCGGCTCGGACTATCACACCGAGTCGATCGAGCTGGCCCGCAAGCGGACCGCCGAGGCCGGGGTGGCCGACCGGGTCAGTTTCGAGGTGGCCACCGCGCAGACCTTCACCGGCAGCAACTACGACCTGGTCACGATGTTCGACTGCCTGCACGACATGGGCGACCCGGTCGGCGCCGCCCGACGAGTGCGGGAGGCGCTGGCCCCGGACGGGACCTGGTTGCTGGTGGAGCCCTTCGCCGCGGACAACGTCGAAGACAACCTCAACCCCGTGGGGCGGCTGTACTACAGCGCCTCGGTGTTCCTGTGCGTGCCCAACGGGCTGTCCCAGCCGGGCGGGTACGCGCTGGGTGCGCAGGCCGGCGAGGCCGCGACCCGCCAGGTGATGACCGACGCCGGTTTCACCCGGTTCCGGCGCGCCGCGCAGACGCCGTTCAACTTGGTGTACGAGGTCCGGCGGTGAGTACCCGCAACGCGGTTCTGAGCACCGGTTGGACCACCGCCGGTGCTCGGTTCCCCGGCGCCGACGAGCCCAACAGGTTCTGTGCGACGGGGTGACCTTCGCCGGTACGCTCGTCCCAGTTCCCCGAAGTCCCGCGCATCGTCGTGACCCTGTCAGCGACAGTGAGAACAATTCTGCCCGACCGCGTCCGCGTGGCGAATCGGCGTCGACTCTTGCGCGCACGTGCAGCAAGACTGACCCTTCGGGGTCGAGGACCAGGAGAATTCAATGTCCGACCTTGCCAAGCGCTATATCCGCGAACTCTACGACTCGTTGCGGTACTGGGGGACGTGGGCACCCGGCGTTGAGGTTGACCTCGGCGACTGCGGCCCGATTGACAACTGGGTGTTCAGGCCAGAGCGAAACGTACGAGACTTCGGCATCGAGTTCGACCCCGACCCCGCGCCGGCCACGTCGCCGTGGAGCCACACATCCGACGGTGCCGTCAGCGTGGAGTTCCAGGGTACGGCCGAGACGCAGCGGATCCCGAACGTCCCCCGGGGGGCCGCGGGTATCCGGCTTAAGTTCTCCCGTAAGAACGCGATTGTGTTCGCGGCGGTCGACGGCCGCCACTCGCGTGTTGTTGACATCTTCGACCTCAAACGCCAGATCGTTGGCAAGGCGCAAGGCGGAGAGTTCCCGGAGTACTACGTCGTGGTGACCGAAGTCGTGACGGCGCGCTCGGCCACGGTGCTGTTGTCCGAAAGCGACGAGGGGGAGTTCGTTGCGTCGGCGTCGGCCGATTTCCGGGCGGGCATCGTTGATCTCGGCAACGCGAGCCTCAATGTCACCCAGCGCTCGCAGCGCAACGTGCGTACGGAGATCCTGGCCAGGACTAGTGTCACCCCGCTGTTCAACGCGTTCAAGCTCGACCGCGACTGGTTTGGACGCATCCGCGTCGATGCCTTGGACGACCGCATGACCGTTGAGCAGGATCTGCCCTTCAGCGACCTCACGCCCGAGACCGCTGACGAGGCCCAAGCCGTGGGATGACCACGGACGGCGCCAAGCGCTGGTACATCGGTCGGTCGCGGCTTCGTTAGCGACGCCACGACGCGTGACTTCCTCGCGGGCTTGAGCGGTGTGGATCTCGGCCGACTGCTGCTTGATGTGCTTGGTCGCAGCCTGCTCCTGCAGGGCGTCGATATCGACGCATTCGGTCGCTGCGGATGATCCCCACCGCCTCTGCGTTGCACAAATTCTCGACGTTGTCGTCGTGCAGCGCGTACCACGGGGCTATCGAGACGGGTACCGCGCCACCCCACGCGCTTGGCACGGCCCTTCTTATCCCGCTGAGTATTGAGGCGGTGCGCGCCGACAGATCCGTTGGGCCGAGCCGAGCGACCCGCATCAGCCGGAATGCGCGGTCGGCGAGAGCCTGCGCGTCGGCATTGGCCTCGTTCAATGGGGCAAGGGCCGCCACCACACCCGCCGACAGCTGATTGTCGAAGTATGCGGCATTCCAGCTGTCCACCACCCCGACCATCTGATGGAGTGCCTCCTGTCAGCTCTTCTCGTTGGCGGCCGCGTCCGTGAACTCGACACCACCGACAGCGCGGTCCGTCCACACGTCGGCCCGGTCGAGTTCACGGCGCGCTCGCCCGTGAAGGCTGATCAGTGGGGAAGGCTCAGGTCAGGTCGTCGAACTCGCCGGCTTTGACGCCGTTGATCCAGGCTTTCATCTCGGCGCGGGTGAATAGAACCACCCCAGCGCGCGGATGGTTGCTGTTGCGCACGGCGATGCGGCCGTTGGGTAAGGCGGCGACCTCCACGCAGGTTCCGTTGTTGCCGCTGAAGCTGCTGATGCGCCACCGGGCGGTGGCAAGGTATCTGCCGGCCACGATCTGTCTCCGCCGTTCAGGATGTGATCATCGACTGGATGAGGGCAACGGATCGCTCAGGGTCGAGGGCTACTTGCTGTAGGTCCTCTGCGACCATGGCGTAGGTCCGCACCTGGTAGGGATCCTGTAGGTAGACCGCGCAGTCGTGGAGTTCGACGTAGCCGATCGAGCGCAGGTTCTCGAAGTCCAGTACCGCGAACTGGCCGGTCAAAGCGGTGTGCAGGCCGTCCTCGGGGCGCACCACCTGGATGGTCACGGTGGGCTGCTCGGCGATGGCCAGCAGATGCCGGAACTGGGCCTGGCGCACCTCCGGATCGCCCACCGCGAGCTGCAAGGCGGCCTCGGTACAGATGGCGTGCAGCCGAAGCGGGCGCTGCGGATCGGCAAGCCGCTTGGTGCGTGCCATCCGGAAGCTGACGAACCGCTCGCTGTGGTCGGCGCGAACCCGGGGGGTGTGGGCCGTGATCGCCGCGGCGTACTCCGGGGCCTGCAACAGGCCCGGAATCACGAGCGGCTCGAACACGAACTCACTATCGGCCAGGCCCTCCAAGCCGACGAAGAGCTTTAGCCAGTCTGGCAAGACTTGGGTCCACGGCGTCCACCAGCTTGCCTCGGCGGCTCGGCTGGTCAGCGAGACGAGCCGGTCGACATCGGGCTGATCGGCACCGTAGGCGGCCAGCAGCCGGGCGATATCGTCCTGATCCTGCTGTTGTCGCCCGGTCTCAAGGTGACCCAGCTTGGCTCGGCTGATCCCGCTGCGCTCGCTGGCCTCGGTCAGCGACAGGCCGGCCCCGTTTCGGTACCGAGCCAGCTCCACGCCGACCAGCCAGCGCAGCGGCGCTGGATACTCCCGCGGTCCCATTCAGACCGCCACTCTCGTCATGAGACGTCTCATGTACAGTCCCCGAACTGATACACCGTCCCACCGTTCGATTACACGAACGGACCCGACCAACGGAGCACAGCTAGAGCCGACCAGCACCACTGTGGGCACCGCGACGACCTTCACCGAATGCTTGTAGATCAGGATGGTCGTCGCAGAGAGTACTCGGCTGTCCGCAGAAAGTTAACAGGCTTCCTGCTGGCCTTTTGTCTGGGACGTTGTTTGAGCGGCGACGGCCCCGCCTGTGGCCTCCCCCGTAAGCGGGCGGGGTCCGTCGTCTTCCTACGGCAGAATAGCGGAGGGTAACTGTGGATCACGCCCGAAGGGAGCAGCTCCCAGGCGTTCCGAGGCTTGCTGCCGGCGCCCAGCTGTTCGGCCGACCGCGGCGCGCCGGCCTACAGGTGCCCGACCCTCAGTTCCCCTCCACGTTGGCAACTTTCCGCCATTCGAGCTACCCCATGCCATTTCCGGCCGCCAGTCACCGGCCGGCCGTCCCCCAGCCGGAATGTCCACAGCCTCGCCGTCCGGGCGCCAGGTCGAATGTCGACGAGCTGCGGTGGGCTCGCTGTCCGGGGGAGGGACGCCTGCACCTGCTGGAACCCGCCGATGTCATCGCTGCCGCCACCCATGGTCATGCCCAGGCAGTATGCGGGCATCGGATACCCGCCGAGGGCCTCACCATCACTATCGGTCCCTCGCGGGCGTTGTGCATGGCCTGCGTCGTCGGCGCGGGTTGCCGAGACGGGCAGAGCCGGACCGCGGCCGGTCAGCTGAGGTAACCCTCGACTTCGTCGACGGGTCGGATTCGGGCGTCGTCGGGATCCTGACCAGCGGCGGCGCGAGCGCGACGTTGCCGCAGCAGATCCCAGCACTGGTCGAGCTGCCGCTCCAGGGACGCCAACTGGGCATGCTCCTCGTCGCTGCTGAGTTCGCCCCGGCTGAATCGCACCCGCAGCGTGTGTTCAGCCTCGACCAGCTCGTGGATTCGGCCCAATACGTCACGCTCGTCGACCATCCGATCGCCTCTCATCAGTAGCTCGTCGCCAGGTAGGTCACGGATGCGGATGCCGCGCACTTCGGGCGACTCCGGTTCCGACGATACCGACTTCGCCGGGCGCGTCGGGGTACGCGCGTGGATCGCCACCGTGGCAATCTCGGTCCGCCATGACATGGTGTGCCCTCGCAGGTATACCGATTCCGTGACGCTCCCGAGGGTCAGCTGAGTCGCTGCTCGGTGGGAAGTCGCAGCTATGGTGGCCGCAAGGCGGAGCGCGGGTCGATCCGAAAGGAGCCATGCACGGTGGCTGGAGATGCTCAATCGGTCCCGCGGGTGACCGGGGACGTGGGCGACGGGGAAGGTCCGGCCGGGACGGCCACCGCGTCTCCCGCTACCAGACCGTCTGCGACGTGGGCGGCGCCACCGGTCAGTTATCGATCATCCTGGCCCAGCACCATCCCCATCTGCGGTGTACCAGCTTCGACCTTCCGGTGGTGGAACCGGTCGCTACCCGCACCATCGCCGAGGCCAACCTCAGCGACCGGGTCCGGGTGGTCTCAGGCGACTTCTTCGCGGACCCGCTGCCCAAGGCCGACGTGATCACGATGGGAAGCATCCTGCACGACTGGAACCTGCAGCGGAAACTCCAGCTCATCAAGGCGGCGTTCGAGGCGCTGCCGCCCGGTGGGGCGTTCGTCGTCATCGAGGCCCTGATCGATGACGACCGGCGGGAAAACGTCGCCGGGCTCATGCTGTCCCTGCAGATGCTGATCGAAACCGGAGACGGCTTCGACTACACCGGCGCCGACTTCCGTAAATGGTGTACCGATGCGGGCTTCCAGTCGGTCGAGGTGCTCCCTCTCACCGGCCCTGCCAGCGCCGGAATCGCCTACAAGTAGCGCGGGCTCGTGTTCCATACCGGCCAGTTGCGAGGCCTCGTCTCATGGGTGTTTGTCTCGTGCCTTGCCGTCACCGCGTGCGCGTCAGCCGGGCCGACCGCTCCAGCTCCGGCGACCTCGCCGCCGGTCCTGCCGCCGAGCGCGACACCAACCACCACCCGGCCCAGCACCGCCGCACTGACGTCTCCGTCGCGCTTCATGGTGGTAATCGACCCGGGACACAACGGTGCCAATGCATCGCACCCGGCCGAGATCAACCGCCAGGTTCCCGATGGCCGCGGTGGCACCAAGGCGTGCAACACCACCGGCACCTCCACCGACGGCGGCTACCCGGAGCACGCATTCAACTGGGATGTTGCAGCGCGGATACGCGATGCGCTGACCGCGCGAGGGGTGCAGGTCGTGCTCACCCGCCCGGACAACTCCGGCGTCGGTCCGTGCGTCAACGACCGCGCCGCGCTGGCGAATCAGGCGGGCGCTGACGCGCTGGTGTCCATTCACGCCGACGGGGCAACGCGGTCCGAGCGCGGGTTCCACGTCGCCTACTCCGACCCGCCATTGAATGCCAACCAGGGCGCACCTTCCATTGCCCTCGCCAAAGCACTGGTCGCTGCATTGCGTGGCGACGGCTTCACCGCCGCCGACTACATCGGCTCCGGGGGGTTGAACCCACGCTCGGACCTTGCTGGACTCAACCACGCCCAGATCCCGGTTGTGCTCGTCGAGTGCGCCAACATGCGCAACTCACTGGAGGCCGGGCTGGTTTCCACACCGGAAGGCCGGGAGCGCTACGCGAATGCCATCGCCGACGGCATCAACGCGTGGCTCAACTCGCGGTGAACCACTCGACGTGGCGGGTACCCGCCAACGAGAATCGGAATGAGTCACAGGAATTGAATTAAGGCGAGGGCTGGCCCTGCGCCGTGTCAACGGCAGCCGCTGACTTGGTCGCCGTGAACCATGACCAACCTGGGGCCCGATCAGATTCGGCCGTTGGGGGCCGGGCGAAGGTCGCCGGGCCCGGCCCACCGGGGAGTAGGCGGTGTTTCCCCGGGCTATCTCCCGGTTGCGCCTCAGCCTCGCTGGCCGGAACGTCAGCATTGATGTGCTCACCACGCAGCTGGTCGTAGATGGGCGAATGGCTCACGCGCCACACCGTAGGGCCGAGGCTTCGGCGCCGACATCCACAGCGTGTGTACAGGTGACGGAGGCTGTGTAAAGAACCCATGGATCTGTGGAGAACCAGTGGATAAGTTGTGGGCAATTCGAAAGACTCCTGACCTGCTGAGCGCAACAGCCTTCCAGCAGCAACGAATCGCCTAGATTTCTGCCTGTCTGTGGTCCTTTCGACCTGTCGCACCACCCACCTGAGGCAACCTATTCACGAATAGGCGATGTGGATAGATCTCACCGCAACTGGGCCAGGTCACGGTGAGTGGACGGTACGGAGCGCCCGGTGACACACGTTCGCGGACACGCCGCAGCGACGCGCTGGGTCCTGGCCTCAACCCGCGAGTCGGGATCGAACCCTGGCGAGGAGCGTCGGCAATCTGCCAGTGAGCAGGGCGAACACCAGGCCGAAGCAGACCAGCGCCACCGAACTCATGAGGAGGCCCGTCAGCACCTGCGGCGCCCGAGCCTGCACAATGTGCCCGATCATCCATGAGCCGAGCGCGGATGCCGGCAGCATCGCCAAGGTGGACGCCCCGATTACGGCCAGCCTGCGCCGGTCGACCATCCGCTCCGGGCGGATCGCGGCGCGCACTATGGACAGCGCCACCACGGCTGCCGTCACATCGCCGAGCAGCACCGCACAGCACAGCCCGACCAGCCGGTCGCCGTCCGCCAGCAACAGCAGCGCACTGAGCGCGACGACGATGCGGACCGCCATCATGGCGGTGCTGGCACGGCGTGGCCCGCTGGTGTCCAATCGGGCGAACAGCGTCTGTCGGGCCACCTCGTAGCCCGCGTTGGCGAATTGAGAGACAGCGAGCACCGTAAGGCAGGCGGTCAGCCAGCTCACAATTCGAGGGTCGTGCAGCTCGCCGTTGGCCAGGGTGGACGCTACCGGGCCGGCGAAGGCGAGCAGCAGGCACAGGGCAGGCAGGCTGGCCGTCACGCTGTAGTTCAACGCTTGCCGCCACGCCGCGCCGAGCGGCCCGGCTCCACCATCCCTGGCCGCCGCGCTCATCCCGGGCAACGCGGCCACGGTAACCGCTCTGGCGCCGAGCGCGCCGATCACGGAGTACACCGACAGGGCCGCCTGGAACACGAAAACTCCGCCGGGCACCGTCGCCGCGACGGCCAGCATCGCGAACATGGAGGACACGGGCAGGGCCGCCACGGCCACCGAGTGGCGCAGCCTCTGGCTGACCTCGCGGGCAGCCGGCTCGGTCGACCAGCCGCCTCGCGGCCGAATCGGCAGCCCGACCCGGTAGGCTCCGAAGAGCTGGGCGGCCGCGTGGGCCGCGACGGACAACGTGGAACCCACGCCGAGCACGACCACCATGCCCAGTGAGACATCCGATACGTCCACCCCGGGCCGGTACCACAGCGCAACCACGCCCATCATCGTGATCATGCCGAAGTTCTCCACCGCTGGCGCCGCAGACGCCAACGCGAACCGACCCCTGGTTTGTTGCACGGCGGCACCGATCGAGGCCAGGATGTAGCAGATCACCTGCGGCGCCACGAATAGCATGATCAGGATGGTCAGCTGCCAGGCCCGCCAGCGAGTGGCATCGTCTGGAATGCCGGCGGTGACCGCCAGCGCCACCAGCGGGGACGCCACCGCGATGGCGCCGGCCAGGATCGACGCCCAAAACAACAGGTAACCCGTGACCCCGGTGACGGCGCGAACGCGCCGAGTAGCCTTCGCTCATAGCCCGAACATTAGCCCCGCGTCGGCGTGGGCAAGGCGGCCCGGCAGCTGGGCCTCACCAGACCAGAATAGAAGGGGGCTATCGCAATTCTGCCGTCCGTGCGGGCGCTTCTGGTCAGCGGCGGCGCGGGTCTATCGCTCGCTAGCTTTGGGTGGAGCTTGGATGGGGCGACGCGCCGTCTGACCACTGGCAGACGCTCTCGCATTACAGCGCCGGTTCGTGGCCGACGCCAGCCACGAGCTACGGACTCCGGTGACGCTGTTGAGCACTCGCGCGCAACTGATTCGGCGGGCGCTGCATGCCGGAGCAGAGGTCTTGCACTGGTCGGCGAGGTTGCTGCGCGTCACGGCGGGACCGTAGCCACTGCGACCAGGCGGTTCTGGGAGTTTTCAAACCCGTCGGCCTGAGGATTTCCGAGGGCACGGTGGGGTCGAGCCGAGAGGAAGCCGATGGTGGCTGGTGAGCTGACCGGGAATATTCGACTTGTTGCGATAGGGGCCGAAAGCAGGGAAAGATGGGAAGCCGCCGTACGCACGGATGCTCATGTGAATATTCTGCAGACACCGATCAGGTGCGACTGCATCTGCCGTTCCGAAGGCCTTGAGGACGTTACGCGGTCATACGAATCGTCTGACGGACGTCTTATTGTCTTGCCACTCGTGCGAGGCCGTAGGCTCCCAATGCAACTGAAAGTCCAATCCTCCTGGCCCGGCCCCCTGGGGCTCCTGCGGTTTGCTCGCCACTGAGGGTCGTATTATTCCCAACGACGTCATTGAAATTAGCAAGGACTTGCAAACCTGCAACACACTGAGGACCAGTGTTCCTGTGCCGCGGATGGCTGACGCCCAGTTATGGGAAGCGCTTGTTCCCACAGATGTCATCTTCGGGGCGCAGCCCACGGATTTCCTCGAGTATCGTTTTGAAAATATTCCTGTGACGGTACTCGAACGCCGAGCTCGAGTATTTGCCAAGCGCATGCTAGTGCCGCGGCAAGAAAGGTCGGCGTGGTAATCGTGTCGGGCTGATGCCGTCGGTGGTGGCTGGGAGGCTGCCGGTGGAGGTGGTGCTGGTGGCTCGTCCGGCGAGACCGTCGCGCTCGTCGGGGAGAGCGGCAGCGGCACGTCGACGATCGCCCGGATGCTGGCCCGGCTCACCGTGCCGACCGCGAGGGAGATCCGGCCACAGCCGACGATGAAGGGAAAGGAGATTACCCACTCCTTTCCACTCTCAACATATAGCGCACCGGGGGACTTGCGGCAAGACCCGGGTCGTGCCGCAGAATCGCCGGCCGAGGCCAGAATCTGCGGAAATGGGAGTCGCGAAATGCGTGTGTTGTTGTCGACGTATGGGTCGCGCGGGGACGTCGAACCGCTGGTGGGACTCGCGGTGCGGTTGCGGGCACTCGGCGCGGAGGTGCGGGTGTGCGCGCCGCCGGACGAGGACTTCGCGCAGCGGTTGGCCGGTGTCGGCGTGCCGATGGTGCCGGTCGGCCAGTCGGCGAGCGCGCTGACGACTGCGCCGCCGCCGCCGTCATCCCTGTCCCGGCACGCGGCCGAGTTGATCACCAGCCAGTTCGACGCGGTCACCGCGGCGGCCGAGGGATGCGACGCGTTGGTGGCGACCGGCATGATGCCGGCCGCGGCCGGCGCGCGGTCGGTGGCCGAGAAACTGGGCATCCGCTCCGTGTCCGTGACCTTCCAGCAGCTCACCCTGCCGTCGCCGCACCACCCGCCGCTGGCGTATCCGGGCCGGCCGTTCCCTCCGGAGGTGACCGACAACCGGGTGCTGTGGGACCTGGACGCCCAGAGCATCAACGCGCTGTTC
>JBOHFX010000176.1:0-41474 GCA_050699875.1 Pseudonocardiaceae bacterium
CGCCGCACCGAGGACACCGCGGCTCAGCACGAACCAGGTCGCCACAGCCAGCACGGTGCTGGGCAATCGCAGCCACAGCGGCGCCAGGCTGACCTCGGTCAGCGGTGCGAGCAACTGCTGGCTCAGCGCGAAGGGCGTCTCTGAGGCGTCCCACCAGCGGTAGTAGTTACCCGCGTGGCCCGTCATCGCCTGGTTGCGGGCGATCGTGGTGGCCCAGCCGTCGTCGACGGCCAGCGGGCCGATGATCGCCCAACCGCCCAGCACGCCGATCACGCCGGCATCGACCCACGCGGCGCGCCACCGACGTTGGTAGCGCTTCACGGGCGGCCAAATCGGTTGACCACCCATGAAGCGCCGCCGACGGGCCGCGTGGGCCAGCAGGCAGAGCGCGAGCAACGCCGTGAGCAGCTGCGCGGCGATGAGCAGAACTTTCACGCTGCTCGGGCTGGTGGCGAACGGGCTGGCGGTGCGGGCGGTCACCGTCATCCCGGCCGCCTGCCGGGGATCGAGGTCGGTGCGCAACGCGAAGACCTTGGGCACCGGCTCCCCGGCCAGGCTGATCGTCCGATGGACCCCCATGGTGATCGTCATGCCGTCTGGCCGGGCGTACACGCTGGTCCGGCAGCCAGTGGCGGTGCCGGCGACCGGCACCGTGCTCACCACCCAGCGGCCCAGCAGCAGCTGGGCCTCACCGGCACCGGCCCGCAGCACCAGCCCGTCGCCGTCCGGGCCGGTCGCCAGCACCGTCACTGCAATGCCCCGGTCAGCGGCGGAGCGGATCGCTGAGCACGGCACGGTCGCGGTCAGTTCCACCGGCCGGTACGGCACGAACAACGCCGTGGTCGACACGACCGGCTGGCCGGGAGCAGGCCAGGTCACCGTGGTGTGCTCGGCGAGCACCGGCGCAAAGGGCAGCGTCAGCGCAACCAGTACGCCGGCCAGCCCGACCAGCAGGGCCAGCGCGGTGCCGGTCGACCGGGTCGCAACATTGGATGCAGCGGACAGCGCACGCCCCCCCACAGTAACGGAACGCGCACAACCTATAACACGGCGTCACTTCAACTTCTTAACGTTCGGAAACGCCCGAACCACATTGGGGACAGATTGCAGTGATCTGGGCCCGAATTGCTGCTATCTGTCTTCAGAATGCGCTGAAACAAGCACTTCGGGCAGATTGCCGGGATGCACTATGCAGAGACGGTGGGTGGTGCGGGTCAGGGCGACGTAGAGGTCGTTGAGGCCGCGCGGGGATTCGGCGACGATCGCGGCGGGGTCGACCAGTACCACCGAGTCGAACTCCAAGCCCTTGGCCTGGGCGACGGTCAGCACGGTCACTGGTGAGTCGAGTTCGGCGCTGCCGGCCGCGGGAACGATCCTGCGCAACGCGTCCAGCTCGGATACCGGTCCGAGCACGGCCACCCGGCCGTCGCCTACCGCGGCAGCCTCGCCGGCGACCACTGCCGGCAGCTCGTCGGCGAGCGCGTAGACCCGGACCGCCCGGGGCGGCACGCCGGTGCGGCGCACCGACCGCGGTGGCGTGATGTCGACGTCGATAGCGGCGAGCACGTCGTCGGCCAGCTCCGCGATCTCGGCGGGGTTGCGGTAGTTGATCGTCAGCTGCTCCAGCCGCCAGCGCTGCGCCACGTACGGGCCGAGCACGTCCTGCCAGGAACCCGCACCGGCCCGGTTGCCCGTCTGGGCAAGGTCGCCGACCACCGTCATCGAGCGGCTGGGGCAACGTCGCATGAGCACCCGCCACGCCATCGGGGACAGCTCCTGCGCCTCGTCGACGATGACGTGACCATATGTCCAGGTACGGTCCGCGGCGGCGCGCTCGGCGGTGCTGTCGTAGCTGCGCTGCCGCTGCCGGTCCGCCAGCCGGTCAGCGTCGATCAGGTCGGTGGCCCGCAACAGCTCCGGGTCGAGATCCTCGTCAAGGTCGAGGATATCCAGTACACCCTGCGCGTACTGCAGCTCGGCGCGCAGCGCAGCGGCCTCGCGGGCGGCCTCGGCGCTGCCGTCGGAACCGAGCAGCTCGGCGGCCTCGTCCAGCAGTGGAACGTCGGCAGGGGTCCAGACCAGCCCAGGGTCGGCGTTCGGGCCGGGATCGGGACGTGCCAGCAGGTTGCGCTCCGTGGCGTCCAGCACCCGGTGGGTGGCCGTGGCCAGCCGCTGCGGGTCCGTGTAGAGATCGGTCAGCAGCTGCTCAGGTGACAGTGTCGGCCACAGCGCGTCCAGCGCGGCGGTCAGATCAGGACTGGACCGCAGTTCGGCGCGGATGTCGGCCAGGTCACCCCGATCCAGCAGTCCACGCCCCAGATCGTCGAACCCGCGCGCGATCCGTGCGGCCAGTGCCGTCACCACCTCGCGATAAAAGATCCGTTTGGCCTCGTTGTGCGGGCGTTGGGAACGCCGGGCCCGGGTGCGGGCAGGCAGGCACACCTCCTGGTCCAGCCGGATGGCCGTAGTGTCCTCGATGCGCAGCTCGATCGGCTCCGCGGGCACCTGCTGCCGGTCCCGGACCGCTGCGGCGACCACCTTCGCCATCTCCAGGCGACCCTTGACCGCAGCGGTCGCATCGGATTCGACGCCGCGCGCGTGCAACCCCGGGTGCAGCTGCGCGACCGTGCACAGCAGCACGCTGGTCTCACCCAGGGAGGGCAGTACCTGCCCGATGTAGCGCAGGAACGTCGAGTTGGGCCCGACCACCAGCACGCCTCGCTTGGCCAGCTGCCGGCGGTGGGTGTAGAGCAAGTAGGCCGCCCGATGCAGCGCGACCGCCGTCTTGCCGGTGCCCGGCCCGCCCTGCACCACCAGCACTCCGTTGGGCTTCGCGCGGATGATCCGGTCCTGCTCGACCTGGATGGTCGCGACGATGTCGGCCATCTGGCCGGTGCGGCTCGCGGCCAGCGCGGCCATCAGCGCTGCCTCGCTGGTCAGGCCGGTGCGGGTGGAATCCTGCTCGGCGCTCTCGAGGTCGAGCACCTCATCCTCGACGGCGAGCACCGTCCGGCTGCGGGTCTGGATGTGCCGGCGGCGCCGAACGCCCTCGGGGCGCGCCGCGGTCGCGGTGTAAAACGGCCGTGCCGCGGGCGCCCGCCAGTCGATGAGCAACGGCTGATAGTCGCGCTCCTCGTCGAGCAACCCGAGCCGCCCGATGTAGCGCCGCCCGTCCTCGTCCACACCCTCGTCGCCCTCGTCGCTGTGCAGGTCGAGCCGGCCGAAGCACAGGCCCTGCTCGACGCCGTCCAGGGTGGCGAGCTGCTGGGCGTACATCGCGGCCGCCGCGTCCCGCTCGCTGAGCGCCTGCGGGGTGCCGGTGGTGGGGGCCTTCAGGACCTCGGCGAGCCGCCGCGTGGTGTAGCGGCGGCGCTCGTCGAGGTGCTGGTAGAGCAGGGTGAGGTAGTCCTGCTCAGCCGCCACGTCAGGGGTTGTGGGGGAAAGCAACACGCGATGCATCCACCTTCTGCGACGGGGTCTTCTGCGACGGGCCGGCGGGTTCTGCAACGGTCGGGTCGGCGGCTGCCGACATTCCAAGGTAGCAAGACCGGAGTTCCGACGACGTCCCCGTCCGGGCGCTGCTCAGCCGGGTAGGCGAACGGCAGAACTACAGCGCGTCGCCCCAACCGCCCTGCACCATGGTCTGAAACGCCCACCCACCGTCTCGCCTGATCAGCAGGTCGGCGTACCGGAGGGCCTGCTGCGGCGCCCCGGTGGCAGTCATGGTCGCGTCGGTGATCACCAGCACCAGGCTGCCCGTGAGGAAATACGGTGTGCGCTGGGAGTCCAGCTTCACGTCGCCGGAGCCGGCCAGCACCTCCGACATCATGTGAACGAACTGCTCACGGCTCCACTGGACCGCCGCGCCGTCGCCGCCGGGGCTGTCGCTGACCACGTTCAGCGGGAAGACGGCCATGTCCGCCATCGCTTCGACATCGCCGTCGGCGACGAGCCTGTCGTACCGAGCGAACCAGGCCGTGACACTCGCCGTGTCCTCTGCAGACGGGGAGAAGGGGTCGGCTGCGGGAACGTCGTAGAGGTCGCTCATGGCGCTCCTTTGCAAAGCGGGATTTCCCATCATGTGTCAGGCCCTCGGCGACGACCACACCCAGCACTCAGCCGCCTCCTCGACTCACTCAAGACAGTCAGTACGTTGTACTGTACAGCATACGGTATAGTAAGACTAAGATGCCCCAATGGCCACTGTGCGGACCGGAGGTGGCGATCCGGCGCGGAGCATGGCCCTGCTGTGGGGCACCGAACCGGCGCGCACCCGCGGCCGCCAGCCCGGGTTGACGGTGCGCGGCATCGTCCGGGCCGCCATCGAGTTGGCCGACGCCGAGGGCCTCGGCGCGCTGTCCATGCGCCGCATCGCCGAGCGGCTCGGCGTGGGCACCATGTCGCTCTACACCTACGTGCCTGGCAAAGCCGAGCTGATCGACGTCATGCTCGACGCCGTCCATCTCGAGGTCGCACCTGAGTCACCCGGCGGCGCGTGGCGGGAGCGGCTGGAGGCAATCGCCCGGGATCAGTGGGCGCTCGCGCGGCGGCATCCGTGGATGCTGCACGTCGTCACCGCGCGCCCGCCGTTAGGCCCAGGAATCGTGGCGAAATACGAGCGCGAGCTGCGGGCCATCGAGGGTCTGGGTCTCGACGACCTTGAGATGGACTCCGTCGTCACCCTGATCAACGACTACGTCGCCGGCGCCGCCCGTAGCGCGAGCAACGCCCTTGACGTGCAGCGCACCAGCGACATCGACGACGCGACCTGGTGGGCGGCAACTGCGCCCTGGCTCGCCAAAGTCCTCGATGCCCAGCGCTACCCCGTCGCCGCGCGGGTCGGCACGACAGCCGGCCAGCACTATCAAGCCCCCTCCAACCCCGACCACGCCTTCGAGTTCGGTCTCCAACGCGTCCTCGACGGCATCGAAGTACTCATCCGGCAACGCAGTGGCTAACCACGGGTTTATACAGATGCGCGCACAGGATCGGGTTCCAACCTTGTAAGCGAGCAGCAGCGCCACCCGCTCTGCCGTGCACTGCTCCGCCCAGAGATGAAGGACCGACCGGGAGTACCGCACCGTCACGGCTTCTTCAGCAGCACCTCGCCCTCGAGGCCATCCGGATCACGGAAGAAGATGCTCAGTGCCGAGCCGAAGTCGTTGACCGTGCCGTCGCTGGCGCCGGCGTCGATCAACCGACTCCGGATCGTCTCGAACGCCTCCGGGGACGCGGCGGCCAGCCCGACGTGATCAATGCGGCCGCGACCCCACATTGGAGTTTGGCGATCGGCCTCGGTGTTACCGTCGATCACAAAGATGTTCAGCTGCGTGGCCGGGCCAATATCGATAACGGTCATCGTCTCGCCGGGTCCGTGCTCATGTGTGGGTCCGACGACCGCATCGAACACCGTCGCATAAAACTGGCCAAGCTGATCGACATCCTTGGAGATCCACGCGACGTGATTCACGCCGTCCAACAGCATCTCTAGCTCCTCCCACAATCCACGCTTCTGTGCGGGCTCACCGTCCAGGCATCCATCTGAGTAGATCGCTGGAATACACGGCCGGACCCCGGGCACCGAGAGCGACCTCCGTGCTTCACTCCGGCGAGTCTGCAGGAGTGTCCGACCGCCAGGGGGCCCGCCATTCGGGGGCCTCCCAGGCTTCCCCACCGTAGATCCGCTCGCGCGCCACCTTGTCAAACGGTATGCCTGGGACTCCCCCGCAGTCCAGCCTCCGGATCCTCGTGGTGGAGACTCCGGCAACAACGATCGACCCAGGGGCGGAAATGAGGAGAGTGACGTGAACTGGACATGGCATATCCGTACCCGTGACGGGGGGATGAACGGGCTTGAGTTCGCTCGTTGCACCACCGCCGGCGGTTTCAATCGAGTGCTCGTCCACGCCGCGCCGGGAAAAGCGAAGGTCGAAATCATCACCGCCGATGACAGAGTCGTGGCCCGTGGTGATCTCGATCGCCACGGTGAGTACTCCCCGATGACCTTGGTGGAGCTCGACGGATCGACGCTGCACCGCAGCGAGGTGTGGCCCACCGAGGAGCTTTACGGACTGCCCGTGCTGCTCGCCGGCGGCGAGGTAGGCCTTCTCGAGAACTGGCAGCACGCCGAGGATCACAGTTGGTGGCGGTGGTCCGTCGAGTTCTCGAACCACACCGGCCGTCCTGACGACTGGGCACCACCTGGCCAGCAGATCCGCCGCTGACAGCTCGGGTGGCGATCCTCGCCTCCCGGTGCCGGCCGGAAGTGATGCTCTGGATCCGACCCCACGAGCCGGTAGGTCGATCGCTGCGCGTCCGCCGAGGCAGGTATGAAAGATTGGTGGCGTGATGAGGGAGAGGACTGACCGCGATGAGTAGGGCCTATGGCTACACCTCTTACGGCGGTCCGGAGACCGAGACCTGGTTCGATCGGTCTGAGCCGGTGCCCGGTCCAAGCGAGCTGGTGATCAAGGTCAAGGCGGTGGGGGTCAACCCTGCCGATTACAAGATTCGCCGCGGCGCGATGGCCAACCCGCAGGCCACACCGGACTTTCCCCGAGTGCTAGGCGTCGAGGCAGCCGGTGTCGTGGTCGCAGTCGGCTCCGATGTCGAAGGGTTCGCCAAAGGCGATGAAGTGATGGGCACCACCGCCCCGAAACAGGGCAGCTACGCCGAGCACGCGGTGTTGCGCGCCGACGCCACCACCAATAAGCCCCCGCAGATCAGTTTCGTGCAGGCAGCCGCGCTGCCGGTGGCCGGCGGGACGGCCTGGGACGCGCTGGAGAAACTCGGCGTCACCGAGGGCGACACGTTGCTGATCAACGGTGTCGGCGGTGGGGTCGGCGTGATGGCCGCACAGCTGGCACGCAACCGCGGCGCGGCGGTCTTCGGAGTCGGTAGCCAGACCAAGCAGTCGCTGACGGAAAGCCTCGGGGCCACGCTGGTGCCCTACGACCGGGGCGACGTCGTCGAGCAGATGCGGCAACTGCTCCCCGGCGGCGTTGATGCCATCCTCGACGTGGTCGGCGGCGAACCGATGCGTCACGTCGCCATTCTGATCACCAACCCGGCCCGGATCGTGTCGATCGCCGATCCCGGTGTCACCGAGCTGGGAGGCAGCTTCCTGCAGGCCGGCTCGGCGGGCGTTGCCACCGTCGCCGACCTGGTCGCCGCAGGGAAAGTCGATCCCAAGGTGCTCCAGACCTACCCCTTCGACGAGGCGCCACAGGCACTGCGAGCAGTGGAGTCCGGTCACACGCTCGGCAAGATCGTGATCGACCTGGAGCAGACCACTCAGGTGTGACCACAACTGGCCAGCACCACCGCGTGCCAATTGGTGTGCACCGATACATCGGAGCCCTCGACCGGTCTTCGACACCGCGGCCAGACAGATTGGACCAACTTCTGACTGTCGGGTCGGCGTGCTCGCGGCCGAGGTAGGACAGAACTTACTTGAACGCCCCGAGGGGTACTCGGAAGACTTGACCGGCCGGAGGCGCGTTCTCGTCAGTGCTCACGCTGCCCGCGTAAAGCCTTCCGCGGTGGAGGGCCAGGCCGGTTGGGCCTGGGACCGTAGCGGCAGTCTGCTCACCTGAGGGCGTGATCCGGAAGATCTTGCCAGCAAACAATGAGCTTGCATAAACGTTTCCGGCCCGGTCCACTTCCACGCCCGTAAGCGGTGGTAATCCTGTGTACGTGTGAACGATCTCACCTGTATCGACGTCGATCTTCCAGATTCGTCCGGCCTTTTCCCCGCCAAGCCCTGACGCGTATAGGTATCCGTCAGGCCCCCACGCCATCGCAGTCGGCACGGGGTCGCATCCACCATTCGGAACGCCGTTGTTGGTCTCGGTGGCGCATTCGCCTTCGCGGATCACCGGCAGGGGCGTCAAGGTCTTCACAACTCCGTCTCGGGAGACCTCGATAATGTCATTGGCGCCGGCGTCAGCAACCAACACGCGCCTGTTGGGGAGCACGAGGACATCGTAGGGATTCGAGAGTGCGTCGCCGGGCACTTGTGGCTGTTGGTCTGGGTTGTTGGCAACCTCGAACGCGAGCAGGTCGGCAACCCTTGTAACGTGGCCGCGTTGAGCGAGACGCAATTCCGCAGAGCCCTGATCATTTGGTCCTGCTGGCTCCTGGCTAGCGATGAAGTAGACCTTGCTTCCCTGGACGTCGACGCCTGGGGCGAACCCGAGACCAGAGACGACGACGTGCTTGCTGGCCCTCCGCAAGTCTGCCTGCAAAATCTCACCGGCGAAAGCGTCGGCGATGTACAGCCTTCCCGTCGAGCCAAAGCTGATGTGCAGCGGACCGGCCAAACCCGTGACGACTGGTTCCGGAGTCGTATCACTCGGCTGTGTGCGCTGGGCTGCGGCCGGCAACGCCATGGCGGTTGTCAACGCCAACGCCAGAACGATGGTGTTGATCGTCCGAAAGCGGAATTCCAACCTTCTCCTCCTGCGCGGTCATCGCTTGAGCGCCAGTGCACCAGACATTCCAGGTTCATGATGCGTTACGCTGGGCCTCATCGTCACCGAAGTGATAGCTACAGACTCTCTACACCACAAGTCCTCAATCCGTTGGGTAGCAGCCCGTCCACGTACCGCCTTTAGTAGATTCACGACAACGGTGCGTTCCCCAAGTGAACAACACAAATCGAGCAGTCGAGCAGGGGATTACGACGGATTTCACGGGGGATGGCTAAGTGTGCAAAGGCGATACTTACGGTGAGTTATCGAGGACGGCCAGATCGAGGCCGGCCAGGCGCTCGGGGTCGTAGAGCACGTCGATGGCGACGATCTTGCCGTGTGCAACGGTGAAGCCCATGACCGCCAAAACCCGCTCGCCTGCGGCGACTACGGCTCCGGCGGTTCCGTTGATCAGCGCCGGTCGAACGAACGGGGCGAACCGCGCGCCGGTGACCGCTCGTGCGGTCACGTCCCCCGCGCCGTGGATCACGACCGTTTGGCGGGCGCGCGCCGTGCCGCCGTCGGCCCGTAGCACGACGTCGGGGTGAAGCACGGCGACGAGCGCGTCGAAGTTGCCGTCGCGGGCGGCGGCGCATGGGGTCGGGCATGTCAGCGGCGATGGCACGCACGGCGCGGGATGATGCCCTGCTCGACATTCCGCATATCGAGATAGAAGTGCTAGTGGCAGGCTGTCTGTAAGCGAGCCGCGGCTGACCGGTCGAGGCATCGCAGTCCGGCATAGATGCAACGCACAACCTGCAAATCGATGCCGGATCCCACGCTGCGCCGTGTATTCGGGAGAACCCTGATGGCGAAGGAACTCCGCTGCTGATCGGGGTGATCTCTGCGGTCCTGGTCTATGCCACGATCGCCAATGTCATCGAGCGTCCCGATGGCGTGAAGATCGCGGCCTGTTTCATCGCTGGAATCATTGTTGTGTCGCTTCTGTCCCGGGTCGTACGCGCTTTCGAGTTGCGCGTCACCGCAGTGCACCAGGACGAGACCGCGGAGCGATTCATCCGCGAGCTCGCACCCGGACCCATCAAGATTATCGCCAATGAACCGAACGAGCGCGACGAGGCCCAATACCGCGACAAGTTCGCCCGAGTCGCAGCCGACCACCATATCCCCGACCCGCACCGAATCCTTTTTCTCGAGGTGACCATCACCGACCCGTCGGACTTTGAGACTGAACTACGTGTTACCGGCGAGGAGGCGCATGGCTACCGGGTCCTGCGCGTCGCAAGTCCCTCGATTCCAACGCCATCGCCGCGCTGCTGCTATACATCCAGGAAATCACCGGATCGCCACCACATGTCTACTTCGACTGGACTGAGGGCAACCCGATCAAGCACCTGCTCCGGTATCTGCTCTTCGGGGATGGCGAGGTGGCACCGATCACCCGTGAGATCCTGCGCGAGGCCGAACCCGATCCCCAACGCCGACCCGTCGTCCACGTTGGCTAGTTCAAACTCCCGAGGCGTTCGAGTCCCCCGGGGTGCATGATCGGGTCGTGGCCCGACGACAGTTCATGAACGACCCCGACAATTTCGTTCACGAGGCACTGGAGGGGCTGGTCCTTGCCCATCCGAGTCTCGAGCTGCACACCGACCCCACCTACGTCGTGCGTGCCGCTCGCGGCGCACCCAAAGTGGCGTTGGTGTCCGGCGGTGGCAGCGGCCATGAGCCGTTGCACTCGGGGTTCGTGGGCACTGGGATGCTCGACGCCGCGGTGCCCGGAGCGGTGTTCGCCAGCCCGACGGCGTTCCAGGTGACGGTCGCGACGAAAGCCGCTGATTTGGGCCACGGCGTGTTGCAGATCGTGAAGAACTACACGGGTGACGTGCTGAACTTCCAGATCGCGGGGGAGATCAGCGCCGAGGAAGGCACCCGGGTCGAGCGGGTGCTCGTCGACGACGATCTGGCCACCGACACCGGCGACGAGGACGGGCCGGGACGGCGCGGCACAGGAGCGACGCTGGTCGTGGAGAAGGTGTGCGGCGCGGCAGCCGAGGCGGGGGCGACGCTGGAAGAGCTCGCCGTGCTGGGGCGTCACACGGTGTCGAGGTCGCGGTCCATGGCGGTCGCGCTGTCCGGTGCGACCCATCCCGGCTCGGCAGTCCCGAGCTTCGAGCTGCCCGACGACGAGGTCGAGCTGGGCGTCGGCATCCACGGCGAGCGCGCCGCCACCCGAGCGCCGTTCGGCACCGCCGGCGAGCTGATGCGCCAGCTCGTCGACCCGCTGGTGGCTGATCTGGAGCTCCGCCGTGGCGACGGCGTTCTCGTGTTCGTCAACGGCATGGGGGCCACCCACCCGCTGGAGCTCTCGGTGTGCTTCCGCGAGGTGCACCGGGCGCTGGCCGAGCTCGGGGTCGCGGTTGCCCGCTCGCTGGAGGGGACCTACCTGACCACGCTTGACATGGCCGGGGTGTCGCTGACGCTCACCCGCGCTGACGACGAACTCTTACGGTTGTGGGACGCCCCCGTGCGCACCCCGGCGCTGGTGTGGTGAGAGGAATGAGCATGGAGTTGACCGGGCCGGCCGCGCGCGAGTGGATGCAGCGGTTCATCGACGTCTTCACCCGACAGCGGGAGGCGCTGGCTGAGCTGGACCGCCGTGCGGGTGACGGCGACTTCGGCACCAACCTCGCCTCGGCGCTGCGCCGGGCGAGCCGCCGGATGTCGGACGGCCCGAACGACTCGGCAAGCGCGGTGTTCGCCCGGGTGAGCGAGGGCTTTCTGGACACCGGGGGCACGTCCGGTCCGCTGTTCGGAATGTGGTTTCGCGAGTTGTCCAAGGCAACGGCCCAGAGCGCCGACGCTGGAGCGGTGGCCGCCGGGGTGGTTGCGGGTGTGGCGACCGTGCAGCGTCTGGGCCGGGCGCAAGTGGGCGACAAGACGATGGTCGACGCCATGCTCCCGGCCGCCGAGGCCATGACGGGGCAGGATCTTGACGCCGACCTGAGGGCCGCGGCCGAAGCGGCCCGCACTGGTGCGGCGAGCACCCAGGAGCTGCGCGCACGGCGGGGACGCTCCAGCTACGTGGGTGACGTGGCCGTGGGCGTGCTTGACCCGGGTGCCGTCACGGTGGCGCTGTTCTTCGAGTCTGCCCGAGGTTGACGGCTCATCCAGGCCGCCAGCCGGCCCCGGCACGCCGGACGGCCACCGCTGGGTCTGCACGCAGTCGCGGCGTCCGTGTCGCGCTGCCGACCCGCGCGGCGCGGACGGGCAGCGCGAGCTGGTGGATGCCCTTGTGGCCGCCTGGGAGCGGGCCGACGTGAGGACCTGCTGGCGCAGGTCGCCAGCTTCACCATGCCAGCGCTGCCCGCGTGATTCTCGGCCGCGGGTAGTAGTGAACTCAGCCGTCGCTACCCGGAGTGCTGCTCCCCTCTGGACCGCTGGAAGCTCCGCCCCAGCCGATTATCCCCATGAAGCCCTTGCCAACACTTGCGCCGTTGGCGCCGGCGGTGCCCGGTTCGCCGCCGGCGCCGGTCATGTCTGTGGGCAGCAGCGACAGCACCGTACGGGCGGGCAGCAGCTCTGCGTATTGCTCGCAGATTTCGGCGTGGCTCATCGCGTCAATCATTGAATCCCCCCTGAAAAGACTTACCGGCGGCAGAGCCGGTTCGGCGTTACCTACGGTGCCCACGGGCAGCGTCCGGTGCAATCCGTAGTTCCACGTAATCCGGTGCGCGCACTACCTACATTCGTCATCCGGTGTAGGCGCGGCCGGTGTAACCCTGCCCGATCAACGTGGATAGCCGGGTCCATCCGGCTCGGTGCCGCTGTTCAACGCGAAGATCGACCAGGCCGGCGGGGTGTGCGTAGACCACTTCCTCGACATGGCCCCAGCCCAGCGTTGGCACCCCCGACGGCGCGAGCCGGGAGGGCAGCTCGACGAACCTTGCGGTGCGGTCGACCTGCAGCAGCGTGCCACCGTTGTCCGCGAAGGTGGAGTTGTAGAGAATCGCGTTTTCCATCCCGTCTGCAGCCCGCAGCCGCATCGCGGGCGGCTCGACCAGGCCGTTTCGCACGGCGATCTGATCCTGGCAGGGCCACAGCCCGGCAGACACTTGATCGGCGAACACCGGCCGGTCAGCGATGACGTCGGTGACCGGCCGTGGCCCGGCCAGCCGGGGTTGCCCGACTGCCAGCCAGCTGTCCGGACCGGCGACGCGATCGTGGGCGACCACCCGCACCGCGGTAGGCGACGCCAGGCCGGCGTCGGCCAGCGCGACGGCGACATCGGTCCAGTCGGATTTGTTCCCGACGGCGGGCAGCGGCACCGTCCGCACCTGGCTCGGGGCCACCGGATCGCCGGCTCCAACCTGCACCGCGACCTGCTGGCCCGCGGTCAGGGTGCCCCGCAGTGGTACCACCAACCGGGCGTCGGCAGCCGGACCCGGCAAGGGGTACCAGGGAGTCTGGACAGCACCGACACCGGTACCGCCGGACACGTCATCACTCCAGGCTGTCTCGTTCGGGGTAACCTGCATGTCGCCGATGAGCGTGGCAGGCCCAACGGCTGGGCCCAGTCCGGGCTTGACGTCGACGAACACCTGCACCGCCGGCGCCAGGCCGCAGGGCGCCCCGGTGAGCGACCGTAGGTTCATCAGCGCCACCGACGCACCCGGGTACTGACGTAGCGGCGCGATGGTGAACACCGTCAGCATCAGGGCCACTCCGAGGCCGATCGCCGTGACCAGCACGGCCCGATCCGGGCCCAGCCGCCGACCTGGCCACCGGCGCCGTCGTGTCCACCACCAACCCGCACCTCCGATCACGAGCCACAGCAGGGGGTTTCGCAAAGCCAGCGGTCCCAGCGAGGGCGTGAGCAGGCTCTGCACGTACGGGGTGTCGACAAGGAGGTGGTCACCGAAGGGCTGACCCCAGTCCGACAGGGGACGCCACAGGTTGGGGCCGGCGAACCCCACCGACGCGGCGGCCACCAGCCCAGCGGTGCCGATGGCCAGCACCGGGGCGTTGGCCCGCCTGGGCAGCGGGGATCGGATGATCGCAGCGGCGAGCAGCACGGTGGCCGGGGCGGCGATGGCCCCGAAGTGGTTCACCCACTTCGTCGGGGTGAGGGCCATCGCGACCAGGCCCACCGCGGTGATCAACGCTGCTCCACCGAGCAGCCGACCGGTCGGCCCCGCTGTGCCCATCCCCCGCCCTGTGCCGACGGCGACGGCCAGCAAGACGGCCAGCGTGAGCAGCACCGGCAGCCGCTTGCCCCAGGCCCCCCGCTCGTCGCCGACCAGCAGGTTCGCGTAGTGCAGGTACTCCTGGTACCAAGCGTCTTGGCGGTAGTACCAGCGGTGCACCGCGATCGATTCCAACACGTCGCCGAGCGTGGCGTCGGCGAAGGCCACCGGCACGACGATCGAGGCGGCGGCACCTATCAGCAGCACAGCCGCGCCACGATTGCGCATCTCGGCGGCCCGCCACCACTGCCACAGCCACGGCACGCACAGCACCAACGGTGCCGCGGCAACCAGGCCGGTGGGCGATGCCGTGACGGTGAGCGCGGCGGCGGCGGTGGCCGCAGCGAACATCCCCACCGAGCGGCGCCGCCAGGCTGCTTCGGCCAGCACCAGCACCGCCGCGGTGCCCAGCGCGATCAGCGGCTCCGGGCGCAGCGTCATCCCGTACGGCAGCCACCACAGCAGGTGCGCGGCCGCCACCGCCCACGGCACGCAGCGCTGCTGCGCCGCCCGGCTCAGCATCGTCGCGACCAGTACCCGAAGTAGTGCGTAGGTAGCCAACCCGTAGCCCAGCGGCAGCAGCCGCAGCCAGGCTAAGCTCCAGTTGTCTGCCAGCGCGCCCCAGGCCTGCGTCACGTACTGGCTGGCGACGAACGGGTTCTCGGTGACGTTGAACTGGTAGATGACGTTGCCGATGTAACCCGACTCCATCGCATTGCGAGCCATCAGCAGGTACCACGAGTCGTCGATGTTGACCGGGGCGGCTAGCACCCAACCCAGCGACACCGCGACCACGACCGCATCAGCCCACGATGGGCGGGGTATTACCAGGCCGGGCCCTGTGCCCCGGCACCACCGGAGGGCCAGCACGAGCAGCGCCACGAGGCCGACACCGTGCGCGACCAGCAATGCGATCTTCAGTGGCGTGGGACGGGACTCGTATCGCGCGTCGGTGTGCAGCTGCACCGACAGGCCTTCATGGTGTTGCACCGCATCGGTCTGCAACTCCGCGACCTGAGGGACCAGCAGATCGGCCCGGATGCCGACGTCGGCGCCGTTGCGCGACACTCGGACCCCACCGGAGTCCGCGAGCACCTGGTAGGTGCAGTCTCCGGCGGGTAAGGTCTGGCGCACTACCTCGGCACCAGACGCGGTGATCGTCACGGCTCCCTGGGCCGCGGCCACCACGAGGCCTTCGCCGGGGGCGGTGCCCAGGTCGCCCGGCAGCGTGCGCAGTGCCTCACCCCCGCTCGGGCGGGCGTCCAGGTCTTGGAGCGTCGAGCACGGCACGTTGGCTTCGAGCTGTAGCGGGCGGTAGGGCGCCAGCGGCAGCACCGTGGAGGTGGGCTGCTGCCCCGCGCGTGGCCAGCTCACCACCGGATCGTCGGCGATCACCGGGGCGAGTACCGCGAAGATCCCCAGCACGCCGGTGATCAGCGCCAACGCCGCGATCGTCCACCCATGCCACCGTCGGGTCCCGGCGTCGGGGTCAACGCGGCTCGGCACCGCGGCAGGGTACGGCGAGCACGGACTGCAGTGGCCGGGGGGCGGAACTCTTCGGGGTGGATCGGCTACCAGACGTCGCCGCCGCGCCAATCGCAGGCCAGATCGCCTTGTGGCGTCAACTGTGCACTCACCGGGAGCACATAGATACTGCCCTCTTCCTCCTCGGTGCGCTGGATCCCACTGGGCGCCACCACCGAAGCCGTGCCCATCCACAGCTGCCAGCCCAGCGCGGTGTAGAAGTCCAGGGCCTGCTCGGAGGAAGCCAACGCGCCAATCTCGTACGCGCCGTGGATCACCCGCTCCAGCGCCGCCATCAGGGCCGCGCCGTGCCCGCACCGGCGCCGATTCGAGCGCACCGCCACGCCCTCGACGTAGCCGGTGCGCAGTGCCCGCCCACCATGCAGGAGCCGCCGCATGACCACCGAGCCGTGCCCGATCAGCTCCTGGCCCTCCCAGACAAGGGCATGCATGCCGCCGAGAGCGTGCTCGTAGTCGTCATCTGTGACATCCCCGTGGAATGCCTCGTCGAGCAGCGTCCGAATACTCCGCAGCTCCGCTGGACTCAAGCACGCCGTGTGAGCCGTTTGCACCCTGACCATCCCGCCATTCTGCTCTTGGGACCGCGGTTTGCCGGGGGTGAGGCCGCGCAGCGGAGACGGCGTTCTGGCTGGCCCATAACCTGGTGACCCGGCTGCCGCAGGTACACGCCGCGATGGATCCCGGGTTGCTGGACGAGCCCCCGGGCCCGGGCGATGTCGGAGTGGACCACCGTGCAGCACAAGATCAATGGACATGAGACGCATTCTCAACGCCTCAGAGGCCTCTCGTTTTTAAGCACCGCGCATTCAGGAGATGCCAATCGCTCGCAATTCTTTCTCCACCCGAATGCATTCGCGAATTGTGGCGATCTCTCTATTTTGGCATTAAGTCCATTGCGCTGTAAACGTTTCCGGCAGCGGCGCGGCTGTGACCTGCGTGTTGTCTTCGCCGTGGGTTGCAAACCTGCGACCATGATCCAATGCCACGTAGCCTAAGTGGATCAAGTCGTTGACCTGGTAGCTGCCTGCGCACGTGATCGTGTACCTGACGTGGGGGTTATGTCTGTTCCCCACTGCCCGCGGGTCGTTTCTGCGCGGATGGCGGCTGCTGGCCATCGACGGGTTCGAGGTCGACGTGCCCGACACCGACGCCAACGCCGCCGAGTTCGGCTACGCCGGCAGCGGACCCAACCGGTCGGCGTCCCGAAGGCGCGGGTCGTGGCGTTGGTCACCTCCTCGCCGAGGTTCACTGTGCCGACAAGGCGGGTATCAAGGTGTGGAACCGAGGTGACCGGCGGCGGCTCAGGGTGTAGGGCGTGTCCAGCTACCAGCATGTTGGCCGGACGGTGATGCTGTTACTCGCCGTCGTCCTTGCAAGCTGCGGTCGCGCCGCCCCGGGTGAGGAGAATGGCACCGTGGAACGTTCGCCTGTCCCCGACCTCACCGTACGTGGAGGCCACACTGGCATAGGACTGGGCGAAACCCTTACCCGTGCCGGGGTTGCCGGAAATGATGTGACCGCGGATGTGAGCGGCCCCTAACGAATGGGCGTAGAAGGGAGCGCCGGAGTCACCGCGCAGCGGCATCTGGCCATTCACGAATTCGATGACGGGCGACTTGCAGCCGGTCTCCGTGCAGGTCGTGCTGACAGGTAACAACGGACGGCACGCTGCCCCACGAGGGACGGCTGGCGTGGTGGCGACGAACGGTCGGTGGTGTGCTCGACTTTTTCTCCGGCAACGACGAAACGCCCTCTGTTGAGTCCTCAAAGTTCGATCGATCAGGGGTGCACGCGCTCTAGCGGGCTGCTCAGCTAATGCAGCAATCACCCGAACGTCAGAATGCGGCTGGCTGACTCCTTTATCGACCGCGAGTGCCCGCTGCGATTGCCGCAAATCGCAGCTGCCTTCGCCCGCGCGGGCGATGGTGATCTGCGGTAGATCACGACGTGGCTTCGCCGTGGATAGCGGAACCGCCCGATCGCGTTTGGCGTACGCGAAATCCATTTTCGATTACGCTCCTCGACCTCGCTGATGGCGTGGCCTCGGGGCTGGTGACCCTGGAGTGACTACTCAACAGCTGCCGGGACTCCCGGATGGGTGCCGATGGGAAGGCAATCCGCGCACGGACATCCCACCTTTTTGACGTGTTCGGTCCCAAGAGACCAGTCGCTCGGATGCTCACCGGTGTTCACAGGTCGCCGTGGTAGCTCTCGTCGGCCACGGTGGGAAACCGCGTCCACCCGGCGCGTTGCCGCTGGTCGACGTGCAGATCGACCAGCCCGACGGGGTGGTCGTAGAGCACCCGCTCTACCCGCCCCCAGGGCAAGGTGGGCGGCCCGGAGGGCACCAGCCAGGCGGGCATTCGCACGGTGGTTGCGGAGCGGTCCACCGGGACCTGGGTACCGCCGCGCCACACCTCGAACCCGAGATCGAGGAAATGCCGGTCGAACCCCTCATCACCCAGCACCAGCAATTCGGGCGCCTGCGCGATGCCGTGCTCGACGTTGGCCTGATCGACGCAGGGCAGCAGGGTGGCGGTGACCTGGTCGACGTACACCGATTGACCGGCCACGATCGCGGCCAATGGGTGCAGTTGGGCCAGCCGCGGCTGGCCCACGGCAAGCCAGCTGCCGGTACCGGTGACCTGGTCCCGAATCACCAGGCGTACCCGTAGCGGCCGCTGCTCGCCGAGCCGGTCGAGGGGGATGGCCGTTTGCTGCCATTCTGTCTGTGCCACGGTCCGATCAGCCGCCAGCGTCACGCTGCCGGGCACGACCGACGTCGTCCCCCCCGCAGTGACGTACTCCAGGCTCAACTGCTGCGCCGCCCGCTTGCCGAGCAGCGGGACCAGCAGATGGGTGCCGCCTTCAGGGGGCACCGTGAACCACTGCGTGATCAGCAGGCCCGTCTTTGGCCCGCTCTGCAGGTAGTCGTGCCAGACTAGCGTGCCGGGGGCAGGTGGCGACACCGGTGACGGCTGGTTGGTCGCAGCGGTGAACGCACCGGTAGTGATCGCTGAACCGGTGGGTACCGGCTGCGTTGCGGTGTCGACGAGGACCTGTACCTGGTTGGCCAGCGCGCATGGCTCGCCCTGCACCGCTCGTAACGCCGACAGGGCTACCGACCACCCAGGATATTGGCGCAACGGTGCCCACACGAACACGACGATGGTCATCACCACGATCGCGGTCGTTCCGGTCAGGAGCACTGCTCGGTCGGGAGTCATCGCGGTGTCTCGACCGCGGCGACGCCGCCACCACACCCAGCAGGCCGCGGTGAGCGCCACCGCCACCCAGAGCGCCGGGTTGGCCAGCGGCACGGGTCCCAGTCTCGGCCACATGCTCTTCAGGTCGACCGGATCGTGCGCCGCGGCGAGGTGGTTGCCGAAAGGCTGGCCGCGGTCGGAGTAGGGCCGCCACAGGTTCGGCCCGGCGAAACTCCAGGACACCGCACCGGCCAGCAGCCCCGCTCCCACGGCAGCCCCAATAGCACCGTGATACCGCCGGCTCAGCCGGCTAGCAGCCAACCGCCGGCCGAGCCAGCCATCGGATAGCTGCGGTAGTCGCAGCAAGGCTGCGGCGAGGAGCACCGTGGGCGCGGCCGCCACCGCTCCGAAATGGTTGACGAACTTGGTGGGGGTCGGTGCGAGCAGTGCCAGGGCGATCGCTGAGCAACCTGCGCTGCTGAGCAGCAGACGGTGCAGCGAATCCCGACCGGATGCGCCGTTGTTGCCGAACCTCCGGCTGCTGCTCAGTGCGACGAGCATCAACACGGCGACGGTGAGCACGACGGGAGCCCGGCGGGCCCACTGGCTGGAGTCCTTATAGCGGAGGATCGTCTCGTAGTGGATGTACTCCTGATACCAGGGAAAGGACTGGTAGTACCGCTGGTGCACGGCGGTGGACTCCAGCGCGTCACCGAGCGTCGCGTCGGCGAAACCCACCAGCACCAAGCCGGTGCCGGTGGCGGCCAGCAGCAACACGCAGGCCACTCGGGTCACGGCATCCTGCTCGCGCAGCCACCTCCACAGCCAGGGCAATGCCAGCACCAGGGGGGCCGCGGCCACCAGCCCGGACGGGGAGACCGAGATCGCCAGCGAGGCGGTCGTGGTCCCCGCGGCCAGCGCGCCGACCGAGCGACGTTGTCGGGCCAGCTCGGCCAGCAGCAGCGTCGCCGCGGCGAGCAACACGATCAGCGGCTCCGGGCGCAGCGTCATCCCGTAGGGCAACCACCACAGCAGGTAGGCCACCAGCAACGCCCACACCGCCCGGCCGGTACCCAGCTCCCGACCGAAGCCCGCGACCAGCAGCAGTCGCAGCAGCAGCCAGGTGAGCAACCCATAAGCCAGCGGCACCAGCCGCATCCAGACCAGGCCCCAGCTCTGCCCAAGAGACTGACCCAGCGTGCCCCACGCCTGCAACACGTACTGGCTGGCGACGAACGGATTCTCGGTGACGTGAAACATGTAGATCGCATTGCCGATCGAGCCGGACTCGGTGGCACCGCGGGCCATCAGCAGGTACCAGGGGTCGTCAAAGTTCGTCGGCGCCAGGAGTACCCATACCGCCGAGACGACCACCAGCACCACGTCGGCGACTCGCGGCCGGGGCCATCGGAGAGCTATCACCTGGCCTTTCCACCACCGCAAGGCCGACCCAAGCATCGTCAGCAGCGACCCGGCGCACAGCACCAGCAGTACGATCTTCAACACCGTGGGGGTGGACTCGTAGCGGGCATCGGTGTGCAAGGACACCGCCAGGCCCGCGGCCTCCGGCTGGCCGTCCAGGTCGGTGGCCAGCTCGCTGACCTCGGGTACCAGCAGCGCCGCGGTGCGCCGCGGCACGCCGTCGCGCAGCACGGTGATCCCACCGGCGTCAGCCAGCACCCGGTAACTGCACCCCGACGCGGGCAGCGCCTCGCGCAGCAGCCGCCCACCGGAGGCGGTGATCTCCACGATGCCCAGGTCCACCGCGACGACCAGGCCCTCGCCGATCCGACCCGGCAGATCTTCGATCCCGGACCGCCCGGGAGTGGCGGGTAGCGTGCGCAACGCGTCGCCGCCAAAGACCCGCCGGTCCAGCGCGGCCAGCGCGGCGCACGGCACGGTGGCGTCGAGGCTCAAGGGACGGTAGGGCACCAGCGGCAGCACAGTGGAGCGCGGCTGCTCACCGGCTCGCGGCCAGCTGACCACCGGATCGTCGGCGACCACTGGGGCCAGCAGCACCCCGACTGCCGACACCAGCGTCAGCACCGCCAGCCCGGCCAGCACGGCAGCCCGCCACTTCGCCGCCTGCCACTTCGCCGCTTGCCACTTCGCCGCCTGCCACGTCACAGCCCGCCATGGCGTGCTCCGTGGTAAGTCGGGGGCGGCGGGCATGGCGGGAGAGTAATCGGTGACGTTGGTGGTCGCGCTGCGCCTGGAATGCCGACCCTCGGCGGCGGCTACACGGCTCAGTGCCTCGGGCCGGAGCCGGTAGTCTGTGTGGACCTTAAGTTCTGGTGGCGAGGAGCCCGGATTGGCCGTAACCGAGGTCCCGGCGCGGCTGCGCCTGTCTACCCAGCTCACCCGCTTCGTGGCCGTCGGCGGCGTCGCCGCCGTAGTGGACTACGGCAGTTACCAGGCGCTGCTGGCGCTCGGGCTGTGGGTGCACCTGGCCAAGGCGCTGGCGTTCGTGGCCGGTACCACCACCGCGTACCTGGTTAATCGCCGGTGGACGTTCCAGGGGCGGGGTGGCGGCGCCGAGTTCGCTTCGGTGTTGGCGCTGTACGGGATCACCTTCGTGGTGCAGGTCGGGATGAACGCGGTGATGCTCGCGCTGTTGCCGGCGATGCTCGGCGAGATCACGGTGGCATTTCTCGTCGCGCAGGGTGTTGCCACGAGCATCAACTTCATCGTGCAGCGGATGGTGATATTCCGGCACTGATCGGGCACTGACCCACCCAGATGGGGCGACTGTGACGACTCGCCGCGCCCGAACGTGCGCGCCACGCCGGGGGATCACTCGCATGGAGCATTCCAAAAGTGGCACAATTGGACATGCGGGTTCGGGACCCCCAGCCGGATCCGCCGCCCCTCGCGGAACACCTCCCCCTCGTTTCCGCGAGGGGCCCTCTCATGGACGGCCCCGGTTGGATGGATCCTTAACGAGTCACCATGCGGTTCAGCGGCCCAGGGGGGCGATCTCGGCGGCCTGGCCGCCACTGCGCAGCGGGCCGGGCGACCACCAGCCCGTGCGCACCGCGGTTCCGGTCTCCAGGATGGGCGCCTCGACGCCTGGCATCCGGGACTGGATGACCATGAGCTTGCCCCAGTCGGTGTCCCAGTTCTCCTTGAGGTAGGTGGGTACCTCCTGTTCGGTGGCCACGATCTGCAGCCAGCCGATCGGACCGCCGGCTTCCCGCGAGGACCAGCCCTTGCTGTAGTTGGCCAGCATCTCGTTGGGCAGCAGCCGGTACTGAGGTACTTCGGCGATGCCGTTGCGGACCGCGAAGGGACGCACGCACGGGTGCACGAATCCCACCGGCCAGTCCAAGAACACCGGAGGTGTCGGCGCCACCAGGTCGGTCATCGAGCTGAGCACCGGCACCCGGGGCGCCGAAAACGCCAACCATCCCTCGTCGGTGACGTCGGCGTCGGTGGCTATCAACCGCACGGCATCCGCCCCGATGCCCCGGCCGCCTAACCCGAGGCGGTGCTCCCGCCATCCGGGCCCGTTAGCGGTGCCCTTCCCGCTGATCGTGATCTGGTCCAGGACACGGAACCCCTTGTCGGTGCGCTGAGCGAACTCGGCGATCAGCGGGGTGGTCGAGGACAGCTTTCCGGCAACGGAGATCACCACCGGTGCCCGACCCTGGCGGGCGGCGTCGGGCAGGGCGTACCAGGTGGTGCGCAGGATGCCGGTTCCCGGGGTCGCACTGGAGAAGCTGCTCCAGATCGGGAGCCCGGTCCTGCCGAGCCCCGCCGGTGGCGTATCGACCGGGTTGTCCCACTCACCACCCGGCTTCGGAATCCGGTCCCCACTCGTGCTGCCATTCTGCCTGTCTGCTTGATCGGTGGGGGTAGGGAGGGGAAACCGGTTGAGTTCGAAGCCACGTTGCTGCTCGATGTCTGCCAACAGGGTTCCGCGCAGGGGTCGCAACGCTCCCGTTGCTCGGAACGCCTCGACGGATACCGCATCGGTGAGGCTGCAGCTGTGCCCGCTGATGTGGGCTACGTTGGCCGCGCCCATGCTGTAGCCGTGGCGCTGCTTGTGCATGGCCTTGAACATCACGCTGACCTCGGCGAGTACCAGCAGGCCGCAGAACACCGCCAGCGGAGCTGATCCGATGCGCAGCGCCCGCCGTCGCCCGGAACTACGCCCCGGTCCGGGTCGTGCCACGGGCGGAGCGCCCGGCTCGTGGCGCAATCCCTCGATCACCGCGATCAGCCCCGCCACAGCGGCGGCCAGGATCAGCAGCGTGCTGGCATGGAAGCCATTGATGGAAGGGGGCTTGTCGAACCACGGAACCCCGTACTGCGAGACGTACCACGGCGCGTTGAGCCCGGTCGCTGACATTGCCAGGATCGCCAGCAGGCCGGAGAGGAACCACCACCGGTTGCGTGCCGAGCGCAGCACGCTCGAACTGGTGGCCAGCGCGGTGAGCGCGGCCAGTGCGGCGCCGATCGACGCCAAGGCGCCGAAGTGGTGGGTCCACTTGGTCGGCGTCAACGCCATCAGCACCAGCGCCATCCCCGCAGTGGCGATCAATCGCCGGCTGGGGCCCAGACCGGCGCCGGGGATGCCCCCCCTGCGCAACAGCACCACCACGCAGGTGCCCAGGCACAGCAGCAGCAACAGCACCGGGAAGCGGCGAGCCAGTGCACCGTCCGGTTTGTCGCTGAACAGCTCCTGGTAGCGAACGGGTTCCTGGAACCATGACAGGCTGGGTCCGATGCCGGTGCGGATTCGGGTGGCTTCCAGCACCCCGGCCAGCGTCTGATCGGCGAATATCACTACGAGCACCAGCAGGCCGGCCCCGGCGATCGGACCCAGCACCGCAAGCCGCCCGAAGGCTGAGATGTGCTGGCGCAGCAGTCGCACCAGCGGTCGCAGGGAGACCAGGAACGGTGCGACGGCGATGAAGCCGGTCGGGGTCGCGGCGATGGTGAACGCGGCGACTATCAGGCCCAGCGCCAGTGGCAACAGCCGGCGGGTGGCCACCGCCCGTTCTACCGCGCACAGCGCCAGCAGCGAGCCGATGGCCACCACCGGCTCCAGCCGCAGCCCGTTGTTGTAAGGCAACCAGAACGCCAGGAACACCGCAGCAGCGGCCCAGCCGGCGGCGGCGCTGCGGCGGACCTCCCGGCCCAACCGCGGCATCACCTCGCGGCTGATCAGCATCCAACTGACCACCCCCATCGCGAAGGCGGGCAACCGCAGCCACGGCGGCACGGTGCTGATCTCAGACCAGCGCGCGTACAGCTCATACGGCCAGCCGAAGGGCGCCTCGGGGACGTTGAACCACCGGTAATAGTTGCCGACGTAACCCATTTCCTCGCTGGTGCGGATCATCGTGAGGATGTAGCCGTCGTCGGACGTGATCCCGCCGATCACCACCCAGAGCGCCAGCACCGCGATCACCGTTGCGTCCCGGCCAGTAGGGCGCCACCAGCCTGAGGGCAGCAGCCGGGGAGCTCGCCGGCCGATCCGCTTGTCGAGCCGATGCAACAGGATCAAGCTGATCACCACGGTCAGCGCGGCGCCTGCCATCGCGGCGAGCTTGATCTGATGAGGGGTGGACTGGAAGCGGGTGTCCGGGGTGATCTGCACGGCTAACCCGGCCACCGGGTCGCGCTGCTCGTCCAGCGCCGAGTAGATGCCGGTCACCTGCGGCCGGACGTCCTGGTCGACGTTGACAAACTCAGCGATACCGGCCGACGCCGTGGTGCCCTGGGCGTCGGAGGCCACCTGGATCAAGCACGGCCCGCCAGAGACGGGGATGGTACTCAACAGAACGTTGCCCAGCGCCTGACCGCGGCTGATCAGGGTCAACTGCCCGTCCGCGACCTCCAGCACCATCCCCACCGCGGCACCGTCGGCCGACCCGGGTGGTGTGGTGGACACCAACGGCGCCGGTGGCCCGGACCGAGCGTCCACCGAAGCGGCTGCTGCGCACGGAATCGTGGCGGTCAGGCTCTGTGGCTGGAAGTTGACCAGCGGCGCATTGACCGGGGCGAGGTTGCCCGGGCGCGGCCAGGTGATCACGGTGGTGTCCTGGACCACCGGCAGCAGCGGTACCGCGATGGCGAGCAGCGCGCCGAGCACACCGAACACCGCGGCGGCCAGCCGGAGCAGCCGCGGGACCCGTCGGCCCCCGTCGTTGCCGTCGCCCACGGGGCTCCCGTCTGAGGTGCCGGGAGCGTGCTCGCCAGCCTCGTCACCGGTGCGCGACGGGCGACGAGAGATCTCGATGTGCCCGGGTGTCAGCACGCCAGGAGGCTAGCCCAATGGGATCAGCGCCTCACCACCCGTCCCGTGCCGATCGCAGACGGCGACATAGACCACGTTGAGTAACCTGATCAGTAACGGTAGAAGCGCTCTGCGCGCCCTTGGCGAAGCAGGGTGAGCCACCGCAGGAACGCCCGCGGATCACGTTTGGTGCCCAGGAAGTACAGCCCGAACCGGAACATCTCCAGCATTCCGATCCGGCGCATCCCCGGCTGGGACAGCAGGTACCCACGGTTACGGTAGGTGTAGTACCGCTTGATCTCGTCGGCGGGGTCCTGGGCGTGGAAGTGACCGCGCAGCATCGGCTTGAACTCCGCGGAGCCGTCGGGATGGGCGTAGGCGGCTTTCAAGGAAGTGCCGAACCGTAGTCCCGATCGGACCAGCCGGCGGTGCACCTCCACCTCGTCACCCCGGACGAACAGCCGGTAGTCCGGGACGCCGACGACGTCCAGCGCGGCGGCGCTGAACCGCGCGCCGTTGAAGAAGCTCGCGATGCCCGGTAGGAAGTCGGTGCCCAGCTCGCTACCCAGCTCATTACGTTTGCGCTTCCAGGTCAGCCCGCGCCGCATCGGGAACGCCAGCCGTTCCGGGTCGTCGATGTTGACGACCACCGGCGAGATCACCGCGAGGTCCCGGCGCCGGGCCTCCTCGAGCAGGGTTTCCAGCACCCGCACGTCCGCGGGGCGCCCGTCGTCGTCGGCCAGCCACGCCCAGTCCGCGCCCAACGCCAGCGCGTGTAGCAGCCCCAGCGCGAACCCCCCCGCACCGCCGAGGTTGCGGCGCGAGGGCAGGTAGGTGGACGGGATCGGGCAGTCCGCGACGACCCCCTCGGCGGGATCATCCGGCCCGTTGTCCACCACCACGAGATGATCCGGAACCCGAGTCTGCTCAGCGATGACCGCCAACGACTTGGCCAGCAGATCCCGCCGGTGCCGCGTCACCACAACACAAACGATCATTACGCCGCCTCCGCGGGACCAAGTACGTCGGCGGTCATTACGCCGCCTCCGCGGGACCAAGTACGTCGGCGGTCATTCGGCCGCCTCCGCGGCACCGAGTACGTCGGCGGGACTCATCGGGTTGCTCCGATGCGGTTGAGAACTTCTGGGGTGAGGTTGTCGTAGGGGTCTTTGCCCTTGTAGTGGGACAGGACTGTGCGCAGGGAGCCTTGCTCGCGGATCTCGCCGTGGTCGAGCCACAGCGCTTTGGTGCACAGTTCGATCAGGAACTCGTCGGAATGCGACGCGAACACCAGGATCCCGGACCGCTCGACCAGCGCGGTGAGCCGATCACGGGCCTTCTCCAAGAACGCCGCGTCCACCGCACCGATGCCCTCGTCGAGCAGCAGGATCTCCGGGTCGATACTGGTCACTACGCCCAGCGCGAGACGGACCCGCATGCCGGTCGAATACGTGCGCAGTGGCATCGACAGGTAATCACCGAGTTCGCTGAACTCGGCGATCTCCTCGGTACGGGCCTCCATCTGCTTGCGGGTCATGCCCAGGAACAGGCCGCGGATGATGATGTTCTCGTAGCCGGAGATCTCCGGGTCCATCCCGACGCCGAGGTCGAACACCGGGGCGACCTTCCCGACGATCCGCGAGCTGCCCCTGGTCGGCTCGTAGATCCCCGACAGCAGCCGCAGCAGGGTGGACTTGCCGGCCCCGTTGTGCCCGACCAGACCGACCCGGTCACCGTGTCGCAGCGACAGGGTGATGTCCCGAAGTGCCTCGACAATCGGCACCCTGGAGTCAATCCCGATCTTGCCGCCGGCCCGGCCCACGGTGCCCAGCAACGCCTTCTTCAGCGACCTGGTCTTCGCGTCGAAGATCGGGAAGTCGACGCAGGCGCCGCGCACGTCGATGGAGACCATTGTGCTATCACACCCAGTAGGAGACTCGGGCCCGGTAGTTGCGCAGGATCAGCAGCGCTACCGCCCACCCCACCACAGTGATGGCCAGGGTCACCACCCAGTGCCGTAGTTCGAACGACTCACCGATCATCGGGCGGCGCAGGATCTCGACGTAGTGCAAGAACGGGTTGAGCTCGACCCAGCGAGCTCGGTCGCCGACCGCGCTGGCTGTGTTCCGGAGCTGCTCGTAGTCCCACACGATCGGTGTCATGAAGAACATCAGGGTCACGATGCTGCCGGTTACCGGGGGGACGTCGCGGTACCTGGTGGCGATGATCCCGATCAGAATCGCCACCCAGACCCCATTGAGCACGATCACCGCCAGCGCCGGGAACGCCAGCAGGCTGCTCCACCCGAACGCGCGTGGTTCACGTGGCGGGAAGATCAGCATCAGTGCGACCCAGACCAGCACGTTATGCCAGAAGAACAGCACTTGCCGCCAGACCAGCCGGAAGGTGTGCACACTCAACGGCGCGGGCAGGTGCTTGATCAGGCCCTCGTTGCGGATGAAGACCTCGGCGCCCTCATTGATGCAGCCTGCCATGAACTGCCAGATGATCAACCCTACCGCCAGGTAGGGCAGGAAGTCGTGCAGTTCCTGGTTGAACAGTGCCGCGTAGAGGATGCCCATCCCGATCGCTTGAACCGCCAGGCTGATGGTGATCCAGAACGGGCCGATCACCGAACGCCGGTAGCCCTGCCTGATGTCCTGCCAGCCCAGGTGCCCCCATAGCCGACGCTGCCGCCACCCCGCCCTCAAATCGTCAATCGCCCGGACCCAGCTTCTGGATGCCGGCGCCCGAGCCTCCGTGATCTCGAGTGCCGCCGCGGTGTCCTGCACGATCCGCGAGGGTACTCGGGCATAACGCTCGCCCTGACCCTGCGGGTGCACCACCCAGAACTGCTCGTGGGAAGGGTCAATGCGCGACAACAGATCCAGCCATCCAGGCTGATTTTCATTCCGATCCGATTCGTAATATACTTGGGTGGTGGATGTCACCCGGGACGCTGTCGCGCGCGCCGGGCGGCCCCGGAACCCAGACATCGACACCGCCGTACTCGGCGCCACACTCGACTTGCTCGGCGAGGCGGGATATCGCCGCTTCACTCTTGACGAGGTCGCCAGGCGTGCCGGCACCACGAAACCGGCGATCTACCGCCGCTGGCCGACCCGGCAGCACCTGGTGCTCGCTGCGCTCGCTCGACGCCTGGGTGAGTCGCCGGTGCCGGACACCGAGTGCACCCTGTGCGACCTCACCGAGGGCATCAACGTTTTCGTCGCGGCATTCCAACGCATGCCACCGGACGTGCTGGGCCCCCTTCTCGCGGACTGCGCCGGCGAGCCTGAGCTGCGCACAGCTTTCATGACAACCCTTTTCGAGCCGCCGCGAGCCGCCGTCGAGCACACTCTCAACCGCGCGCTGGCTCGCGGCGACCTGCGCGAAGACGTCGACTGCGGTCTCGTCCTCGACCTCCTCGGCGCACTCGTCCACTACCGCGCCCTGTTCGGCCATGCACCCACCAGCGCCGCAGAGATCGAGCGCACCGTGGAAACCCTCCTTCAAGGCATCGCCACCGACTATCCCGAGCTGCTCGAACACAGCCGCCGCCAGGCGGGTGACCCGCAAAGGCACCAGCTCCACGCCAACTGACGGGCCCGCGGCCGGGGAAAATATGTTACGTTACATATCGTAATGTAGCGCCGGAAGGAGCGTGCAGATGGCCATCCTGGTGACTGGTGCGACCGGAACCATTGGCCGCCACGTCGTAACCCAGCTCGTTGCGCGTGGCCATGCGGTGCGGGCGCTCACCCGCCGCCCCGCCGAGGCGACCCTGCCCGCGGGGGTCGAGATCGTCGGCGGCGACCTCACCGCGCCTGACACGCTCACGGCGGCACTGGCCGGTGTCACCGCTATGCATTTGATCAGCATCGGTGGTGACGACTACGCGCCGTTGCCGACCGCTACCCAGGTTCTCGCCCGCGCCGTGGAGGCCGGTGTAAGTCGCGTCACGGTACTGACCGGGAGCGAGGACGAGCTGGCCGTAGCCCGGGCGGTCGCCGCTTGCGGTCTCGAGTGGACGCACGTACGGCCCGTCGAGTTCATGGCCAACAAGCTCCATTGGGACGGATCGATACGTGCGGAGGGCGTCGTCCGCGCGCCGTTCGGCACGCAACCGCATGCCATCGTCGACGAAGCCGATGTCGCCGCTGTGGTCACCTCCGCGCTCCTCGAGGCCGGCCATTCCGGGCAGACCTACATCCCCACCGGACCCGAAACGGTGACTCCGGTGCAGGCCGCGCGAAGGATCGGTGACGTGATCGGTCGTGACATCCGGTTCGTCGAGCTGACGCCGGAGCAGGCCCGCGAGCAGATGCAGGCATCGGGACTACGCGAGGAGGTCATCGACTACGTCATCGAGTACGGGATCCATCCGCCCGAAACCGCGTACACCGTCCGGCCGACGGTCCAAGAGGTAACCGGCCGGCCGGCACGCACCTTCGATCAGTGGGTTGCCGGGCATGCCGGCGCGTTCCGATCTGATGGGGCCGTATAGTGACCACAGGCCTGTCCACATTAGACGCCGTTGCTGTGGGGCCGGTCACACCCTTTCGAGTCGGGAACAACGCGCCGCGCCGGCCGGCTTGCAATCCCCGTGGAGAAACGGACATTAGGCCCGAGGCCGGCGCAGGCGCCCCCCGCTGACGTGGTGACCCCACCCTTGGGAGCCGCCCGGGTCCGGCTGGTGTTGATCCTGGGCGCGCTGATCGCGCTGGGGCCGCTGACCATCGACATGTACCTGCCCGCCCTGCCTGCGATCACCGCCGACCTGCTCACCACTGAGGCCACCGTCCAGCTCACGCTGACCGGGACACTGCTCGGTCTCGCCCTGGGCCAGCTGGTGTTGGGCCCGCTGGCCGATGCGTTCGGCCGCAAGCGGCCGCTGCTGATCGGGGCCGGTGTGCACGTGACCGCGTCGGTGCTGTGCGCCGTCGCCCCGAACATCGCCGTACTCGGGGGCCTGCGGGTACTGCAGGGTGCGGGCGCGGCGGCAGGCATGGTGGTCGCGTTGGCCGTCGTCCGCGACCTCTACACCGGCCGAGCCGCCGCGTTGCTGCTGTCCCGGCTGATTCTCGTCATGGGCGCCGCCCCGATCGTGGCACCGACATTCGGTGGGGCGGTGCTGGGCTTCACCTCCTGGCGCGGAGTGTTCATCGTGCTCGCGCTCTACGGGCTGGTGCTGCTGCCGATCGCCGCCCGCCTGCTGCCCGAGACGCTGCCCCGCGGTCGCCGCCGCACTGCCCGGCTCGGGGCCACCCTGCGAACCTACGGCGGACTGCTCAGCGACCGGGTCTTCGTGGGGCTGGTGCTGACCGCCGGGCTGGTGATGTCGTCGATGTTCGCTTACATCGCGGGGTCATCATTCGTGTTCCAGGAGCAGTTCGGCCTCGACGAGCAGGGCTTTGGGCTGCTGTTCGGGGCCGGCGCGTTCTTCATCATCGGCGCGACCCAGGTCAACGCCTACCTGTTGCGCCGGTTCGAGCCCCACCAGTTGCTGCTGGCCGCTGTGCTCGCCGGAACGGCGGCGGGCCTGCTGCTGCTCGCGACCTCGGTCACCGGTTTCGGCGGCCTGGTGGGCGTGCTTGTCCCGCTGTGGGCGGCGATGTTCACGGTTGGCCTGGCCCTGCCTAACACGCCCGCGCTGGCCTTGAGCCGCCACGGTGAAGCCGCCGGTACCGCCGCCGCGCTCCTGGGCGCCATCCAGTTCGGCACCGGAGCCGTCGTGTCGCCGGTGGTCGGTGTCGTGGGCAACAACGCCATCGCGATGGGCGCCGTCATGGCTACCGCGATGGCACTGGCACTGGCGGTACTGGTGCTTGTCGTGCGGCCATGGCAGCTCGCCGACCCCGACATTCCCGCACCCGCCCTCGCCCGCTAGCGGCGACCGAGCCCGAAGCGCGGTACCGAACGCCAGCTCGACACATCGCCGGCCTCGGCTCGACCCGAATACTCACGGAGTGGGTTATGACCACAACGGACGCCATGGCCGTGCTGCAGGGCATGTACGCGGCCGAGGCGCGGTACCTGGCCGCTGGTGCCCCCGGCGTAGCGAGCTTCGAACCGCTCGCGCCGTTCTTTGCCCGCCAAGTGCGCCTATTGCTGGCTGGGGCATTCCTGGCGCTTATGGGTATTCGAGGCGTCGACCCATGAACCCCAGGAATTGATGGAGGACGGGAGCATCTTCGGGGACGTCAACGACGTCCCCGAAGGACTTGCCCTGACCGCGGAACTGATCGTGCAACGTCGCTCTGGCCCGCTCCAGGGTGAGCTGCAGCTCCGCCTCGCTGAACGGCACGCCTTGACCGGTCGCGAGTGCCAGATCACAGCCGTGCGTCAGGTACTCCATGAGGGTCATGGCGAGCACCGTCTCGCCGGGCAGCTCGAAGCCGATCAGCCGGATCGCGCGATCGACTCCACCGGCCCGCCACCCTGCGACGACCCCGGCGGCCGACGTGCGGAAGTCGCCCACGGGATCGCTGGCCGTGAAGGCTGCCGCATCGCCGTCGAAGACACGCTCGTTCGCCGCGGCCTCGAACATCTGCAGCCCGCCCACAATGTGGTTTACGAGTGTGCGGACGTCATACTCAGGACACGGTGTCGGTCCGCCCCACTGGTCCGACCGAACACTGCGGATCAAAACTTCATCCTTGGCCAGCACGCTCTCCAGCACGTCCACGTCACTCATGATTTCTCCCGTTCTTCATCATCACGGGAGAGGCCATCTCCGCTTTTCGTCCCGCGGGCGACAGCGATCATCTCCCCGTCGGTGTCGACGCCGATGGGCCGCAACCCCCCGTGCGGCGGGCGTCCCAAGATCTGATGATCGTTGTCAGGTTCGCGCAGTCGGACGTGGGGCATGCGGTTTCCAGCCGCGAGGAGTCCGTCGAGCACCCCCAATTGCCGAAGGATCTCGAGTGTGCGGGGGGAAGGATCAGGGTCGCCCGGGAATGGAGGTTGAGGCGGGCCTTCTTCTCGAATACGACACTGTGGACGCCGGCTCGGGCGAGTCCTGAAGCGACGGCGAGACAACGTCCTTTGGTCTCAGTGCCGGTCATGTCGCTCCCCTGATCTTGACAAGGGCTCATATCAGTCATGTCGAGTCTCGGCTTCCTGGTCGGGGGTCGGCTTTTCGGCTGTGACGTAGTGATGCAGGCGGCTGGAGCCTTCGAGCATGGCTGTCGCTTGTTGTGTCAGTTCCGCTTGACGTTGTGCGATGGCTGTGCGAAGTGCGTCGCTGCTGCCCGTTTGGCGCAGGCCGTCGAGTATGGGCTGGATCTGGGGGAGGGGATAGCGGCTCTGCCGGAGCATGTTGATCATTTGTGCGTCCCGGACGTCGGTCGAGTTGAACCGGCGGTAGTTGGTGCCCGGATCACGATGGGGAGTCAGGAGGCCGGCGGACTCCCACACCCGCAGGGCGGAGGTGCGCACCCCGAGGTAGGCAGCCACCTCTCCGATACCCATGCCGGACCGCTGCGATACCGAGGTGTCCGGAGCCTGCTCTGCGACCGCCTCAAGCGCTTGGCCTACCGCCCGGAGGGACAGGCGTTGTTCATGCAGCGCGGCGTGGCTGGCATCCATGAGTGTGAGCGCCGCACCGAGGTTTCCGGCATGAACAGCCTGCATGATCGCTTGAGCGGTGCCCGACCCGTATCCCCTCGCGAGCGCTCGGTAGGTCAGTAAAGCCCGGCGGTGCCTGGCGTCGAACCTGCGGTAACCGGCAGGGGTTCGTGGGGCCGGAGGCAGGATGCCGGCGTCTGCGTAGTTGCGGATCTGTTGGGTCGAGATACCTGCCGTTCGCGCCAGATCGATGGGGCGAAGCCCGGCTTGCGCGCGGCTCATGGCGGAACCCTCCGGGAACGGGATTCACGTACGAGTTGAAGGTTACGACACATAACTCCAGCATTAGCCGCTGGCCACGACAGAAAGTTTATTCACCCACTTGAATGAGATACTTGAAGGCATGGATATCGGTAACAGCAATGACAGACCAGCAACCGCGTCGAACGCGGCCTCCGGTAGTGCCGCCGAGTGGATCCGGGTGGTGGGCGCTCGCGAGCACAACCTGGCCAACGTCGATGTCGATGTCCCCAAACGACGGCTCACCGTGGTGACCGGCGTGTCCGGATCCGGCAAGTCGTCACTGGTGCTCGACACGATCGCGGCCGAGGCACAACGCCAGCTCTATGAGACATTGCCGGCGTTCGTCCGCGGCTTCCTGCCCAGCTATGGCCATCCCGACGTGGACATGATCGAGCACCTGGCAGCGGTGATCATGGTCGACCAGCGCCGCCTCGGCGGCGGGTCGCGGTCGACGGTCGGCACGATCACCGACATCGCGCCGCTGCTTCGCCTGCTGTTCTCCCGCGGTGGCACACCGTACGTCGGCTACTCCGACGCTTTCTCGTTCAACATGCCCGCGGGCATGTGCCCAGGCTGCGAGGGGCTCGGCGAAGTCATCGACATCGACATGAACGCGTTCCTCGATCCGTCCCGCTCGCTGAACGGAGGCGCCCTACTCGCGCCGGCGTTCAAGGTCGGAACGTGGATGTGGCAGATCTACGCCGGCTCCGGACGGCTAGATCCCGACAAGCCGGTCGGTGAATACACCGACGACGAGCGCCACATACTGCTGCACTCGACCTCCGGCTCGGTGCCACTTGACACGCACGGCGGGCAGATCAACGCCTCGTACGAAGGCGCGGCGGCCAAGTTCCGGCGGCTGTACATCCAGCGCGACACCGCCGAGATGGGCGAACGCACCCGGCAGATGGCCGCGCGGTTCACCACGTCGGTGCCGTGCCCGGACTGCGGTGGGGCGCGGCTTTCCCGCTCGGCGTTGGACTGCCGGGTTTGCGGTTACGGCATCGCGGAACTGTCCGCCATGGAAGCCGGCCGGCTGCTCGGCGTGCTGACCACCTTCGACCTGCCGGCCGTCACGCCGGTCGTCGACGCCCTGACCACGCGGATCGGTCACCTCGTCGACATCGGCCTCGGGTACCTGAGCTTGGACCGCAGGACCGCCACCCTGTCCGGCGGGGAATCCCAGCGGATCAAGATCGTCCGCCACCTGGCCAGCACCCTCACCGACATGCTCTATGTCTTTGACGAACCGAGCATCGGGTTGCACGCCCGGGATGTGCAGCGGCTCACCGACCTGCTGCTCGCGTTGCGGGACAACGGCAACACGGTGCTGGTCGTCGAGCACGACCGCGACGTGATCGCCAGGGCCGATCACGTCATCGACATCGGCCCTGGCGCCGGCGGCGACGGCGGCAAGGTGGTGTTCACCGGTGACGTAGACGCGTTGACCTCGTCGGCAACGTTGACCGGTCGGTACATGCAGGCATGGACGAGGCTCAAGGACGAGATGCGCGCACCCACCGGAACCCTCGCCGTGTCCGGTGCCAAGCTGCACAACCTGCGTGATCTCAGCCTCGAGATTCCCACCGGGGTGCTCACCGTGGTCACCGGCGTCGCCGGGTCCGGCAAGTCCACGCTGGTGTACGGCGTCTTCTGCGCCCAGCACCCCGGCGCCGTCGTCGTCGATCAGTCGGCGCCGACCGCGAACCGGCGCTCCACCACCGCGACCTACACCGGCGCGCTGGATCCGATCCGCAAGGCGTTCGCCAAGGCCAACGGCGTGAGCCCGGCCCTGTTCAGCGCGAACTCAGCTGGTGCCTGCGAAACCTGCGAGGGCATGGGGGTCATCTACACGGACCTTGCGTTCCTGGACGGCATCACCTCGACGTGCGAGACCTGCCATGGCCGCCGGTTCACCGACGACGTCCTCACTTACCACCTCAACGGCGCGACGATCAGCGATGTCCTTGAGATGCCCGTGGGTGAGGGACTGGAATTCTTCGCCGGGCACCGCTCGGTAGCGCCGATCCTGCGCGCCCTCGTCGACGTCGGCCTCGACTACCTCCGGCTGGGACAGCCACTTACCAGCCTGTCCGGCGGTGAATGCCAACGGATCAAGCTGGCCTCCCACCTGCACCGGCAGGGCGCGATCTACGTCCTGGACGAGCCAACCACAGGCCTGCACATGTCCGATGTCACGCGCCTGCTCGACGTCCTGGACCGCCTGGTCGACCAGCGCGCCAGTACGGTGATCGTGATCGAACACAATCTCGACGTCATCGCGCACGCCGACTGGGTGATCGATCTCGGGCCAGACGGCGGCAGCGACGGCGGCCAGATCATGTTCCAGGGCACACCAACCGACCTGCTCAACGCGCCCGGCTCGCACACCGCCACCCACCTGCGCCGCGCCCTGCCCGCCTTATCAGCCCATCGCTAACCTCCGGGCCCGTCGCGTTCGCGATCGAGGACACCGCTGGGCGTCGTGAGGTCTGCCCTCGCGCGGGGCGGCCAGGATCAGCTGGTGTCCGCATCCCATGGTGACCTGCTGTGCTGGCAGTTCAACCTGACGTGGTCGCTGCTGGAACTTAATCGGCCGGCTCCGGTTGCTGCGTGCCGCGTCTGCCAGGTGAACCCGCGTGGCTGCTCTGACGTGGGCTCACTCGCCTTCGCTCCAATCGTCTTGCGGCTGGCCGGGGCGGTGTGTTCCTCGAATGATCTGCGCGTGCCTGCCCGCCGGGGAAGCAGTCGGGGTCTACGGGGTGCTGGATGAGTACGCCCGGGCCACTGGCGGCGCCGGGGACGACCGCACCTGCTCCGCGCGCCGCGTTGACGCTCTGGTCGACCTGGTCTGCGGGACCGCTGGCTATACCAGCACCGGCACCGCTACAGCCGACGCCAATAAGTCCCGCGCCGAGCGCCGCCGGGTACGGCGGCGCCGGTCCCGGGTCCGGGTCCAGGTGCGGGTCACCGTCCCGTTCAGCACCCTGTTCGGGCTCGACGAAAATCCCGGCGAGCTGGCCGGCTACGGCACGATCACCGCCGACCAAGTCCGCGAACTGGCCGTGCAGGGCACCTGGCGACGCATCCTCACAGACCCGGCCACCGGCGCGCCCACCGACTACGGCACCACTGTCTACCGGCCCCCGGCTGCGCTGCGCGACCTGGTCATCACCCGCACCCCCACCTGCGGTTTCCCGTCCTGTCTGCGACCCGCCCACCGTGGTGACCTGGACCACCGCGAGCCGCACAACCCCGCCGCCGGCACCGGGCCGACCAACGAACACAATCTCGACCCCTACTGCAAGCGACATCACCGCACCAAGCACACCCATGGCTGGTCGGTCCAGCGCGATGCGCACGGCACCCTTACCTGGACCAGCCCCAGTGGCCACACCTGGACCCACCAACCAGAGCCCATCGCCGAATCCCTACCCGCACCCCAACTCCCAGAGCCGGAAGAGACTGTACCGTTCTGACCGGGCAGGACGCTTGCCCAAGGACCGGAGTCGCTGGGGTCTGCCCGGCTCCCGGCGGCGTTTCCGTAGCCGTCGAGTTGATCGACGTCCTTGATGACCCGCCAGCCCTCGTCCTCGCAGACCTCGGCACCGAGGCGACGCTCGCCGACCAACTGCTCTACTCGACGCCTGACGCGGCGTCCCGGGCTGTTCAGTCCTGGGCCGAGGCACTCGGCACCTTCCAGTCCCAGACCAGCGGGCTACAGGAGCCATTCCGGGCTCACCTCGAACGGCTCTCCCCACTGGGCGCACGGCCGACCGACACGATGACAGACCGCCTGGTACCGGCGATCCCCGTTAAGTCGGCTCTGGTTGCGGGAGACCCGACCGGGCACCGTTGACGTCATGACGGATACCACGATCGCCCTGGTGACCGGGGCAAACAAGGGCATTGGGCTGGCCGCGACCCGCCGGTTGGCCGAGCTGGGCTGGACGGTGCTGCTCGGCTCGCGCGATCCCGAGCGGGGCGCGATCGCGGTCAACCAGTTCGACGGGCTCGACGTGCAGGCCGTGGAGCTCGACGTGACCTCGGAGACCTCAGTGCGCAACGCCGCCAAGCTGGTGGACACCCAGTACGGCCGGATCGACGTTCTGGTGAACAACGCCGGGATCACGGGATCGCGGGTGCCGGCCCTGGAGGTCGGCGCCGAGGAGATGCGGGAGGTCTATGAGACCAACGTGTTCGCGCCGCAGACCCCGGCTACACCGCGACCGACCTCAACGCCCACACCGGGTACCAGACGGTCGTCGAGGGCAGCGACGCCATCGTCATGCTGGCCCAGACCGCCCCCGACGGCCCTACGGGAGGGTACTTCGACCGGAACGGACCGCTGCCCTGGTGACGCCACCTGCGTGGCGGCGTCGGCGTAGCGGTTTGCCGCTCGTAGCGATGCCAGGCCGACAACTATGGAAACTCTTGACAAAAAAACTTGTCGGCGAGAATAGTGGCTGACGTGCTGGACGTCGCGGTGATCGAAGACCCAACCGCGGCCGAGCTTTCGCTGGACCCGGTGCGGTCCCGGCTGCTGGCCGAGCTGGTCGAACCCGGTTCAGCCACCACGCTGGCCGCCAAGGTCGCCCTGCCGAGGCAGAAGGTGAACTACCACCTCAAGGCGTTGGAGCGGCATGGGTTGGTCGAGCTGGTCGAAGAGCGCAAGAAGGGCAACTGCATCGAGCGGGTCCTGCGGGCCACCGCGGCTTCCTACGTGATCTCTCCGAATGCGCTTGCCGCGGTGCAGCCTGACCCCGCCCGCTCCCCGGACCAGTTGTCCGCGCGCTGGCTGCTCGCGGTCGCGGCCCGGCTGGTGCGAGATGTGGGCACGCTCATCACCGGTGCGGCGAAGGCTCGCCAACGGGTCGCGACGTTCGCGCTGGACGGTGAGATTCGGTTCGCCTCAGCAGCCGACCGCGCCGCCTTCACCAAGGAGCTGACCAGCACGATTACCGCACTGGTCGGCAAGTACCACGACGAGAAAGCCGACGGCGGACGTGACCACCGCATGGTCATCGCCGTCCATCCCATCGCAGTCCAACATCCCAGTGTCAAACACAGCTGAAGGAGTGACCATGTCCCGTGAATTCGAGCTGCGCAAGCAGGTCGAGCTCGATGCGAGCCCCGAGCAGGTGTGGGAGGCGATCGCCACCGGCCCGGGCATCTCCTCGTGGTTCATGGGGCCGCACGAGATCGAGCCGGGTGTGGGCGGCACGGTGACGCTCACCATCGGCGACTTCAGCGCGCAGTCCACGATCACCGCCTGGGACCCGCCCAAGCGGCTCACATACCGGGGTGACGGGGGCGCGGACGGGTCATTCCACGCGATGGAGTACCTCATCGAGGGGTGCGAGGGTGGTAGCACCGTCCTCCGGTTCGTGCACAGCGGCTTCCTCAGCGACGACTGGGGTACCGAGTTTCAAGACCAGACGAGCCACGGCTGGGACATGTACCTGCACACGCTCGCCCAGTACCTGCAGTACTTCACCGGACGGCCCGGTACTTACGTCTACGCCGAGAGTCCCAAGACGGAAGAGGGACACGAGGCCTGGGCGCTTATTGCAGAGGCACTCGGACTGACCGGTCCAGTCGGAAACGGGGACCGGTTGCGGCTCACGCCGGAAGGGCTCGCGCCGATCGACGGCGTCGTGGACTACACCGTTCCCGGACACCGGGAGTTCCTGGGACTCCGCGGAAGCGACGCGCTGTACCGGTTCCACGGCTTCCCCGGCCAGATCACGCTGGGACACCACCTCTTCGCCGAGAACGTGAACGGTGAGGACGTCGCAAAAGCCTGGCAAGCCTGGCTGGACAGCGTGTTCACCAGATAGCCCACCATTGCGTCAATCCCGGTTCCACCGACACCGGCTGGGCCACCGACGAGATCTTCGCCGAGGTCGGGCGGGCATTTCCCTGGGGACGCTGGAACACCCCCGACGAGTTGCCGGGGTGGCCGTCCTCCTGCTCACCGACGATGCTGCCATCATCACCGGCCGCGTCATCGACGCTGAGGCAGGCTTGCGCCGCTGGATGATGTGACGCACAGCCAGGTTGGTGAGCTGCCGGCACCACCACTGCGTCCGGGATACTGGTCACATGAACAACAGTCGCTCGATCTGGGCGCGGGCGGCGAGGCGTCGCCGCGCCGGTCCCCGTCACGTCCGGCTGGTTTCGCGCAGCGACACCGCGGGATCCGGTACCGCCGTCAGCACGGGCCGCGACACCCAGGTAGTCGGCAGCGTCGGTACAGCGGACAGCGTGGCCGTCGCCGGGAGTGTGGCCACGGCGGCCAGTGTGGCCGTCGCCGGGAGTGTGGCCACGGTGGCCAGTGTGGCGGTCGCCGGGAGTGTGGCGACGTCAAGCAGCGTGGCGGTCGCAGGCAGTGCTGCCACAGCAGGCAGCGTCGGGGTCGCAGGCAGTGTCGTCACCCTGCTCAGCGTGGGCCTCCGAGCATGCCTCGGCTGCATCGCTTGCCTGGGGTGCACCCGGTGTCTCGGCTGTGTCGGATGCGTGAACTGCGTGGGCTGCGTCGGGTGCATCGGCTGTGTCGGACTGCGCGGCGCTGTCGGGCAGCGGGGTGTCCGCGCCTGATCACCGCTGCGATAGGTGAAGTTGGGTGGGACTTAGAGGTACTGGCCGGTGCTCATGCCTCGGGTGGTCGGCTCTCCGGGCTGCATCACGGGGGGCATCATGCCGCCGGGGGGCAGGCCGCGTCGCATCTGCTCCAGCTGCACCCGGGCGGCCATCTGCTGGGCGAACAAGGCGGTCTGGATGCCGTGGAACAGGCCCTCCAGCCAGCCGACCAGCTGGGCCTGCGCGATCCGCAGCTCTGCGTCGCTGGGTGTGGAGTCCTCGCTGAATGGCAGGGACAGCCGGGCCAGCTCGTCGCGAAGGTCGGGAGCCAGGCCCTGCTCGAGCTCGTGGATCGAGGATGCATGGATCTCCCGCAGCCGGTTACGGCTGGCGTCGTCCAGAGGTGCGGCGCGCACCTCTTCCAGCAGCTGCTTGATCATGGTGCCGATCCGCATCACCTTGGCGGGCTGCTCGACCATGTCGGAGACGTCCTGCCCGCCTTGTTCGTCGATGGTGCCGGTGGCGACCGGCTGGCCGTCCGGTCCGAGCACGATCACTTGCTGATCCTGCGGTTCGCTCATGACTCCATCTTGCGCCCCCATCGCCCCTGTGTCGCGGGCACCCCGCCCGGTGCGTCGCTCCTCGGTGCACGGAGCCGTCAAAATCTTCAGCGCCCGGTGGTCAACAGGATCTTGCCGACCGCACCACCGGCCTCGAGCATCCGGTGCGCCTCTGCGGCCTCGGCGAGCGGGACAGTCGCGTGCACCACGGGCTTGACCCGACCGTCGCCGAACATCGGCCACAACGCGGCGACGACGTCGGCGCACAGCGCGGTCTTGCCGGCTGGGCCGTCCACCGGGCGCCCGCGCAGCCCGATGGCCGCGATGCTGGCCCGCTTGGGCAGCAGGGTTCGGAGGTTCAGCTCGGTGGTGGTGCCACCCTGCATGCCGATCACCACCAGCCGACCGTCCGGGGCGAGCGCCCGAACATTGCGGGCCAGGTAGCTGGCGCCCATGTTGTCGAGGATGACGTCGGCGCGGTCGGTGAGCTCCTCGGCGAAGTCCTGCCGGCGATAGTCGATCAGGATCTGGGCGCCCAGCTCCGCGCAGCGCGCCAGCCGCTCGGCTGACGCCGTGGTCGCCACCTGCGCGCCCAGCGCCCGGCCGACCTGGATGGCATGGGTTCCTATCCCGCCGGATCCGCCGTGCACCAGCAGCAGCTCCCCGGCGGCCAGCCCAGCGTGGCGCACCACCGTCGACCACACCGTGCAGGCCACCTCGGGCACGCCGCCCGCGGTGACCACATCCACGCCCGGCGGCAGCGGCATCACGTGCCCGGCCGGTGCGGCGACTTGCTCGGCGTAGCCCCCGCCGGCCAGCAGCGCACACACCTGCTCGCCCACCGCGAAACCGGTCACCCCGTCGCCGAGCTCGGCGACCGTGCCGGCGCACTCCAGCCCGAGGATCTCGCTGGCCCCGGGCGGCGCGGCGTACCGGCCCTGCCGCTGCAGGAGATCGGCCCGGTTGACCGACGTTGCGGCAACGTCGATCAGCACCTCGCCCGGGCTCGGTCGGGGATCGGGCTGCTCGGTCAGGTGCAGCACTTCCGGTCCGCCGTACTCGGTGATCGCGATGGCGCGCACGCTGCCAGACGGTAGTCGCCGCGTCCGGTGGCACCGTTGCGGCCATGTCCGAACGGACCTGGGGCAAGCTGCGCCGATGTACCACGGATGCACACGGTGTGCCGGGGACACGAACAAAGGACGTCTGCTCGCCAAACCAGACCCGACGTGAGTTGCCCAGGCTGACCTGCGGGGCGAGCATCGGCGAAGGCACGGCGACAGGGTTCGGCGTACGTCCGTGCATCGCCGCGAGGACCCATCTCGCCTCGCCGCTGGTCCGACTCTCCTCTTGGGACGGCCGGAGAGGAGGTTTCCTCGTGGACCCCGCATCTCCGGATCCGGCGTCCCCTTTCACGATGACGTCCTCAGTCGGAGCGCCCGCCGGCAGCACCTGGCGGGAATACGCACTGACGCGGGCCAAAGAACTGGAATCGCTCAGCAATTGGGCTTGTCGAGCCCAGCGCACCGATAATGCCGAAGAGCTGGTGAAGGCGATCCAACAACATCTCGCCGCGACCAGGGATGCCGTCGCCCAAAAAGGGCTTCTCGGACTGTGGAAACACAGTTCCCTCGTCCAGCGTGCACAGGGAAATCTGGTGGCCGCAGAGACATCCCAGGGCTTTATTTGTCAAGCCGCAACTTGTTGATCTTCGTTGGTGGTTGTGGGCCAGGCGGTGTCCTCGTCGTAGAGGGTGCGGGTCTTCAGGCAGCCGTGCAGGATGCCGACGA
>JBOHFX010000177.1:0-51072 GCA_050699875.1 Pseudonocardiaceae bacterium
TCCGGTTGAGGAACTCCGGGCGGAAGTGCTTTTTGACCTCGTCGTTGACCTTGGTCTTCATCCGCTCGTAGGTCGCGCCTTCGTCATTGCTGGACGAGAAGCCCAGGTTCACCGCCTTGGAGATGTCCGAGGTGCCGAGGTTGGTGGTGAAGATAATCACGGTGTTCTTGAAGTCCACCGTGCGACCCTGGCCATCGGTCAGCCGGCCGTCCTCCAGCACCTGCAGCAGCGTGTTGTACACCTCCTGGTGCGCCTTCTCGATCTCGTCGAAGAGCACCACCGAGAACGGCTTGCGGCGGACCTTCTCGGTGAGCTGGCCACCCTCCTCGTAACCCACGTACCCGGGAGGGGCGCCGAAGAGCCGGGATGCGGTGTAGCGGTCGTGGAACTCACCCATGTCGATCTGGATGAGGGCGTCGTCATCACCGAACAGGAATTCTGCCAGCGCCTTGGACAGCTCGGTCTTGCCCACGCCGGACGGTCCGGCGAAGATGAACGAGCCCGACGGCCGCCTGGGGTCCTTCAGCCCCGCCCGGGTCCGGCGGATCGCCTTGGAGACGGCCTTGACCGCCTCATGCTGGCCGATGATCCGCTTGTGCACCTCGTCTTCCATGCGCAGCAGCCGGGTGGTCTCCTCCTCGGTGAGCTTGAACACCGGGATGCCGGTCCAGTTGGCCAGCACCTCGGCGATCTGCTCGTCATCGACCTCGGCGACGACGTCGAGGTCACCGGCCTTCCACTGCTTCTCCCGCTCGGTCTTCTTGATCAGCAGTTGCTTCTCGCTGTCGCGCAGCTTCGCGGCCCGCTCGAAGTCCTGAGCGTCGATGGCCGACTCCTTGTCCCGGCGCACCGCGGCAATTTTCTCGTCGAAGTCACGCAGGTCCGGCGGGGCCGTCATCCGGCGGATCCGCATCCGGGCTCCGGCCTCGTCGATCAGATCGATCGCCTTGTCCGGCAAGAACCGGTCGTTGATGTAACGGTCTGCCAAGGTGGCGGCCGACACCAGCGCACTGTCGGTGATGGAGACCCGGTGATGCGCCTCGTAGCGGTCCCGCAGGCCCTTGAGGATCTCAATCGTGTGATCGATGCCCGGCTCATGCACCTGGATCGGCTGGAACCGGCGCTCTAACGCCGGGTCCTTCTCCACGTACTTGCGGTATTCATCCAGCGTGGTGGCGCCGATGGTCTGCAACTCGCCACGGGCCAGCATCGGTTTGAGGATCGACGCAGCGTCGATTGCGCCCTCCGCGGCACCAGCCCCGACCAAGGTGTGCATCTCGTCGATGAACAGGATGATGTCGCCGCGGGTGCGAATCTCCTTGAGCACCTTCTTCAGGCGCTCCTCGAAGTCACCGCGGTAGCGGGAGCCGGCCACCAACGAGCCCAGGTCCAGGGTGTAGAGCTGCTTGTCCTTCAGCGTCTCGGGCACCTCTCCCTTGACGATGTTCTGGGCGAGCCCCTCGACGACGGCGGTCTTGCCCACTCCGGCCTCGCCGATCAGCACTGGATTGTTCTTGGTGCGCCGGGACAGCACCTGCATGACCCGCTCGATCTCCTTGCCGCGCCCGATCACCGGGTCCAGCTTGCCCTCACGGGCGCTGGCGGTGAGGTTGCGGCCGAACTGGTCGAGGACCAGCGACGACGACGGGGTGCCCTCGCCGCGCCCTGAGCCGGACTCCGCGGGCTCCTTGCCCTGGTAGCCCGAGAGCAGCTGCAGTACCTGCTGGCGCACCCGATTGAGGTCGGCGCCGAGCTTGACCAGCACCTGCGCGGCCACGCCCTCGCCTTCACGAATGAGCCCGAGCAGGATGTGCTCGGTGCCGATGTAGTTGTGCCCGAGCTGCAGCGCCTCGCGCAGCGACAGCTCCAGCACCTTCTTGGCTCGCGGCGTGAACGGGATGTGTCCCGACGGCGCCTGCTGGCCCTGGCCGATGATCTCCTCGACCTGCTGCCGAACACCCTCCAAGGCGATCCCCAGCGATTCGAGGGCCTTGGCCGCGACACCCTCCCCTTCGTGAATCAGACCCAGCAGGATGTGCTCGGTGCCGATGTAGTTGTGGTTGAGCATCCTGGCCTCTTCCTGGGCCAGCACAACCACCCGCCGCGCGCGGTCGGTGAACCTCTCAAACATGGTGCACTCCTGACTGCTGCGCCATTGCGGCGCAACCGGTACTGGGTCAGACAGTCCGTGCCGTCACTGTAGCTCCCGGACGGCCCTGCTCGCTTCCGAACTGCTACCCGAACTACTGCTGCAACGCGTTATCACTGGACAGGATTCCGGAGTGTCGCCGCAGCGTGTTGCCTGTCCGCTCAGGGTGAACGAGACCCCGCTCGGGTGGTGTCGCTGAATGGGTGATGCTCGACTCAAATCCGACTGCTAGGTTGCTCGGCATTAGGTAAGGCAATCCTGCTTAGAAGCATCATAGGGGACGACCCAGAGGAGAGCTGTGCCGCACGCCGCGGTGCCTGTCGGGGGGCCAACAGAAGTGACCGACCGGCGATGGACGCACCCATTGGCCGCGTCGGTGGCGACAGCAGACCGAGCCGTGACGTTGCTGTCGTTTCGAAACATGGACGCTCCCAGCGACCGGTGGATGACGTGTGACCACGTCCTGGCCAACCCGTCCTTCTTCAAGCAGTGGCGGATCACGGCCGCGCAGCGGCTCGCCGAGCGGCACACCTGTCTCGATCAGCCCATCGACGTGCCCGAGAAGACCGCCGCCGGCTACGTCATGCAGTGGTATCTGGTCATCCCGACCTACCTCGGTGCCGTGGTGTTCCACTCCGCCCGCCGGGTGCCGTCGCTGGCCCCGGACCAACTCGGTTTCCGGCTCGACCCGGCAGCGGAGCCGGAGCTCCAGGAGGTGGCGTTGAGCCCGGGCCGCTTCTGGTGCCTGCCCGGTGACCCCGACGTCAAGCATCCCGACGCCATTGCGGTCCCCGACGAGGCGGCGCTGGGCGCGGTTCTACGCCGTGAGGTGATCGCGCATGCGACCCGTTTCCTCGCGGTATACGACCCCCAGGTGCGATTCGGGCACCGAACCCAGTGGGCCACGGTGACCGACGTGCTGGATAGTGGCCTGTTGCTGGCGGGACGTTCATTCGGGTCACCACAGGCCGGCGCCTCCGATGCCCGGCTGGTGCTTGCCGATGGCGAGAAACCACTCACCTCGGCGTCGACGATCTGCGAGGTGACCGATGAGCGCGGGCGCACGCACTGGACTCGCCGGCGCGGTTCATGCTGCTTTCTCTACGCGCTGCCCGGTATAGAGCGACCATGCGCGAGCTGCCCGCGCGTCAGCGCGGCTGAAAGAGTTCGGATCTTCAGCACGCTCAGCCGAGGCTGACACCGTCCCAGTCGCGCTCAATCGGGTTGCCCGCGCACAATCGACGGCGCGCAATCCGGTTGTCCCATGCGCAATCGGGCACATTTCGGCGGGCTGATGAACCGCGGGTGTGGCCTGCGCGATTATCGTGATGCGAGTACACACTGCCCGCGAGGGTTCTTGATGCCCGGCTACGTGTTGAGGCCCTGCTACGTGGGATGGCTCGCCACCTGTTGATGCTTCGACGGAGGGAGCCGTGGAGATGTCGATCCTGGTTAAGGGTTTCGCGGGCAAGCCCCCGCATGCGCCGCTGACCGACATCGGTATCGGTGCCTACACCGCTGGGGTGGCGATGCTTGTTGCCGGCGCAGCCGGGTTCCAGGAAGCCGCGATGGCCACCGCTTCGGTGCTCACGATAGCGGTCGGCCTCATCGTCGCCATACCGACCATCATCACCGGCCTGGTGGACTTGTTCGGCATTCCAGCGGACTCTGCGGCCCGCACTCTCGGTTGGTGGCATCTCACCGTGATGGCCAGCGCGACTGGCATGTTCGCCGGAACGTTCCGGTTGCAGTTGGCCGGCTACTCCGACGGCAACGTCATCACGTCCGCTTTGACGCTCGGTATCATCTCTTGGGTGCTACTCGTCGTGGGTGGTTACCTCGGTGGCGCGCTCACCTTCGTCTACGGAGTGCGAGTGCTCAAGCGCCCCGACGTCACCATGGCCGATGCACTCATTCCCGGTCGCGCCGATCATAGCTAGGCTGTGCAGATCAAACCTGTGCAGATCAAACCTGTGCAGATCAAACTTACGGCAGGTCAGCGTCGCTGAACCGGTACACAACACACCGGTGCCGCGCTATCCGAGCGGCACCGGTGCCTGGTCACCTCAATTTCCCTTGTGGTAAGCATCCAACACCTCAGCCGGGATACGGCCACGGTCTGAGACGTTGTAACCGTTCTTACGGGCCCACTCGCGGATCGCAGCGTTCTGCTCGCGGTCAACAGATGCCCGACCACCGCCACTGGCCCGGCGCGCCGGGGTCGCGGCCTTGCGGCGCCCGCCCGCCTTGCGAGCGTTGCTGACATAGTCGGCCAGTGAGTCACGCAGCTTCCCCGCGTTACCTGCGGACAGATCAATCTCGTAAGCCACGCCGTCGATACCGAACTCAACGGTCTCTTCAGCGGTACCTCCGTCGAGGTCATCGACCAAGGTTACGGTGACCTTCTGCGCCATGCGCGTCGTCCTCCTCGGGATGTGATGGACGGAGCCATCGCACGACGACTCCACAACGACAACGAGTAGGTTAGCCTATTTCCAGGCCGATAGCGAAATCGCCCACTGTCAAGTCTGTTCATTGTGGCCGGACCAGGGGAAACAGGATAGTCTCGCGGATACCCGAACCGATGAGCGCCATGAGCAGCCGGTCGATCCCCATTCCCATGCCGCCGCTTGGCGGCATTCCGTACTCCATCGCGGCGAGGAAGTCCTCGTCGAGCGGCATCGCCTCGTCATCACCGGCCGCGGTGAGTGCTACCTGCATCTGGAAACGCTCTCGTTGCACGATCGGGTCAACCAGCTCCGAGTACGCCGTCGCCGACTCAACGGATCGGATGTAGAGGTCCCATTTCTCGACCAAACCCGGAGCACTGCGGTGCTCTCGGGTCAGCGGGGAGGTGTCCAGCGGGAAGTCCTTCACGAAGGTCGGAACGTGCAGGTCGGGCACTACGAGGTGCTCGAACAACTCCTCGACGAGCTTTCCGGGTAACCAGCCGGGTTGCACTGCAAGGCCCACTTGCTCGGCGTGGCGGAGCAGCTCGGCACGGTGCGTCGCGGGGCTGATCTGTTCCCCAAGCGCCTTGGAGACAGCATCAAACAGGCTGATCTGCGCCCATTCACCGCCGATGTCGTACTCGCTGCCGTCGGCGAGTCGAAGCGTCGTGGATCCGAACACATCGCGAGCCACCGTCTGGTACAGCGTGCGGGTCAGCTGCGCCATCCCATCGTAGTCGGTGTAGGCTTGGTACACCTCTAGCATGGTGAACTCCGGCGAGTGCGTGGAGTCCGCGCCCTCGTTGCGGAACACCCGGTTAAGCTCGAAGACGCGTTCCATGCCGCCAACCACACAACGCTTTAGGTACAGCTCGGGGGCGATCCGCAGGTACAGGTCGGTGTCAAGGGCGTTGGAGTGCGTCACAAACGGCCGTGCCGCGGCGCCACCATGGAGCATCTGCAACATCGGTGTCTCAACCTCGACGAAGTCGAGGGAATGCAACATCTCGCGAACTGATCGAACTACGTCGGCGCGCACCCGGGCGGTCCGCCGGGCGGCATCACGGACGATGAGATCGAGATAACGCTGCCGGACCCGCGTTTCCTCGGCCAGTTCCTTATGCGCGATCGGGAGTGGCCGTAGAGCCTTGGCCGCCATCTGCCATTCCCGGGCTTGCACCGACAGCTCTCCGCGGCGCGAGGTGACGACTTCTCCGACTACGGACACGTGATCTCCGAGATCGACGTCTGCCTTCCAGGCTGCGAGCCCTTCGGCGCCCACACCGGCCAGGCTGAGCATGGCCTGCAGTTCCGTTCCGTCGCCCTCGCGCAGCGTTGCGAAGCAGAGCTTGCCGGTGTTGCGCAGGAAGATGATCCGACCGGTCACGGCGACCTGCTCGCCGGTGGTCGTATCCGGGGGCAGCCCGGCATGGGCGTCCCGGATTTCGCGCAAGGTTCGGGTGCGCGGCACTGCGACGGGATACGGGTCCGTGCCGGTGGCCAGCATCCGCTCCCGCTTGTGCCGGCGCACCCGCAGCTGGTCAGGAAGGTCATCGCCGGCGGCAGGTAGCTGGGTCGTCACCCCCGATAACCTAGTGATCCGCTCGGCCCGGCATCCCCACCGGTACGTTGGCCGGCTCCGACCCGCAGCGGCCAACAGGGTGATCAGGTGATGTTGCGTTCGAAGACCATCCGTAGCCCGCGCAGGGTGAGGTGCGGGGCGTGGTGGGTGATGGTGTGCGATTCGGCGATCAACAGGGGGGCCAGGCCGCCGGTGGCGACCACCACGACGTCGCCCTCGGCGCCCGGCGCCAGCTCGGCGGCGATCCGCTGGACCAGCCCATCCACCTGCCCGGCGAAGCCGAACAGCAATCCGGACTGCAGGGCTTCCACGGTGCTCTTCCCGATCACCGATCGCGGCCGGACCAGCTGCACCTTCACCAGTTGAGCGGCCCGGGTGGCGAGTGCATCGATGGAGATCTCGATGCCCGGAGCCAGCGCGCCGCCGAGGAACTCACCGCGGGCGCTGACCACGTCGAAGTTGGTGGAGGTACCGAAGTCCACCACGATCGCCGGGCCGCCGTAGAGGGTGTAGGCGGCCAGCGTGTTGACGATCCGATCGGCACCCAGCTCGCGCGGGTTGTCGTAGAGCAACGGCACTCCGGTGCGCACGCCGGGTTCCACGATCACCCGCGGCAGCTGCGGCCAGTACCGGTCCACCATCACTCGCAGCTCACGCAGCAATGCGGGCACGGTGGACAACGCAGCGATACCGGTGATCTTGTCGGAGTACTCACCGAGCAGCCCACGTACGGTGAGAGCCATCTCATCGGCGGTCATTCTGGCGTCGGTACGCATCCGCCAGTCGTGTACCGGAGTGGAATCCTCGCGCGTGCCGTCGAACAAGCCGAGGACGATGTTGGTGTTACCGATGTCTACGGCGAGCAACATTCGCTGGCCCTATCGGTCGTGACCGTGCCGGGATATGCAGGGTCGCCGCCCCGGTGCACGATCCGATTGTCGGCGTTGACGAACACCACCCGGGGCCGGTAGTGCCGGGACTCGGCGTCGTCCATCGTGCCGTAGGACAGCACGATCACCAGGTCCCCAGGTGCCACCAGATGCGCGGCGGCACCGTTGATCCCGATCACGCCGCTGCCCCGCGCGCCGGGGATGACATAGGTTTCCAACCGGGCGCCGTTGGTGATGTCGACGATGGCCACCCGTTCGCCTGCGAGCAGGTCGGCGGCGTCCATGAGATCCTCATCGAGCGTCACCGACCCCACATAGTTCAGATCGGATTGAGTGACGGTGGCTCGATGGATCTTGGACTTCAGCATTGTCCGGAGCATCACAGACCTCCTCGCCCATTCGAGTCGGGGGCAACGTCAGCGGCATCCGAAGTTCCGGCGCACAGGTGCAGACCGACGTTGTCGATCAATCGTGTGGTCCCGACGGTGGCGGCCAGCAACAGCCGGGCAGGTCCCTGCCGTGGGGCAGGGCGGAGCTGGGGATCGCGCAGTGCCAGGTAGTCCAGCGCGACGCCAGGTTGCGCTCTGAGCACCTCCCTGGCCGCCGAGAGCACCGCGTCGGGACCGTGCGGGCCCGCGTGCGATCCGGCGGCCAGTGCCGCCGAAAGGGCGACCGCGACGGCCCGCTGGCCGGTGTCCAGGTAGACGTTGCGGGACGACAGCGCGAGCCCGTCGGCTTCCCGCACCGTCGGTACCCCGACGACCTGCACGCCCATCCGCAGGTCGGCCACCATTCGCTGGATGAGCACGAGCTGCTGGTAGTCCTTCTCGCCGAAGAGCGCCCGATCCGGACTGACGATCCCGAACAACTTGGCCACCACCGTGAGCACCCCGGCGAAGTGGCCCGGCCGGCTGGCGCCCTCGATCTCCTCGCCCAGCGCTCCGGGCGCCACGGTGACGCCAGACCCGGCGTGCTCCGTGCCGGATGGATACATCGTCTCGGCGCTGGGCGCGAACACCAGGTCTACGCCCTCGTCGCGGCACACGGCGAGATCGGCGTCCATCCGGCGGGGGTAGCGATTCAGATCTTCCTGGGGTCCGAACTGCAGAGGGTTGACGAAAATCGACACCACCGTCCGCGCGCCCGGGGTGGCCCGCGCGGCGTGGATCAGGGCCCGGTGACCGGCATGCAACGCTCCCATCGTCGGCACCAGCACCACCGGGTGCCCGGCCTGACGCAGCCCGCGGGTCACCGTGGACAGCGCAGCGGGATTGTCGTGGACGGTCACTGCGCCGAGGCGCGCACTGATCACCGTCGCCTCTGCAGGGTCTCGCGGATCTGACAGGCGGCCGCCGGTGCCAGCAGTCCGGCCGCCTCGGCCCGGTCGGCGGTCCGGGTGGCCTGCGCGAGATAAGGAGCGACCAGCTCCGGAGCGGATTCCGCGAGTACCCGCAGGTGCAGCCGTACCGTGTCGAGGTCGCCGCGGGCCACCGGGCCGGTCAGGGCGCGATCGCCGTGGCGCAGCGTGTTATCCAGCGCCGCCTCCAACAACGGCCCTAGCAGCCGTTCAGCAGGCACTACGCCGGCATGCTCGAGTGCCTCCACCGCATCTCGGACCAGGGTCGCCAGATGGTTGGCCCCGTGCGCCAAGGCCGCGTGGTACAACGGCCGGGCCTCCGCAGGGACGCGCACCGGCTCGGCGCCCATCTCTAACACCAGGGCCTCTCCGACGCTCCAGCCGGTCTCGTCGGCAACGGTGACGCCGACACAGGACGCCGCCAGCCGCGCGACGTCCTCCGCGCGGCCGGTGAAGGTCATCGCGGGATGCAGCGCGAGCGGGAGCACTCCCACCGCGATCGCCGGCGCCAGGACGTCCACGCCCTGAGCTCCGCTGGTGTGCACCACGATCTGAGCGGCCCGGAATGCCCCGGTCGCAGCGAGCCCGGCCACCAGATCCGGCAGCACGTCGTCGGGTACGGCCAACACGACCAGATCCGATCGCCGAACCACGTCATCGGGCGCCAGCACGGGTACGTCGGGCAACAGGTCTGCCGCGCGACGCAGCGATGGTCGGGATACCGCGCTGACCCCGACCACCGTGTGGCCTGCACCGGACAGCGCGGCACCGAGCACCGATCCCACCCGGCCGGCGGAGACCACCCCCACGGCCAACCGGGCGGGACGGTCGGTCACGTTGCTGGACGCGGATGTGCCGGGCCGTGGCATCGTCGCCATCGCCGTCCTCCAGACGTTCCAGTCCCGCGTTGGCTGCGGGTACCGGACTGCCGCAGGTTAACCCCGCAGGAGTCGTACGCGCCGGTCCAGGTGAGCAGCTTCACTCCGGCCAGTGGCCTGGCCGGCGCGTGGGTGCACCCAGCCTCCGCAGCGGCGTTCTAGTTGGCTGCGTGACTACGCCTGCGCCGGGAACCGGAGGCGGAGGCCACCCCATTGGCAGCGAGCAGGTCGCTGACCGTCCGTTGCGGCGCGGGCGTCGCTTGGGATGATCGCCGAGCGGCACCGCCATCGGTGCCCGACCCGTTGCTGTGCGAGCCGTTGACGTTCGATCCCGGCCATTCCGTGCTGGGTGCACCGTGCCTGCCTGACCTGGTGACGATGCCCCCGTTGGCGACTCCGTTCGCGGGGCACGGGGCCGGCTCCCAGCTCGGCGTCGATGGCTGGCCAGGACCGAATGTGTGCTCGGGACCGGCGAGCTGCCAGCCGCGGCTGTCGTCGATCTCCGAGGAGTGAGCGGCTAGCGGAAGCAGTCGCGTGGACTCGCCCGGCAGCATGAACCGCCCGGCCAACGGGTCCGCACCCAGCAGCTGCTCCAGGTTCACCCGCATGGCTGCGAGCTCGGCACGTAGATCCACGATTTCGCGGCGCTGGGACAGCTCGGCCCGTTCGCGTAGCTCGTGCTCGACGGTCAGCGCGTGCTCCCGCCGGGCAGCCACCTCCCGCTCCAGCTCGAGCTGGTAAACCGCCCGCAACTGATCGGACCGCTCGGCGTAAGAGCTGGCTTCGCGCCGCACCCGTGCTGCGGCGAAGGCTCCGAGCAGCGCCGCCCACAGCGCCGCGACGAGGCCCAGTCGCAACAGCCGGGCATCCTGGGCGCCGAGGACGAGCACCGCCGCCGCAACAGCAGCCAGCGTGAAGGTGCTCAGTATCAGGACCCGACCACTCCGGCGCGGCGACACGTGATCACCGGTCCTGGACATGGCGCATACCGTACCGGTTTGCATACTCCACGTAGACACTTGCGCGCGTAACAGTCAGCTATTGGGCGATGACAGGGCGTCGCGGCCGATCAGCTGCCGTCGCGATCCAGGTCGTCGGAACCCTGCGGGGTCCGGCAGCAGTGCTCCAGCCACAGCGCGGCTGCCACCAAGGCTGCCGCGCAGACCGCTCCGATCGAGGCGGTGACCGTGTCCGAAGCCGCCGACTGCAGCTCTGAACGCAGCGGCAGCACATAACCGAGTACCCCTAGCCAGGCTCCGCCGGTGATTGCGCCGGCCAGCGAGGAAGCTTTGGCCAGTACGACGGCCTTCGCCGCGGTGAGGGCTTGCACCGGGCGGGTTCCCGGTCGCTGCCGGATCCGCGCCCGCAGCGATGAGCCGAGCACCACCTCGGCGATCGCGAAGGCGAGCAGTGTGGTCCCGGCCAGCTGCGGCAACATGGGCATTTCGCCGTAGGACAGCTGCAACAGCAGGTTCACCACCACCGCCGCGAGGGCGCCTGCGGTGATCAGGTCACGGGCGCGGGTGAAGGTCATCGCGACCCCAACCCCAGCGCCAGGTCGTCGCGTCGGCGCACACTGCGCCGCTCGGCGTCCGGCAGCGCGGCCACCAACTCCGCGACCGGGCCATGCCCGGTAAGCACCGCGTCCGGCGCCACCGCGAGCCAGGGCACCAGCACGAAGGCACGCTGGTGAGCCCGCGGGTGCGGCAGGGTCAGGTCGGGATCGTCCCGTCGAATCTGCTCCACGTCGATCACATCGACGTCCAGGGTGCGTGGCCCCCACCGAACGGTTCGGGTGCGTTGCGCGGCGGATTCACAACACTGCCCACGGCGTAGCCACTCCCGCGCGTCGGCATCCCGGTCGTCGACCAGCAGGACGGCGTTGAGGAACTCATCCTGCGTTACGCCACCCCATGGCACCGTCGTGTACACCGGCGAGGCTGCAAGCACCGCATCCCCCAACAGCCGGATGCACCCCTGCAAGTACCCCAGCCGATCCCCAACGTTCGACCCGATCGACAACACCGCGGCAGTCACCCCACGCCGCCCCCGATAACAGCATTCTGCATCCACAACGCGGTCAGGGGGTACCCGATAACAGCATTCTGCATCCGGAACGCGGTTGAAGTAGGGACGGGGGTCATGGGCGGGAGCGGCGGGTGGTGACGGCGATGTCGGTGAAGGGCAGCGGGAGGGGGGCGGCGGGTTTGTGCACCGTCACCTCGACGGCCTGCACCCGGGGGTCGGACAGCACGTCGGTAGCGATCCGTGCGGCAACTGTCTCGATCAGGTTGCACGGCTGCCCACCGACGATCTGAGCGGCCCGCTGGGCCAACGCGCCATAGTCCAGCGTCGCGGACAGCTGATCAGCGGCAGCCGCCGGGCGGAGGTCCAGCCAGACCGTCGCATCGACGACGAACTCCTGCCCGCGCGCACGTTCATGCTCGTGCACTCCGTGCCGGCCGTGCACTCGCAACCCAGTGAGGGTGATCCGGTCAGCCTTGATTTCCGGGTTCACCGCGGGCTGCACTTCGCCGCTCCAAGCTGCCAGGCTGCGGCGACCGCGACGGCGTCCCGCGAGGGCGCAACGTCATGCACCCGGACTCCCCAGACGCCGGCAGCGGCGGCCAGTGCGGACACTGCGGCGGTGGCCACCTCCCGGTCGTCACACGGGCGTAGTGCACCGTCCGCAGCGGCCAGCACGGCGCCCAGGAACCGCTTGCGGGACGCGCCGACGAGCACCGGGAACCCCAGCTCGGTCAGCGCGTCCAGGTTGCCCAGCAGCGCCCAGTTGTGAGCCGCCGTCTTGGCGAAACCGAGCCCGGGATCCAGCACCAGGGCTGCGGGATCCACCCCGGCGAGTACCGCGGCGTCCACCCGGGCCACCAACTCGGCGCGTACCTCGGCGACCACGTCGGAATAGCTGGCCAGCTCATCCATCCGGGCGCTGTGCTCGCGCCAGTGCATGAGGATCCACGGCATCCTGCAGGAGGCCATCAGCGGCGCCATCGCCGGATCTGCCAGACCACCTGACACGTCGTTGACCATAATCGCGCCGGCTTCCAGCGCCGCTTCGGCGACCGCCGCACGGGTGGTGTCCACGCTGCACGGCACGCCGCTTGCGGCCAGTTGCTGGAGTACCGGCATCACGCGAGCGATCTCGGTGGCTGCGTCGACGCGTTGCGCTCCGGGGCGGGTGGACTCGCCGCCGATGTCGACCAGGTCGGCTCCCTGCGCGCGCAGCGCCAAGCCGTGCGCCACTGCGCCGTCGCGGTCTAGGTAGCGCCCGCCGTCGCTGAAGGAGTCGGGGGTGACGTTGAGGACGCCCATCACAGTGCAGCGGCCCGGGTAGGGAAGCGCCAGATGCACGATCACCTCCGCATCATGAGGTCCAGCACTTCGCCGCGGGAGGAAGCGCTGGTCTTGAACAACCCGCGGACGGCCGACGTGGTGGTGGTCGATCCGGGTTTGCGCACGCCGCGCATTGCCATGCACAGGTGCTCGGCCTCGATCACCACGATCGCCCCACGCGGTTGCAGCCGGCGCATCAACGCGTCGGCCACCTGCGAGGTGAGCCGCTCCTGCAGCTGCGGGCGCCTGGCATAGAGGTCGACCAGTCGCGCCAACTTGGACAGCCCGGTCACCCGACCCGCCTCATTCGGGATGTATCCGACGTGCGCCATGCCATGAAACGGCACCAAGTGGTGCTCGCACTGGCTGTACATCGGGATGTCGCGGACCAGTACGAGCTCATCGTGCCCCTCGTCGAAGGTCCGCTCCAGCACCACGTCCGGGTCAATGAACAAGCCCGCGAACATCTCCCGGTAGGACTTCGCAACCCGAGCCGGTGTTTCGCGCAACCCTTCCCGATCCGGATCCTCCCCGCAGGCGATCAGCAGCTCACGCACCGCTGCCTCGGCCCGCGCCTCGTCGAAGACCCGGCCCGAGGTCACGCTGCACCCCGAATTGACAGTGTTGGTCATGGCGGGCCTCCGTGCGCATCACGGCGCCGGTGACGGCGACTGCCGCCGGTGAGCCTCAGCGGTCCCGATCCTCCCCGAACCGCGGCTGGTCGTCGCTCGGGATCTCCGGCGGTCGACCATCCGGCGCGGCGGGACGCCGCCAGGCCGGCGGCGGCTCGGTAGCCGAACGCCACCCTGGCGGTGCGCCGTAGTTCGGGGGGCCGTAGTTCGGGGTGCTGGGGTTCGGGGTGCTGGGGTTCGGGGTGCTGGGGTTCGGTGCGCCATGTTTCGGTGAGCTGGGGTTCGGCGGGCCGTGACCATTGGCCGTGCCCGCTGGATAGCCGGGAGGATGCGGCCCCGCGCCGTTGGGGCCAGGACGGCCCGGCGAGGCGTGCGGCGGGCCACCGGGCAGGTCATCTGCACCAGGCGCCACACCCACCGGCGTGGGCGCTGGTTCGCGATGCGCCGGCGGCCACGGCTCGCCGCGCTCCTTGGCCAGCTCACCAGCGGTCTTGATCGGCGGCTTGTCCGACGGGGTGCGTCCGCCGAAGTCGTTGAACGCGGTGATCCGCGGTCGCTTCTCGACCCGGTCAAAGACCCGCTCGAGGTCCTTGCGCTGCAGTGTTTCCTTCTCCAGCAGTTCAACGACCAGCTCGTCGAGGATGTCTCGATACGTGTTGAGAATCTCCCACGCCTCGGTGTGTGCGGCCTCGATGAGTGCCCGCACCTCCTCGTCGATCTCGTGCGCAACCTCCAGGGAGTAGTCCGGCTGCCGGCCCGCGGAGCGACCCAGGAACGGGTCACCCTGCTCGCGGCCGTACTTCACCGCGCCCAGGCGCGCGCTCATGCCGTACTCGGTGACCATCGCTCGGGCGATCTTGGTGGCCTGCTCGATATCCGAAGACGCCCCGGTGGTCGGCTCGTGGAAGACCAGTTCCTCCGCCGAGCGCCCACCCAGCGCGAACACCAGTCGCGCGATCATCTCCGACCGGGTCATCAGCTGCTTGTCGTCCTCGGGCACTACCAGCGCGTGCCCGCCGGTGCGTCCGCGGGGCAGGATCGTCAGCTTGTACACGGGGTCGATGTCCGGCATCGCCCAGGCCGCCAAGGCGTGACCGCCTTCGTGGTAGGCGGTGATCTTCTTCTCCTGCTCGGAGATGATTCGATTCTTGCGGCGGGGGCCGCCGATCACCCGGTCGACCGCCTCCTCCAGTGCGGCGCCGTCGATGACCTGGCCGCCTTCCCTGGCGGTGAGCAGCGCCGACTCGTTGATCACGTTGGCCAGATCGGCTCCGGAGAAGCCGACGGTGCGCTTGGCCAGCCCGTCAAGGTCGACGCCAGGAGCCAACGGCTTGCCCTTGGAGTGCACGTCGAGGATGGCACGACGGCCGCGGATGTCCGGCGCGGCGACCGGGATCTGGCGGTCGAAGCGGCCGGGTCGTAGCAAGGCCGGGTCCAGAATGTCCGGGCGGTTGGTCGCGGCTATGAGAATGATGCCGCCGCGCGCGTCGAAGCCGTCCATCTCCACCAACAGCTGGTTGAGGGTCTGTTCGCGTTCGTCGTGCCCGCCGCCGAGGCCGGCGCCACGCTGCCGGCCTACCGCGTCGATCTCATCGACGAAGATGATGCACGGGGCGTTCTGCTTGGCCTGCTCGAACAGGTCGCGAACCCGGGACGCCCCCACCCCGACGAACATCTCCACGAAATCCGAACCGGAGATCGAGTAGAACGGCACCCCGGCCTCGCCGGCTACTGCGCGAGCCAGCAGTGTCTTGCCGGTGCCAGGCGGGCCGTAGAGCAGCACACCCTTGGGGATCTTGGCCCCGAGCGCCTGGTAACGAGCCGGGTTGGCGAGGAAGTCCTTGATCTCCTCCAGCTCCTCGACGGCCTCCTCGGCTCCCGCGACGTCGGCGAAGGTGGTCTTGGGCATGTCCTTGTTGAGCTGTTTGGCCTTGGACTTTCCGAAGTTGAGCACCCGGTTGCCGCCACCCTGGGCGTTGTTCATCATCCACATCAGCAGCAACAGCAACAGGCCAAGCGGGATGAGGTAGATCAGCACCTGGAACAGCAGCGATTGCTGGGTAACCTTGGTGTCCCAGCCACTGGGAAGTTGCGCGTCGCGCAACGCCTGGGTGATCTGGCTGGTGCTCTGCGCGGGGTACTGGGTGAGCACCTTGGTGCCCTGGACTCCCTCTACCGGACGCTCCAGGGTGAGGCGGAGTCGCTGCTCTTTGTCCTCAAGTGTTGCCTGCTTGACATTGTTCGTGCTGAGCTGCTGCAACGCTTGCGACGTGGTGACTTGGCTATACCCTCGGGTGTCGTCGAGCAGGAAGCCGAAGGCGAAGTAAAGTAGCAACCCGGCCAATACCCACAACAGCGGGTTGCGGAGAAGTTTCTTGCGGTCCATTCGGCTACGGCCCTTGATGGCCTCGACCCTCCTGAGCTGCCCGACCCTCTTGAGGTGACTGTGCTGTCAGTGCTGCCTGTGTTGATACCGGATAGTGCTCCCATACCACCGAAGGACAGCACAGCACTCCCTTTGCCTCCACCCTACCCGGCGGGCCTGACCGTCGGTCGATGGATGAACCGGAGTTGACGCTGCATCAACGGCGTGAACCCTCCCCAGAGTTCCTGTTGGCGTCCCGGAGTACACCACTGATGGGTGGCCGGGGAACCGCTAGTCGGCGTAGACCTTGGGCTCCAGGGTGCCGATGTAGGGCAGGTCACGGTACCGCTCGCCGTAGTCCAGACCGTAGCCGACGACGAACTCCTGCGGGATGTCGAAGCCGACGTAGCGCACCGGCACGTCGATTCGGGCTGCGTCCGGTTTGCGCAGCAGCGCACACACCTCCAACGAGTGCGGGTGCCGCGTTGCCAGGTTGCGCAGCAGCCAGGACAGCGTCAAGCCCGAGTCGATGATGTCCTCCACGATGAGCACGTTGCTGCCGGCGATGTCGCGGTCGAGGTTCTTGAGGATCCGCACGATCCCTGAGGACGAGGTCGCCGAGCCGTACGAGGCCATCGTCATGAACTCCAACTGCACCGGGATGGGCAACGCTCGGGCGAGGTCGGTCATGAACATCACAGCGCCTTTGAGCACACCGACGAGCAGCAGGTCGCCGTCGCCGTGCTCGGCCCGGAAATCGGCGGCCACCTGCTGCGCAAGCTCCGCGATGCGGCACCGGAGCTGCTGCTCGGTAACGAGCACGGAGGCGATGTCCCCGGGATACAAAGCGCCATCCGGAGGAGCAGCGCCATCCGGCTCCGGGAAACCCCGACAACACTCCTCAGCGGACATGCAGCCTCCCCTGGGCCCGCACCAGTTCGGCACCACCGGGTAACCGCAGCGCACCCTGGCCCGACCACCGGCCGACGAGGTCATCGGCGGCGCGCAGATGGGCGTCGGTCAGCTCGGCCACCCCGGCGTCGAGCAGCCAGCGCCGCAGCACCCGGCGGCGCAACGCGGGCGGCGTCGGGGAAAGCTGGGCCACGTCCAGGTCGCCGTCTCGGCGCGCCGCGTCGAGCACTCCGCAAGCCTGCGCGTCGAGCACGTCGAGATCCTCCTGCAGCTGTGCGGCGGTGCGAGCCAGCGCCGGTGCCACCCCACCGGCAAGGACATCCTCCAGTAGCGGCAGCACCTCGGTGCGCAACCGGACCCGCTGGAACCGGGGATCGGCGTTGTGCGGGTCGACCCACGGGGCCAGGCCCAGCGCAGCGCAGGCCGCAGCGGTGACAGTCCGGCGCACGCCGAGCAGGGGCCGGCCCCAGGGCGAGTCAAGCTCCCGCATCCCCGCCAGCGATCGGGGGCCTGAGCCACGGCCCAGCCCTAGTAGGACCGTCTCAGCTTGGTCGTCGAGGGTATGCCCCAGCAGAACCAGCGCACCGGCCGGCGCGGCTTCGCGTAGCGCCGCGTACCGGGCCCGGCGGGCCGCTGCTTCTGGCCCCCCCGGACCGTTCACGGTGATGTGCAGGATCTCCACCGCGGCACAGCCGAGCCGGCGGAGCGTCTCGGCGGCCGCCTGTGCCACTCCCGCTGAACCCGGCTGCAGCTGATGGTCGACGACCAGACCGTGCACCGCCAGGCCCACCCGCCCGGCGCAGTGCGCGGTCGCAGCGGCCAGCGCCAGCGAATCGGCCCCGCCGGAGCAGGCCACCGCGACAGCGTCCCTGGTGTGCCCGGTGCCCCGGTTGTCCCCCAGGTGATGGGCGTGCAGGAACCGGCGGACCGCAGCGCGCACCTGGCTGACCGCCGGGTGCGGTGCTGGTGTCAGGCCAGCGCCATGCGATACAGCCACGCCGCCGGATCGGTGATCTCGGCGCGAGTGGGCAGCGTTTCCGGCGAGGTCCACACCGTATTGAACCCGTCCATGCCGACGACATCCACCACGTGTCCGGTGAACGCGGCACCCTCGGCGTACTGGCGCAGCTTGGCGTCGATGCCGAGCACAGCCCGAATGATCCGCTCGGCGATCCCGCCGCCTTGCCTGCGGGCGGTGAATCGCTGGCGGATCAGCCGTACCGAGGGCACCACCGACGGCCCGACGGCGTCCATGACGTGGTCTGCATGCCCTTCCAGCAGGGTGGCCAGGGCGATCAACCGGTCCAGCACCGCCCGCTGCTCGGGGCCTTGCAGCAGGGTCAGCACACCCAGCGCATCTGACGCCTCGCCGCGCCGGGCGCCGCGCAGTGCCGTGGGCAGCTTGCCGATCATCTTGGCGACGGTGTCCGGGTCCTCCGTGGCGGAAACGAACGACTGCACCTGGTTGGCGAAATGCGCGCGCAGCCACGGCACGGCGTTGAACTGCAACCGGTGGGTGGCCTCATGCAGGCATACCCACATCCAGAACTCGTCGGCCGGGACGTCCAGGGTGCGCCCCACAGTGATCACGTTGGGGGCCACCAGCAGCAACCGTCCAGGATCTTCCGACGGCCCACCGAATGGGTCGTATTGGCCGAGTACCCGGGAAGCCAGGAACGCCATCGCGACCCCCACCTGCACGCCTGCAGTGGTGGCCAGCACGCGGCGCGGTCTGCTGTCCGGAACCCGGTAGTCGGCCAGCAGCCGGGACAGGCCTTCGGTCGCCGCCTCCACCCACCCCGGTCGATCCACCACGTCGGCTGGGCGCGGCGAGAGGCCGTCGTCGAGCCCGGTGAGTTTCCGCACGTGTTCTTCGGCGGTGATCGATAAGGTGCGCAACCGGCGCACCGCCGCCACCGCCTCCCCGGCGGGCACCGCGGGGCCGGTCGGCAGCAGGCGTTGCGCGGTGCGGTCGGCCACCGCCCAGTCGATCGGAGAGCTGTTCGGGCCCCGGGTAGGTGCCGGCGGAACGTCGAGCGCGGAATGTCCCATACCGACGACGCTAGCGCGGACTAATGACAACCGCATGACCTCAGTCCAGCTGCCAGCGCGTCCAGCCGCGGGCGAACCGACACCGGATTGGGACCATTGGACAGCAGCGCGAACACCAGCACCCTGCCGTCGGCACCCAATACGGTGCCGGCCAAGCTGCTGACGCCGGTCAGGGTGCCGGTCTTGGCACGTACCCAGCCTCGGCCGGCCGCCGCCATGCCGTGGTAGCGGTCGACCAGTGTGCCGCTGCCGCCGGCCACCGGGAGGCCTACCAGCAGCGGTCGCAGGGCGGCGGTCCGCCGCTGCGACTCATCGGGTGCGGCGGCCGCACCCAGCAGCTCGGTGAGCAGCCTTACCGGGACGGCGTTGCCGGTCGACAGCCCACTGCCGTCGATCAGGGTGGTACCGCTGACGTCGAAGCCGTGGCTGCTCAGCACGGTCAAAACCGCCTGGGAGGCCCCGGAGAAGGACGGCTGCGCGCCGGTTGCGTGGGCCACTTCCCGGGCCAGCGCTTCGGCGAGCACGTTGTCCGATTGCCGGAGCGTGGTGGCAACCAGGTCGTGCACCGGCGCGGACCACACCTCGCCGAGCACCGCCGCCCCAGGTACGGCGCTGCCGACGGCGACGCTGTCGGCGTCGGCACCGAGCCGGCGGGCCAGTTCCGCGGCCGCCGCGGTGGCGGGCTTCGCGGCTCGCGGCGAGACATCCTGGGTGGGATCGGCACGGGCCCCGTCGAGCATCACCGGCACGATCGGCGCGATGTAGCCGCCGGCCACGTCGGCGGGCAACCAGCCCGGCGCCAAGGCGTCACCGACATAGCGGTGCACGTCGACCAGGACGCGACGGATCGGGCCGTGCCCGGCTGCCTGCATCTGCATCTGCACCTGGCTGACCAGGTCGTCCAGCCGGGCGGCACCCGGGTAGCTGGTCGCGGTGCCGGAACGCGCCGCGGCAAGGGTCGGATCACCACCGCCGACCAACACCACGGTGCCCGGCTCGGCGCCGGCCAGCACCGTGGTGCGCCACCGTGCTCGGTGATCCAGCGCGAGCAGCGCGGCGGACGCGGTGAGCAGCTTGGCCGTCGATCCGGGCACCAGCGCCGCCGTCGGGTCCCGCTGCCAGAGCACCGTGCCGGTCACCGGATCGACCACCTGCCCGGACAGCGTGCCAAGCCCGCCCGCCGCGGCCAGCGGATCCAGCACGGCGCTGACCCCGTCGGGGGTCGGCTCGAGGCCATCGACGGTCGATGGGCGCAGCGCCGGTTGCACGACCGCAGGCGCGGGTGGTGGCGCGATTGAGGCGACCGCGCCGGTCGCGGCGAGCCGCGCTGCCAGCACGGGGGCGCCGAGCCCGACGCCAGTCCCCACCGCCATCGCGAGCAGCAGGACGGCTATGACCACCGCGATCCGCCTACCGCGCTGGGCGGGCAGGCGCAACGCGGCAGCAATCCGGCCACCGAGTCCCGACACGAGGCTGTCTCCTCACCACCTACATGCGGCGTCGGTGAAGAAAATAGATTGCCCCGGCACTGTGCCGGCGCCCGGCACGGATAGGCAGCTCCTCCGACGAGCCCGCTCGCGGTCCTGGACTGCTCTCAGCGCAACAATTGGGGCTAGTCAAGGGAGGGCACGCGTGGAGTTCGACGTCACGATCGAGATTCCCAAAGGTCAGCGCAACAAGTACGAGATGGACCACCGGACGGGCCGCATCCGGCTGGACCGCACGCTGTTCACCGCTACCCAGTATCCTGCTGACTACGGCTTCATCGAGGACAGCCTCGGCGAGGACCGCGACCCACTGGACGCACTGGTACTGGTGCGCGAGCCCACCTTCCCGGGATGCCTGATCCGCTGCCGGGCGATCGGCATGTTCCGCATGCGCGACGAGCAGGGGGGTGACGACAAGGTGATCGGGGTACCCGCGTCCGATCCACGGATGGAGTCTCTGCGTGACCTTGACGACCTCGACGAGTTCCACAAGCTGGAAATCCAGCACTTCTTCGAGGTGTACAAGGCGCTGGAGCCCGGCAAGAGCGTCGAGGGTGCCCACTGGGTGGGCCGTGCCGAAGCGGAAGCGGAGATCCGCAATTCCTGGCAGCGAGCCCGCGACGCGGTCGCGTCCAGCGACCCGCAGCCCGATGCTGGGAGCTGACGGCGTCGTCCACCGGGACAGATCGCCGCCAACGGCATCCGGTCGCCGCTCAACCGAGTCCGGTGATCAGTTGAGGGTGGCGCCGAACAGCACGCCCAGCAGGTAGGTCGCGGCGGCCGCGCCTGCACCGATCGCGAGTTGGCGCACCGCGCGGCGCACCGGCGAGCCGCCGGACAGCAGGCCGACGGTGGCACCGGTGAGCATCAGCGCCAGCCCGACAAGGACCATGGCCGTGGTGAGTGCGGCAGTGCCGGTAAGCCCGAGTAGGAACGGCAGCACGGGCACCGCAGCTCCGGACGCGAAGAAGGCGAAGCTGGACAGCGCCGCGCCCAGCGCGGTGCCCACCACCTCGTGCTGGTCGCCGTCGGCGCCTGGGACGGGTCTGGGGTCGAAGGGCTGCTCACGCAGCAGTGCTTCCGCGCGGCGCTGCGCTTCGTCAGCGGGAATACCGCGCGCCCGGTACACCAGGGCGAGCTCGTTGGCGTCGACGTCGAGGTGGGGGACTAGGTGCTGGGTCTCGGGGTCGGGGGTCGAGGCGGCGAGCAGCTCCCGCTGCGAGCGCACCGAGAGGTACTCCCCGGCCCCCATCGACAGCGCGCCCGACAGCAGTCCGGCCAAACCGGTGAGCAGCACCGTGGGCGCGTTCGCCCCGCCGCCGGTGACCCCCACTATCAGAGCGAGGTTGCTGACCAGGCCGTCGTTCGCGCCGAATACGGCGGCGCGGAAGGTGCCCGACACCCGCGCCCGGCCTCGCGCGGCCAGCCCACGCACCACCTCCGCGTGGATGCGCTCGTCGGCCGCCATCGCTCGGGTCGCGTCAGAATCGAACTCGTAAGGCGACCGGCTTTCCGCCTGCTGGGCCAGCGCAAGTACGAAGACCGAGCCGAGCCGGCGGGCGAGCAACGCGAGCAACCGCATGCGGACCCGACCGCGGCGGGCCGGCACCACGTCGTCGCCCAGCAGGCGTTCCCAGTGGGCGGCATGACGGGCCTCCGCCTCGGCCAACCCGAGTAGAACCTGCCGCTCCTCCCCGGAGCGCCGAGCGGCGAGGTCGCGGTAAACCTTGGCCTCTGCACGCTCGTCGGCCAACCTCCGCTGCCACCGACGCACCGCGGCGGACCGAGCGTTGCGCAACGGCCAACCCCAGTTGCGCGTGTCGCTCACTCGTGCAGGATCCCGCATCGGCGGTGGACCAGCGGAATATGAGGCGATCTATTCGGGTATTTCCGGTACCACCCGCCGCCGGGAGGTTGGCGATGACCATCGCAAGGGACGTGGCGCCCGGTGTGGTGCGCAGCCTGATTCCGGCGAGGATCGACCGGCTGCCCTGGTCGCCGTTCCATACCCGGATCGTGGTCGCCCTCGGGGTGGCGTGGATCCTCGACGGCCTCGAGATCACCGTGGCGAGCTCTATCGCAGCCGTGCTGAATACACCCGAGACGCTCAACCTTTCCTCCACGGCAATCGGTCTCCTTGCGACGGTGTACCTGGCAGGCGAAGTCGCCGGCGCGTTGCTGTTCGGCCAGATGTCGGACAGGTTGGGTCGCCGCAATCTGTTCCTGCTCACTCTGGCCATTTACCTGTTCGGCAGCGGCCTGACAGCGTTGACCCTGGGCAACGGGACCGGCTGGCTCGTCTTCCTCTACGCCACCCGCTTCATCGCGGGCATGGGTATCGGCGGTGAGTATGCGGCGATCAACTCCGCAATCGACGAGTTGATCCCGGCCCGTTTCCGTGGCCGGGTGGACATCGCGGTAAACGGCACGTATTGGGCCGGCGCTGCCATCGGGACGATCGGCACATTCATCCTGCTGAATGTGATGGACCCCAGCATCGGCTGGCGCATCGGCTTCCTGATGGGCCCGGTGCTGGGTCTGGTGATCCTGCTGGTACGGCGTAACCTGCCGGAAAGCCCTCGATGGCAGGTCATGAACGGTCGCTCGCAGGCTGCCGAGGACTCCATCTCCTACATCGAACACGAGGTGCAGCAGTCCGGAAAGACGCTGCCGCCGGTCGACCAGAGCAAAGCGATCGAGCTGCGGCCCGCCGATAAGATCGGTTACCTCGCGCTGACTCGGGTGCTGTTCCGAGAATACCCGAGGCGGGCAGTGCTCGGCGCATCACTGATGATCAGCCAGTCATTCCTGTACAACGCCATCTTCTTCACCTACACCCTGGTACTGGGGAAATTCTATGGCGTGGCGGCGACGTCGACGCCGATATTCCTTCTCGCCTTCGCCGTGGGGAATCTCATCGGCCCATTGGCCATCGGACACTTCTTCGACACCATCGGCCGCAAGACCATGATCGCCGGTACGTACATCACGTCCGGGGTCCTCCTGGGGATCAGCGCCTTCTTGTTCAACGCCGGGTTGCTCACCGCGGTCACTCAGACCATCGCGTGGTGCGTGATCTTCTTCTTCGCGTCGGCCGGCGCCAGCTCCGCATACCTGACGGTCAGCGAGATCTTCCCGCTTGAAGTGCGGGCGAAGGCGATCGCGGTGTTTTTTGCCATCGCGCAATGCTTCGGTGCGCTCGGTCCGGTCATCTATGGGGCACTCATCGGTGATGGCACGCAACCGTTCAAGCTTTTCCTCGGCTACCTACTCGGTGCGGTGGTGATGATCGCCGGTGGGCTCGTCGCGGTGGCCTTCGGCGTGGCGGCCGAACGTCGCTCCCTCGAAGACATCGCCGCGCCGCTGGCGGCGACCGGACGGGGCCGCACGGGCACCACCCGAGCCGAAGGAGCGGGATCGCCGCTGTCTGACTGAACGTGTGCTTGACAGCGCAACCTCAGACCAGCCACCAGACCAGCGTCAGCACTATGACGATCGTCGCGGCTGCGAGCAGCAGGACCGCACACAGCATCCGTGCCGGGTCCGACTCGCCGGGTCGCACACCCAAATCGCCGCCAAGGTCTGCGGTCAGCGCGCTGTTGCTTCCGATCCGCAGCCGCGGGAAGTCGTTGCCGTCGCGGCCGGGGGTGAGTTGCCGGGTCATGGCACAGACGCTACGGAGCACGTGGTTACCGCTCGGCCCGAGATCGGTTAGCCACAGGTAAAAACTGATCCCGGAGGTGGATACCCTCAAGCGGGTCCCGCTAACGTGCGAAGTCAACGCTGAGTGGCTTTCAAGCGGACGGTTACCCCCATTGCTGACACCTGTGCGCCGCTTTCGCGCCCGTTGTGCCGCGAAGAGGGTCGAACGGCCGCTTTCTGTAACCGACGTGCTTCACAGTAACCCTCTCGTGGAAAAGTCTCGACTGCCATCGTGCGCCCGCCGGGGGAGACAAGCGTGGCTGAGCTGGTTACCCGGCCAGGGTCGCACGGGCGGCGCGGCGACCTCGCTGGAGCCCACCTCAGAGCACCCTGCCGGCTCTACCATTCGGGTGTGGCCGCGAGGTGGCCGTTGACCGGTCGGTCCGAGGATCTGACTCTGATCAGCGGGCTGACCACCCGCCGGGATGCGCCGGCCGGGGTCGTCCTGGCCGGGCCCGCAGGAGTGGGTAAGACCCGGCTGGCCCGGGAGGCGCTGACCGCGGCGACCCGGGGTAATGTGCTGTATCTGCGGCAGCTGGTCGACGGCGAGCTGGAATCGACTCGGTTGCGCCAGGTCGCCGGGGTTTGGCAGTGGTCGGGTAGGCCGGAATTGTCACCAGGGCTGGTAGAGCTGGTGCGGAGCCGGATCGGCCGGCTACCCGACGCGCAGCGAGCGGTACTCGAGGTACTGGCCTTCGGCGAGCCGCTGGGCGTGCCGCTGCTGGCGGGGCTGACCGATGCAGCGGCCGTGGAGCAGGTCGAGGCGCGAGGACTGGTCGAGGTGTACCCCGACAGGCGGCGCCTGCAGGCCCGGTTGGCCCATCCCCTCTACGGCGAGGTGCAGTGGGCGCAGATGGGCCAGCTGCACGCTCGACGGTTGCGCGGTCAGATCGCGTGCGCGCTGGCCGCTACTGGCGCACGGCGAGCCGGCGACACCCTGCGCCGGGCATTGTTGGCCCTTGAATCCGACCTGGTACCGGATCCGGTGCTGCTCACCGCGGCCGCCCGCCGGGTCGGTGAGTTGGGGGATTGCCCTGCTCCGCGGCGACTGAACGTCGCCTGCGTACCCGCCCCGGCCCGATCCGAGTAGTCGATTACTCGCATCGCCGCACCCCGTCGCACGCATCCTCATCCAGGTAAGCGAACCCCGACGATCGGAGGAGGCAGCCATGTCGACCCTTTCCTGCCCGCAGCGCTCCCTACCGGTAACGGTGATCGATCGATTCACCCTCAACAGCACTGACGGGGAGATAGAGCACGTACGCATTTCCTGCCCCGCCTCACACCATTTCCTCATGGCGCTCGACCAGCTCACCGAGACGATCAGGGCTGTCGAAGCCCAGCCGTTGACGAAGGCGACCGCGAGCGTTCGGTGATCCGCTTGGACTGTCTGAGCTCGCCTACCGCGAGCGACGGGGTGACCGCCCGCCCGCCGCGGCGGGCGGAGGCGATGTGGCACTTGCCGGGCTCGTACTCGCTGGCCTTGCGGCTACGCGAGGCTGGCCTGCCAGCCGAGTTGATCGCTGAATGCCTAGCGGTGGAGCAGGAAGCGCTGGATCCCTTGTTTGATGTCGCCGAGGCGAAGCTGGCCGCGCTACTGGAGGCCCAGCAGCGCGGATGAGAAGCCGTTGGCGACTAACACCGCAACGCCAAGGGGACGTGGGCAACCGCGACTTGTGGGTGAGCCGATCAGCAAACGGTAGTCAATGACATACCGGCGGGTATAGCTTGCGCGGGTTGATGCGGCCCTTCCGCCTCCCGTGGCGGAGACCGACGAGGAGGACTGATGATCGGGCCGGAGCCCGTCGAGATCCACTTGCCGGAGCTGGACCGCACGGACGATCCCCGCGGTGGGGCCGCAGCGTGGGCACTGCTGGCAGTAGGCGTGGTGCTGATTGTCGGCATTGTCCTGGCAGTCATCTGGGCTGCCGGCGTGCGGTAGCTCATCCGCCTTCCGCGGGTGATCACCGTCAGGCCGCCGCGTCTCGTGAACTAGACGTCCTCGACATCCAAAGGCGCTCGAAACGTCGGTGGCGTCGAATTCACGACATAGATACCGCGAGACTCGTACTAGATCAAGATCACTGCGATGATGATCGCGGCAAGCAGGACCAGGCCCACCGCCAGCAGCGCCCACGCTGTGGCCCCGCCCCGAGGATCGTCCGTGCGGTCCAGGTCCGGCAAGCCGGCCTCGACGCGCTCCGGTTCGATCATCGGTCCTCCTCTTCGGTCTCAGAATACGCCGGGAAGGTCAAATCATAGTGAATACCGCCATCATTAATGTCGCGCTGCGCGGCTTGCTTGTTACCCGATATCGCACCTTCCTGGTTGGCTGGGCCAGAATGGCATCTATTCGGTGAACAAGGGGTTGCTATTGACTCGGGCGGCGGCTCAATGGTCATCCCACAGTAACTGGATGGACGGTATCGGCGGCCCAGGGCAGGAAGCCATCGAGGAATCGCTCAGTGGCCGGCATGAAATAGCCGCCATAGTGGCTGATCGGGTCCAGTGTGGACACCACGATGGTGCCCGCTGTGGATACCTGATCGACATAGAGAAGCGCCTCCCCGCTGGTCAGCTCAACCAACACCTGCGCGCCGTTCGGGGGTTCGAGTACCCCGTGGTAGTGCCACGTGCAGTCCCGTAGGGTGAGCCGTTGGAACAGCGGGTGCTCCGCCGCCGCAATGCGGACACCAAGGTCGGATCCTAGTTCCAGCCACCACCAGTAGTTGGTCGGCCGGTGCTGCCAGCGCACGCCCGGAAGAAACTCCGGGATCGGCTCGCCGCCGCTGAATGCGATCACCGTCCCACCGGCGTCGAGTAATTCCGAGATCCGGCCGGCGGCGCGGTCGAGCAGGCCGCGATGCATGCGCTCCGGGATGAGCAGCCCGCGGTAGACGGTCAGGTCGGTGTCGGCCAGCTCGGGAAGGTAGATCAGTCCTCCGGTGAGGTGCTGGGCGTACTTCGGCTCGGTGAGCGCACGATGGTGCTGGGCGGAGCCACCGTGGACGGCGGCGAGGCCGCGCGGCTCGTGCGGGACGCTGGTTCGGCGCTGGGCCGACTCGGCGATGACCCAGTCGAGGAGTGCTTCGCCGCACCAGCCCAGCAGGTCGGTGGTCGCCTGGACGACGATCGTGCCCGCGGTCGACACCCGGTCCAGATAGGTCGACGGCTCGCCGCCGGACAGCCGGGTGAGGACCTCGGCGCCGGCCGGGAGCGGGTGGTGCCCGCGGGCGAAGAAGCCGGCGACCCCGCGCCGGAAGGTCAACTCGTCGGGCCCCTTCCCGCGGAAGAGGGGATGATCCGCGACCTCCGTGACGCGATAAGCAGCCAACGACCGGTTCGCCAGCGGGACGAAGGCAGATGCGCCGGGCAACCACTCCCGGTAAAGGTGACCACCGAAAACGGCCACGCCGCCACCGTCGAGGTAGCTCCTGATGATGTGACGCTTTGTGGCGAGATACTCCTGGTCGACACTCGGCGTGATGATCAGCGCCTGATACCGGGTCACATCAGTTGACCCGAGCGCGTAACAGTCGAGCCGGTCAACCCGGTCAGCCCACTCGCCACCCTCAGGATTGCGGATGTCCATATCCAGGACAGCAATAGGCATTGTGCGGCCTCTGGCGTCGGTGTTGCCTCCGGCGTGGGTGTTCATTTCGCTACCTCCTCGGAGCCGAGAGTGCCCGTGCGGCATCGATCAGCGCGGCGGTGTACGGATGCTCGGGTCGAGACAGCAGCACGCCGGTCGCGCCTTGCTCCACGACCTGACCAGCTTGCAGGACGACCAGCCGGTCGCACGAGCGCTGCGCCAGCGCCAAGTCATGGGTGATGTGCAGCACCGCCACCCCGTGCACCGAACGGAGCTCGTCGAGCAGGTCGGCCAGCTCGGCGCGCAGCGACCCGTCGAGCATCTGGGTCGGCTCGTCGGCGAGGATCACCCGGGGTCGGGTCACCAGCGCCCGCGCGAAGGCCACCCGCTGGCGTTCCCCGCCGGACAGCTGATGTGGGTAGCGCGGCAGGAAGCGCTGCGCCGGCGTCAGATGAACCGCGGTGAGCGCGCCCGCCACGATCTCCTGCCGCCGGTCCCGCGCGGCCATCCGGTGAAACACCAGTGGTTCGGCAACGACGGACCCGACCGTCAGGGTAGGCGGCAGCGATGCATACGGGTCCTGGAACACCAGGTGGATGTGGCGTCCCATCCCGTGCCGGGAACTCCGGAGCTCGGCGCCGTCGAAGATGATCCGACCATGGTCGGGGCGGACCAAGCCGACGACGGCGCGCGCGATGGTCGATTTCCCGGCGCCCGAACCACCGACCAGACCGACCGTCTCGCCAGCATCGATGTGAAAGCTCACCTGCTGGCACGCGGTGAGCCGCTGCGCCGAACCGCGCCGCCGGAAGCTGACGGTCAGGTTCTCGACGGTCAGCAGAGGGGTCATCGGCTGCTCGACTCTGCCCCTGTGACCCGTGATGCGGGCAGCTGAAGCCGGGGAATTGTCTCCAGCAGGTGTCGCGTGTAGGGGTGCTTGGGCGCGGTGACGATCTCGTGGCGCCGGCCGACCTCGACCAGCTGCCCCGCGCGCATGACCGCGATGCGGTCAGCGATCCGTTCGATCACCGGCAGGTCATGGGAGATCACCAGCAGCGCGAGACCCAACCGCCGGCGCAGATCGTCGAGCAGGTTGAGCACGTCGGCCTGCACGAGTAGATCCAAGCCGCTGGTCGGCTCGTCGGCGATCACCACGGCCGGGTCATTGGCCAGCGCCATGGCGATCACGACCCGTTGGCGCATACCACCGGAGAGCTGGTGCGGGTAGTCGCGGCTGCGTTTTGGATCGAGCCCTACCAGCGCCAGCAGCTTTGCGGCGCTGGCTCGTGCCTGCGGGGTGTGCACCGGCCGGTGGGCGGTGATGGCTTCGGCGATTTGGTCTCCGATGGTCAGGACCGGGTTGAGCGCGCTCATCGCCTCCTGGGGTATGAGCGCCACCCGATCGCCGCGCAGTGCTCGGAGCTTGTCGCGGGGCAACGTCGCCAGGTCGTGTCCGCACACAATCACGTGACCGTCCTCGACGACTGCCGCGGTCGGCAGCATGCCGCACGCGGCGGCGGCGATCGTCGACTTACCGCTGCCCGACTCGCCGACCAGCCCGAGCAGCTCGCCGGCCGCCACCGACAGGCTCACATGGTCGACGGCCAGCACCCGATCCACCCCAGAGCCATAGCTGACGGTGAGATCAGCGATCATCAGCGGGTGCGCTGCAGTCGTGGGCACCGGCATCGCCCTGTCCGGGATCCTTGGCCTCGACGGCCGGTCGCGCAGCGCGGGCCTGGCCCGCTCCTCGAAGGCGTAACCCAGCAGCGCGAAGGCCAGCACCGTGGCGGCGATCGCCAGGCCTGGCGGGACCACCCACCACAGCCACGCATCAGTCAAGAAGGCGCTGCGGGAGTGCGCCAGCGACAGCATCGTGCCCCAGCTCTTGGCTGTCACGTCGCCCAGACCGAGAAACGCCAGCGACGACTCGAGCAGGATCGCGTTCTTGGTTGCGAGCACGAACTGGGGCGCGACCAGGGGCGCGACTGCCGGTACGACGTGGCGGCCCAGGACGTAACCGGCACCGGCGCCCATCGCACGCAACGCCTGGATGTGGTCGCGTTCGCGCAACGACAGCACCTGGGCGCGCAGCTCGCGCGCCACCGGAGCCCAGATCACCGCCGAGATCACCAGGATCTGGTTGCCCAACCCCGGACCGAGGAAGACCCCGATCACCAGCGCCAGCGGCAGTATCGGGAGTGCGAGCACGATGTCGACCAGGCGCATCAGCGTGGTGTCCAGCCAACCACGGGCGTACCCGGCCACCACCCCGACGGTCAGACCGGCCAGCGTCGCCGCCAGCGCCGCCACGACGCCGATCAGCAGCGAGATGCGTGCGCCGTAGATCAGCTCGGAAAGCAGGTCGTGGCCCACGTCATTGGTACCGAGCAGGTGCGCGGCCGAGGGACGGCCGAACGGGGTGCCGGTCCGCGCGTTCGGGTCGTAGGGCGCGAGCAGTGGCGCGGTGAGCGCGGTGATGCCCAGCAACGCGAGAATGCACCCACCGACCCTGGTGGTCATGATCGAACGGGCAGTTCGCGACGTACCCGTGGGTCCAGCACGGGATAGGTCAGATCGGCGAGCAGGTTCAACCCGATGACACCGACCGTGATCAGCAAGAAGGAGCCTTGCAGCAACGGGTAGTCCCGTGCGATCACCGCCTCGTAGATCAGCCGGCCCAGCCCCGGATACGCGAACACCGTCTCGATCACGACCACGCCCGACAGCAGCCCACCCACGATCACCGTCACGTTGGTGTACACCGGCAGCAGCGCGTTGCGAAGCGCGTGGCGCAAGGCGACCCGGCGTTCGGATAGCCCCTTGGCCCGCGCCAGCCGGATGAATGGCTCGTCCAGAACGGAGATCATCGACGCCCGGGTCAGGAGGAAGATCGAGCCGAAGATGGCCAGCGTGATCGTGACTGCCGGCAGTACGAGACGGCGCAGCACCTCGCCGACCGCCACGGCTCCCTGCGCCGTGATCTCGGTGGCGCCGAAGGAGGGAAACCAGCCGAGCTGCACTGCGAACACGGCGATCAGCATCATGCCGATCCAGAAGCTCGGCATCGAGTCAACGGCCAGTACGCCGGCTACCAGCCCGACGTCGCGCCGGCGGCCGCGCCGACTACCCCGCCACCAGGCCGCTATCGCCCCGAGCACGATGCCGAGCACCGTGGCACCGAGAATCCCCAGCCCGATCAGCGCCAGTGTCCACGGTAGGCGTTCGAGCAACAGGTCGACGACCGGACGGTTGTGCTCGACCGAGGTTCCCAGGTCGCCACGAACCAGCCCAGCCCAGAATCCGGCGTACTGTTCAAGGATCGGGCGGTCCAGCCCGTAGCCCGCGCGAATCTGCGCGAGTTGTTCCTCGGTGAGGCCCTGGATCGGGCCGACGTAGAGATAGCCGACGGGGTCGCCCGGCGCCAGGTGCGGCAATGCGAAGTTGATCGTGGCGGCTGCCCACACGACCAGCGCGTACTGCGCCAGGCGGGGCAGGAGCCGTCCCATTTAGCGCTGCGCGACGACGGCGTTGGCGGTGCGAGCGACGTCAGGCGGCAGCAGCGACCACTTGTGCACGATGCCGAAGCCCGGCGACTCGACCCACCCGCCGTAGCTGCCGGCCCGGAATGCCCAGTACTCGTCGGGGTAGTACAGCGGGATCGACGTCGGCTGCCGGTTGAACAGCGCCTGCATGTCCTGCAGCACCGCGTTGCGGTCGGCGTTGGTGCTGGCTGCCTCCCACTGGTCGTACAGGGCGTCGAACTCCGGGTAGGGAATCTTCGGCGCGCGCCAGAGGTAGCCCGACAGGTGGGACATGATGAACTGGTCGGGGTCGGCGACGCCGTGCGCGGTGATCGTGCTGATCGCCAGGTCGAAGTCGCGGGTGGTGAACAGGTTCGCCACCGTGGCGGCGTCGGTACCGGTGACCTGCGCCTCGATCCCCACCTCGCGCAGGTCCTCGGCGACCAACTCGGCCGCGCGGACGTCGATGGGCAGGCTGGCGGTGACGAACAGCTGGTAGCGCAGCGGACCGTCCGGCCCCTCGCGCACCCCGTCGCCGTCCCGGTCGACGAAACCTGCCTGATCGAGCAGCTGGCGCGCCTCGTCCGGCGCGTACGGCGTGGACAGCGACGGGTTGGCGAACGGCGCGTCCGGATGCGGGTACCCCTTGTCCGCCGGCCTGCCCTGGCCGAGGAACACCGTCTCCAACAGCTGATCGCGGTCCACAGCACGGCTGATCGCCCGCCGGAACTCCGCTTGCTCGAACGGGACATGCTCGAAGTTCATCCGCAGCTCGGGGAACTGCAAGGGCGCGGTCTTGACCACGTCGACCTGGCTTGAGTTGCTGAACTGGTCGATCAGCTCCGGGGAAAGCGGCCGGGCCGCCGCGTCGATCTCGCCGGACCGCAACGCGGTGAACGTCGCCGAGGGATCCTCGATCACCGGCATCACCAGCTCGCGGACCCGTGGGGTCCCGGCGAAGTAGGTCGGGTTGGCCTCGAAGCGGTAACCGGAGGTGGGGTTGTGGTCGACCAGGCGGTACGGCCCGGTGCCCACCGGCAGCGTCTTGACCGCCTTGGCGGTGTCCGGCGGCACGGCTGACCACACGTGCTTCGGGATGATCGGTAGGTCGGCCAGCGTCACTTCGCCCAGCTCCGGGCAGGGGAATCCGCAGCTGAAACGCACCGTGTCGGTGTCAACCGCAGTGATTTCGCTGATCGTCGGGATATGGGTCACGTGATGGGTCCAGCGGCCCGTGGGTGCCACCTTCATGTATTCGAAGGTGAAGACCACGTCGTCGACGGTGAACGGCTGCCCGTCGTGCCAGCTCACTCCCTGCCGCAGGTCGACCTCCCAGGTGGAGGAATCGACCTCCCGGACGGCGGTGGCCAACCACGGCTGGGGCTCGTCGACGTACGGTGAGGGCGCGACGAGCTTGTCGTAGACCAGCTCAGCGATCGGCTCGGGCGAGCCGGCGAAGATGTTGAGCGGCCCGGTGTCCCGTGGCACCGCGATCCGCAGCACCTCGACCTCGGCCGGCGCATCGGGCGTGTCGGTTTCCGCGCCACTGCAGGCGTTTACCAGCAGCGCTGACGCGGCGAGCAGGATGAGCGTCGCACGGCGTCGCCTCATGATCCATCCTTCCGACCAGGGAGGGCTGCCGTCACCCAGGGGAATAGCTCGTCGAGGAATCGCGTGGCGTCGATTGCCCCGGTGTGGCCGAAGTGGGCCAGTGGGTCAAAGGTCGAGACCAACGTGGTGCCTCCGGTGCTGGTCCGGTCCAGGTAGGCGACCGCAGCGCCGTCCGTGGCCGCGAGGAGAACTTCGGCACCGGGGGGCGGCGCCAGCACGCCGTGGTGGTGCAGTGCGGCGGCGGCGGCCCCGATCTCGGTACCCCACCAGGCCGCGCCGATCGTGGTCTGCCCGCCACCTCCGGCCGGCCGGAAGGTCCACCGGGCGTGCGCGGGCCAGCCGGCTTGGTGGTCGCCGAACAGCAAGACCGCGCCGCCACTGTCCAGCACCCCGTTCAAGGCGGGCGCAAGCGCAGTGAGCCGCCGCCGTGGGGTGCCCTCGGGGACCCATACGACATCGGCGCCGGCGAGCGCCACGGCGTGCCGGGTGTCGACGACATCGACCAGCCAACGGCGGTACGCGGCGAAGGTTCGAGTCTCGGCGGCCGAGCCGCTGGCGAGCGCCAACACGCGTCTACCGCCGCTTCTCACCGACGAGCCTCCAGCCGTACCCACTCGACGAGCTGCGACGCGATCCGCGCAGCGGAGCTGTCCGTGGTGGCGTTGGCCAGCAGATTCGCCCCGCTGTGCAGCAACACCGTGCCCGCGGTCGATGTTCGGTCCACGTAAGCCCCGGGCGTGCCATCCGCACGGCGTGCGATCACGTCGGCGTCGGCCGGCGGGCGGTGCCACCCGTTCGTGTACAGAAAGCCCGCGGCGAGATCGTGAGCCGAGACGCCGGAGAACACCGGATGCCCGGAGAGCCGGGGTGGTCCCGGCTTGACGTCCGCCGCGGGGTTGAGCTCGAAGGCCGTCGCACCCGGCAGCCAGTCGTGGGTCAATTGACCGCTGAACACCAGCACACGCTGCTGGTCGAAAAAGTCCCAAAGCTTGTCCTGCATCGCCGCTAGCAGGGTTTGATCGCTGCGTCCGGCCAGGATCAACCCGGCAAATGGTGACAAGTCGGTCGCCAGCAGGTCGTCGATGTCGATCGCGGTGACCGGCATCGCGTCGAGCGCGAGGTCGCGGCCGCCGACCCCCTGCGCGGCTCGCCAGAGCCGCGCGCATTCGTCCCAGTCGGTGCCAGCGGTAACAGCATGCACCGCTACCGCGATCTCGTGCAGTCGCAGATAGCAGGTCACTTGGCCCACGACCGCGTTAAGGCGAGCCTCACCTTAAAGAGGGTAAACTTAGCCTACACTTCGCACAAGGTAGCCGGTTCCTGGAAGGCGGTGATCGCGTTTGGGCCCCCAGCACTACGCGCCAGTGGTCGGACTCGGCCGGCTAGGCCTGCTCACTCCCCTGCTCGGCTGCAGGCTGTGCCGCCTCATGTTCGCCGGACGTGGCTCTACCGTGCGCGTCAGCCAGCTTGTCAGGCGACACCCCTGCGGCGTCGATCTGTGCGGCCAGCCCCGGTGAGGAGGCTTTCACGGCGTCGAGCGCTTCGGTCATGTCCGCGGACGTGGTACTCGTATCGCTGCTGGGTTCCCGGCCTTCTTCAATCATGAGCGCAGCGTAACTGCTGAAGCGCAGGATATGGAACCGGCTGGCGGCTTGGCCGGTCAGCCAGTCAGTGCCCGTCGCCGGACTGTGCACCGAGTGCACCAGCAGGGACATCGCAGCACAGCAGCTCCTGGTGGGCACGCCACAATTCCTGACTCGCGTCATGGAGATCGTTCTGCGCCGCCGCGAGAACCTCCACAGGCGCGGGCGTGGCGACCCAACGGCCTCGGACCGGCTCGACCACTGTTAACGCTTCCAGAGCATGAGAGGCGTTGCGCAACCGCTGATGGGCTCGGTGCAGCCGCTCGCGTTGCTCCTTCGAGAGCTCCTCTGGCTTACGGCCGACCTCCACGTCTCACCCTCCGAGCTGCTGGTTCGGCTTCGTTCGACAACCGTAGCCCAGCAACATCTGCTGCCTGAAGGTGATCGGCGCCGCCGATCACCTTGTGCCGTTCATCGCGGAAGTCTGACCGATCAGCGCAACGTGCGCCCACGACGAGGTCAAGACCACCATCATCGGCTGGCGGAGACGTGGGCTGAACTCACCAACGTCTCAAATCTGGTACGGCGACTCAGGACGACCTGTGGCACGGCGACGAGGAAATGGCCCCAGCTGGGCTTACCCCTCCCATGTCGGATTCCTCGGAAACCGACTACTTCATGGCACCCTCTTCGGCTGCGAGTTTTCATGGATGCTGCATTACTCATGACCAGTGACGCGCGCTGCGAAGCGAGCTACGAACCGTGGATTCCGGAATCGCCCGCCGGGGGACATACCTGGCGATGCGCCCGGAGGGCACATGACGAGCGTGAAAGCTTGCACCTGGCCGAGGATGGCTTTTGCTGGTGACTGAACTCGCCAGCGCCGGCCACGGCATCAGCTTCCGAAAGGCCCGCCGTCGTCCTTGGTGATGACCAGGGTGGACGACGTCGGGCCGCCGCCGGTCGCGCCCATCGGGCGAGGCTGAAATCCTGGGATGGGCTGGTTGTCCGGGCCGATCACGGGCGGAGGTGGCGGTCGGCGGGTACCGGCCGCGATGACCGGCGACCCGAACAGTGTCGACGGCTTGCCCCGCGCATGATGCACGAGGTGCGAGAATACGGTCGTGAGCGACACTCAAGATCATCATCGCGCTGGCCGTCGGCGTGTCCGCGTTCGTCGTATTCTGTTTGTTGATCTTATTCGTGGTAGTCCGCTTGCGTCGCGTTGTGAGATCGCAGTTGACGACCCTCGATAACCTGGTCAGTACCCTGCAGGCCGCTCGGCAGCGCGACACCCCTGATGAACCTCGTCAGTAATACGGTCGAATGGTGCGGACGATATCTCACTGCTCCTGCAGGCCCCAGAAGACGTAGAGCGCGGTGTAAGGAACGCTCACAGTATCGCAGCCTTCGGTTGGCTCCCGCGTCGATGGTGGCTGGCCCCCGTGGGTGAGCACCCGCTGGACGAACGTCACCTCGCGAAAGACGTCACTGTTGCTCCCAAAGTTCTCGACAGCTTCCAGTCTCAACCACTTGACATTTCTCGCGCTGTCGGTGGGCGCGTCCGACTCCCCCGAAACCTTGGCCTTAACTCTACTGCCGTCAACGTCGGTCCAGAAGGGACCGACGAAGTGAACGCCATGTTGAACCCCGGTTTGGCCGTCGTACAGGTTCGCCTGCGGCTCGCGGACCATCCATGTATTATTCGTGCTGTCATGGTCGTAGACCTGCACTCCCACTCCGATCCGTGTCGCCAGCAACCTGTGACGATTCGGATCGACCTGAATGGCGGGCGGAAGCTTCGCGTTATCAAACAGCTGGGCTGCCGCCCTGGCCTTTGTGGCGGCGTCGAGTACGAATACATCCTGCTTGCGGGAAGTGTTGCATCCGTCCACCTGGCCTTGACCTGCTACGGACTCTGACTGGGAAACTGCGAGGTCTGGATCCGGACCTGGTGGGTTCTGGTTCGTCCGGGGGCCGGCGCAACCAGAGACAAGGAGCAGCAGGCCACCCGACGCCGTAGCGAAAAGTTTGATCAATACGGTCCGGCGCATGGACGACTGCCTTTCGTTCACACCGGCGCGGTGTGGATCAAGTATTCACTCGCTATGTGCGATGGCGGTCCGGCCGGCGCTCAGGTCACGCGGAGCCTCTCTCATACACTCCGCCGGAGTCGACCACGCAGAGTGCGTCACCCAGCGCAGGCAGGCCAAGTGCGGTGAGTGCCCCGGCGACCTGGATCCGGTACTTCAGAATGTCTGATCTGATCGCATCGGTACCACCCGGGACACAATCTCCGACGGACCGTGCAATCGAGTCGGCGACCTCGTCGGCAGGCTTATTGTGACTGATTCCTCGTAAGTTCAGATACCGTGATGCGAGGCATCCGACGGCTCGGCCGACGAAGGCGACTGCAGGAATTTCCGCGACGCCTAGCGGCCCCCCCGCCTCTCCTGTCTTGAGAATTCCCGCCTCCTGGAGGCGTCGGCGGATCCTGGCCTCGATCCCGCTGCGGTCGCCCGTCGACAAAATATCGTCGGGGATTGATCCGAGTGCCTGCTCGAGCACTTCTTGCTCCGATTCTGATATCTCACCGAACGAAGCAAAGTCTGTCTTTCGTGCTTGAGCCACCGTTGCCTCCATGTTCGACAGCGCGAAATCCGGATCACGGACGAGGTCAGCGCCCTTTCCGGTCCGCTCAACCTGGCCAGCGTGGTCAGGTGTCCATTATGTAGCCGGGGACCCCCTGACGGCGCAACAGTGTGACCCCGTCCGTGTCGCGGGTCGGAACGAGCCGGCGAGTATGCGCAGAGATCCGCTGTAACGCTGCTGTGCGGTCACCCCGATCTGCCCGGCGGCCGCGCGCGCACAGGTCAACCGCACGTGCGCAGGCGACCATCAGCGAACGACGACGTTCCAGGACCGCACCCGCCAGGACGTCACCAACCCCTCCTGCACGTAGGGATCCCTCGCGACGAAGTGCTCCACAACTGAGCGATCGTCGGTGATGAACACGAACACGGCACCATCAACTGGTGCGGCAAACGCGCCGGCCATCAGCAGGACTCCTCGCTCGTGGCTCTCTTTTGCCAGTGTGAGATGCGCGTCTCGAAATGGCGCACGGCGTTCGACGATATTGTCGACGTAGTCATAGAAGAGCAACGAATGCATGCCCTGATCCTTGCACGAGGAACGTTTGCATTCTTCAACCCGCCGTACTGGCACGGGTACGGGTCCGGACCCACTGACCGCGCCCGGGGGCAGGCCTGTTCGGCGAGCCGCCGGACTGCCTCGCAGGTGCCGAGCGACCCCGGCGAACGCACTCGATCCTACCTCCCACCCGAGACGTAAGGCAGGATGGCGACCACGCACAGGGAGGTAAGCATGATGATCAAGGTGATGTGCCGCATCGCTGATGGTCCCCTCAGGCCAGGGGAACTGGAAGTCACTCAAACAGCCGTCCCCCTGGTGAGCTGGTCGGTCAACACCCGCGACGTATCCGAGGCATGGGACCGGCGAGGCAAGGACCTGGCCATCGAGCTTCACTTTCCCGACAAAACCGTATGGACCGGTGAGGCGTACGCAGTGGCTGACATCGAGCCCGATCACCAAGTGCCCGGGCAACCGTCCGAGCCCGGGTTTCCATTGACGGTGCAACTACGCGGCATCGGCGCACTCAGCGAAAATTCGATACCGGTGCACTCTGATGTGGTGGTTAAGCGGATCGATGCGATGTTGGCCCAGCTGAGCTGAGGCGGCGCTGGTCCTGCCCAGCGCTTGAGCTACTCGTTGACCGGCGCTGAGCTACCGGGTCCGAGCTCGTCGGGTTTAGGCGTGCGGAACGGGATGTCGGCTGCGGGCCGCTCCGGGACGGGGTCTACGGAGCCCGGCTCCGGAGTGTCGTCGGTAATGTCGGGCTCACTCTCCGCCTCACCGAAACCTGGGGCGGGGGCAGGCGCTCCGTCACCCGCATCGGCCGCAGCGACGCGGTACTCGTCCTCGCCCGCGGGGTAGGGCAGATACGGCCCCATCATCGTCATGCCCAGCGAATACCCCATCAATGGGGCCGATACGCGACCTGTCCGGCCGGTGCGCGTTTGTACGTCCCCTGTTCACTTCTACCGTTGGACAGTTGAGACGATCAGGTGTTCGGGACGGTTGGCACGATGCGGTTCAGGTTCCGCAGAATGGCCGAGCCGTGAACGTCGGGCTGCGACAGGTGGGCCGCGATCGAGTAGGGGACGAGGTTGCGTGGGTCGCTCAGCGCCGTGCCGTTGTTCTCCGCCACCGGTTGGCCTGCGGCGCTCTGGCTTGAGACCGCAGTTGCCCACTTCGGCTTCGCTGATGCCCAGCTGCGCGAGGAACATCGACTGAAGGAAGGTCGACCGGGTGCACGATCTGATGGCCCCAAAAGGGTGATAGTCGCGGGACACGCCGATGCTGCAGCTTCCTCCCGCGTCCGGATGTTGGTACCCGGCAAGGGCGAGTGCGACAGCGTGCCTCACCCGGTCTGGTGGGTCTCGCACGCCGTGGCCTCACTGGCTCGGGTCCGGTCCGCCCGAAGTCCTCGACGGTGCCGGACGCGGCACCCGGGCGTTGCTGCGCCCGCGTGGCATCCAGGCGGTGATCCCCGAGCCGCGGGGCCAGCAGGCCCACCGCGCCGTCGTGGCTCGCGCGGTGGACGCCCAGTCGGTTACGACCCCGCGGACTACAGGAACCGCAACGTCGTCGGGCGCTGCCAACCTTCCTGCCGTTTTCCCACTGCGGAGCCAACGCCGCGGTGCTGAACGACCGCTTGGAGCGCAGCGAAACGGCTGTGGCTGATGGCTTGACAGCGCCGGCCACGGGTGTTAAAAAATGCGCCGACAACAACAGTGGACAGTCCAGCAAGCGCTCGGAATCAAGACAGGTTCATTTCCTCTCAAGGGGCCCGGCCGCTCGGCCGGGCCCCTTTCCTATGCAGCCGTCGGCGTTGCTCAAGTCGCTGCATGGCCATCTGTTCGCCGCCGGGCGGTGGTACGCCACCGGCACAGAGCTGGCCGGCGTCCTCGGATCGGCCTGCTGCCCCACGCCGTCCGCCCGGCTGGCATGCTCGCACATGGTGTCGTCGTAAAGCGATCGGTACTCGCACCACGAGGGGACAAGGCCATGGCGACAATCACGGATGAATCGCAACAGATCGACGAGGCGAACGCGACGGGGCGCACGCCAGTGGTGTTCATCCACGGCCTGTGGCTTCTGCCAAGCAGCTGGGACCGTTGGGCCGAGGTCTTCGAGCAAGCCGGTTACGCGTCACTGACCCTGCGTGGCCAGATGATCCCGACCCCGTCGGAGGCGAAGGCGCACCCCGAGGTCTTTGCGCTGACTCCGCGCTCAAATTCGTCGAGCGATTCGTCTAGCCGGTGCAACTAGCGGGAGGGAGGGCGGGATGTCGTTTGTGTCCCGCGGGTTCGCCGGTCGGCGCCGGGAGGCCCCAAGCGGCCGGTTACCCCCTGGGCAGTACGACGTCGGGGACGGGTTCCCTGTGCTGTCGGCTGGTCCGACGCCGCGCATTTCGCGAGCCAGCTGGGATTTTCGGGTGCAGGGGCAGGTCGATGAGGTGCGCCGCTGGAGTTGGACAGAGTTCCAGGGGCTGCCCCGAGAATCGGTTTCGGTCGACGTGCACTGCGTGACCAGCTGGTCGAAGTTCGACACCCGCTGGGAGGGGGTGTCGGTGGACACCCTGCTCGCTGACGTCGTCACCGCCGCGGAGTTCGCGGTCGCGTTCAGCGACGGCGGTTACACGACGAACCTGCCGCTGGCCGACCTCACCGACGGGCAGGCCTGGGTGGTCGACACCTACGACGGTCAACCGCTAGAGCCGGAGCACGGCGGACCGGCACGGTTGCTCGTACCGCACCTGTACTTCTGGAAGTCCGCGAAGTGGGTCCGCGGGCTCGTGCTGACTGTCGAAGACGAGCCTGGGTTCTGGGAGACCTTCGGCTACCACAACTACGGGGATCCGTGGCGCGAACAGCGATACGCCGGCGACTGAGCTGGCAACGCGCCGAAGTCCTCGCGCTGCGGCGCGAGACCCGGCGCGCGTGGCGGCTCAGCCTGCGTCCTCCAGACTGGCCCGGGCACCTGCCGGGCCAGCACGTCGATGTGCGCCTGACCGCCGCCGACGGCTACACCGCGCAGCGCAGCTACTCCATCGCCTCTGCGCCGGAGCAACCCGGAATCGAGCTGGTCGTGGAGCGCCTGGACGACGGGGAAGTCTCGCCGTACCTCACCGATGTGCTGCGCGCGGGCGACCTTCTCGAGCTCCGCGGCCCGGTCGGCGGCTACTTCGTCTGGCCCACCGGCACCGACGGCCCGGTGCAGTTGGTGGCCGGCGGCTCCGGCGTGGTGCCGTTCTTGTCCATGCTCGGTCATCACCGCGCCACCGGAAGCGCCGTGCCGGTGCGGCTGCTGTACTCAGCGCGAACAGTCGACGACGTCATCGGTCGGGCCGAGCTGGAGCACCAACCGGCCGCCATCGAGGTGAGCGTGACACTCACCCGCCGGGCACCCGCGGGGTGGACCGGGCTGACCGGACGAGTCGACGCGGCGCTGCTGGCTGCGCACACCGTCCCGCCGGCGCAGGCACCGCATCTGCTGGTGTGCGGCCCGACCGGCTTCGTCGAAACCGTTGCCAGCGGGTTGATCGACCTCGGTCACGACCCGACCCGGGTCAAGACCGAACGTTTCGGAGCGACCGGAGGCCCCTGATGACCGATCCCGACGAGGCGGCGGACCGGCGGCTGGACGCCAACGCGGCCGCGGGTCCACTCGCCGAGCTGTTCACCGTGGACCTGACAGCGGCCGTGGCCACCTGCGCGGGGTGCGGGAACAGCGCGCCGCTGGCCGCACATCCACTCTACGCCGACGCCCCCGCGCTGGTGGTGCGTTGTCCGAACTGCGCCGGCGTGGTGCTGCGCTACGCCAGCAACGGGAGCCGGCTGCGGCTCGACCTGACCGGGGCCAAGCTGCTCACCGTCACAATTCCGGCGAACGGCTCAGTCGATGGCACCGAGAGGCGGCCGATCGTCTGACCGGTTGCGTCTACCTGCGTGGAGGGCAGTGATACTTGTTCTCAGGGGGCCAGCACGGCCGATGGCCACAGTGTGCCGGCTACCGGCGACCAGAGCCCGGGTCAGCGGTGATGGTGATCTCCCTGCGGCTGGAGCGACGACCCCACAGGGTCAGGAGCCGGTTGACGGCGTCGGTGGCCACGACGGCATCGCCATTGGCCGGACCGCCGGCTATGAGCTCGAAGCGGGCACCGCTGGTGTCGGCGATCAGCACAACGTCTGGTTGATCCGGGCTGCGCAAGACGACTCGCGAGTGAAACAGGCCGCCGACATCTGCGCGGGCCCCGGGTGCCTCGGCGAGCACTGGCAGGGTGTTGAGTACGTCGACGGCGTGGCGGGTCAGCTCGGGCTTTTCCTGAGCGCCCGCGGCGAGGTGGGCGACCAAGTCGTGCGCGGTCCAGTCCGCGCACGCCGTCGCAGCATCGGGCTCCACCTCGTCGAGCGCGGCCATGAACGCGCGGCTCTCAGCCGGGCTGGCAATAGACATACATGATCCTCCCTTCTGTTCCTTCCGAAGGAACACCGGATTGCGTGCTCTGGTTGCAGCCCGAACACAGAGTCGACGAGCAGTGATGGCCGCGACCTGACCCGGCACCGCGCGCGCTGCTCGAGGAACACACCCGAGTCGCGCAACGGCGGGAGAAGACCCCCGCAGGACGTCGGGATCACGTTGAACAGTGACCCGACGCGTAGTCACGTACCGCAGAACGTGCGATACGGGCCGAAGCTCGGCGGGGCCGGTGCAGCATATGGCTCCAGACCGGGTCGTTCATCGAACGGCCGCGCCAGCACATCGAGTAGTCGTCCAAACGGCCCTAGGTCCCCGGCAGTCGCCGCGGCGAGCGCTTCCTCCATCCTGTGGTTCCGCGGGATGTAGACAGGATTGACCCGGTCCATCGCTTCCGCAATCGCCCGTGGGTCAGACGCTTGGGACGACAGCTGTGCCCGCCAACGGTCCGTCCACGCGTCGAAGGCGAAGGGTTCGGCGAAGAGCAACCGCGCAGGTGCCGCATCGCCGCGCACTGCCGACGACAGCGTCCGGAAGCACGAGGTGAAATCGACCCTCTGTGCATGCAGCAGCGTCAGCAGTTCGTCGATCAGCGCGTCGTCACATCGTTGGGCATCTGCCACACCCAACTTGGCACGCATCCCGTGGTTCCAGTATCGGCCGTAACGGTCGGGGAAGGACTGCAGCACGGCGGTGGCTGCCGCAAGTGCCGTTTCCTCCTCGACGTGGAATAGGGGCAGCAATGTCTCGGCCAACCGCGCCAGGTTCCACTGCGCGATGCGGGGCTGGTTGCCGTATGCGTAGCGACCGCCCTGATCGATCGAGCTGAACACGGTGGCAGGGTCGAAGGCATCCATGAACGCGCACGGACCATAGTCGATGGTCTCGCCGGAGATCGTCATGTTGTCGGTGTTCATGACACCGTGGATGAACCCGACGAGCATCCAGCGAGCGACGAGCGACGCCTGGGCGTCGACGACGCTCTCGAAAAACGCGAGGTACGGGTTCTCCGCCTCGATCGCATCGGGGTGGTGGCGCGCGATTGCGTAATCGGCGAGGCGCCGCACGAGCGTCGGCCCATCGTGTGCTGCTGCGTACTGGAACGTGCCCACGCGGACATGGCTCGCCCCGACACGGGTGAGCACCGCGCCGGGCAGCACCGTGTCCCGCGCCACGTGATCGCCAGTGGCCACCACAGCGAGCGCCCGGGTAGTGGGGATGCCTAGCGCGTGCATCGCCTCGCCGATCGCATACTCGCGCAGCATCGGGCCGACGGGTGCCTTTCCATCACCACCTCGTGCGAACGGCGTGCGTCCTGAGCCCTTCAGGTGCAGGTCGCGACGGCGTCCGTAAATGTCGAGCACCTCGCCGAGCAGCAGCGCTCGGCCATCGCCGAGGCTGGGCACAAACCCACCGAACTGATGGCCGGCGTAGGCCTGCGCTACCGGCGACGCCCCGTCGGACGTGGCGTTGCCGACGAGGACGTCGACACCGTCAGATGATCTCAGCGCATCGGCATCGACACCCAGCTCTGTGGCCAGCTCCTCATTGAGCGCCAACAGCCGGGGTGCAGGTGCCGGTGTCGCTTGCCACGGCTCGTACAGGCCCTCCAATTCACGCACATAGGAGTTGTCGAACGCGAACAGCAGCCGGGCAGCGACGGTCATAGTCCGAGGCTAACGGGCCCGGTCGCCGCGCCAAAGTGGAATGACGCCTACAGCCAAAGGCATCATCGAGGCGTTGTACACGCTCTAGCGCTGCACATTGACGGCGCCGCGCCGGACGTGCTGCGCAAAGTCGACACGGCGCACATATCCCACTTTCGGCTATCTGGGCGCGCTCGGCAACGCCGTCGGGCAACTAGCCAAGCCGCGTGGCTGCCGAGCTGTCGCATCGCTGACGGCAGAGACAAGTGTAGCTACTGGTCGATGTTGTAGATCACCTCGACCATGACGGTGAGTTTTTGGGCACCGGGCTCGATGGGCACCGGCGCAGCCGCCCCTGATGCGTCACCTCGGTCGAGCGGGCTCGGCGGGTTGACCGGTACCTCGGTGATCGAACGGATCCGACCTAGCTTCACTCCGGCCGCGTCGGCCATCTGCTTGGCCTGGGCCTGTGCCTGCTGGACCGCGTTGATCCGGGCCTGGGCACGCGACGCGCTGTCGTCACCGATCGAGAAGCCGAGTTGCTGGACCCGCACAGCGTCACCCGTGGCCTCAGCGGCGGCGTCGATGAGCGCACCGGCGCCGCCGATGTCATGCAGCGTGGCCGCGACCTGGTTCGCCACCTCGTAGCCGGTGATTCGCCCGGTCGCTGAGTCGTATGTCGGATTGATCGACAGCTGGCTGGTCTGCAGGTCCGCTGCGGCGACTCCCTTGCTCTTCAGCACGTCGATCAGCGCGGTCGCCTTTGCGTTGTTGGCATCAAGGGCGCCCTTGGCGCTTTGACCCCGCGTCTGCACTCCGAGGATGACCCTCACGGTGTCCGGGGTCCCGGTAACCGTTCCGAGGCCGCGGGCGGTGATGCTGGGCAGGTCCGTCGCTCCAGCACTGGTCGCCACCGCGGCCGGCTGGTTACCGCCGGAGCACCCGACCAGCGCGAGCGCTCCGAGCGCGAGGACCGCCACACTGGACACGGCACGCTTCATCGGGATCCCCGTTCAGTGGCTGATGCACCAAGGACGATCCGGACGGCCAAAAAGTTGCACAGTAGCAGTCCTTACGGTCGGCAGGCCGCCGCATTCAAGTCTTGTCGGATGGGCAAGGGCGGTTGATGCTAGTCGGATGGTCGGCCAGTCAGATCCGCTGGCGATGGGCCGAGCGGCACTCGCGCAGGCGGCCTGGGCGCAGGCACGCGTCCACTTCGAGGAGGCGGCCGCGACGAGTGATGCGGCTGAGGCGTGGGAGGGACTGAGCTGGGCGGCGTGGTGGCAAGGCGATCAGGACACGACGTTGTCCGCGCGCGAACGCGCCTACCGTGTCTACCGAGGGGCCGCGGATATGTGCGGCGCGGCGCGGATGGCGATGTGGCTGGCTTCTGACCATCTCAAATTCCGTGGCGACGACGCGGTTGCCTTGGCGTGGGTGGCCCGAGGCCGGACGCTGGTGAGCAGCCACGAGCCGTGCACCGAGACGGGCTTCATCAAGGTGCTCGAGGCGGATATGGCGTTGCTGGCCAAGTGCGATCCGGCATCCGCTGGGCGCCTGGCGCGGGAGGCGCTCGACCTGGCGCGGGCCATCCCGGATGTCGGGGTTGAGGTGGTGGCGCTCGCGGTCCTCGGCAGCGCCCTGGTTGCGTCTGGCTCGGCCGAGGAGGGTCTGAGCCGACTTGATGAGGCGGCGGCGTTGGCGGTCGGCGAGGAGTTCGCCGAGACGGTCGCACCCGGCTGGGCACTGTGCCACACGGTTTCCGCGTGCGCGGACGTTGGTGACTTCGGGCGCGCCGAGCAGTGGTGCCGCGCCCTGCACAGCTGGTCGGCGACCTGGCATGCGCGCCACTTCTTCGGTGTCTGCCGCACCGCCTACGGTGAGGTACTCGCCACCGGCGGCGATTGGCTGTCCGCTGAGCAGGAGCTGCTCAGCGCGATGGCCGACCTGCGTACGACACGCCCCGGGCTCGCGGCGCCGACCGCGGTGCGGCTGGGTAGGCTGCGGGCGCGGCAAGGCAACCTCGCCGAGGCCCGTCGGTTGTTCGAGGCGGCGCTGCCACTGCCAGCGGCCATCGTCGCGCTCGGCGAGCTGGACCTGGCGAGCGGCGATGTGCCGGCGGCCGCGGATGCGGCGGATCGCGCGCTGCGGCGCTTGGGAGATGCGAGCGTCCTGGATCGGCTGCCAGCGCTGGAGCTTCTCGCGCGGGCTCGCGCAGCCGGCGGGGATGGCGCTGGCGCGGCGGCGGCGGCCGAGCAAGTGGAGTGTCAGGTGGCGCGGCTCGCGACGCCGTACATGCGCGGCCGGGGGTGTCTGGTGCGCGCAGAGGTGCTGTTGGCGGGCGGCGACCACGGCGGCGCGCGGCGGGTCGCCGAGGACGCCGCCGACCTGTTCGCCGCCTGCTCGGCGCCCTACGAGGCGGCTCAGGCCCGGATGCTGCTGTCGGAGGCGCTCGAGGCGCTCGGGCGACCGGAGCGGGCCCGAGCGGAAGCACACGCGGCGGGTGAGGCGTTCGCCCTGCTTGGTACACGCGGGTCGAGGTTGCCGGCGTCACATGAGCTCAGCCCCAGGGAAGTCGACATTTTGCGCTTGGTGGCGCGCGGACTGGGCGATGCCCGTATCGCCGAGCGCCTGTTCCTCAGCCCGCACACCGTGCACCGCCACGTGGCGAACATCCGCACCAAGCTCGGCGTGTCATCGCGGGCGGCGGCGGTGGCACACGCCACCCGCCACGGCATGCTCTGAGGTGCCCGATGGCCGTTTCCGGCCATCTTGAAATGGTGGCCCATTCCGGCGAAGCCGTGCATCCCATGCTGCCGCGAACCTTGACCAATGCCATCGACAAGGACCCTCCCTGCCAGTGCCGAGGAGCTCCGTTTCCGCCTGCACGGCGGGCTGCACGAGCCTGGTGACGCTTACTACGAGGACAGCCGCACGCTGTTCAACACTATGATCAGCCGTCGGCCGCGGCACGTTGCCGAGTGCCTGGCGGTAGACGATGTGGTGGCGGCGCTGGCCTTCGCCCGCGACCATGACCTGCCAGTCGCCGTTCGCGCCGGTGGGCACTCGGTGGCCGGGCTGTCGCTGTGCGACGACGGACTCGTGCTGGACGTGCGCGGCATGGCCGACATCGACGTCGACGTAGGCCGACGCATCGCGCGTGTGGGCGGTGGTGCCCGCTGGGCGGACCTCGACCGCGCGACGCAGGCCCACGGCCTGGCGACCACCGGCGGACGGGTCTCCACGACCGGTGTCGCCGGGCTGACGCTCGGCGGTGGCTCGGGCTGGCTGGAGCGCAAGCACGGCTTGGCCTGTGACAACTTGCTCGCCGCCGAGCTGGTCACCTGGGACGGCCGAATCGTCCGCGCGTCCAGCGAGGAGAATCCCGAGCTGCTGTGGGCGCTGCGCGGCGGCGGCGGAAGCTTCGGCGTCGTCACAACGCTCGAACTGGCGCTGCACCCACTCGGGCCCGAAGTCTTCGGCGGCGTGACGCTGTTCGCCGCCCATCGCGCCCACCAGGTGCTGCGGTCCTTCCGCGAGGTCATGAACCGCGCCGCGGACGAGCTCTCCCTGGCCTGCGCGTTCATCACCGCGCCCGATGGGGACGACGTCCCGACCGAACTCCAGGGACGCCCTGCCATCGCGATTCTCGGAATGTGCGCGGGCAGCGTCGCCGACGGCGAGCGAGCGCTGGCGCCCATCCGGGCGCTGGACCCCGACGCTGACTTTTTCGGCCCCACCGGCTACGCCGACTTCCAGTGCTCAGTTGACGACCCACCCGGCTACCGCAACTACTGGACCGCCGACAACGTCATCGACCTGCCCGGCGAGGCCATCGACGCGCTCGTGCGGCGTGCGGCCGAGCTCCCGCCCGGCCCATCACAGCTGTTCATCGTGGCCTGGGGCGGCGCGATCGGCCGCTTCGGTCCGGAGCACTCACCGCTCGCCGGTCGCGACGCGCGGTTCATCGTCCACCCACTGCTGTTGTGGGAGGACCCCGCCGACGACGAGCGCAACCGCGCCCTCGCCCGCGCGTTTCGCGCCGACATGCGGCATTGGTCGACCGGTGCGACCTACCCGAACTTCCTCGGCGACGAAGGCAGCCAGCGAATGCGCGCCGCCTACGGGTCCAGCACCGAGCGCCTGGCCGCCGTCAAAGCCGAATGGGACCCCCACTGCATCTTCCGCACCCACCAAGACATCCGGGCAGCCTCGGACGCCACCACCAAGGCCGGTGCCCGGTGAACGCCACGCGCACCGCCACAGTCCCCTGGCAGTAGTCGATCACCGCCTGACCCACCCAGCAAAGAGAGGACCATCGTCATGCCCACTTTCGGCGGCTCCCGTAGCCGGATCTTCCACGACAGCTGGCAGCCCGACGGCGCCGTCCGCGGCGCGGTCGTCCTACTGCACGGCTACGGCGAGCACCTCGGGCTCTACGACGCGCTCGCCCGCAGGCTCGTGACCGACGGCCTCGCCATGCACGCGATGGACGCCGTCGGCCACGGACGCAGCGACGGCGAGCGCGCCGTGATTCCCTCGTGGGTCGAATTCGCCGAGGACGCCCGCAGGCTCGTCCACCTCGTCCGGGCGCAACACCGCGAGGCGCCCATGATCGTCATCGGGCACTCCGGCGGCGGGCTCGCGGCGATGCTTCTCGCGCTGCGCTCGCCAGGGATCCTCGACGCGCTCGTGCTCTCCGGCGCGCCGGTGCTCGCCCAGGACTGGATCAACGCGGCGCTCGCGACCGGCGCCGCCGAGACCGAGGTAGGCGACCCCACCGAATGGATGAGCACGCACCCGGAGTACGTGCACGACCTCGTGCACGACCCGCTGACCTGGAAGGGCGGCTTCCGTCGGGAGTCGCTGCTCGCCATCAAGGCCGTCTGGCCGGAGGTCGCCGCCGGACTCGCCGAGGGCCGCCCCGCCCTACCGGTGCTCCTCGTCCACGGCGAGGCCGATCCGGTCGTGCCCGCGACCGACGCGCAAGCCGTCGCGGGAATCCTGCCCTGCGCGACGCTCCGGACCTTCCCCGGAGACCTGCACGACGTGCTGAACGAGCACGATCGCGACGCCGTCCACGACATCGTGGCCGCCTTCCTCGGCACGGTGGTCGCGGACCGGCGGGCATCGCTCGCGTCCTGAGAGCCCCGGGGATCATGGCGAGCGACAACAGTTGTAGATCCCACACCTTGGATGCATCCGCGGCACCATTGAACCTGAGTTCGCACTACGTTTGATTCCCACGCAGCGCATCAGCGTGCTGTTTCGGCCAGTTCGGCGACCGCCGTCACCGCGTTCCCTGAACCATGGCTTGACACCGCCCAGCAAGGGCTCACCGCACCCGGGCCGAGCCCAGCACGTGCGCCGACCTCGACCTCGACCACGGCCCCGGCCAGGTCGGCGAGCAACTCCTGGCGCAACGGGGTCAAGCCCTCGGCCTTCATGCGCTCGCTGATCCGGGCGTAGAAGCGAACTGAACACCCGCCGAGGACGATCAACCGGCGACACCCGGCAGGTAGGGCTCCACTCGGACATCAGGGTCCCTCCAGGGTCGGACCTCGGTCACCAGGTGACGGGCAGCGCAGCAAGGCCGCCGGTGAGCAAGTCGGTGCGCGGCTGGAGCTGCTCGATGGGAGGCGATACGATCACGTCCCAGCCTTCAATCACTGACCAGGCACGTCCCGGGTGTCCCCGCGTCGATGGGCATGCGCAGGTCAAGACCGGCAATCGGGTCGTAGGGACACCCTTCGATCAGATCATCGTGCTCGGCAACAGCCTGGCCGGCTACATCCAGACGAAAAGCGGCCGGCAAGTGACCTTCATGATCGCCATCGGCAACGTGCCGATCTCAACACCCGAAGAGGTCCTTACCATTACGGCCGACCAGGCCCGCATGGTGGAAGCCATCTAACAGGCCCCATGAGGCCTAGTAGTACGACCCGCACCTTTTCGTCCACTGCCGCGACCTGCTCCGCGTCAGACTCGTGGTCGACCTTCCGTCGGGACACCGGCCTTGAGATAACGCTCATTGTATCGGCGAGGGTGCTTTGGCCGATGCGGTGGCGGGCATCCTCAAGCTGATCAGATATTCCATGAGCGTTATCAGCACCTGCTTGCTCGAATCCCGTCTGCGCACGGCGCACATCAAGGCTGGGATTTCCTTGGCGATGCCTAGGGCCTCCCGAACCTCATGAGACTCGTACGCCGGTGCGTTGTCGAAGCAATTGACCGCTACCATAAATGGAATTTTTCTGCGTTCGCAGAAGTCTACCGCCGCAAAACAACTTTCCAGCCGTCGGGTGTCCGCGAGAACAACCGCGCCCAGCGCCTCGTAAGCGAGTTCATCCCACATGAACCGAAAACGCTCTTGACCTGGAGTCCCGAAGAGGTAAAGGATAGATCGGGATTGATCGTGATGCGGCCCAAGTCCAGGGCGACCGTCGTTGTGGTCTTGTCCTTGATACCCGCCAGATCATCAACGCCGGAGCTCAGCTCGCTGAGCACGCCCACCCCACCGGACGACGCGCGCGGCGACACTCAGACACGCGGCCGGGACGTCGAACCAACGGCGGTTGAGGAAGCCCCCGTCACCAGCCTGCGCCCGGCACCTCTGGTTACCCAGGTCGCCCTGCTTCTGTCGATATTCCTCGGTGGATGGGTAGCAGCAGTCGCCGCCGGCCGATTCGAGTTCCGCTTCGACATGGGCAACGGTTTCCGCGACCTCGTCACCGACAATCCGACCACCATGATCGGCGTGTTGTTCGTTGGAGGTGTACTCGTCGGCTTTGGCACCCGCCTCGCCGGAGGGTGCAGCTCCGGTCACGGACTCAGCGGCTGCGGCCGGCTGCGGCCAGTCAGCATCGTCGCGACCGCCGTCTTCTTTGGGGCCGCCGTCCTCGTGTCGTTCCTGCTGTGGAAGGCGATCTGATGCGTACCCGAGGCGGGGTTCTCGTCGCCAACATCATCGCCGGGCTGGCCCTTGGCTACACCGTCGCGAACATCGGATTCGGCGACTTCGCAGAACTGAACCGCATGTTCACCTTCCAGGATCTGCGCATGCTCCTTGCCTTCGCCGGCGCCGTAGCGATCATCGTGGCGGTCTTCGCCGGGCTACGAGTCCGCCGCACACCGGGACGCATCCACGCTGGGGTAATACCCGGCGCGGTACTGTTCGGCACCGGCTGGGCGATCTCGGGTGGATGCCCGGCGATCCCGATCATCCAAGTCGCCAGCGGATACCTCCCTGCCATCGTCACGATCGTCGGCGTCGTCGTCGGCATCCTGCTCTGCCACTGGGCCAACGCCCGATACTTCCACCTTGACCGCGGCTCCTGCGGGCTGTAGCGGTCCCACGCCTCCCGGTTGCTCTCCGAGCTGGGAGTTGCAGATCTCATACCTTTGAGGTGCACGGGAAGCGAGAAGCAGTCCGACGGCCGGTCAGCGGTGGGCCCCCGCGGTCCGGTTCTCCAGGGCTCAGGCCGACGTTGTGAACTCGCGAGGCGTGGGTCAGCTCGCCGAGATGACCAGGAGCGAACACCCCGGCAGCGACGGTGATTGTTCGGGTCAGGAACCAGGGCCGCTGCGCTGGGCCGCCGTGGAGGCGGGAAAATGGGGGCTGCGTCCGTCCGGGACGCCGATTTTACTGTGATGCTCGCTTGAGCTCGTGGGTCAGGATGGTGCTGGGGG
>JBOHFX010000178.1:0-11834 GCA_050699875.1 Pseudonocardiaceae bacterium
GTGCTGGACGCACCGCGGCGTCCAGCACCCGCCCGAGCTGCTCGTCCAGCGACCTCACGTCGTCTCCTGCTCCAACCTGTCACGCAGCCATCTCCGCAAGTCAGGGCCAAGGTCAGGATCGGAGAGTGCGAAGTCCACCGACGCGCGGAGCAACCCGGCCGGGTTGCCCAGATCGTGGCGCTGCCCGCGGTGCACCACCACGTGCACCGGGTGGCCCTCAGCGATCAGCACTGAAACAGCGTCGGTGAGCTGGAGCTCGCCGCCCGCGCCGGGAGCAATCCTGTGCAGCGCCGCGAACACCGCGCGGTCCAGCAGGTACCGTCCGGCCGCCCCGAACGTGGACGGCGCCGCCTCGGGCGCCGGCTTCTCCACCATCCCGCGCACCCGCTTGACATCCGGTTGGTCCGTGTCATCGATATCGAACACCCCGTAGGCGGAGATCTGGTCGCCCGGGACGTCGAAGGCGCACAGCACGCTGCCACCGTGCCGTTGACGTACTGCGGCCATCGTGGTCAGTACTCCGGTGGGCAGCACAAGATCATCAGGAAGCAGGACGGCCACCACATCGTCGGAGTCGTCCAGCAACGATTCGGCACAGCCCACCGCATGCCCCAGCCCGAGCGGCTTGTGCTGCACCGCCACCTCGGCCCTGATCAACTCGGCGGCCCGGCGCACCTTGGCCAGCAGGGTCGCCCTGCCGCGGCCTCGCAGACCGGCCTCCAAGTCGGGGTTGGTGTCGAAGTACGCCGCGATCGATTCCTTACCCGGTGAGACGACAAGCACCAACCGATCGGCCCCGGCCTGCGCCGCCTCCGCCGCCACGTACTCGATCGCCGGGGTGTCGACCACCGGCAGGAGTTCCTTGGGCACCGCCTTGGTGGTCGGCAGGAATCGGGTACCGAGCCCGGCCGCCGGCACGACTGCGGTGCGAAACGCACGACGCCCGATCGAGACGCTCATAACGGCGACCCTATAGGCCCCTATCACCGCAGCTACCGCGAAGCCCCACCGGACATGGAGACTTATCAAGCCTATCGAGGCTAGCGACTCCCTGATGGCCCCGATAAGTCTGTATGTCGGGCGGTGCGATGGACGAGAACGGCAAATGCGAGTGGCGACGACGGGTGCTCGCGGCGCGGCAGGCGGTGCCTACGGCGGTGCGGGAGTCGGAACGGGCAGCCCTGGCTTCTGCCCTGACAACAGCATTACAACCGGAGGCACCCGGCACGGTATGCGCCTACTGGCCGGTCGGCGACGAGCCGGGCTCACCGGAACTGATCGATGGTCTGGTTCACCTTGGCTGCCGGATTCTGCTGCCGGTGGTGAGTCCTCTCGGCGCGGCTCCGCAGCCACTGGACTGGGCCGAGTACCAGGGCGCCGGGTCACTGCATATCGGTCCGCTGGGGCTGCTTCAACCGGACGGGCCGCGGCTGGGCTGCGTGGCGATCAGCACCGCGACGTTGGTGCTGGTGCCGGCATTGGCCGTGGACCTGCAGGGAATCCGGCTCGGCCGCGGCGGCGGGTACTACGATCGGACGTTGCCGCTGGCGACGCCCGGCACCCGGCTGGTGGCCATCGTTCGTGACGACGAGGTGCTGGCCTCGCTGCCGGCGCAACCGCACGATGTTCCGGTTACGGCGGCTCTGACCCCGGGACGGGGTCTGTTCCCGCTGCCCTGCTGAGTAGCCCGGTCCGCAATCGGCCCCGGTCGCGGCGATGACGGTCAGCTGACCGTGCGGGCGGCAGCCTTGCTACCATCGTATTGGCACTCTCGTGGGCAGAGTGCCAGTCACGTGGAGGCTAGCCGTGCCGACTTACTCCTACGCGTGTACCGCGTGCGAGCATCACTTCGACACCGTGCAGAAGTTCACCGATCCGTCGCTGACCGACTGCCCGCAGTGTTCCGGCCGGCTGCGCAAGCTGTTCTCGTCGGTGGGCATCGTCTTCAAGGGCAGCGGGTTCTACCGCACCGATAGCCGCGCTGCGAGTGAGCCGCGCCCGAATGGTAAGTCCGAGTCGGGGTCGAAGTCTGGGTCCGAGTCGAAGTCTGGGTCCGAGTCTGGGCCCACCTCCGAAACGAAGTCCGGATCAGGCTCCGCGTCATCCTCGGCTGCTCCGAGTTCGACAAGCGCCGCCGCCTCCTGACCTCGTTATCCCCAGCCACCCCGGTTGTCCACAGCGGGGATGCTGCAGAGTCTCGCCGAGCCTCGATCTTGTCTAGCGTCACGATTGTGATGACAAGGTCGGCAGGACGATGAGGATGCGACGGTTCGACCGTCCGATGAGGATGCGACGGTTCGACCGTCCGATGAAGATCCGACGGTTCGATCACCCGCGCACGTTGGCGCCGCTGCTGCGGGAGCGGTGGGACACGCGCAGCTCTGGGTCCGGCTTCGGTCGGGCGCTGCTGCTTCGCCGGGGCGCCGCCGCGCTGCTCGTCGGGCTCGCCGTGGTCTTGGCGCTGGCTCCGGGGGGAGAGTCCGCCGGCGGCTCGGTGGTGGTCGCGGCCCGGGACCTGAGTCCGGGCACCGTGCTCGAGGCGAGCGAGGTGACGCTGCGCGAGCTGCCGGCGGAGCTGGCGCCTGACGGCGCCGCCCGGTCCCCGGATGCAGTGCTCGGTCGAACGCTGGCCGCGCCGGTCCGGCGTGGTGAGCCCCTGACCGATGTGCGGCTGACCAGCTCGGAGCTGGCCCGAGCGGCCTCGGCGAATCCCGATGCGGTCAGCGTTCCGCTGCGACTTGCGGATCCGGGTGTCGCCGCACTACTGCATGTCGGTGCCGCGGTCGATGTGGTCACCGCCGACGAACGGGGGCACGAGCCGGTGGTGTTGGCCCGCGGTGCCCGGGTGCTCGCGGTGTTGGAAGCCGACAATCGCACCGAAGCGCGCGACGGCAGGCTGGTGCTGGTTTCGCTCGACCCCGTTGCGGCGACCCGAGTGGCAGCAGCCTCGATATCCCAGCAGCTGACCGTTACTGTCCTTTGAGGTCATGGCGCGGGGTAAGCGATTGTGCCCCACCGTCCCCGACCGCGTGATCGCATGGTCCAGCTCGGTACCGATCACTTCCGGCTCCAGGATCCCAGTGCCAGGATAGGTTTCTCGATCCCGCGAGCGGATCCCCATCAGCGGAAGGACTCCCACCATGAGTCTAGTGGACAGGTTCAAGGACGTGGCCGGTCCAGTCATCGAACTGGCTGGCCCTGCCGTCGCGCAGGCCATCGACAAGGCCGGCCCTTACGTGGAGATGGCCAAGGAGAAGGCGAGCCCGTACGTCGAGCAGGCGAAGGAGGTGGCCAGCCCATTCGTCGAGGTGGCAAGGGAGATGGCTGCTCCGCTCGTCGAGCAGGCGATCGACAAGGCCGGCCCGTACGCCGAGAAGGTGGCGGTAACGGCCGGGCCGATCGTCGAGCAGGCCATCGAGAAGGCCGGCCCACTCGTTGAGAAGGCCAGCGACATCGCCGTGAACTGCGTCGAAGCCGCAGTCTTCACCGTGGATAAGGCTACCGGTGGGCGTTACCACGATCAGATCGAGAGCGTGAGCCAGTTGATCGGTGGTGCGTTGAGCCGCAACGGCAAGGTCGGCGGCAACTCCTGAAGGCGCCCAACCCGCGGGCCCGCAACGGCGACGGTTCGGGCCCGCCGGGCTGCGGTTGCCCGCAGACAGCCGACCACGGTGGCCTCACCTCAGTTGTGGTTCGGCCAGGACAGCTCGTCGATCACGCGCCCGACCAGCGGCGTAAGGGTGGCCATCCCATCGCGGACAGCCGCCCGCGATGGCGCCAGATTGACCACCAGGGTGCTACCGGAAACTCCAGCCAGCCCACGGGACAGGCCCGCATCGACAGCGCCGGCGGCGAGCCCGGAGGCGCGGATGGCCTCGGCGATACCCGGTATCGGACGGTCCAGAACGCCGGCTGTGGCGTCCGGGGTGACGTCGCGCGGCGACACTCCGGTGCCGCCGACAGTGATCACCAAGTCCACGCCGCCGATCACCGCCGTGTTCAGCGCGTTGCGGATGTCCACCGCCTCACCAGCCACCGCCACCGTACCGTCGACCACGAAGCCGGCCTCCTCGAGGAGCTCGGTGACCAGCGGACCAGTGGCGTCCTCGTGCTCACCATGCGCCACTCGATCGTCGACGATCACGACGAGAGCCCGCCCCAGGTTGCGCACGCTGCGTTCCATGGCGAGCACCGTAGCCGGACGCCATCCGAGCCGGGCAGCAGGTCTCGATCTCCGGTTCGGGGCAGCTCTTGGTAGTCGCAATCTCAGGACCGTCAGGGGCGCTCGACCTGCTGGCTGCCGAGGGTGACCTCGACCTGGCGAGCGTCCCCGCCCGAGCCCACGGTGATCTCAACTTGGGACCCTGGCTCCTGCGAGCGGATGGCGGCGATCAGCGCGTCCCCGCTGTCGATCAACCGGTCGTCCACCTTGGTGATCACGTCACCGGGCTTGATCCCTGCCGCCGCGGCAGCGCTACCGTCGGTGACCTGCTGAACCTCCGCCCCACGATCCCCCGGACGGCTGACGGGCACACTGACCCCGAGGATGGCCTGCGTCGCCTGACCGGTGCGGACGAGTTCGTTGGCGATCCGCCTCGCCTGATCGATCGGGATTGCGAAGCCCAGCCCGATCGAACCCGCCTGCCCGTTACTCAACCCGAGCGAGGCGATGGCAGAGTTGATTCCGATCACCCGACCCTGCATGTCGGCCAGCGGACCACCGGAGTTACCAGGATTGATCGCGGCGTCGGTCTGGATGGCGTCGAGCACCGTTTCCTGACCGCTGCGTTCGCCGCCGGCCCGCACCGGACGGTCCAACGCGCTGATGATGCCGGTGGTCACCGTGCCGGATAGACCCAGCGGCGAGCCGATCGCCACCACGTCTTGCCCAACCCGGACATCGCTGGAGCTGCCCAACTGCGCTGGCGTCAAACCGTTGACACCTCGTGCCCGCACCACCGCAAGGTCGAAAGAGGGCGCCCTACCGACGATCTCGACCGGCACCGAACGACCGTCCTGTAACACGGCGGTGATGCCGCCGTCTGCGGCTACCGGGACGGCGCTCCTCGCGACCGGTTCCACGACATGGTTGTTGGTGAGGATCAGCCCGTCTGAGCTGAGGACGATCCCGGTGCCCTCGCCGGCCACCCGGGCGCCCTGCACCTGAAGCTGGACCACGCTGGGCATCACTTTCTGCGCCACCTGCTCGATCGAGCCGTTCGGCAGGTTCGCGACTGGCAAGGCGCCTGGCACCGGCAGGTCCAGCGCGCTGATTACGCTGGGCCCCGCCCCCGCCAGTTGATAACCGACAGCGCCGCCGACAGTGCCCGCGACCAAGCCCACGACCAGCGACAGCAGGACGGCTCCCATGACAGGTCGGCGGCGCGGTCCGGGAACGCCGGCCGACGGCAAGCCGATCGGAGCAGTAGGTGGTGGCGTTACCCCGGCCGGCGCCGGCCAGACGTCGGTGGGAGAGCCGTCGGGGAGCGGCGAGCCATAGGACCGGTTCGACTCCGATGCCGGCTGCTGCGCCGGCGACCAGGGCGACCCGGTCTGACCGGTCGCCGCCCACGACGGATCTGGTGGCGCGGTGGGGTTGCCGGGCTGCTGCGGTCGCGGCGTGTCGTCGGTCATGTCTCTAGGGTGTCCTGAATTCCTGAGATTCGCATGTGAGTCGCCTACGGGTGTCATGTGGATGGTCGGCCGGGCAACTCGAGTGTCATCAGCGTCCCGCCCGCGGGGCTGCGGTTAGCCTGCACGGTACCCCCGTGACGGGCGGCCACCTGCGCCACGATGGCCAGCCCTAGCCCCGAGCCGGGCAGGGTGCGGGCATCCGGCGAGCGGTAGAACCGTTCGAAGATGTAGGGCAGATCCGCTTCGGCGATTCCCGGTCCGGCATCGGCCACCTCCACCACGGCCGTGCCCCGACCCGTCGGTGCCAACCGCACGGTGACCGTCGCTGCTGCGGGGCTCCACTTGGCGGCGTTGTCGAGCAGGTTCAGTACGGCCCGCTCCAATGCGTTGGCGTCACCGAGCAGGCTCCACGGCGCGAGGTCGACCTCGAAGCGGACTTCCGGCGCCCGACGGGCGGCCCTGGCCAGCGCCCGTTCCACCACCTCTGGCAGCTCCACCGGTTCGTGCACCACCTGCGGCGCGTCCTCGCGAGCCAGCTCGACGATGTCCCCGACCAAGGTGGACAGCTCCTCCACCTGGGCGCGTACATCGTCAGAGATCTCCTGGCGGTCCTTGTCAGACAGCGAAGGAGCCTCCGGGCGATCGGAGGCCGCTAGCAGCTCGAGGTTGGTGCGCAGCGAGGTGAGCGGAGTGCGCAGCTCATGCCCGGCGTCAGCGACCAGCCTGCGTTGGCGTTCCTGTGCCTCCGCCACGGCGCCGAGCATGCTGTTGAAGCTACCGGTGAGTCGGGCGAGTTCGTCGTCGCCGGAGATGGCGATCGGCTGCAGGTCGCCGGTGCGGGCGACCCGTTCGGTTGCTTGGGTGAGTCGTTGCACCGGGCGCAGCCCCGCTTGGGCGACCGCCGCACCCGCCGCCGTGGCCAGCAGCACACCGGCGCCACCAACCAGGATGAACACCAACCCGAGCCGGGACAGGGTGGTCCTGGTGGTGTCCAGGCCCCGGGCGACGACCAAGGCCGCGCCCGGCCCCGCCGGCACGGCGGCGACGCGCAGGTCGCGCTCCGGGTCGGTACGTAATGACTGCGACCGCTGGCCCAGCGCCACGGCGAGCTCCTCGCCACCCAGCTCCAGGTCACCACCGACCGCGTAGCGACCGGTGTGACCGTTGAGCAGGCCCACTCTGATGTCGGCCGCGCTGAAGAAGCTGGGGGGTATGCCACCGAGCTGCTCGGCGTTGGCCAGGGTGTCGCGCAGCGAATCGGCCCGCTGCAACAGTGTGGTGTCCAGCTGGTCATAAAGACTGGTGCGGACGGTGAAGTAGCCGGCGAGCGACACCAGCGCGACGGCACTGCCGACACAGACTGCGGCCAGCGCGGTGACCCTGGTGCGCAGTGACATCCGCCGATTCCCGAAGTTCGGGTCGACTGTCACGGAGGTGCCTCCCGCAACGCATAACCCACGCCCCGCACGGTGTGGATCAATCGGGCTTCGCCGCCCGCCTCGGTCTTGCGGCGTAGGTAACCGACGTAGACCTCCAAGGCGTTGCCGGAAGTGGGGAAGTCATAGCCCCAGACGTCCTCCAGGATGCGGCTGCGGGTGAGCACCCGCCGGGGGTGCCGTATGAACAGCTCCAGCAAGCTGAACTCGGTGCGGGTAAGGCTGATCCTGCGGGCGCCGCGGGCAACCTCGCGAGTCCCCTGGTCGAGGACGAGGTCGGCGAACTCGAGCGTGACTCCGGCGGTCCCGCCGACATCGGGTGACGAACGTCGCAACAGCGCACGCAACCGAGCGAGCAGCTCCTCCAGGGCGAACGGCTTGGGCAGGTAGTCGTCTGCGCCGGCGTCCAGCCCGGCGACCCGGTCGGAGACCGCGTCCCGCGCGGTGAGCACCAGGATCGGCAGGTCATCGCCAGTGCCGCGGAGCCGCCGGCACACTGCCAGGCCATCCACCCTGGGCATCATCACGTCGAGCACCATCGCGTCAGGTCGCTGCGTGGCCAGGACCTCCATGGCCTGCTGGCCGTCCCCGGCGAGCTGCACCGTGTAGCCGTTGAACTGCAACGACCGGCGCAGCGACTCCCGGACCGCCCGGTCGTCGTCGACCACGAGGATGCGCATGCGATCAGTCTGGACCTTCCGCCTGAGAGCCGGCTTAGCCAGCCGGGTTTGCCTTACGCCAAGCGCGGGTAACGGCTGCCTACCAATAACCGATGCGGTAGTCGGGGACGGCCCCCGCACTCTTGGAGGGCTTCATGCTCGGACTCCTGCTCCTCGTCCTGGTGCTCTGGATCGCACTCGGATTGGACCGTTCGCTTCGCCATCGGCTTCGCGATCCAAGGCCTGCAGCAGGTGGCCAGCATAGGTATCGCGCTGTTCCTCATCACCGGCACCTTCGGCGTGATGGGGTGCGGGAAGTCATTACACGCGGGCGCGGAGTCGAAACTCAGCGGCTCAATGTAACGATTCCGCATCAACGTTCGCTCTGGAGCCGGAGCGCCCCTGCCGGTATCGGGCGGCACACCGCTCGCGCTGCTTAACGGCTGCAGCTTTGTCGTCAGTGCAGATTGAGGTGCAGCCGTACGGTCGTACCCGCCGGGCCGGTGCGCATTTCGACGAGATCGCAGAACTGCCGGGCCAACCACAGCCCGCGCCCCTGCGTAACGATGGGGTCGGGAGGCAGGTGCCCTGCCAACGGGTCGCCCAGTCCAGCACCAGTGTCGCTGACCTCGCACAACACCGCCTCTGAGCTAGTCCAGATCTGCAGCACGCCCGCTTCCCCAGCATGCTCAATCACGTTGGTCGCAACCTCGTTGACCGCCAGCACAAACTGCTCGACCCGCGCGGTAGCTACCCTCGGCAGAGTACTGGCATGGGAAGTCACGAAATCACGCAGTGTGACCAACTGCTCCACTCGTGCGAACCTCAACCACAGGGCTGGAGGCGGCAGCTCGGGCAGCGGGGATTTATCACATTCGGCGTTGAACTGCGCCGGGTCGGCATAACTCGGGCTGGGTCGGGGGTCGCCGCTTACCACCAGCTCAGGGTGGGTCCGAGCCACCTTGGCGACAACCTCGGGATCAACGACCCGGGTGTCGTAGGTGCACACCAACGTTGCGTTGGCCCATCCGAGCGCAGCATTGACGAGTGACTCGTATCGATCCCACTCCTTGCGCTGCTGCCTGGTGCGGGCTGTCCACATCGGCTCTCCGATCATCCGCAGCCGCTGGCCGTCCGGTCCCGCCGCCCGCATGGTCCGATGCGTGGCTGCGAGCGCCTGTACCGGGTGCTGGAAACACTGGCGACTGTCCCAAAAAACGACATGCTTGGCATCGGCGCCCAGCGCCGCCCGCAACCAACCCGTCTTGCAGGCCGTGGTCGCGACCCGGATCAGATCGCCACGGTCCAGGCCGTCCTGGATGAACGGAACGGTGCAGGCGAGGAACTCGTCGTCAGACCCGTACAACAAGGCCCGATGAGTCAACGCCTCCGTCGGCCGGCTGGTCTCCATAATCGTCAACATGCACTCTTCCTCATCGCTGCCCCTCCGCCACTACTGGGATGCCCAGCTACCGGCTTCCCAAACGCCCTTGACGTCGCCTTTCGGCAGGCCGCGGCTCTGAGACAGCGCCTCGGCTCGCCCTTGCCGTCGGCACGGCGCTCCCGCGGACCCAGAGTCACTCGTCACTGACAATCCGCCACTTCGCCACCCGTCAACGACGGTGATTCGAGCGCCACATCAGGTTCCATTCGATGGGGGCGCGGGTGCACATGAGCCGCATTCAGGTTTCGACTCCGTAGGCGCTGCGCGCGGCCCCGGGGAGTTACGGCGGTCCTCGGTGGGTCGCGCTTCCACGGGGCCAGTGATCCGGACGGCGGTGAGGCAGCAAGTCGCGACCGTTCCGCAGTGCAACAGCCCTCGGCGCGCCGAGATCGACGCCAGCACTGCTCAAGCACTGAGAACAGCCCTACTGTCGAACTCGGTGACAACAGAGCGGGTCGCGGCCACCCCCGTCGGCTGGCCGCCTCGGCAACCCCAGGCGCGGGGGAGCACCGGGAGATCGCGCCCAGCGTCCCAGTCTGTTAATGGCCGGCCCTCCCCGCTCCAAGGTCCCGTCCCCAGATGATCATCATCGCCGAGACGTCGGCGGAAGTGGCGCAACGAGTCCGCACAGGTTGATCCACACCGACGCGTAGCTTCAAGCCAGGAGCGCCCAACGACACTCGCAGGCACGCGGACGATCGATCAGCGTTGTCGCCGAAGGCCTCGCAGGGTGGATCTCCGTCGCCGCTTATCGTCCCCGGCGATCGTCCTACGCCGCCTCGTCGGCGACCCATCATCGGCAGCGGGTCCAGGTCAGCGACGGGGCAGCCGTACAATCGGCGCCGCGTGTCCGGGCGGTCGTCAGAAGCTGGCCACGGCACACGGCACAGGTGCGGTAGAGACCGGCGGACCGAGGTAGCCTGCCCGATCCCAACCGATCGTGACTCGGCCGACATCCTGGGCGAACGCACAACGTAGGCCCTCGTAGCTCAGGGGATAGAGCATCGGTTTCCTAAACCGTGTGTCGCAGGTTCGAATCCTGCCGGGGGCACCAAGCCAAAGCCACAAACCGGCTCCGGGCTGCCGAATCATGGTACGGAGCGCGGTACGCGGCGCGAACTACGGATCACCAGGGTCAACGCTGACGCACGGATTGCGACTGCAGCAAGATCACCCAGTGACGGAGTACCCCAGCCTCGACCCCTCTGGGCAAGCTCGGTCTCATGACCCCCTGAGCAGCGAACGTGGCTGATGCCAGAGTTCACCCTGGCGGTTCATCACCACGACGCCGGTATACGACCAGCGCGTCCGGGGCGAACTCGACGAAGTCCCCCTCGCCCAGCGCTGCGACGATCGCGTCGAGGTGCTTCGCGAACAATACGAGCAAGGCATCGTTGGTGATGTTGCCGGTCGCAACGATCAGAAGTCGCCGCGGAGATCTCGTCAACAGATGGCTGTCTCGGAAGTCTCGGTCCTTGTAACCACGACTCGATCGCTGCCATCCGCAACCTCGGCGATCCGGGCATCGGTCGTGCGATTGCCGTCAGGCAGCTCCAACGTGTGCACCGCATCGTGTTCCGAACTGCTCAGGAACCGCGCGAGCCGGGCTGGCAGCTGAGCATCGACGAGAAACTTCACGCCGCGCCTAGTGGGATCACCCTGCGACGACCCGAGGCAAGGGCGCCGAACTCCAACGCGGCAAGGAGATCATCGCGCTCAAGGTCCGGGTAGTCGGCAAGTACTTCCTCGATCGTCATGCCCGATGACAAGAGCTCAAGAAGGTTTTCGACGGGATATCGCAGACCACGAACCGTCGGTTGGCCGTGACAGATCGCCGGGTCCGACACGATGCGATCCAGCCTAGACATGTCACAACGGTACCGCTACGAGAGGCCGGGGATGCCATAGAGCAGCCACACCGCATACCGGGGCGAACACGGCGTCACCGACAGCTCGACATGCAACCGGTCGGCGTGGCGCTGTTGTGCCTCGGTGCGGGGTTCGACAATCTCGGCCACGCTTTTGACCAGATATTTGGTCAGGTAGCCGAGATGGCGGCCAGCGTCATCGGTGCCACCGAGGATGCCCTTGGAATGCACCTGGCGCCCGAAGGTGACCACGTGCGCTGGCTCGGTGATCTGTTCCAGCGCCTCAGCCCACCCGGTCAGGGGTTGGCGGGTATCGGGGTCGATGAATCCCTTGACGGTGGGTTCCCACACCGGTAGCCGGCCCTTGGCGTAGACGAGGTGGTCGTGGGCGGGCCACCAGACCTGATGGTAGGTGGCTGCGGTGACTCGCCGGATCACCTCATGCGAAATCGACCCCCGCAGGGCAGCGTGCAGATGCGGCGCCATCCGCTCTTGGGGCTCGATAGTGGCGAAGTACTGCACCTCCCAGCCGACAACGTGGCGCAGGTTTTGCCACCAGCGATCCACCAGCGAGGAGAAGTGCACCGCATCCCGCGCCGCCCGTCGATAGTCATAGCTGTCCGGATCGATTGGGGTACCGTCCTGGCACACCGATCCGTAGCTGTCACAGGTCATCCCTGAAGGAGCGGGGCCGGTCAAGCCCTTCCTGGGGGGTGCTGATCTTCTTTTTCACCTGCTCCGCCAGGTTTTGGGCGCGCCGAGACAAGGCGTCGGGGTCAAGGATTGGCCCGTG
>JBOHFX010000179.1:0-19045 GCA_050699875.1 Pseudonocardiaceae bacterium
GTGCTCGGTCCACCCCCATCGGCGCACCAGCCGCCCGACGTGGGTATCCACTGTGATGCCAGGCACGCCGAAAGCGTTGCCGAGGATCACGTTGGCGGTTTTGCGGCCGATTCCCGGCAGGGTTACCAGGGCGGCCAACGTGTTGGGCACCTCGCCGCCGAAGCGCTCGACCAGCGCCGCGCCGAGGCCGATCAATGACGTCGCCTTGTTCCGGTAGAACCCCGTGGGCCGGATCAGCTTCTCCAACTCATCGCGGTCGGCCGACGCGTAGTCGGCAGCGTGGGGATAGCGGGCGAACAACGCAGGCGTGGTCTCGTTGACCCGCTTGTCGGTGGTCTGTGCTGACAGGATGGTGGCGACCGCGAGCTGCAGCGGTGTGGTGAAGTCCAGTTCGCAGTGCGCGTCTGGGTACGCGGTGGCCAGTACCCGGTTCATCCGGCGGGCTCGGCGAACCAGCGCGAGGTGGCTCTCCCCTGCGACGGACCGGGGGGATCGGGCTGGCACACCGTCAGCCTACGGAGCCGACGGCGGGTGTCGTCGGCCAGCCTGGTCGCTCAGGCCCGGCTTGACCCATCCAGCACGGGACCCCCCGCACACCCCGGCTGAGTGATACGGCATGATCCCCGGCACCATGACCGTCTGGTTCGTTGCCGCCATCCCCGTGCTCATCATGGTCTTTGCCCTAGCGATGGAGCGCCTGGAGAACCGCCTGCGCCATCTCGCGACGCAACAGAATGCGGTACAGGAGAACGAGGTCGAGGAATTTTTGCAGGCTGCGCGGCCTGACGAGATGCGGGCGCTGTTTCGTAGTGGAATCGGCGGCGCATTGGATCTGTTCCGGCGGCGGCGGTCACGCCGTGCCGCCCTGGTCCGGTCACGCGGTGCCCGGCAACGGGCCTAGACTTCAGCGATGTGATCGGCGGCACTCGATAGGTCCCTTGACGGCGGGGCCGGTCCGCCCGCGTCGAGTGGAGGAACGCGGTGAGCGATCCGTTGGCCAGGGCCGGCATCTTCCAGGGTGTCGACCCGTCGGCAGTTCAGGCCTTGCGAGCCGCCCTGGAGCCGGTCAGCTTTCCCAGAGCGCACGTCATTTTCGCCGAGGGTGAACCAGGCGACCGCTTGTATATCGTGCTGTCAGGCAAGGTCAAGATTGGTCGGAAGTCGGCCGACGGTCGGGAGAACCTGCTCGCTGTGTTCGGACCTTCCGACATGTTCGGCGAGCTATCGATCTTCGATCCGGGTCCGCGGACCTCGACAGCCACCACGGTGACCGAGGTCAGCGCGGTCAGCATGGACCGTACCGCGTTGCGGGAGTGGATCACCAAGCGGCCGGAGATCGCCGAGCAGCTGCTGCGGGTGATCGCGCGGCGGCTGCGCCGGACCAACAACATGCTCGCCGACCTCATCTTCACCGATGTGCCCGGACGGGTGGCGAAGGCGCTGCTGCAGCTCGCACAGGACTTCGGTTCTCAGGAGGCCGGCATGCTGCGGGTGACTCATGATCTGACTCAGGAGGAGCTCGCCCAGCTGGTCGGCGCCTCCCGGGAGACGGTGAACAAGGCACTCGCCGATTTCGCTCATCGCGGCTGGCTGCGCCTGGAAGGCAAAAGCGTGCTCATCCTGGAGCCGCAGCGGCTGGCGCGCCGAGCCCGTTGACCGCTGCGCATCAAGATGCGGTAAAGTTGATGCATGAGAACCACGGTGTCGCTGGATGACGACGTCGCCGCGGCGGTGCAACGATTGCGCGCCCAGCGAAACATCGGCCTGAGCGAAGCGGTCAACGAGCTGGTGCGGGCAGGGCTCGCCGTCCCATCGCAACGCACGAGGTTCGTCCAGCGCACCTTCCCCATGGGCGCTCGGATCGATGTGACGAACGTCGGTGATGCCCTTGAGTTTCTCGAGGGGTCCAGTCATCGCTGATGCTTGTCGATGCGAACCTCTTGCTTTATGCAGTCGACTCATCGAGCACGTTTCACCGGGCCGCTTCGACGTGGCTGGAGTCGGTGCTCAACGGAGCACAACGCGTTGCGTTGCCGTGGCAGTCACTCACGGCCTTCCTGCGGATTAGCACGCATCCCCGAGCGTGGGAGCGCCCATTGGATCCACAGACGGCCGCCGATCTGGTGAGAGATTGGCTCGGCGCAACTCCGGTGTGGACGCCAGAACCCGGGTCAGGTTACGCCGAGATCTTCTTCGGTCTGGTGAGCAAGTACCAGGTCAGGGGAAACCTGGTAACGGATAGCCAGTTGGCGGCCCTGGCCATTGAGCACGGCCTCGCCGTCTACTCCGCGGATACTGATTTCGCCCGATTCACCGAGCTGACCTGGATCAACCCCATTTCACCGGACTAGAACTGTAAGATCGACTCGGTGGCCTCGAAGTTGACCCCTCTCTCAGCCCGGGGACATGATCGAGGCGTTGATCGCCGGGGAACGCGATCCCGCCGTGCTGGCGGATCTGGCTCGCGGGGTGATGCGCAAGAAGATCCCCCAGCTCACCATCGCCTGCGCCGGGCGCTTCAGTGTCCAGCATGCGCTGATGTGCACCCTGCTTCCACCGCCGCGACGCACGGCTGTTCACGCGCAACGGTGACGACTTCAAGGACCTGCAGGAGCACATTGAGGTAGTGCAGGTGTAGTCACAGCTCAGGACACCTCGACGACCAGTTCGACTTCGACCGGGGCGCCCAGCGGGAGCTCGGTGACCCCGACTGCGGACCGGGCGTGCGCCCCCGCCTCCCCGAAAACTTCGCCGATCAGTTCAGAGGCCCCGTTGAGCACGGTGGGTTGCGCGGTGAATCCGGGTGCCGTGGCCACGAACCCGACGACTTTCACCACCCGGATCACCGCGTCGAGCCCGAGCAGGTCGTCCACCGCGGCCAGCGCATTGAGCGCGCAGAGTCGGGCCAGTCGATGACCGTGTTCGGTGTCGATCTCGGCGCCGAGTTTGCCGGTGGCCGCCACCGCGCCCCTGACCAGCGGCAGCTGGCCTGAGGTGAAGACCAGGCAACCGCTGCGCACCGCAGGCACGTACACCCCGGCCGGGGTGGCCACCGGCGGCAGGACCAGCCCGAGCTCGGTCAGCCGGCCCGACCAGCTCACTGCTTGGGGCGCTTGAGATAGGCCACCAGCTGCTCGCCGGTCGGCCCGGGCATCACAGTGACCAGTTCCCAGCCGTCGGCACCCCATTGATCGAGGATCTGCTTGGTGGCATGGGTCAACAACGGCACGGTTGCGTACTCCCAGTGAGTCATGGGCCAGCACGTTAGCGCGTGCTCGCCTGCGAGCCCGCCTAGGCTCGCGGCATGTGGTCCGATGAGCTGGTGCGGGCCCGCCTGCACGTGGTCACCGGCAAGGGCGGGACCGGCAAGACGACGGTGGCCGCTGCGCTGGCGGTGGCGCTGGCTACTGGCGGTAGGCGAACGCTGCTGGTGGAGGTCGAGGGACGGCAGGGCATCGCGCATCTGTTCGACACTGCTCCACTGCCTTACCAGGAGCGACGGATCGCAGTCGCCCCTGGCGGCGGTGAGGTCCGGGCGTTGGCAGTGGACGCTGAGGAGGCTCTTCTGGAGTACTTCGCGATGTTCTACAACCTGGGCTTCGCGGGTCGGACGCTGCGCCGGATGGGCGCCATCGAGTTCGCCACCACGTTGGCGCCCGGGCTGCGCGATGTGCTGCTCACGGGCAAGGTGAAGGAGGCGGCCTCCCGGGCGGCCAATGGAATCCACACCTACGACGCGGTGGTGCTGGACGCCCCTCCGACCGGGCGGGTGGTGAGGTTTCTTGACGTCACCAGAGCGATGGCCGACCTGGCCAAGGTGGGTCCGATTCACAACCAGAGCAAAGCAGTGGTGCGGCTGCTGCACTCAGCCGATACCGCCGTACATGTGGTCACTTTGCTGGAGGACCTGCCCGTGGCCGAGACCTTGGAGACCGTGGCGGAACTGGATCTGGCCGACCTGCGGCCGGGTGCCGTGCTGGTCAATCGAGCACGGTCATCGCAGCTGCCCACCCGCGCAGCGAGTGCCGCTGCCAACGGCCGGGTCGACGCCGTCACGGTCCGCGCCGGGCTGCTCGCCGCCGGCCTGGATCTGGACCCGGCCGTGCTCGCCGGGCTGGTCGCTGAGACCATGGAACATGCCGCGCGAGCGGACGCCGAGCAGCAAGCTCGCACCAAGCTCGCCGATGCCGGCATGCCGTTGATCGAGCTACCGGAACTCACCGAGGTGGGCGCGGACGGAGTTGATCTCGGTGGGGTCTACGAGCTCGCCGAAGTGCTGCGCGGGCAGGGGGTGCGATAAACGCATGGGTACGCCCCCGCCAGTCCCCTTGGACGTCGACGCGCTGCTGGACAACCGCGCCACTCGGGTGGTGGTGTGCTGCGGCGCAGGTGGGGTGGGTAAGACGACGACGGCTGCGGCGCTCGCGCTGCGGGCAGCCGAACGCGGTCGATCCGCAGTCGTGCTCACCATCGACCCAGCCCGCCGGCTGGCGCAGTCGCTGGGGCTGCGAGAGCTGACCAACAATCCCCGCCGAGTGGCCCCCACCGCGGAGATCGAGGCGGCCGGCGGGCAGCTGCACGCGATGATGCTGGACATGCGACGCACCTTCGATGAGATGGTGCAAGGGCACGCAAGCCCCGAGCGAGCCGCCCAGATCCTCGCCAACCCCTTCTACCAGGCCATCTCCTCGTCATTTTCGGGGACTCAGGAGTACATGGCCATGGAGAAGCTGGGGCAGCTGGTGGCGGCCGGGCAGTGGGACCTCATCGTGGTGGATACCCCGCCTTCGCGCTCCGCGCTGGACTTCCTGGACGCCCCGCAGCGGCTGTCCTCGTTCCTGGACGGGCGGATGATCCGGCTGCTGTCCGCCCCGGCACGCGTCGGCGGCCGCGGTGTGCGGCGGTTGGTCGGTGCCGGGTTCGGGCTGTTCGCCAGGGCGATCTCGACAATCCTGGGTGGGCAGATGTTAGCCGACGCCTCGGCGTTCGTGCAGGCCTTCGACACCATGTTCGGCGGGTTCCGGGAGCGCGCAACCGCGACCTACGAGCTGCTGCGCGCTCCGGGCACGGCGTTTGTGGTGATTGCTACTCCAGAGGCCGACGCGGTGCGCGAGGCCGCCTACTTCGTGGATCGATTGGCCACCGAGTCGATGCCGCTGGCCGGGCTGGTGCTCAACCGAACGCATCCGGTGCTCGCCGATCTCCCGGCAGCGCGAGCCGAGACGGTGGCCGAGGTGTTGGAACGGGCAGGCACTGCGCCGCTGGCGGCGGCGGTGCTGCGGCTGCACGCCGACCGGGTCGCTCTGGCCGAGCGCGAACGCCGATTGCTGGCCCGGTTTCGCCGGGCGCACCCAGCGGTCGCCGTGGTAGCGGTACCCGCGCTGCCCGTCGACGTGCACGATCTGCCGGGGCTTCGGGCCATCGGCGGGCTACTCACGGCACAGCAACTCGCGACCGAGCCTGTGGTGCGCAGATCAGCTCACTGAGTCGAGCATGTGGTAAAGCAGCAACAACTGGGTGATCGCCAGCGGCTCGCTGCGATGTTCCTCGCCGATCTGACCCAGCGAGGAGGGCAGCTCGGTCTCCGTGCCGAGTTCGGCCCAGATTGCCTTCTCCAGCAGCTGGCTCTCCTCGGGGGGTACATACCCGTGGATATGCAGCGCTTCGACCGGTCGGCCGTCGTCGTCGCGTTTGAGCTTGAGGTGCATGGCGCGCCGGTCGGACTCGCGGAAGACTCCCGTGAGATCGGGGTGGCGGATCGTCGGGCGCAGTGTCAGTTCAGCCGATAGTGGAGTGTCCGGTGGGTCATCGCGCACCTCGATGGGGCCGAACTGGACCACGATGTCGGCGACCGACCGTTGGGGACGGATGAACGCCTCGGACTCGGGTTCGCGCTTGTCCAGCTCGCTGAGCACCTGCTCGGGTGTGTATCCGCGCTTGGTGGTGTCCCGCTTGACCTTCCAGTCGCGGCGGATCTGCTCGGGTGGGTCGAGGTAGACGGTGATGTCGAAACACGCCTGGGCCAGCCGGGTGTACAGCGGCAACAGGCCTTCCACGATCACGAACTCGGTGGGCTCGATGAGTTCGGGCCGGGTGAGCTGGCCGGTGTCATGATCGTAGACCGGCTTGAGCACTGGCTGACCGGTGGCCAGCAGCTGCAGGTGCTGCTCCATGATCTGCACGTAGTTGCAGTCCGGGTGCAGCGCGGTGAATGGCAGTCCCTTGCGTTCCTGGCGGTCATAGCGGTGGTAATCGTCCACACACAAGTGGGTGATCCGGTCGGCACCCAGCGCGTCCACCAGCCCCCTGGTCAGGGTGGTCTTACCCGCAGCACTGTCGCCAGCAATCCCGAGCATGACGGGCCGCGACGCACTGGACCCGGCGCGCTCCATCCGCAACAACTTGTCGGGCACGGCACACCCCCTTCTCTCAATACCCCTACGGGCTGGGATCTGACGGTAAGCACGCCACTGCGGCCCGGCGTCCCCTCCTGGAGGGAAAGGCAAGGGGATCCGTCTATCCCCCACCAGTGCTATTGAGCCGATTACACTCAGCACATGAACGGCCAGCCGCTACGTCTGGTCTTGGTCGACGACCACGAGATGGTGCGCACTGGCCTCAAAGCGATGCTCAGCCGCTTCGCTGGGCAGGTCCGGGTGGTGGGCGAAGCTGGAGATGCGGCGACCGCACGACGGGTGGTGGCCGGGTTGGACCCCGATATCGTTCTCGCCGACGTGCGCTTGGGTGGCCAGAGCGGGCTCGACCTGTGCCGAGATCTCCTACACGACTGCCCGGGACGTCGGGTCGTCCTGCTCACCGTCTACGACGACGAACAGTACCTGTTCCAGGCCATGCAGGTCGGAGCGGCAGGTTATCTCCTCAAGCGGATCGACGGACCGGAGCTGGTCGAGCAACTGCAACGGGTGTATGCCGGCGGCCTCGTCCTCGATGCCGACCTCAGCGCTCGGGCCGGCGCATCCGCGGCTCGGCTGCAGGCCGGCGAGTTCTGGCCCGGCGCGCGCCTTGGCCTCACCCAACGAGAGAGCGAGGTGCTCTCCTTGATGGTGGCCGGCTCGTCCAACCGGGCGATTGCCGCCGAGCTGATTGTCGGCGAGGAGACGGTGAAGAGCCACGTGCGCGGCATCTACCGCAAGCTGGACGTCAACGATCGAGCGGCGGCGGTGGCAGCGGCATTGCGGGAGGGCCTGTACCGCTAGCGCGATTACGCAGTCACGAGCGCTACTGCATCCGAGTTGGGCCGGACCCGATCAGCCAGTGCCTGCTGGCCCGCGGCGACCAGAGTGGCGTCGCCGTGCCAGGCTTTCAGTGCCGGATCGACCAACGCCCTACCGAAGGAGAAGGTCAGCGGCCACGGCGTCTCGTGCTGCTGCATTGCGGCGAGGTTGGCGGTGGCCACTTCCGGAGACTGACCGCCGGAAAGGAAGGCGACCCCAGCCAACGAGTCGGGCAGCACCGCCCGCAGGGTGGCCACGGTCTGCTCAGCGACCTCTTCAGGGCTGGCCTGGTGGCCTGATGTCGAACCCGGCACGACCATATTGGGCTTGAGCACCGTCCCGGCCAGGTCCACACCGGCCTCATCCAGTTCCGCAAATACATGTTCCAGCGTCGCGCGGGTCACTTCGGCGCACCGGTCGATCGAATGATCCCCGTCCATCAAGACCTCGGGCTCGACGATGGGTACCACGACCGATTCCTGGCACAGCGCGGCGTACCGGGCCAGCGCGTGCGCATTGGCACGCAGCGCATTACGGGTAGGTCTACCGTCCCCGATGCTGATCACGGCCCGCCACTTGGCGAAGCGGGCGCCCCGAGACACGTAATCACGCAGCCGATCGCGCAGTCCGTCCAGGCCCTCAGTCACCTTCTCGCCGGGCGAGCCAGCCAGGTCCTTTGCGCCGGTATCGACCTTGATTCCCGGTAGGACACCCAGATTGTGGAGGGCGAGCGGGAAGGAGTTTCCGTCGCTGAGCTTCTGATTGAAGGTCTCGTCAGACAGGATCGCCCCACTGATCCCGCTGCTCAGGTCCGGAGTGGTCAGCAGCATCTCGCGGTAAGCCCGCCGGTTCTCCTCGTTGGCCTCAACCCCAGCCTTCTCCAGCCGGGAGGACATGGTGCCGATGCTCTCGTCAGCCGCCAGGATGCCGCGCGGCCGGCTCACCATCGCTTTGGCGGTTCCGTGCAGCGCCTCGATCATGGCCCTCCCTCCACGGCGGCAGGCCCGTCCACACCGCCTGGCCCGAGCCTAGGCCGGGAGGCCCTCGACGCACGTCCCCCGGTGGGTGGATCCGGTGGGGGGCCCAGGGACCGCTTGCCGGACGCCTGGCGGCCCGTCCCGAGGACTGCGGCACCGGATGAAGCACCGGTCGACGCGCTGTGTGGTCGCCAACCGGACGCGTGCAGGTGCCGGACGAAAAGCCAGGTGGACGCGCCGGAGTAGGCACCGGCGACCGCGTGCCACGGCCGCCGCATCGGGGTGTCCGGAGCCGGCACCTCGACCAACCGGCCGTCGGCCAGCAGGTCGGTGATGGCGTCCCGAGAGATCAGCGCACACCCCAGCTCCGCTACCGCGCCCGCCACCACCGCCCCGTTGGAGCCCAGCACCAGCCGCGGCGGCGCGACATCCTGCGACCTCAGATAGGCCTCGACCCGGGTGCGAGTGGCCGAACCCTGCTCGCGCAGCAACCACGGAGTGCTCGCCCAGTCGAACGCCGCGGCGACCGAGGGTGCCGCCGCGACCACCAGCGCGTTGGCCTTGGTGGCGACCACTCGCGCCTCGACTCCAGACGGCGGCGCCCCGCCGATGACCAGATCGGCCTCGTGGGCACCGACCAGATCCCACACCTGCGCGCTGGGGGCCACCTCCAGCGCCAGGGCGACTCCCGGGTGCCGGCGGCGGAACTCGGCCAGCAATGCGGGTAGCAGGTGCTCACCGGCGGTGGTGACGGCAGCCAACCGTAGCCGCCCGCGCTCCGGATCGAGTTGCTGGACCGCGGCTGCCGCTCCCTCATCGAGCAGGCCCAACACCCGGCGGGCGTACCGTGCATAGACGGTGCCCGAAGGAGTCAGCCGCAGCCCGCGACCGACCGGTTCCACCAGGGGCACGCCGAGCTCGCGGGCCAGCGCACCGATCGACGCCGATACTGCCGATTCGGTGACCGTCAACCGGGTGGCAGCGCCGCGCACCGAACCGGTCGCCGCCAGGGCGACCAACGTGCGCAGGCGGGACTCAGTCATATCGACTCCTGAGCGACCGTTGCAGAGTCGTCCGGAAAGACTTGCTGGACACGCTGATTGTCTACCGCCAGGCTCGGTATTGACCAGAGGAGGGAATCCGTGACCGACACCGAAGCCCCTACATCGGACAAGAAGAAGAAGTCAGATCGCTGGTCCGCCGGCGTCATCCCCTACGCCGAGATGGGCTACTGGTTGCCCGACTACGAACCCAAGGACACCGACGTGCTGGCGGCGTTCCGGATCACCCCGCAACCGGGGGTGCCGCCGGAGGAAGCCGGCGCAGCAGTTGCCGGCGAGTCCTCGACCGCGACCTGGACGGTGGTGTGGACCGACCGGCTCACCAGCTACGACACTTACCAGGCGAAGTGTTATCGGGTGGACGCTGTCCCGAACGCTGAGAACCAGTACATCGCCTACATCGCCTACCACATCGACCTGTTCGAGGAGGGCTCGATCGCCAACCTCACCTCCTCGATCATTGGCAACGTGTTCGGGTTCAAGGCCCTCAAGGCGCTGCGCCTGGAGGACATGCGGATCCCGCTGCACTACATCAAGACCTTCCAGGGCCCCGCGCACGGGATCATCATGGAGCGGGAGTACCTGGACAAGTTCGGTAGGCCGCTGCTCGGCGCCACCACCAAGCCCAAGCTAGGCCTGTCCGCACGTAACTACGGTCGCGTCGTGTACGAGGCCCTGCGCGGCGGCTTGGACTTCACCAAGGACGACGAGAACATCAACTCCCAGCCGTTCATGCGCTGGCGGGACCGGTACCTGTACAGCATGGAGGCGGTCAACCGCGCCTCTGCGGCGAGCGGCGAGGTCAAGGGGCATTACCTCAACGTCACCGCAGCCACCATGGAAGACATGTACGAGCGGGCGGCCTTCGCCAAGGAGGTGGGCACCGTCATCATCATGATCGACCTCACCATCGGCTTCACCGCGATCCAGTCGATGGCGAAATGGGCCCGGGCCAACGGGTGCATCCTGCACCTACACCGCGCCGGGTATGCCACCTACGCTCGGCAGAAGAACCACGGGGTGAACTTCCGGGTGCTCGCCAAGTGGATGCGATTGGCTGGGGTGGACCACATTCACGCCGGCACGGTGGTCGGCAAGCTCGAGGGCGATCCGAACGCGATCATGGGTTACTACGACACGCTGCGGCTACCTCGCATCCCGGCGAACCCGGTCCGGGGCATCTACTTCGACCAGGAGTGGGGCTCGATGCCCGGTGTGATGCCGGTGGCTTCGGGTGGAATCCATGCCGGTCAGATGCACGACCTTTTGCATTACCTCGGCGAGGACGTAGTGCTGCAGTTCGGCGGCGGCACCATCGGTCACCCGATGGGTATTGCCGCCGGCGCCACTGCCAACCGGGTCGCTGTGGAAGCGATGATCAAGGCGCGGAACGAGGGCCGGGATTACCGCAAGGAGGGCGACGACATCCTCAAGGCGGCCGCCAAGAAGTGCCGTGAGTTGGACGTCGCGCTGTCGACGTGGGGTGACATCTCGTTCAACTACGAGTCGACCGATGTGCCTGACGTGGTCGAGACGCCAACCTCGACCTGATTTCGGAGCCCCTTAAGGAGCTACAGATGCGTATTACTCAGGGGACCTTCTCCTTCCTGCCGGACCTGACCGACGACGAGATCACCAAGCAGATCCAGTACGCACTGGACAACGGCTGGCCCTGCTCGGTGGAGTTCACCGACGATCCGCACCCTCGTAACACCTACTGGGAAATGTGGGGGCTGCCGATGTTCGACCTCACGGACGCCGCTGGCGTACTCGCTGAGGTGAACGAGTGCCGCAAGGCAAAGCCGGAGAACTACATCAGACTCAACGCATACAATGCGAATTACGGCAAGCAAACCGTCGGGCTGTCCTTTATCGTGCAGCGGCCGTCTGAGGAGCCCGGCTTCCGGGTGGAGCGCCAGGAGGCGCACGACCGGACTATTCGCTACACGTTGTATCCCTACGCAGCCGATAAGCCGCATGGCCAGCGGTATAACGGTCAGCAATGACGCCCCCCGACCGCCTACCCGGTAGCGGGGTGCCAGAGTCTCGCATGGGCTTCGGGATGTCCCGGCCCGGCCGTAATTCGGCCGGGCCGGAGACGACCGAAGAAGACACCAAGGAAGAGGAGAAGACGCTACCTCCGGACGCCCAAGTCGATCTCGCCGAAGACCGCGCCGAGACTGGAATCGATGAGGTCTTCACGTCATTGGACGCGGACCTGATCGGCCTTAAGCCGGTCAAAAGCAGGATCCGAGAGGTTGCCGCGCTCCTACTGGTCGACCGGGCCCGCGCCAAGTTCGGGTTGTCCACCTCAAGGCCCAATCTGCACATGTGCTTCACCGGCAGCCCGGGTACCGGCAAGACCACCGTCGCCATGCGTATGGCTGACATGCTGCACCGGCTGGGTTACCTACGCCGAGGACATCTGGTCTCGGTGACCCGCGACGACCTGGTCGGTCAGTACGTCGGGCACACTGCTCCCAAGACGAAGGAGGTCCTCAAGCGAGCGATGGGCGGCGTGCTGTTCATCGACGAGGCATATTACCTTTACCGTGAGGACAACGAGCGTGACTACGGGCAGGAATCCATCGAGATCCTGCTGCAGGTGATGGAAAATCAGCGGGAGGACCTTGTGGTCATCCTTGCGGGTTACAAAGACCGCATGGACTCCTTCTTCGTGGCCAACCCTGGAATGAGCTCTCGGATCGCGCACCACATCGATTTTCCGGACTACACGCTCGATGAGTTGGACGACATCGGCAGGCTCATGGTGACGGCGGAAGGTTACAGCTTCAGCTCAGAAGCCGAAAAGACTTTCCGGGAATACCTGGATCGCCGCAAGGATCAACCGCGGTTCGCCAATGCCCGCAGCGTCCGCAACGCAATCGAGCGGGCCCGGCTACGGCACGCAAGCCGCCTGATGGAGACCGAGGAATCAGTTGGCAAGGCTGAGCTGACCACGCTGACCCCAGAGGATTTCCTCGGCAGCCGAGTCTTCGCCGACCACGACGACGAAACGACGCCGAACGGCTGATCCTCGACTCCGCTCCCGTCAGCGCCGCGGTGCCGGTCGACGCGGCGCTGACGGGGGCGGCACCACGGGGCCGCAGTTGCCGTCTGGGGCCTCATCCAGATCTACGATCACCGGTGCGTGGTCGCTGGGAGCGCTGCCCTTACGGGCCTGGCGGTCCACCCATGCCGTACAGACCCGAGGCGCCACGTTCGTACCGGCGAGCACCAGGTCGATTCGCATCCCTAGATCCTGGTGGAACATGCCGGCGCGGTAGTCCCAGTAGGTGAAGATCCGCTCGCCAGGCCAGCGCTCCCGGACCACGTCGTGCAGCCCGAGGCTGCGCAGCGCTGCTCGTTCCGGGGGCGTCACGTGGGTGGAAGTGATGTAGGCGGCCGGGTCGTATACGTCGTCGTCGGTGGGCGCGACGTTCATGTCGCCGCAGACCACGGTCACCGCCGGATCTCCGGCGGCCACGGTGGACTGCAACGCGGCCAGCCAGTCCAGCTTGTAGCGGTAGTGCGGGTCGTCGGGAGCGCGCCCGTTGGGCACGTACACCGACCTGACCCTCAGCCCGGCGCAGGTCGCGGACACCGCTCGGGCTTCGACATCCGGGTAACCGGGCTCGTCGAGCAACCCGGCGACGACATCGTCCAACCCAACCCGGGAGGCGATCGCCACCCCGTTCCACCGGCCGTCGCCATGGTGGGCGACGGCGTACCCGCGTTCAATCAGTGCCGGGCGGACCATCTCGTCGAAGGCATCGGCGGGCAGTTTGGTCTCCTGCAGGCAGACCACATCCGGCGCGCGGGAGTCGAGCCATGGCAGCAGCCGAGGCAGCCGAGATCGCACCGAGTTCACATTCCAGGTCGCCAACCGCACCCCGCCACGCTAGCGGCCGGCGCAGCGAACGTGGACCACTCGGTCAGCGCTGAGCGTGACGTCAGCCGGGTGGCGCGCTCATGGGCGTCGAGCTTGGGCCACTGCATGCAGGTTCGCCGCCATCCCACTCGCTGCTCTCGGTAATCTGCCGGTTCGCTACACCGGCTGCTCGAGGTGGGCAACACGAGTACGCCGCCGGTGCAGGACCACCTCGCGGAACTGGTGCAACACCGCAGCGGTCGGGGCGTGCAGCCACCCGCCGTGCAGCGGCAAGCGGATCACCGGCCGGTCGGACTCCGAGCTCGCCACGAACACCGGCTCGACGTCCAGCTCGGTGAACGGGACGGCGAAGATCTCGGCGGCAAGGGCATTCTGGCGGCGCACGGATTCACCGTGCTCGCCGGCCCAGAGCACCACTGGCGTAATCACCAGCTTGGCGTGGGTGGCGTAGTCGTCGAGCAGTCCCAGTACCGACTTCGGTGGTAGGCATAGCCCGATCTCCGCCGCGATCTGGCGGCGGGCCACCCCGGGCGCCCATTCCCAGCGGTCAGCCGTCCCGCTCGGCAACGTCAATTGCCCGGGGTAGCTGCCCCCGACGTCATTGAGCACTGCATCAGCACGCCGGGCGAGGAGCACTGCGGGACCGTCGGCGCCAGTGACGACGGTGACCGCCACCGCGACACGCCGGGAACCCCATCGCCTGATCGCGCGCCGCCGGAAACGTTTCAGGGCGTCCCGGATCTCCTCGGGCGAACTCACGTTGCGATCTCCACGCCGGCAAACAGGTCGTCTTCCCAGCGATGCGGTCCCGACCCAGGCCCCCGCTCACCGCGGACCAGCAGGTAGTGCTCCACCGCGAACTCGGGGACCTTGGCGAGAATTGCCAAGAATCCGCTTTCCAGGTCCACCTGGCTGCGGTGCGCTCTCAACGCGGCAATCTTGGCGTTCAGATACTCTCGCCCATCCAGCATGGCGGTGATCTCTTCGTCCGGCAGGGAGCCGGGGACCACGGGCAGTTCGGACATCAGTCCGGCGGCCATAGCGGTCTGGACCATTCTGCGGGACAAGGTCGTCCAGTAGACCTTGTTCACCTGCCACGGCGCGCCCAGCTCCGGTGCGAAATGTGGATCGGCTGCAGGGTCCAGCGCTGCCATGGTGATCCGATTGGCCTGGATATGGTCGGGATGCCCGTACCCGCCATCGGCGTCATAGGTCACCACCACCTGCGGGCGCTCGGCGCGCAAGATCTCGACCATCGCCAAGACCGCCTCTGTCAAGTCGGCGTGAGCGAAGGCAGCAGGATCGTCGCTCGCCGGTATACCACTGTCCCGCCACCGACCGCGCCCGCCCAGCCAATGGTGCCGCGCGGTGCCCAGCACCGCCAGTGCCTCGGCCAGCTCGGCCTCCCGGCGCATGGCCAGCCCGTCGGGGTCGGCGTCCCGTAACCCGACGAGGTCCGGCGCGACGATCTCGCCGAGCTCGCCGCGGGTACACGTCACCAAGACAACGGTGACACCCTGCCGCGCGTAGCGGATCATCGTCGCACCGGTGTGGGATGCCTCGTCGTCCGGGTGAGCATGCACCAGCAGCAACCGACGGCTCTCCATCCGACCACACATCCTTCCGGTCCGGCAGCTGCGCTGTGGGGCGGACCCGGTCGTGATGATTGCACCCGGAAGGGATTGCACCGTGGCACCACCCCGCGTGGCGTCACCCCACCCGGGAAGCCATCGCGCGACGGTCCTTCCGCGGTCGGACGTCGCGGGGCACCGACCCGGCTGTCGACCGTGGCGGCGGGCGTGCATGCGCATTTGTCTGTTTCGCGTTTTGGAGAGTGCTGCTCGAGCTTTTCTCGGGGTCCTTCCGCGCGTCTGACGATATCCACTACCACGGATTTCACAGAGGGGGAAAAGGCGCTTCCCACCCACAAGGTAGCCCCACGAGGTATCATGGTGGGCTACCAGCTCGAGGCACCAGCGCCGATGTTGTCGAGCTTCCGGCGGGGGATCCAGCACGCCCTCCGGCCGCCGGGGCCGTCCACCAGAAGTATAACGACTTGGTAACCCGCTGAGGTAATCTGCGGGTAACCGCAGATGGGTGCACGTCGTCCCGATGCGTGTATCAACCCAATCGAGACGACGGGAGGTGCTCGTGGGCGCTACTCACCTGCTTGCAGGGTCGAGTCCGAGAAACTGTGGACGTCCGGCAGGAGGTCTATACGACCCCTCTTACGAGCACGACGCCTGCGGGGTGGCGTTCGTCGCTGACCTTGCCGGGCGCCGTGATCACGGAATCGTCCGCAAGGCCCTCACCGCGCTGCGTAACCTCGAACACCGCGGTGCCCGCGGCGGGGAACCCGACACTGGTGACGGCGCCGGCATCTTACTCCAGGTCCCCGACGAGTTCTTCCGGGAGGTTGTCGGCTTTGAGCTACCCGAGCCAGGTCGGTACGCGGTCGGCACCGCCTTCCTGCCCAGGGATGACAGCGTCCAGGCCACGGCGACGGCCGCCATCGAGGACATCGCGGCGCAGGAGGGCATGCGGGTGTTGGGCTGGCGGGCGCTGCCCATCAACCCCGAGGGGGTTGGTCCGACGGCCCGCTCGGCGATGCCCTGTTTCCAGCAGCTGTTCCTGGCGGGTACGGGCAACGAAACCGGGCTGGCCTTGGAGCGCCGGGTGTACTGCGTGCGCAAACGCGCTGAGCGTGACCTCGACGTCTACTTCCCCAGCCTGTCCGGGCGCACGATCGTCTACAAGGGAATGCTCACCGAGGAGCAGCTGGTGAGCTTTTATCCCGACCTGTCCGACGAACGGGTCACCAGCTCGCTTGGGCTGGTGCACTCCCGGTTCTCGACCAACACCTTCCCGTCCTGGCCGCTGGCTCACCCGTACCGCTTCGTGGCGCACAACGGCGAGATCAACACGCTGCGCGGCAACCGGAACTGGATGCACGCCAGGGAGAGCCAGCTCGCAACCGACCTCATCCCCGGGGACCTGGATCGGATCTACCCGATCGTCACTCCCGAGGCCAGCGACTCAGCCTCCTTCGACGAAGTGCTCGAACTGCTGCACCTAGGCGGCCGTCCGATGCCGCACGCGGTGCTGATGATGATCCCGGAGGCGTGGGAGAACCACACCGAGATGGACCCCGCTCGCCGGGCGTTTTACGAGTTCCACTCCACACTCATGGAGCCCTGGGACGGGCCCGCGCTGATCGCGTTCACCGACGGCACCGTGATCGGCGCGGTGCTGGACCGCAACGGCCTGCGCCCGGCCCGGTACTGGATCACCGAGGACGGCCTGGTGGTGCTGGCCAGCGAGGTCGGGGTGCTCGACATCGACCCCACCACAGTCGTGCGCAAGGGACGGCTGGAGCCGGGCCGGATGTTCCTCGCCGACACCGCGGCCGGCCGGATCGTGGGCGACGACGATATCAAGGGCGAGCTCGCCGCGGAGCATCCCTACGCGGACTGGGTGGCGCAGGGCCTCACCCGGTTGGAAAACCTGCCCGAACGCGAGCGCGAGGTGCTCAGCCACGCCTCGCTGGTCCGCCGCCAACAGGCGCTGGGGTACACCCAGGAGGAGCTGGGGGTGCTGCTGGCCCCGATGGCCGTGACCGGGGCGGAGCCCATCGGGTCGATGGGCAATGACGCCCCACTGGCCCCGTTCTCGCAGCAATCCCGGCCGCTGTTCGACTACTTCACCCAGCTGTTCGCCCAGGTCACCAACCCGCCACTGGACGCGATCCGGGAAGAGCTGGTGACGTCTCTGCAAGCTCAACTCGGCGCCCAACCCAACTTGCTGGTAGCCGGCGCCGACTCCTGCCGGCGGATCGTGCTGCCGTTCCCGGTGCTGGACAACGACGAGCTCGCCAAGATCGTGCACATCAACGACGACGGCGACCAGCCGGAGTACCAGGCCGTCACAGTCCGGGGCGTGTACAAGGTGCACGGCGGTGGGCAGGCGCTGGTGGGGCGGATCAACGAGATCTGCGTCGAGGTCGCCGAAGCCGTCGAGGACGGAGCCCGGCTGATCGTGCTGTCGAATCGGGGCGTGAACGCCGACCATGCGCCGATCCCGTCCCTGCTGCTCACCGGCGCGGTGCACCACCACCTGGTGCGAGAGAAGACCCGCACACAGGTCGGTTTGATCGTCGAGGCCGCCGATGCCCGTGAGGTGCACCACATCGCGCTGCTGATCGGTTACGGGGCCGCGGCGGTCAATCCCTACCTGGCGATGGCTACCGTGGAGGACCTCGCCGAGCGGGGCATGCTCAACGGCGTCGACGCCAAGACCGCCACCCGGAACCTGATCAAGGCGCTGGGCAAGGGTGTCCGCAAGACGATGTCCAAGATGGGCGTGTCCACCGTGGCCTCCTACACCGGCGCGCAGATCTTCGAGGCTATCGGCCTGGGACCAGAGGTCATCGACTCCTGCTTCACCGGCACCACCTCCCGGCTCGGCGGCGTCGGGTTCGACACCCTGGCCGACGAGGTCGCTAAGTGGCACCGCCGCGCGTTCCCACCCGACGGGGTGCACGCCCCACACCGTGAGCTCACGATCGGTGGCGACTACCAGTGGCGCCGCGAGGGCGAGCCGCACGTCTTCAGCCCCCAGACGGTGTTCAAGCTGCAGCACTCCACCAGGGCGGGCCGCTACGAGGTGTTCAAGGAGTACACCAGGCTCGTCGACGACCAGTCACAGCGCCTGATGACCTTGCGCGGCCTGTTCGCCTTCCGCGAGGGTCTGCGCCCAAAGGTGCCTATTGACGAAGTGGAGCCGGTAACGTCCATCGTCAAGCGGTTCGCCACCGGCGCCATCTCCTACGGATCCATCTCCAAGGAGATGCACGAGGTGCTGGCCATCGCGATGAACCGGCTGGGTGGTAAATCCAACACCGGTGAGGGCGGCGAGGACGCCGACCGCTATACCCCCGACTCCAACGGTGACCTGCGCCGCTCGGCGATCAAGCAGGTGGCGTCCGGGCGGTTCGGGGTGACCAGCGAGTACCTGGTCAACGCCGATGACCTACAGATCAAGATCTCGCAAGGTGCCAAGCCCGGCGAGGGCGGGCAACTGCCCGGCACCAAGGTGTACCCGTGGATTGCCAAGACCCGGTACTCCACTCCGGGGGTGGGGCTGATCTCGCCACCGCCGCACCACGACATCTACTCCATCGAAGACATCAAACAGCTCATCCACGACCTGAAGAACGCCAACCCGCGGGCCCGAGTGCACGTCAAGCTGGTCTCCGAGGTCGGGGTCGGCACGGTGGCCGCCGGGGTGGCCAAGGCATACTCCGACGTGGTGCTCATCTCCGGGCACGACGGCGGCACCGGGGCCTCGCCACTGTCGTCGATCAAGCATGCCGGCACGCCCTGGGAGCTGGGCCTGGCCGAGACCCAGCAGACGCTGATCGCCAACAAGCTGCGGGACCGGATCGTCGTGCAGACCGACGGCCAGCTCAAGACCGGTCGCGACGTCATGATCGCCGCTCTGCTAGGCGCCGAGGAATACGGCTTTGCCACCGCCCCGCTGGTGGTCTCGGGCTGCATCATGATGCGGGTCTGCCACCTGGACACCTGCCCGGTGGGGGTGGCCACCCAGAACCCGGCGCTGCGCGCGAAGTTCACCGGCAAGGCCGTGTACGTCGTCAACTTCTTCGAGTTCATCGCCCAGGAGGTCCGCGAGTACCTGGCGGCACTCGGGTTCCGCACTCTCGAAGAGGCGATCGGGCGCACCGAGGTGCTGGACACCCGCCCGGCGATCGACCACTGGAAGGCCGCCGGGCTGGACCTGTCGCCGATCCTGCACCTACCAGCCGACCTGGACGTCGAGGCGCCCCGGCACCGGACCGTGGAGCAGGACCACGGGCTGGAC
>JBOHFX010000180.1:0-2814 GCA_050699875.1 Pseudonocardiaceae bacterium
AGGTAACGCAGCCCACCGTGGAACAGCTTGGACGACCGGCTGGACGTACCCGAGGCCAGATCCCGGGCTTCCACCAGGGCCACCTTCAGGCCTCGGGTGGCAGCGTCCAACGCGGCGCCGGAACCGACGACGCCGCCACCGATGACCACGACGTCGAACTGCTCGCCGCCCAGCCGCTGCCAGTCCGCCGCCCGCTGCGCCGGGCCGAGCTGCCCGGCGACGAGCCCACCGCTGGGTTGCGGGTGCTCGCGCTCGGCCTGCTGCACGGTCCGTCCCACCCCCCTGCGTCGTACCGCTGGCCTGCACGCTACCGCCGTCGCGCCCGATTACTGCGTTCTGTCTCCAGAACGCGCGCACGGAGGCCGCCGCTACTGCGTTCTGTCTCCAGAAAGCAGTGCTGTCAGCTAGCGTGCGGGCGATGAGTCAGTACGTCGCGGCGATCGACCAAGGCACCACGTCGACCCGTTGCATGATCTTCGATCACGAGGGGCGGGTAATCAGCGCCGACCAGCGGGAGCATCAGCAGCACTTCCGGGCGGCCGGTTGGGTGGAGCACGACCCGCTCGAGATCTGGGCGAACACTCGAACAGTCGCGGCGGGGGCGCTGGCCAAGGCTGGCCTGACGGCCGGTGACATCGCCGCGGTCGGCATCGCCAACCAGCGGGAGACCACTGTGGTCTGGGACCGCCACAGCGGCGCGCCCGTGCACAACGCGATCGTGTGGCAGGACACCCGAACCGCCCGGTTGTGCGCCGAACTCGGCGGCGATGTGGGTCCGACGCGCTACCAGGCTGCCACCGGGCTGCCATTGTCGACCTACTTCTCCGGCCCCAAGATCCGGTGGATTCTGGACCAGGTGGACGGCGCCCGGCAGCGGGCCCAGAACGGCGAGTTGTGCTTCGGGACCATTGACACCTGGTTGCTGTGGAACATGACCGGTGGCTTGCACGTCACCGACGCCACCAACGCCTCCCGGACCCTGCTGATGGATCTGAACACACTGTGTTGGGACGAGGGCATCGCCGCGGAAGTGGGAATTCCGATGTCGGTACTGCCGCAGATTCGTTCGTCTTCAGAGGTGTACGGCAAGATCCGGGAACCCTCCGCTCTGGCCGGAGTGCCCATTGCCGGCATTCTGGGTGACCAGCAGGCGGCCACGTTCGGGCAGGCCTGCCTGTCCGTCGGCGAGGCCAAGAACACCTACGGCACCGGAAACTTCATGCTGCTCAACACCGGCACCGAGAAGGTCCTTAGCCGCAACGGACTGCTCACCACGGTCTGCTACCAGCTCGGATCGCAGGACCCGAGATACGCGTTGGAGGGCTCGGTGGCGGTCACGGGGTCGCTGGTGCAGTGGCTACGCGACAACCTGGGAGTGATCTCTTCGGCGGCGGAAATCGAGCACCTGGCGGCGACCGTCGAGGACAACGGTGGGGCCTATTTCGTGCCCGCGTTCTCCGGGCTGTTCGCACCGCACTGGCGCCCCGACGCTCGGGGCGCCATCGTCGGGCTGACCCGTTACGTCAACCGGGGGCACCTGGCCAGGGCAGTGCTGGAAGCCACCGCGTTCCAGTCCCGCGAGGTGCTCGATGCAATGAATGCCGACTGCAGCCGGATTGCCGGCTCGGCGTGCGGTGCGGCCGAATTGACGTCGCTGAAGGTGGATGGCGGGATGGTGAGCAACGAGCTGCTCATGCAGTTCCAGGCAGACATCCTGGGCGTCTCGGTGATCCGACCCGCGATCACCGAGACCAGTGCGTTGGGTGCCGCCTACGCCGCTGGCCTCGCAGTCGGATTCTGGTCCAGTGCGGAGGAGGTCCGGTTCAACTGGACGGCGGATCGGCAGTGGGAGCCGGCAATGGATCCGCAGCAGCGGGAGGGGCTCTACGGCCAGTGGTGCAAGGCGGTCATCAGGACGCTTGACTGGGCGCCCGACTGACCGCGCGGCGCCGGGTGAGCACCAGCGCCATACCGGATGCTGCCGTGGCGAGCGCGCCACCGATGGTGAGCGACACCGCCAGCATGCTCACCTCGGCCTGCGGTGATGCTTGGCTATCCGGACTGCTGACCGGTGATCCGGCCACCGCCGGCTGAGCCGGTGATCCGGCCATAGCCACCGGGGCACCACCCAGCAGGGCGGCGCTCGCGATCAGCCCGCAGGCGACGATCCGCATTCGCAACCTCCTCATACCGGTCTCTACCTTGCTAGACGCGTGAGTACACCGAGGGTTGCTCGGCGAGCGACACGCTCGGTGCGCACCTGAATGCAGGGCGTAGCCGACAGCGGTGGCGGGAACACCGGGACACATCATGCGGCGGCTACGCTATCGCGCGTGCCGCTCTACGCCGCCTACGGGTCCAACATGGACCCCGCCCAGATGATGCAGCGCGCGCCGCACTCTCCGATGGCGATGACCGGGTGGCTGATCGGGTGGCGGCTGACCTTCGGCGGCGAGGACCTCGGCTGGGAGGGGGCCCTGGCCACCGTCGTCGAGGACGCCATTTCCCAGGTCTTCGTCGTGATCTACGACGTGACCCCGGAAGACGAAAAGCTGCTCGACCGGTGGGAGGGCGGCGATTTCGGGCTGCACAAGAAACTTCGACTGCGGGTGCACACCCTGGATGGCTCGGTCCTCGCCTGGCTCTACGTGTTGGACGCCTACGAAGGAGGGTTGCCCTCGGCACGCTACCTCGGCGTCATCGCCGATGCCGCCGAGGCGGCCGGCGCTCCGCAGGACTACGTCGCGGAACTACGCATTCGTCCATGCGCCGACATCGGCCCGTGACCGCGCCCGCACCGAACTACGCCAAAAT
>JBOHFX010000181.1:0-17539 GCA_050699875.1 Pseudonocardiaceae bacterium
GGACGAGTACGCGTCCACCCCGGGGCCGACGATGTCGATCTCGCCGCCGGCGACCGGTTTGCTCCGTGGGGAGAAGTCCAGCTACCGACAGTAACACCGCGGCGCTTGCCGCCTCGTCGCCGAGCACCTTGTCAGCCAGCACCACCACATAACGGCCCGTGCGATCCCTGAGCTCATCGGGCGCTCCGAGCATAATGTCTCATCAGACGCGAATCCGTTGATGAATGGTTTTTTACTGAATGTCGGAGTCCGGCGGCGGCAGCTGGAATTCCTGCTGGTTTTCTACGCTGGCCACACCTGGAACTTGGGCGATTGCGGGCCGCTGCGCGTCGGGTACGGCACCCGTAATGATGCCGGCCGCACCTAGCACCTGGTGGACCTGCATTCCAGCGGCGCGCAGTTGATTGGCGAGATCGTTGATGCGGCCCACATGGTCGTCGTCAACGGTGATGGTAATGCTGTCGGACATGCTGATCTCCCAGGTCTAGGACTCCCAGGTCAGGACTACTGTGCGGCATTTGCCGGACGCGGCCGCTCTTCATGCTTCATCCAGCACGTACCCCCTGGACGGCCGGCAGTTTGCGCCCCTGCCGGCCACCCAGGGGTTCTTTACTGGGGCGCCTGGACGAGGCCGGCACCCACGTCGACAGAGGGCAGCGGTAGCCGCCGGGCGGTCCGGACCAGCAGCCCCCACAGGGCGGCTCCGGTTGCGCCCGTGGCCTGCGACAGCAGCGCGGCAATCCCACTGACGTGCGGGGTCGCCATGCTGGTGCCGTTGATCGTCCGGTATCGACCTGGACTGGTCGACGTGGTGCTCCACGATGAGTGCACTGCTACCCCGGGGCCGACGATGTCGACCTGCCCACCGGCGACCGGGTTGCTCCGGGCCGAAAAGTCCGCGATGCGCAGCTGGCTGTCTACGGCGCCCACCGCCATGATCGACGGGCTGTTCGCCGGCCGGTTGACGAAGCCGAAGTCGCCCTGGCTTCGGCGGGCGTTGTTGCCAGCCGCGGCGATGATCAGGCAGCCCGCGGTCAACGCCCGCCGACCAACTGCCTCATACGCCGGAGAGACCTCGCGCACGTTGGCCCCGAGCGACATCGAAATGACCCGGCAACGGTTCGTGAGTGCCCATTCGATCCCGGCCAAGATTTGCTCATCGGGGCCACTGCCCTGATTGCTGAGGACCTTGCCGATGAAGATGTTGTCGTTGTAGGCGATTCCATAGCGACGGCCACCGCCGGGCGGGCGCAGCGGGCCCGACGAGGTTCCGGTGCAATGGGTACCGTGGCCGTGGCCATCCTGTGCCGCCTGATTCGGTGTAAATGACTTGCTGGTGATCCGGCGGCCGACGAAATCGGGATGGCGCAGGTCGAATCCAGTATCCAGGATCGCGAGCGGCACGCCCTGACCGCTGCGCCGAGAGGTGGAGACCCTGGTGGCTTGCAGGCCCCACGTGAAGGCCGGGGTGTCCACGAGCTCGGCAGCAACTTCCACTGCGGTGGTTGCCCCGTTGCCATGGCCATTGCCGTTGGCGTGCTCGTAGAGTTCGATTGCCGCGTCGCGGTAACCACGCAGGTACTCAGCCCCCAGCACTCCCGGCTGAGTCAGGGCGTAGAGAGTCTGCTCCGGCTCGATCGATTCGATCCGGTTGTCCTCGCCCGCGGCCGCAGTCAGGGACGTCAACCGGTCGGGGTCGCCGGCCACCACGGCGATCCCCAGTGCGGGAAACAGGGTCGCGTCGGCATCGCGAACCTGCTCGATGTTGATCGCACTGTCGGAGAAATCTCTTGCATTGAGGATATTCGATACCCCCGCTACCGACTGCAGCGCCGAGGTCATCGCCGCCGCGTCGCCGTGCACAGCGTCGGCCAGCACCACCACATAACGCCCCGTGGGTTCGCTGAATTCGTCCGACATCGCGCCATCAACGCCATTGACCTGACCCGCACCGTACTCACCCGGCACACTGATCATCATGCCTCCTCGTCATCTCGCGCCAATTGCATGTCTATTGAGCCCTCACAGGGCACGCCGACAGGCCACGGCTCATGCATTGTCGGTATGAACTCATGGCCGGTTCGTAAGATGTGAGAGCGTCTGGTCGAGCCTTACCAATAAGGCGCTCTTGCTGCTGCCTTCCCCGCTTCCACTGCTGTTTCCCTACTGTTTCCCATCGGGTGGGCAGGCCCGCGCTTTCTCGCGACCGCGTAGCGTGGCCTGATCAATGCCAGATCATGAGGCGAGCCTTGTTTTCAGGCCAGCCGTTCCCCGAGCGAGCCTATCTGGGCCGTCCGCAGAAACGGCAGTAGAGGTCCGCAAAGAAGATCCCCACCCACAAATTCCGAAGCCTTACCCACCTTTGTCTCGACGATCGGCCTCGTCTACCGCCATCTCGGTGATATCGAACTCGGACCGTCCAGTGGGGTGATGTTGGTCGCTGCGGACGTATTTCAGAACGTGAATATCAGCTGACTCACCGGTGACGCATAACCGACTGATCAGTCCGTATATCGGTATGGGAAGCGCTACCGTGCCCGAACCGTGAGTGAACACCCCGTACCATCGCCTCGTGAGCCTGCACCTGTATGACACCGCGACGCGCAGCAAGCGGGAGTTCGTCCCGCTGCGACCCCGTACGGCGTCGATATACGTGTGCGGGGCCACCGTGCAAGGCGTTCCGCACATCGGGCACGTACGTTCGGCCTTGAACTACGACGTGCTCCGCCGTTGGCTGATGGCCACCAGTCACGAGGTACTGCTCGTGCGCAACGTCACCGACGTCGACGACAAGATCCTCGCCAAGGCAGCCGAAGCGGGCCGGCCGTGGTGGGAATGGGCATATACCCACGAGCGGGCGTTCGAGGACGCCTACACCGCACTGGGCTGCCTGCCGCCGTCGGCACTACCGCGGGCCACCGGGCACGTCCCGCAGATGGTCGAGCTGATGGCGCGGCTGATCGACCAGGGCCACGCCTACGCCGCGGGCGGTGACGTCTACTTCGCGATAGCCACCATCGACGACTACGGCGCACTGTCGGGACAGCGGCTGGACGAGGTCTGCCAGGGTGAATCCGCCGCGTCCGGCAAGCGTGATCCCCGTGATTTCACCCTGTGGAAGGGCGCCAAGCCCGGTGAGCCGTCCTGGCCGACGCCGTGGGGGCCGGGCCGGCCGGGCTGGCACCTGGAGTGCTCGGCGATGGCCACCACCTACCTCGGCCCGGAATTCGACATCCACGGCGGCGGCCTGGACCTGGTATTCCCCCACCACGAGAACGAAAGGGCCCAGTCCCGGGCAGCCGGCGACGGGTTCGCCCGGTACTGGCTGCACAACGGCTGGGTGACGCTGTCCGGCGAGAAGATGTCCAAGTCGCTGGGCAACACGCTGTCCATTCCGGCCACCCTGCGCCGGGTGCGTGCAGTGGAGCTGCGCTACTACCTGGTCGGTGCGCACTACCGGTCTGCCATCGAGTACTCCGACGGCGCGCTGGATGAGGTGGTGGCCGCCTACCAACGGATCGAATCGTTCGTGCACCGGGTCCAGGAACGCTGCGGGGTACCCGAGCCTGGTATCTGGTGCGCCGATTTCGTTGCGGCGATGGACGACGACCTCGGCACGCCGGCAGCGCTGGCCGCGATCCACGCCGCCGTGCACGAGGGCAACGCCGCGCTGGACGCCGGGGACCACGCCACGGCGGTCGCGGCGGCTGGCTCGGTACGCGCGATGACCAGCGTGCTGGGTTTGGACCCGCTTGCTGACCAGTGGCGCTCGACGTCAGGCTCGGACGCCTCTTCGGCAGCGCTGGCCTTTCTGGTGGACCGGCTGCTTGCCGAGCGCGCCGAGGCCCGCAACCGCCGCGACTACCCGACCGCCGACGCGGTGCGCGATCAGCTGCTGGCGGCCGGGATCGCCGTCGAGGACACCCCCGATGGTCCGGTGTGGACGGTCAAGGGAAGCTGAGTCATGGCCGGTAACTCCCGGCGCAGGGGCGCGCTGCGTAAGCCGGGCACCAAGAAGGGCGCCGTCGTAGGCTCTGGCGGGCAGAAGCGCAAGGGCCTGCGCGGTCGCGGCGCCACGCCGCCCGCCGAGCTGCGACCCGGCCATCCCGCCCGACGCAGCCCGGCGCAGGGGCGATCAGCCGCTGGTCAACAGGGTCCCCAGCAGCAAGGCGGCAATCAGCAAACCCCCGGTCAACAAAGCCGCAGTTCCGCAGCTCAGCGCGCCGGCTCGGCCGCGGAGGCCCGGCGCCGTAGTGGCAGCGAGCGTGCGGAGACCGTGCTCGGCCGCAACCCGGTACTGGAATGCCTGCGCGCCGGAGTGCCGGCCACCGCGCTGCACGTCGCCATCGGGGTGGACCTCGACGACCGGGTCCGCGAGTCCGTCCGGTTGGCCGCCGACGCCGGTCTGTCCATTCTCGAGGTGCCCAGGGCTGACCTCGAGCGGCTGGCCGGCGGGGCCTTGCACCAAGGGGTGGCGCTGCAGGTGCCGCCGTATGAGTACGTCGATGCCGCGGATGTGCTGGCTGCCGCGCGGGACTCCGGGTCGCCGCCGCTGCTCGTCGCCCTGGACGGGGTGACCGATCCGCGCAACCTGGGCGCGGTGGTCCGCAGCGCCGCCGCGTTCGGTGCGCACGGAGTGCTGGTACCCCAGCGGCGCTCGGCGGGGATGACTGCAGCGGCCTGGCGGACCTCGGCCGGTGCCGCGGCGCGCCTGCCGGTGGCTCGGGTCACCAATCTGGTGCGCACTCTCAAGGAATGCGCTGCGTCCGGCCTTTTGGTGGTGGGCCTGGATGCCGGTGGCTCAATGCCATTGGACTCATTCCCGCCGGCCACCGGTCCCCTGGTACTCGTCCTCGGTTCGGAAGGGCGGGGACTGTCCCGGCTGGTCCGGGAAACCTGTGACACCGTGGTATCGATACCTATGGTGGGGCCGGTCGAGTCGCTCAATGCGTCGGTCGCCGCCGGCGTGGTGCTCGCCGAGGTGGCGCGCCTGCGTCGAGCTGGCTGAAGCGCGGAGCGTCTGGCGAACGGGCACTTTCGGCATGCCGCGCGATCCCATCGTCGAGCGGTGTGTATCTTATCGCGGTCAGTGTTCACAACACGGCAGTTGCAGTCTATGCCGCGTTCCCCCCCGACAAGGAGAATCCGTACCCGTGGCTCAGAAGACGATCGTCACCCTCATCGACGACCTCACCGGTGAAGAAGCTGAGGACATTACGACAGTTGAGTTTGCGCTGGAGGGTGTCACGTACGAGATCGACCTCGCCGATGACAACGCCGCCAAGCTTCGCAATAACTTGGCTCCCTACGTCGCCGCCGCCCGTAAGACCACCGCCCGTCGCCCGGGCTCGCGTGGCACCGACCGACCGGCTGGCCGTGCGGCCGGCACCGGTGGCGTTGCCCGCAGCGGCTACAACCGCGACACGCTCAGGGCCATCCGGGAGTGGGCCAAGTCGAACGGCCACAATGTCAGTGACCGTGGTCGGCTGCCGCTCAACGTGCTGCACGCCTGGGAAGCGAATCACCAGGTGACGAAGAACGGCGGCAAGGTTCCCGCATTCTCCGGCTAGGGATTGCCGTCTCGGAACTTGGCACTATCTGCGCCCGAATGTTCGGTGCTGTCGGGGCCCGGACATGGAGGCAGTGGTCTGGGGCTGTGGCGTCTGACCTGAGCGGTGCAACGGGGTAACTGGGGGTTGAAACACCGTGGAGGTTTGGAGCTCGGGACCGCCGTGGCTGGCGATCACCATCGCAGGAATTTCTTTAGCTGGGGTGGTGGTCACAGCCGTGGTCGGTCCGATAGTCGTTGAGCGCCGCAAATCGAACCGGGTCTTCCTCGACCCTCCCGAGTCCGCCGTAATCGCGCAACGGGCCAGCGACGCCGTCACTCTCATCCAGTCCGAAATCACTGACCTGCAGCATCGAGTCGGGCGGCTTGAGGCACTTCAGATGGCTGATGCACGTGGCCGGCATTGATAGCCTTGTAGAGGGACCTAGTGAGGGCCTCAGCCATGGCTTGGAGGAACTGCGGGATTCGATCGCGCAAACGGCCGAAGCTGCGCCGCGGGTGGCCCGGCAAGAGGTCCTGCGTGAAGGACGGGCCTACTTTCGGGGCGCGGTAGTGGCTTCGGTCATCACGTCGTTGCTGATCGGCATTCCGTTGGCGTTGCTCGCCCATCGCTTCTCGGAGTACACCATCGCCGACGAGGCCCGTGCCGCCCAGTTCCAGGCGTCGGCGGCCGACATCCGGCGGCTTGCGGAGGGCGCGCATGGCCTCGGGATCAAGGCCAACGCCGAACTTACCCGCCGCGGCCTGGAAGCGGTCCCGATCCCCACCCCGGGGACCGTACCGGACTCCCAGGTACTCACGGCGGCGTCCACCGCTCAGGTCGCGGCCAAGATCGCCAGTGAGTCCATCGCGGTCCCCACCCCCGGGCAAATCCGGGCTGAGATCGCGTCGCAGCTGGCCACGCTGCCGCCGCCACCTGTGGGACCCTCCCCGCAACAGCTCGCTGAGGCCGTGCAGGCATACATCACGGCCAACTTCGAGAGCTTGCGTGGGCCCCAGGGCGAACAGGGAAAGCCGGGTGAATCCCCGCCGTGCCTGGCTGAACCCACCCAATGCCAGGGCGTCCAGGGCGAGCAGGGCCTGCGGGGTGAACCCCCGGTTGGTTGGACAGTCGACGAGGCCGATGGGTCCACCACCATGTGCGAGCGCCTCACACCTTTCGATCCGAGTACCCCCCGATATCGGTGCACACGCATCACATCGCCGACGCCATCCCCGGCTCCGACCACTGAACCACCCCCGCCAAGCGTCGATGACATCCTCCCCCAACCCGTGAGCTGATCGGCCCACCCTCTCGTCTGTCTGCGTCGTGAACTCGGCGCCACCGACGTTACGAGCGGTGGGTGGTGTCGGTGACGTCGAGTTCACGACCCTCGACGTGATCTTGACATGCCGGCCCCGACCCATTTGACTCACCGGACTGGTTGGCGAACCGGTCGACGATCGGCCACGAACGACAGGGTGCTCGTCGGCGACTGCGAGCAGCCCGGTGGGCACGGTTTGAGGACTTGAGCTTTCCGTGCTCACCAGGCTTCCACGCCACGCGCTTCGACCCGCTTTCCACGACTGTCGGTGTAGCGCCATACCGTCGCCGCCACCCGGCCGCCGGTTTTCGAGCTGACCGGACTGTCGGGACGGGCGCCCCATAGGGCCCGCGATCGGCGCCCGCTAGGCTGCCCCGCCGCTATGTCCTTCGCCAGCCCGCTGTTCCTGTGGTACTTCATGCCGGCTGTGCTCGCGGCCGTGCTGATCGCCCCCCGAAGTTGGCGCAACGGCATCGTGGGGTCCGCCAGCCTGCTCTTCTACGCGGTGGGGGCGGGTCCCACGACGCTGTTGCTGCTGGCCTGCATGGTCGTCAACTACGTGGTGGCGCCGGCGCTGCAGCCCGACGACTGGGACGTCGCACCCAAACAGCGTCGCCGGATGCTGACCGGCGTCATCGTGTTCGACGTCGCGGTGCTGGTCGTCTGGAAATACGCCGGTTTCGCCAGCGCGCAGGCCGCCGGGCTGGCGTCGTTCACCGGGCTGGACCTGCCGACCGTCTCGCTCATCCTGCCCATCGGGATCTCCTTCTACACGTTCCACCACATCTCCTACGTAGTGGACGTCTACCGCGGTGAACGCCCGGCGCTGCGCGACAAGCTCGCGTTCATCGCGTACATCGCGATGTTTCCGCAGCTGGTGGCGGGCCCGATCGTGCGCTACCGGGAGATCGCAGATCAGCTTGCGCCGCCGCGCAGCGACCGGCTGGATGACATCGCTGCTGGACTCCCGCGCTTCGCCCTGGGTCTGACCAAGAAGGTTGTGATCGCGGACTCGCTGGCGCCGGTCGTGGACGCCTGCTTCGCGACCCCGGCCGACCAGATGACCACCACGATCGCTTGGCTCGGGGCGATCGGTTACACCTTGCAGCTGTACTTCGACTTCTCCGGGTACTCGGACATGGCCATCGGGCTGGGCCGAATGCTGGGGTTCAGGTTGCCGGAGAACTTCGCGCGCCCGTACTCGTCGGCGAGCATCACCGAATTCTGGCGGCGTTGGCACATGTCGCTGTCCCGGTGGTTCCGCGACTACGTGTACATCCCACTCGGAGGCAACCGGTACGGGGATCGCATCACCTACCGCAACCTGTGGATAGTGTTCGCGCTTGCCGGGCTGTGGCACGGGGCGAGCTGGACGTTTCTGATCTGGGGGCTCTACCACGGCACCGCGCTGGTGATCGAACGCCGCCGAGGGTTGGCGGTGGCGCCGACCGAGCTGGGGCTGTGGTGGGGCCGCCGGGCGGTGACCCTGCTCATCGTGATGGTCGGCTGGGTGCTGTTCCGGTCACCTGATTTCAGCACTGCGCTGGTGTTCCTGCAGCACATGGTGATCCCCGACTTCGGCGGGCTGACCGATGTGGTGGATGCCTCGCTGACCCACCAGCGGCTGACGATCCTGCTGCTGGCCAGCCTGGTGTTCCTGCTTCCGGCTCAGCCGGCCACCGGCCGCTACCTCGAATCGGTGCAGTCCCGTCCCGCCACCGTGTTACGGGTCGGCGTGATGACCATCGGCCTGGTCTACTCCGCGCTCCTGGTCACCACCGGCACCTTCAGCCCCTTCTTGTACTACCGCTTCTGACCGACGGTCCTGCGCTGGAAGGTTGTGGTCAGTCCGAGCGTAATCCGGGTCCGAGACGCCAAAGTGGCGCACTCGCCGTAGACGTTCCGGTACCTTCTACCCTTTCCAATACTGTTCGAAAATCTTCCACGCACAGCAGGCGCTCGCGGTGGTGGTAACGCCCGAGTTCCCGATATCCCACACTCGGTGCGGGGCGCTCGGCTGGGCAGTACGGCATCCAGCGCCCGGTTCGGCCATCGTGTCTTGTCTGGCGGGGCTTCCTCACAAATTTCACCGGCAAGGAGTAATGGTTAGGTAGTACCGTCAACAACCATGGGGAAGTCGGGCGCCCCATTTTCGGGACGGCTAGATCTTGTGCACCGCGTCGGCGCGGCGGTGTTCGGTTTCGGGTTGTGCGTGTTCGGGCTTCTCGGCGTCGTCAACCGGTTGGAGTTTCTGGCAGTCCAGGGGCAGGTCCTGCTCGGCTTGGGCACGAACGGCCTGCTGGCGGCGATCTCGCTCCTGGTCGGAGGGGTGCTGATCGGCGCTGCGATGGGCGGCGGCCGGATCTCCTCGACGATCACGGTCATCGTCGGGGCACTTTTCCTGCTCTCCGGGTTGCTCAATCTTGCGGTGCTGGACACGGAGTTCAACCTGCTGGGGTTCAGGCCGTCGAATGTCATCTTCAGCATCGTGGCCGGAATGTTGCTGCTGTTCCTCGGTGCTTACGGCCGCTTCAGTGGCGGCTTGGGAGTGGACAATCCCTATTACCAGCTCCGGCATCGCGAGAATCCCAGCTCCGGAGGGGACCTCCTCAACGAGGACGCTGAACGGTGGCTGGCCGCCGAGGTGGCGGTCGCCGAGGGCCACGCGACGCCGGAGCAGGAGCAGTTGGTGCGTGAGGACGCCCAACGCCGCGCTAACGAGGCACGCAGCCGCGCCTGGGAGCTCTACGAAGCTCGCCGAGCACGCGACCCGAACTTCCTCCAGTAGCAAGACCCGCCAAACTGCCATTCGCTTCGAGATACAGCTGGCCGCGACCGGCTCTGTTGTCACCGACTCCAATTCCACCCCTCAGGGCCTACGGAGTGGGCTCCGAATGGCGCCCCGGCGGGGCTCCCGAAACCGCCATCCGGCTCCGAAGGGCTCTCCCGGCACCCGAAGATGTTCGCCACCGACTTCCACGCCCCAACGAGGGCCCCACCACGCTGGACCGCTGGACCGTTGATCTCGCCGACGGCAAGGTCCGCGAAACCCGCCTCGATGACCACCCGCAGGAATTCCCCCGCGTCGACGACCGGGTCGTCGGGCGACCACACCGCTACGGGTACGCGATGCAGACTTCGGCCACCGGCGTCAGCGCCGGCGACTCGGTCCTCAAGCATGACCTGCACAGTGGTCAGGCCACCGCTCGGCGGTTAGGCGCCGACAAGCGCGTCGGCGAGTTCGTCTTCGTCCCGAACGCGCCGCAGGCGGCCGAGGATGAGGGGGTACTCAATGGGTTTCGTCTACGACACCGGCACCGACCGCAGCGATCTGATCATTCTCGACGCCGGCAGCCTCGACACCGTCGCGGCGATCCACCTGCCCGGCCGCGTACCGCAGGGCTTCCACGGCAACTGGGTCGCCAGCACGTCCTGAGCAGAGCAAGAGCCGCCCAGCGCGCCTCGCTCGCCGTTCGCCGACGTGGCCGTGAACCGGGCCGACTGCGACACCACCGGGCGCGCCGTCGGCGAACCACCCCATGAGAAGAATGCATGGCATTCAGCGCAATGCGGCTCGCATTCGGCGTAATGAAGGCCGTTGGCCGCTCCGCACCGCTCATCACCGCGTCACGTTCTCATAAACGCAACTGAGCCACGTCTGCCTCCCTACCGTGCGCGGCATGCCAGTGCTCATGCCAGTATCCCGGCTCGTCCGCTGGGTCGCCGTTGCGGCTGTTCTCGGCGCCTTCGCCACGGCGGTGTTCCAGCTCTGGCGCGCCGACTACGCCGCTGCCGAAGGTGCCCCCGAGGGTTTGACCGCCACCCAATTCGGTCCGCTCGGGCCGGCCGACCGCGACTTGCTGACCAAGGTGCGGCTCGCCGGGCTGTGGGAGATGCCGACCGGTCAGCAGATGCAGCAGCGTGCCGACAGCGAGCGAGTACAGGAGGTGGGCAGGCTGCTCGCCAAGGAACATGCGGAGCTGGATGGGATCGTCCGCGACGCCGCGAACAAGCTTGGTGTCGTCCTGCCCGACAAGCCGTCCCAGGAACAGCAGGGCTGGATGGCAGAGATCTCCGCCGCGTCCGGGCCGGAATACGACAAGGTCGCGATCAACCGGCTGCGCGCCGCGCACGGCAAGGTCCTCCCCATCATTTCGCAGGTCCGTTCTGGCACCCGCAACGATGTGGTGCGACGGCTCGCCGTGACCGCTGCGGAGTACGTCAACCGGCATCACATATACCTGGAGAGCAGCGGACTCGTCGACTTCTCCGCGCTTCCCGAGCCGCTGCACAACTCTGGTCCGGGACCGCATAACGCCGTTGCGTCCACGTCGGGAAACACCGGTGTGGGGGCGGTGCTGCTGCTCGCCGCGATGCTGGCCATCGTGGGTTTGTTCGCCTTCCTCCGCGGCAGTTTGCGGCGCGGTGGCCAGTCGCCGGCACTCGCCGTCGTACCGGAGGAGCACGGCCCAAGACACGCCGCCCGGCGTTGGTGACGGTCGGTCCCAGAAGTAGGCCGGCCGACCCACCGGCCCCACCCAAGCTCCCTAGCTTTCGATGAATGAGAGAAATTGATGGCAGGACGCGGAAAGCACAGACTACCGCCGGCGACGCGGCTGCTGGCACTTGTCGCAGCAGCGGTCGTCGCCGCCGGCATTGCGCTGGTGACCGGCTCGGCCTCGGCCCACGACCACACCCACAGCGCCCTGCCAGTGACCCCAGAGGCCCTCATCAACAGCGCAGCCGGCCCCGGCGACAGGTCCGATGACAGGCGCGGAAGCCGGAACCGCAACCGGGACAGGGACAGGGACAGGGACAACCGCAATAACGGAAACGCCAGCGAGAAGGCCGACGATGGGGACGCGCAAGGACAGGCTGGCCACGACCATGGCTCCGACCGACCCACGTCTGAGAAGGACAACCAGGATAGGAGGAACCAGCCGAACAACGGGCTGGAGATCCTCGGCCGCGACTGCGCCAATAGCGACCTCGAACCGCACAACGGCTTCCAGGACGCACCCCGCTGCATCAGTACCTCGTTCGGCGAGGTTTCCGCTGCCGACAAGAACCCGTCGCTGCTCATCACGTCGGCACCGCGCAAGGTGCAGAAGGGCGAGCGGTTCACGATCACCGTGAGCACCCGCAACCTGGTCCGCGACCGCTTCCTCGGTGCCGCGGAAGGTGGCTACTACCTGGAGCGCTCCGAGCTCAACGATGACGGTCTCCAGCGTGGGCATTTCCACACCGCCTGCCGGATGCTGGGCGACACCGACGTCGCTCCCGATCCTGATGCGGAACCTGCTGCCTTCATCGCCACCGAGGACGGCCGCGGCGGCGCAAGGCCCGACACAGTCCGGGTCAGAGTGCCCGGACTGCCTGGCAAGGGCGTCGCACAGTGCGCGGTATGGGCCGGTGACGGCTCGCACCGGATCCCGATGATGCAGCGGGCCAACCAGACCCCCGCGTTCGACACGGTGCGGATCGCCGTCGACTAGCAGGCGTCATCACTATCGGTCAGCGGCGGCGGAAGCGAGCGTCACGGTCACCGGCACCGTGAATGACTGATCTTTGCACTTGGGGTCCGCGTTGGGCGCCATGGTCACTTGGAGGTCGTAGGTCCGTATGCCGTGAGGGCTGATGAAGCCCGCCGGGCTTTCCATCGGCGCGCTGGTGACGGTGCCGGCAGTACACCCTCCGGGAGTCGCATGTGATGTGCCCGCGCTGATCGACGTGACGCGAACGCCGTAGTCGTTGTTGTTGTTGACGTAGACGGGGAACTTGTTGGTCGCGCCGGGAGACAACTGGCGAGTGCTGTTGTCTGCGGTGACGGTGAGTTCAGCGGAGGTGGTTGCACCGGTCTCGCCGCGGCCGATGGACCCGAAGAGGAAGCCCACCCCGGTGAGTCCGAGGGCGATCAGCAAGGCGAGACCATCAAAGACGTTCAGCCTACGCACGCTGGTACCGGCGCCGTTCTCCACCGCAAACTCCCTCCGGGCGAGTGTGCACAGATTGTGCCCGAAAGGCTGCGCTCGGTTGCGTGCGGGTGCGCTCGTGAGTGACATTCAGTGCTATAACACTGTTTCGCACTCACGACCGTTCGGCGCACCGAACCGCGGCGGCTGCCCGGTGGCCTCCAAGACCGACATCCACAGATCACCGTGCGGGTCCACCTGGTTGCGCTTGCTGACGGCGAGCGCCATCGGGATGTGCACGAACCGCCGGCGCCACCGGCCGACGACCATCTCGGTGCGACCAGACATCGCGGCGTGCACCGCGGCCTGTGCCAGCCGCACGCAGTAGACGCTGTCGTAGGGGTTGGCCGGTACGCTGCGGATGGCGTAGCTCGGGTCGATGAATCGGATGCTGGCCTGGATACCGGCCGCCGCGACGTGCTCAGCGAGTCGTCGCCGTAGCAACGCGCCGACGTCGCACAGCCCCGCGTTGCCGGAGGCATCGCTGGCGGCCTCCTCACCGTCGAGCAGCTCCTGCCCGGCACCCTCCGCCACGACCACGACCGCGTAGCCGCGATCCTGTACTCGTCGTTGCACGTGGCACAGCAGGCCGCCGTCGCCGTCGAGCTGGAACGGGACCTCCGGGATGAGCACCACGTCGGCGTCATGGCGAGCCAGTGCGGCATAACAGGCGATGAACCCCGAATGCCGGCCCATCAGCTTCACCAGGCCGATGCCGTAGGGAGTGGACTTGGCCTCGACGGTGACCGCGTGGATCGACTCCGCGGCACGCGAGAAGGCGGTCTGGAACCCGAAACTTTGATCCAGGTAAGGAATGTCGTTGTCGATCGTCTTGGGTACCCCGATCACGGCGATTCGCGCGCCGCGTTCATCGATCACGTCTGCGATCCGCATGGCGCCGCGCATGGTGCCATCGCCGCCGATCACGAACAAGATGTTGAGACCGAGCCGCTCCAGGCAGTCGACAATCTCATGCGGTTCCTGCGGCCCGCGGGACGTGCCCAGCACGGTGCCGCCATCGACCGCGATGTCCCGCACGCTCTGGGTCGTCAGATCCACCACGTCGTGCCGGTATGACGCGATGAAACCCTGGTAGCCGTTGCGGAAACCGATGACGCGGCGCACCCCGTAGTGGTTCGTCAGGTTGCGGACCAGGCCGCGGATGACGTCGTTGAGCCCGGGGCACAGCCCGCCGCAGGTCACTATTCCGGCCCGGGTCTTGGACGGGTCGAAGAAGATCCGGCGACGGGGACCGGACGGCTCGAAGCTGGGCAGTTCGCTGACTGTGCAGCCCCGCGCCCGGACCATGCCGACGGTGTCATCGAGGAGCACCCGATCGCCCTCGTCGACGTAGTGCTCCGTGGTCTGCCGGGTGTCCAGCAGGGCGGCCAAAGGGGATTCGATCCGGGCCGGCCCGAGGATCTTGATCGAAAGATCCGGACCATCCGGCACGGTGATCAGCTGGCGTGCGGCACGCCTGGCCGCGATCTCGTGCACTTCACCGGTCACCTGTGGGCTCCTCACCGTTTCAGCGGTGGCCACCCCGCGCCGGTGAGAACGTGACCTCGTTGCCACAGCATGCTCTTGCCACTTCGGCAGCGACAACCCCGCTTCCCTGGTGATGTATCAGCTGCTGCCTCAACGTCCTCTTATCTGGGTCCTCTTATCTGGAGAGACGTCATCGTCGGCACGGAGGAGATGGACGTGTTCCTGCCCCGAGTGATGCGACCGTTGCCGACGGCCAGCCGACTCACCAGCCCGGAGCTTCAACGCATCGCCGAGGGGCCATTCTCGCTGTTGCGCGGGCCGCCGGGGTCCTACGTCGCGGAGTGGCTTGCGGCCGCGGTCCAGGGTTGGGATCGATGGCACAGCTGTGTATGGCTCCGAGTTGGGGGTATCGCACTCACCGAATCGCTGGTCAGCGCGTGTCTGCATCGCTGGACGGCTGACCCCCAACTCGTCTTGTCGGCGTCGAAGCCGAGCCTGGATGACGCCACCCGCCTTGCACCGGCCGGGGCGGTCGTGGTGCTCGAGCTCCGGGGATGGGGCACTCCTGGACTTGCTCGACTGCTGAGGGATATCAGCAGGATCACCGCCGCCCGGGGTGTGACCCTGGTCGCGGTGGCCGAGGGGCGTTCGCCCACCGTGCTCTTCGGTAGTCCGGATTGCGTGATCTCGACGGCCGCTCTCTCCGAGCCGAGCATGGTGGCGGAGGCCGTCGGCCTGCCGGGGTGGTGTCCGCAGCGGCTCCGCCAACTGGCCGGCCGCCGAGCAGCGGTCCGGCACGATGTGCTCGACGCCGCTCGCGGGTGGCCCGCCAAGGCCATTGCCGACGCTCTCGACATGTCCCACAGCTGCCGGTCGATGCTCGACCGGCTCACGGCCAACCTGCTGGACCTGTCCAGCCCCGCCCAACGGGGGGCGTTGAAGACGTGCCTCGCCACCGGGTACTGGCATCCCCATCTCGCGACCGCCGCCGTCCAGGCGTCCGAGTTGCGGCCATGGGTGGTCCCGCTCGAAGGCGAGTGGGGATGGCTGCGGCCCATCTGGGCCCGGTCCCTCCAGCGCCAGCTGACCGGCCGCGCCGGCCGGGGGCGCCGATCCACTCCGCACCATTCCGTCTCCAAGATTCCGGTTCCGACGGCCCAGCCGAGCCCACCGCAGCGCGGGATCGTGGAAGCTCGACTCCTGCGCACCTTCGAGCTGAGCGTTGACGGCCTGGTCGTCGAAAAGTGGGCGGGACAACGCGGCACGAGCGTGCTGCGGTACCTGCTGTCACGCCGGCGGCACACCTGCTCCCGCGACGAGTTACTCGAGGGAGGAGTTCTGGCCGGACGTGGCGCCCGACGTGGCGCGCAACCGCCTCCAGGTAGTGATCAGCGGGCTGCGGCGGACGCTGCGCGAGGTCACGAACCTGCACGTGATCGAATACGCCGACGGCTGCTACCGGCTCAATCCCGAGCTTCAGGTCGAGGTGGACGTCGAACGCTTCGAATCGGCCCTGTCCGGCGCCCGTCGCACCGAGCGGTCCGGCAACCTCAACGGCGCGCTGATCGCCTACCGCGACGCCATCGAGCTGTACCGGGGCGACTTCGCGTCGGACGCCCCGTACGAGCAGTGGACGCTGTTGCCGCGGGAGAGCCTGCGGATTACCTACATCGACGCGCTGGACCGACTGAGCCGTATCCAGCTCAGCGTGGGACGGCTCGATGATTGCATCGCGACCGGCCACCGGATGCTGGACGTCGACCAGTGCCGCGAGGACGCCCACCGGCTGCTGATGCGCTGCTATGCCAGCCTCGGACGGCCTTACCAGGCGGTACGCCAGTACGAATTCTGCTGCCGGGTGCTGAAGGAAACCTTGCAGATCGAGCCTGCCCCTGAGACAACCCGGCTGTACCGAGCGATCAGAGCGGGCACTGTTTCCGCGCCCGCTCTGATCGACTGACCCGGCACTCGAAGGAACGGTCAGAGGAGCTCAGCCTGGATCACGGGTCCCTCCTTGAACCCAATCATGTCGCGGCCGACAACCGGGCTGTTCAGGAACACGGCCGCCGCGATCTTGTAGATCCCTGACTGGGCGCTGTTGGGGACATGTGCCTGCAGGGTGCCGGGCGTAACGACTACCGTCGCCTCATACTTGAAGCAGAATGCCCCGCCGCATGGGACCGAGTTGTTCTTGCTCACGCTGATGTTGCCGAGCAAGACCTCCGGGCTGGCGCCGATCCCCTCGGCGTACGCTGAGACGTCCCAGTTCTGGTCAGCGGTTGCGAGGTACGTCGGCACCTCTGTACCGAAGATCCTCCATTCGATCTTCACCCTGAACTCCTGGTTGGGATCGATTACCCGGTTGCCCTGAAAGACAGGGTCGATGACGGTGATGTCGGAAATCTCGCCCTCGAAAAGCCCCGGAAAGTTCGGATCGAACTGATCCATGATTGTCCTCCTTGATTGAGACGGCCCGCCATCGGGCGTCGTCTGCCCAGCAAGGTAGGGCGCAGGGCTGAGCGGGCAACCTGGTAACCGCTGAATGGTGCAACTCAGCTTTCGCTAACCAGTAAGGCGCAGGTCAGGGCCCGATAGTAGTCCCAATTTCCAGGTTGACGTTGCCGCCAATGTGGTAGGCAAAGAAGTCGCCGCGGTCGAGTACGACGAGTCCACCGGCGCGCTTAAGCACCAGACGCCGCCCGCAGCTGTCCACCGGGCACACGAACAGGACGTCTTGGCCGTTGTCGGCCTCGAGGTTCATGCGATGCACTGGGTTCACGGCGACTCCTCACGGTGACGGCGGTTGCGAGCACTGATCGACAGCACTCACTTGGTCGCCAAGGTCGCAGCCGGGGCGTCGCCTCGCACATGACCTCGTCGCCGCTTAGCATGCTCGATCCAAACCGCCTGGGCCAAGGTGGGGTCAGGGGGTCTCGGCCTGGATCACGGGTCCCTCCCGGAACCCGATGAGGTCGCTGCCGGGAACCGTGCCGTTCAGGAACACCGCTGCCGCGATCTTGTAGATCCCGGAGTTGGCGACGTCGTGTTCCCGCAGGGTGTTGGGCGGAATGGTCACCGTCACCGAGTATTTTCTACAGTTCACCCCGGCGCAGGGGACTGAGTCGTTCTTGTCCTTGAGTACGTTGACGAGCACGAGGTCCACGCCGGGGCCGATCGTGTCGCCGTACACCGAGACGGTCCAGTTC
>JBOHFX010000182.1:0-1550 GCA_050699875.1 Pseudonocardiaceae bacterium
CCGTGCAATTCCAGGAAACCGGTGATGAACTATACGGTCTTCTGCAATACAACACCGACCTGTTCGACGCAGCGACCATGCAACGGATGGCCCAACACCTGCAGGTGCTGCTGGGCGGCATCGCTGCTGACCCGGAGCAGCCGGTGGCCCAGCTGCCACTGCTGACCGAGGCTGAGCGGCATCAAGTGTTGGTGGAATGGACCGACACCGGTCGTGAGGTGGCGGGGGCGACACTGCCAGAGTTGTTCGCCGCGCAGGTGGCCGCCCATTCGGATACCGAAGCGGTGCGCTGTGGCTGGGCGAGTTTGTCTTATGCCGAGCTGGATGAGCGGGCCAATCGGTTGGCGCATTGGCTGATTGAGTTGGGGGTGGGTCCGGAGCGGCTGGTTGCGGTGGCGTTGGCCCGGTCGGTGGACCTGGTGGTGGCGTTGTTGGCGGTGAGCAAGGCAGGTGGAGGGTATCTGCCGGTCGATCCGGATTATCCCGAGCAGCGGATCGCGTTCATGCTCACCGATGCCGCCCCGGTGGTGGTGCTGACGTCTACCGCAGCCGCGCCGCGGGTGCCGGTGTTGCCGGAGGCGAGGCGGGTGCTTGTCGATGATCCGGCCGTGGTGCGTCGGTTGGCGACCATGCCTGGGCACAGTCCCACGGATGCTGATCGGCGTGCTGCCCTGACTCTGTCCCATCCGGCTTATGTGATCTACACGTCCGGGTCCACCGGGCGACCCAAAGCCGTGGTGGTCACCCATACCGGGTTGGCGAGCTTCTCCGCCGCAGAGGTCGAGCAGTACCAGGTCAGCCCGGGAGACCGGGTTCTGGCGATGTCCTCACCGAGTTTTGATGCGTCGGTGCTGGAGCTGGGGATCTCGCTACTGGCCGGTGCGGTGTGGGTGCTGCCCCCCGCTCCTGGGCCGCTAGTCGGAGACAGCCTGTTGGCCATCCTGGAGCACGAGGGAATCAACCACGCGTTGATTCCTCCTGCGGCATTGGCCACGATTCCCGCTGATATCGCCGCGGCCGGGTTGCCCGAGTGGGGCACTGTGATCGTCGGTGGTGACGTGTGCAGCGCAGAACTGGTGACCCGGTGGGCGCCCGACCGCCGAATGATCAATTCGTATGGGCCGACAGAGGCCACCGTGGTGGCCAGCTGGACTCCACCATTAGTCCCGGGTCCAGACCGCCCGCACATCGGGTCCCCGATTCCCAATACCCGCATCTATGTGTTGGATGGCAGGTTGCGGCCGGTTCCGGTGGGGGTGGCCGGTGAGTTGTATATCGCCGGGAGCGGCTTGGCCCGAGGTTATCTGAACCGGGCGGGTTTGACCGCGGCTCGGTTTGTGGCTAATCCGTTCGGCGCTTCGGGTGAGCGGATGTACCGCAGTGGGGATCTGGTGCGCTGGACTGTGGCCGGGCAGCTCGAATACCTCGGTCGGGTTGATGAGCAGGTGAAGATTCGGGGGTTCCGGATTGAGTTGGGTGAGGTCGAGGCTGTGTTGGCCACTCATCCCGGGATCGGTGCGGTGGTGGTGGTTGCTCGGGAGGATCTTCCG
>JBOHFX010000183.1:0-34472 GCA_050699875.1 Pseudonocardiaceae bacterium
GCTGGAGCTGGACCGGACGATGTTGATGGTCACTCACGACCTGCCCTATGCCCTGCAGTTGTGCCCCCGAAGCGTGGTGCTCGACGGCGGTCGGGTTGTCGCCGACGCACCGACCCGCGATCTGCTCGCCGACAGCGACTTGCTGACCCGGCACCGCCTCGAGCTGCCGTTTGGCTTCAGCCTCGCCTGATTGCTCAGCCGCCGCCGCGCTCAGGCGGCTGGGGCGGCGCTTCCCCGTCATCAGGTGGGCGGGCCGAGTTGTTGTTGGTAGGCCGCTCCGGTGGGGGTCCAGAAGCAGTGGTCTCGTCCGGTCCCGCGGCTTGGGGCGGTGGGGCATGCTCGGCGGCGTCAAGGTCACCGCTGATCGGGGACCCGCCTAGCGACGGAGTCATCCCCACCTCCGGTCCTGGCACCTCCTTGCGGGCCACCTCCTCGGCAGCCCGGAGCGCGGCCGCCACATGCGGGTCCGTGGGGGTGTCGAACCACGCGGAGATGGCGTCGTCATCCTCCTCAGGTCGGCTGGCCGCAACGTAGTCCCGGCTTGGTTCGAACCGAAACGCCCCGTCCTCTCCCGGTGCACCCAGCATCCGGCTGAATCCCTCGAGGGCCTTGCTGAAGTCGCTGGGCACGATCCACACCTTGTTCGCGTCACCCTGGGCCATCTGCGGCAACGTCTGCAGGTACTGATAGGCCAGCAACTCGGGCGTCGGCTGGCCTTCCTTGATCGCGGCGAACACTTTCTCGATCGCCTTGGCCTGACCCTGCGCCTGCAGATAGCGCGCGGCCCGCTCACCCTGGGCTCGTAGGATGCGGGACTGCCGCTCAGCCTCCGCGGTGAGGATCGCGGCCTGCTTGGCGCCCTCGGCGGACAGGATCGCGGCTTGTTTCTGGCCCTCAGCGGTCTTGATCGCCGACTCGCGCTGGCCCTCGGCGGTGAGGATGGTGGCGCGCTTCTCCCGGTCTGCGCGCATCTGTTTCTCCATCGAGTCCTGAATGGACAGTGGCGGGTCGATCGCCTTGAGCTCGACCCGGCCGACCCGGATGCCCCACCGCCCGGTCGCCTCGTCGAGCACCCCGGACAGCTGGCCATTGATGAAGTCACGGGACGTCAGGGTGTCCTCCAGGCTCATCCCGCCCACGACGTTTCGCAGCGTGGTGGTGGTCAGCTGCTCGACCGCTCCGATGTAGTTAGCGATCTCGTAGACCGCGTCCTTGGGGTTGGTCACCTGGAAGTACACGACAGTGTCGATGGAGACGGTCAGGTTGTCCTTGGTGATCACTGGTTGCGGCGGGAAGGACACCACGCGCTCCCGCAGATCGATCCGGTCCCGGATCCGGTCGATGAAGGGCACCAGGAAGTTCAGCCCCGGATTGAATGTGCTGCGGTAGCGGCCGAGTCGCTCGACGACCGCGGCGGAGGCCTGTGGGATCACCACGACGGCCTTCACGACGGTGACGGCGACCGCCAGCAGGATGACCGCGAAGACTACGAGCAAGGCAATACTCATCAGGTCTCTCCCATAACGACAGCGGTAGCACCGGCGATCTGCATAACCGTTACTTCCTGCCCGGGCTCTAATACTTCGGTCTCGGAGAAGGCACGGGCCGACCACAGCTCCCCGCGCAGCTTGACCTTGCCGCCGTGGACATCGACCCTGCTGACCACGACGGCCTTATCCCCGATCAGTGCCTCAGCGTTAGTCGGCACCTCAGCAGTGTGCAGCCGGCGCCTGAGGACCGGTCGGGCCAGGGTGATCAAGGCTATCGAGGTGCCCGCGAAGACAGCAAGCTCCACCCAGGCCGAGCCGCCCAACGCCGCGGAACCCGCAGCCGCCAGCGCAGCAGCCCCGAGCATGATCAGCACGAAGTCACCCGAGAGCACCTCGGCAGCGATCAGCAACAGCCCGCCAACCAGCCACACTAAAGGGCCCATTCGTCCATCCTGACAGATTTGTGTGCCGGTTTCTGCCGTGATCGGCACCGGGTTACGGCGACTCTGTGGTGACGAAGTCGATGAGCTGTTCGACGGCGCCCAATAGCGCCGGCTCAAGATCCCGAAAGCCTTCCACCGCACCGAGCACCCGGCCCCAGCCCTCCACCGGATCTGGGATCCCGCTGCGGCCCACCCATCCCAGCGCCCGGCACACACCCTGCTTCCACGGCACCCCGCGCGGCACGTCCGGCCAACCCGGGATGCCCAGTGCGGCAGGTCGCACGGCCTGCCAGATGTCGACATAGGGATGCCCGGTCACCAGTACGTGCGCCGAGCGCACCACCTCAACCAGGCGACTCTCTTTGCTTCCCGCTACCAGGTGATCGACCAGCACGCCGAGCCGCCGGTGTGGGGCGGGGCCGAACTCCACCACCCGTTCATTCAGGTAATCCACACCGTCGAGCGGCTCCACGACCACGCCGTCCACCCGCAAATCATGTCCCCATACCCGCTCTAGCAGCTCAGCGTCATGCCTGCCCTCCACCCAGATCCGGCTGCACCGTGCGGTTCGGGCCCGCGCCCCCAACACCCGTACCGATCCGGACGCCGACCGGCTCACCCCGGTAGCCGCCAACTGCACCGGACGGATCAGCGTGACCGGGTCGCCGTCGAGGAGGAACGCCGCGCGCCGCAGCGGAAACGTCCGGACCCGACCCCTGCCATCCTCAAGCAGCACCGTGTCGCGCTCGCAACGAAGCACCGCACCGCAAAATCCGCTCGCCGCATCCTCGACCACCAAGCCTGCTTCAGCCGACAGCTGCGGTACCTCCCGTCGCCGGTGTGGGCGCAGGACATCAGATCCGTAGCTTGCGCTACGACCCGGCACGCTGCGTTGTGGGTGACCCGGGAGCATGGCATCCCACGGTAGCCGGACGATCGAATTCGAGGAGCTCGCCACGCCGCGCATGCTCGTGGGGAGTCGGTTGTCGAGTCGCCGGCTCAACCGGCAGCTGTCGAATCGCCGACTCCGCCGGGAGTGTTCTACGCTCCTACTCCGTGCCATGCCCCAGCGCGACATTGACCGTGTGGGCCTCGGCCTGGCTGCACGGTTTCGCTTCCCCTGATGCTGTGATCGACAGTCTGCACACCTGGGCAGGTCTGCAGGAGGTGGTGGCCGCCGACGAGGCCACCGCCCGGCAGTTTGACCTACCCACGCCCGGTGCAGCCCCGGCCTCTGTGGTCGGCCTGCTGGCCACGGCCCGACGAGCCGGGGCCAGCGGTGGCCAGCTGCTGTTACCAGTGCCCGGCGACGTACGGGGACTGCCGCCTGAAGGACCGCTCGCTGCGGCGGCGTTGAACGGCGGTGAGGTCGCCGTGTTCACCGGCGCGGAACTGGCCGTGGTGCCGGCCGCGGTTGCCGACGGCGTACTTCGCTGGACCGTGTTCGCCCCCGGCTCGCTCCCCCCGGCGCCAGAACCCGCGCTGTCCGACGCCGAGCACGGTCTACGCGGCGCGGTCCGCCAGGCGGCGACGACGTTGGTGGAGCTCGACGTCGCCCGCCACCGCCCCGGGGTCCGGGCCGAGATCGCCGAAGCGCTGGAGCGCCGGACCCGGCCGCCGTGGCCCGACGGCACACCTGGGCGAGCCTTGCGGGTCCTCGAGCAGGCTGACGAGGTGGAGGCCATCCTCCGCGCCGCGGACACCGACAACCTCGGCGGTGCGCTGTCCGCGTCGGTGGCGGCGGCCCGCTCCGCGGCTCTACGACCGCTGTTCACCGCCGTGCGGGAGGCGCGGCGGTCGGCGGTTGCTGAGGCCGTGCGAGCCCTGACCCCGCGTGCCGGCCGGCGCTGATCCGCCCATCGCCTCCGGTCACGTTCGCCGAGCAGCGGTCCTGACCGGCCCAGCAGCTACCCCAGCGGCTTGCAACAATCCGCTGCGCAGGGCGCCCCGTTGGCGCCCTCACCAGCCGCCGGAGCTTGCGAGCACCGACGGGCCGGAGCACCTCGCACCTGCTCGGCGATGAGTTCCGCCACCATCTCGGCAAAGCGTGGGTCGGTTCCCGGCGTGGCCGCTCGGACGAACTCCATGCCGAGCACGGCTGCCCGCTGCCGCGCCTCATGATCGAGGTCCCACAACACCTCGAGGTGGTCAGAGACGAAGCCGATGGGCACCACCACGACGCCAGGCACCCCTCGGGCCTGCAGCACGTCGAGATGGTCGATCACGTCCGGCGCCAGCCAGGGCACCTGCGGGGGCCCGGAACGGGACTGCCACACCAGGTCATAACTCTGCACTCCGGCTGCCTCAGCCACCAACCGGGCGGCCGCGGTGACCTGCCGGGAGTAGCGGTGGCCGCCCTGCGCGACAAGCCCGGCGGCGACGTCTGCAGCCAGCGGCACTGAGTGCGCCGTGAAAACCACCCGGGCCGCGGTGTGCGCCTGCTCGCAGGCCGTGCGCAGCGCGTCGGCGCACGCTGCGACGAACAGCGGGTGGTCGAAGAAGTGCCTCAGTTTGACCAGATCCGGTGCCGCGGGACCGACGGTGGCCCGGGCCCGGGCGATGTCCTCGTGGTACTGGCGGCAACCCGAGTACCCGCCCCACGCCGAGGTGGCGAACACCGCTGCGCGGCGCACCCCGTCGGCGGCCATGGTGGCGACAGTGTCCTCCACCATCGGGTGCCAGTTGCGATTGCCGAAGTACGCCGGCAGATCGAGCCCGGCCGCGGTGAGTGCCTGCTCGATAGCGGTGATCAGGGTGCGGTTGCACTGATTGATCGGTGACACTCCCCCGAAGTGCAGGTAGTGCCGCGCCACTTCGTCCAACCGCTGCGGCGGTACGCGCCGGCCGCGGGTGACCTTCTCCAGGAACGGGCGCACCTCGTCGGGACCCTCTGGCCCGCCGAAGGAGAGCAGTAGCAGTGCGTCGATCAACGTCGTGTACGAACTGGGGTTGGTAGCCGTTGACGACCCTTTTGGGCCGGGTTGGCGGTACTGGACGGCATACCAACTAGATGCCCACGGCGTGGAAGCCGCCGTCAGCCCACACCATCGAGCCGGTGGTGGCCGGCAACCAGTCGGACAGCAGGGCACAGACCGTACGAGCCACCGGGGTCGGGTCCTCGATGTTCCAACCCAGCGGAGCGCGACCGTCCCAAGCGTTCTCAAAAGCGGCGAAGCCGGGGATTGATTTAGCGGCCAGGGTGCGCACCGGGCCGGCGGCCACCAGGTTCACCCGGATACCATGGGGGCCGAGGTCGCGAGCCAGGTAGCGGCACACCGACTCCAGTGCTGACTTCGCCACCCCCATCCAGTCATAGGCAGGCCAAGCCTGTCGGTTGTCGAAATCCATCCCGACGATCGAGGTTTCCCGGCCCAGCAGCGGCAGGCACGCCATCGCCAGCGATTTGAATGAGTAGGCCGAGACCTGCAATGCCGTAGCCACGTCCTCCCACGGCGCGCTCAAGAACTCCCCTCCCAGGCACGAGGCCGGAGCGAAGCCGATGGAGTGCACCACCCCATCGAGGCCCTCGACGTGCGCACCGAGTCGCTGCGCCAGCGAGTCCAGCTGCCCCCGGTCGGTCACATCCAGCTCCAGTACCGGCGCGGGTTGGGGCAGCCGTTGCGCGATCCGCTCCACCAGGCTCAACCGGCCGTATCCGGTGAGCACCACCTGGGCGCCCTGGTCCTGCGCCACGCGCGCCACGTGGAACCCGATCGAGGCGTCAGTGATCACCCCGGTGATCAGCAGCCGCTTGCCGTCGAGCAGACCCGCCACCTTTTCCTCCCTCCCGCCGGCACGCCGATCAATCCTGGCGCTCAATGACCCATTCCCAGACCACCGTCCACTGGCAGCACCGCCCCGGTGATGTACCCAGCCGCGTCTGAGGCGAGGAAGGTCACGACCGCGGCGACATCATCGGGGCTGGCTTGGCGGCGCAGCGGGATGGAACCCAGGATCTCCTCCCGGCGAGCCTGGCTGACCTCCGCGGTCATCTCGGTGGCGACGTAGCCCGGGGCGACCACGTTGGCAGTGATGGACCGGGAGCCCAGTTCCCGCGCGATGGATCGGGCGACTCCGATCAGTCCGGCTTTGCTGGCCGCATAGTTCACCTGGCCAGGAGCACCGGACAGCGCCACCACTGACGAGATGAACACCATCCGGCCCCAGCGGGCCCGCAACATGCTCTTAGCGGCGCGCTTGGCCACCCGGTAGGCGCCGGTGAGGTTGGTATCCAGTACCCGGGAGAACTGCTCCTCGGTCATCCGGAGCAGCAATGTGTCATCAGTGATCCCGGCATTGGAGATGAGTACCTCGATCGGGCCGTGCGCCTGCTCCGCCACGGCAAAGGCGGCCTCCACGGCCGCGCCGTCAGTGACGTCGCAGCGCACCCCGAGCACGTCTTCGGGCACTCCGGACCCGCGGTGTGTCACGGCAACCCGGTCACCCTGCTTGGCGAACGCGCGGGCGATGGCCAGCCCGATGCCACGGTTGCCTCCGGTGACGAGGACGGAGCGGCTCACGGCGCTCCCTTCGGTTTGCGGTCGTGAGTGCGTAACAGTGTCAGAACACTGTTACGCACTCACGAGCTTGTCAGGGTAATCGCTGCCCGATGGCCAGGGCTCCAGTGGCGGCGAGTATGGCAGCGAGGGTCCCCCCGATCAGCCACGGCTTGCTCGCGTCGGCTCGTTTGATCTCGTAACCGATCTGCTCACCGAGGGTGTTGACCACTTCGCTGAGCTGTCCGGCGCTGCTGGCATCGTAGAACTGCCCTCCGGAAAGGTCGGCGACCTGCCGCATCGATTCGTCGTCGGCGGGCACCGGCTGGCGTTCACCGTTGATTTCCACCTGGCCGTAGGCGGTGCCGAAGGAAATCGCCGAGATCGGGATCTTAGCGGCGGCCGCGGCGCGGGCCGCGGTGAACGCGCCGCGCGGGTCGTCGCCGTCGGCCGTCGGCACCGTCTGTTTGCCATCGGTGAGCAACACGATGCGCGCCGGCGGCGGTCCTTGGGCATCCGACACCACGGCACCGAAGGCCTCGATCGACGACAATGCGGCGAAGATCGCCTCGCCGGTGCCGGTTGCTTCTGCCAGCTTGAGAGTGTCGATGGAGCGGAGCACCGAGATCCGGTCGGTGGTCGGCGGCACCAGGGTGGTGGCAGAGCCGGCGAAGGACACCAGACCCAGGTTCACCCCCGGGGTGAGCTCGTGAGCGAACCTCTTCGCCTCTCGCTGGGCTGCCGCTATCCTGCTCGGCTCGATATCAGTGGCCCGCATGGACAGTGACACGTCGATCACCAGCATGACAATGGCCCGGTTGCGCGGCACCTTCTGCTCTGCGGTGGGGCCGGCCAGGGCGACGGTGATCAACGCCAGGGCCGCCAGCAGCAGCGCCGGCGGTAGATGCCGGGGCCAGCCCTGACGATTGGGCGCGACCTGTTCCAGCATGGCGAGATTGGCAAAGCGCAACAGCTGCCGGCGCCGCCGGCGTTGCATCCACAGGTAGCCCACCGCCAATGCGGCGACCACCACCAGCAGCAAGAACCACAGCGGAGCGGTGAACCCGGAGAGGCTCATGCAGTACTTCCCGACCAGCGGCGTTTGCGGGCGACCGCGAAGCGCACCATGTCGGACACCCAGTCGGAGTCGGTGCGCAGTGTCAGCTGCGCGGCACCGCATCGCCGCAGCGTCGCAGCTACCTCGTCGCGATGCGCGCTCACCGCGGCGGCGAACTCCCGGCGTAGCAGCGGTGTGGTCACGACCTCTTTCTGCCGCCCGGTCTCCGGATCCGCGAGCACCACCGTGCCCATGTCGGGCAGCTCGAGATCGCGTGGATCCAGCACTTCGATCCCTATCAGGTCATGCCGGGCGGATAGACCGCGCAGCGGCCGTTCCCAGTCGAAAACCTCCCCCGACCGCGGGCCGAGGAAATCCGAGATCACCGCGATCAAGCCGCGGCGACGCGGTGGGCGGCGCAGCTGCTCTAGCAGCCCGGTGAGATCCCCGCGGATGCCTTCGGCGGCGCGCGGCAACTCGGCGATCCGTCGGATCATCCCGCGGGCATGCGGCAGACCGCCGCGGGCTGGAAGCCGGAGCACGTCCGCCCCGGTGCTGACCACGGCACCGACGCGGTTCCCGCCGCCTCGGGTCAGATGCGTTACCGCGGCGCAGGCGGCCACCGCGAGCTCCCGCTTGTCGCAGTTCGCCGTACCGAAGTCGAGACTGGCCGATAGGTCGACCGCCAGCCAGGTCTCCAATTCCCGGTCTGCGACGGTATCCCGGATATGCGCCTCGGTGGTGCGGGCGGTGACTGCCCAGTCCATCCGGCGAACGTCGTCACCCGGCTGGTAACGCCTCGCTTCCCCCGGCTCGGTGCCCGGCCCAGGCACCAGGCCGAGATGATTGCCCTGTAGTAGGCCGTCCAGCCGGCGCCGCACCGACAGCTCCAACGCGCGCAGCCCGGCCTCCATACGCCCCTCGCGCAACGCCGGCGGTGCCCAGTGCGGCCGCTCGCCGTGCCCGCTCGGTGTCGTCATAGGGCCGTCACTTGGTCAGGCCATCTCTCGGTCAGGCCAGCCTTCAGTCAGACCGGCTGTCGGTCAGATCTGTCCGGTCACCCTGGCCGTTGTTTCCGGATTCCCCGCACTCGGTGCTGTCCCTTGCGGTCGGGCGGAGACCTGTGGCAGGGGCACGGTTTGCAACACGCGGGTGACGATGTGATCCACCGGCACACCGTCGGCCAACGCGTCATACGAGAGCACCAGACGGTGTCGCAGCACATCGCCCGCGACGTCCACGACATCCTGCGGTAGCACGTAGTCCCGCCCGCGGATCAACCCCAATGCGCGGGCTGCCGCGACGATGCCCAGGCTGGCGCGGGGAGAGGCACCGTAGGCCACCCACCCGGCGACATCGGACAGACCATGCTCGGCCGGCGTGCGGGTGGCGAGCACCAGCCGCACCACATAGTCGACCAGCGCATGGTGCACGAACACCCGCGCGGCGACCTCTTGAAGCCGGATCAGTTCAGCAGGATCGAGAACCTGGTGCGGCTCGGGAGGGTGCACCCCCATCCGGTAGATGATCTCCCGTTCCTCTTCGACCGAGGGATACTCCACCTGGATCTTGAACAGGAACCGGTCTCGTTGCGCCTCGGGCAGCGGGTATACGCCCTCGTTCTCGATGGGATTCTGAGTGGCCAGCACAAGGAACGGCGTGGGCATCGGATAGGTGGTGCCCCCGATCGACACGTGTCGTTCGGCCATCACCTCCAGCAGCGCCGACTGCACTTTGGCCGGTGCGCGGTTGATCTCATCGGCGAGCACGAAGTTCGCCATCACCGGACCCAGCTCGACGTCGAACTGCTCCCGTCCCTGCCGGTAAATGCGGGTACCAAGAATGTCGGCGGGAACCAGGTCGGGAGTGAACTGGATGCGGGAGAACGAACCTCCCACCACCCGCGCGATAGTTTCCACAGCGAGGGTCTTGGCGACCCCCGGAACGCCCTCAAGCAGAAGGTGCCCGCGGGCCAGCAAACCGACGAGCATCCGCTCGACCAGCCGATCTTGCCCCACGATCACCCGCTGGACCTCGAAGACAGTCCGCTCGATGAGCCCAGCGTCCCTGGCTGGAGTGGTCGGCCGACCGGAGTGGGCAGGGGGGCTGGATCCCGGCGCTGGAGCGCCGCCGTCGGTGTCGCTCACTGGTGCACCCTCCCACGCGTTCCGGCTCCGGCGCACTGGTCCCGGGGTTCAGCCAGACCCAACCGCCGCATCGGTATGACGGCTGTGAAGGGTGGCTAGAGACAGATCTAGAGCAGCCGGACGGCGTAGGGCATGATCCCGGTGTAGCGCACCGAGGTGACGCGGACCGCGGATCCCGAGTATGGCGCCTCGATCATCTGTTCGCCCCCGATATAGAGGGCCACATGATGGACAGTCCCGTTCGTGCCCCAGAACAACATATCGCCGGGACGTTTTTCAGCCAGCGAAACCTTGCGTCCAGAATTGTACTGAAAGCCACTGTAGTGCGGTAGCGAATAACCGAGCGCGCGAGAGAACGCGTAGATCATCAGACCGGAGCAGTCGAATCCGACTTTGCGGAAGTCGCCGAAGGTGTCGGCGACACCACCGTCCCGAATGCCGATCGTGGGGCCCTGGGAGTTGCCGCCACCCCATGAGTAGCGGATGCCGAGCTGGGCCATCGCACGGTTGATCACACTTTGCGGATCCCGGGCGGCGAGTCGGGTCGCGCCCCCGGTGGCCGAGCTGCTTCGCTCGGCGGCGGCAGCGGCTGCTGCGGCCGCGGCGGCCGCCGCAGCCTGTTCCTGATCGCGCGCTGCAAGCCACTCCTCGTAGCGCTGCCGCTGCCCCCGCAGCCCCGCAACCGTGCTCTGCGCGTCATAGAGCTGCCGCTCGAGATCAGTCTTACGTTGCTGCAGGGTGACGAAGTTCGCCGACTCCGTTGCTTCGGTCTCGATGGCGGCCCGATAGGCCGTATCGAGCGCGGTCTTGGCTTCAGCAGCAGCCTGTTGGGCGGCCTGAGCCGCTTCATGAGCCGCCCGGGTCTGCGAGTCTTTGTTGGCCGCATCGACGCGGGCTCGCCGCATGTTCTCCACCGCGTGCAGCTGGGCACCGCCCACCGCATCCAGCAGCTCGGCTTTGGCCAGCAGATCCTGAGGGCTGCTCGAGCCGAGGAAGGCCGACAGCGACCCGACGGTACTGCCCTGCCGGAAGCTCGCGGCAGCGAACTGATCGAGGTCGCGATGCGCCACCGCGATCTGCGCTGTGGCCGCGTCAGCCTCCGCGCGGGCGCCGTCTGCGGCTACCTTCGCTGCAGTTGCGGTGGCCTCCGCCGCCTGCAGATCGACAAGCGCCTTGTTGGTTTGCTCGCGCTTGAGCGCGACCTGAGATTGAAGTGTGAGCAGCTCGGCGTCGGCCTGCGCCACCTGGTTGGCCAGTTGTCCCACCCGACCCGCGCTCGTGTCGACCCGAGCCTGGCCGGACCTGAGCTCATCATCGCTGGGGTTGGGCGGGGGCGGTGGTACGGCTTGTCCGAGGGCCGGTTGCCCCACCAGAGCCAGCACCACAAGAGACGCCGCGACCAGGGTCTGGCCAACGTGTCGCCGAGTGGGGACCTTCACAATCCTCTTCTCCACCGACTCCCGAGCGTCGGCCCCTCCGACGTTCGCCAGATGTTGTCAAGCAGGCATGCGGGTGCACTGTGCCACGTACCCCTCATAGACACCAATGCTCTCCTGCGTAACTATCGCAACATTAACCACAAGTGTTACAGGCGGGCAGGATCGATCACTCTTTGTGATCGATTTGGCTGAGGCGGGTGGACCGGGCGCGCGGTGCGACCGTCGGGACGGGTCCAAATAGCTGGATCGGCGACGCGGCGTCCCATGAACTCGACGCCATGGAAATATTCCCCCACCGTGGGGCGTCCGTGGCGAGTTCACGACGGATCGCGGGCGGGTTACGGGATTGTTCGAGCGCTTTACCTAGGAGTTACGGCTTTGCCCGCTGATCCCATGGGTAGGCGGCCAGACGTAGAGTCACGATTGAGGGCGCTCGGCTGAGCCCTCTGGAAGCGGAGGAGCCCGTGACCCACGCAGCACCCAGCGCCGACAGCTTCCGCACTCGCGGCACGCTGTCCGTCGGAACCGCCTGCTTCGAGGTTTTCCGGTTGGCCGAGCTGGACCAGCGGCTCGGTCCCCAGTGGCGCGCTTTGCCGTACAGCCTGAAGGTGCTGCTGGAGAATCTGTTGCGTGGCGAATCACATTGTGCCGGCGCGCATGTCACGGTGGAGCACATCGAAGCGCTCGCCCGCTGGGATGCGCAGGCGCAATCGTCCACCGAGATCCAGTTCACCCCCGCCCGGGTCATCATGCAGGATTTCACCGGAGTGCCCTGTCTGGTCGATCTGGCCACGATGCGCGAGGCGGTCACAGCTTTGGGTGGTGACCCACAATCGGTCAATCCACTGGCACCGTCCGAGTTGGTGATCGACCACTCGGTGATCGCTGACGTGTTCGGCCGGCCGGATGCCTTCGAGCGCAATGTCGACCTGGAGTACCAGCGAAACCGCGAGCGTTACCAGTTCCTGCGTTGGGGCCAGGGTGCCTTCGACGAGTTCAAGGTTGTCCCGCCGGGCACCGGAATCGTGCACCAGGTCAACATCGAGCACCTGGCCCGCACTGTGATGATCCGCAGGGGCCAGGCCTACCCCGACACCGTGGTAGGCACCGACAGCCACACCACGATGGTCAACGGGCTCGGTGTGCTGGGGTGGGGGGTGGGCGGCATCGAGGCCGAGGCCGCCATGCTCGGTCAGCCGGTGTCGATGCTCATCCCCCGGGTGGTCGGCTGCAAGCTCACCGGATCCATCCCGCCGGGGGCAACCGCCACCGACGTCGTGCTCACCCTGACCGAGGTGCTCCGACGGCATGGTGTGGTCGGGAAGTTCGTCGAATTCTATGGTGCCGGCGTGGCGGCAGTGCCGCTGGCCAACCGCGCCACGATCGGCAATATGAGTCCCGAGTTCGGCTCCACCTGCGCGATCTTCCCGATCGACGAGGAAACTGTCCGCTACCTCCAACTCACCGGTCGCCCCGCCGAGCAGCTCGAGCTGGTCGAGGCATACGCCAAGGAACAAGATCTTTGGCACGACCCCAGCCGGGAGGCTACCTACTCGGAGTACCTGGAGCTGGATCTGTCCAGTGTGGTGCCTTCGATCGCCGGACCCAAGCGCCCGCAGGACCGGATCTCGCTGTCCGATGCCAAGACGGCGTTCCGTCAGGCGCTGACCGGTTATGCCTGCACCGCGGAGTCCGCAGTGGACGAGGCCGGCATGGAGTCGTTCCCAGCTAGCGATGCCTCCGCGGTGAGCAGTGGCAACGGCACCGGTAAGCCCTACTCAACGATCTCAGCTGCCGCCGCGGCGCAGGGCCGTCCCAGCTCCCCGACGCCGGTGCGACCCGCCGAGGGCGCCGGCTACGAGATCGACCACGGCTCCGTGGTGATCGCTTCGATCACCTCCTGTACCAACACTTCCAACCCGTCGGTGATGATCGGCGCAGCGTTGCTTGCCCGCAACGCCGTCGAGGCGGGTCTGACCGTCAAACCCTGGGTGAAGACGTCGATGGCGCCTGGTTCCCAGATTGTCACCGACTACTACGAGAAGGCCGGTCTGTGGCCGTACCTGGAGAAGCTGGGCTTCTACCTGGTCGGATACGGCTGCACCACCTGCATCGGCAACTCGGGGCCGCTACCCGAGGAGGTCTCGCATGCCGTCCACGACGCCGACCTCGCGGTAGTCAGCGTGCTGTCCGGAAACCGTAACTTCGAGGGTCGGATCAACCCGGACGTCACGATGAACTACCTCGCCTCGCCGCCGTTGGTGATCGCCTATGCGCTGGCCGGAACGATGGACTTCAACTTCGAGAACGACCCGCTGGGCCTGGACCGCGAAGGCCACCCAATCTGTCTCCGGGATATCTGGCCTTCCGCGGAGGAGATCCAGAAAGTGATCGAGTCGGCGATCAGCCAGGAGATGTTCGCCAAGGGCTATGTCGACGTCTTCGCCGGCGACGCCCGCTGGCGGTCCCTTCCGACTCCGGAGGGGCAAATCTTTACGTGGGATCCGGCGTCGACCTACGTCCGCAAGCCTCCCTATTTCGAGGACATGACAGCCCAACCATCGCCGGTGGCCGACATTTCCGGCGCTCGCGTGCTTGTGCTCTTAGGAGACTCGGTGACCACCGACCACATCTCTCCTGCCGGGGCGATCAAGGTGGACTCCCCCGCCGGTCGCTACCTCGCCGAGCACGGTGTCGAGCGCAAGGATTTCAACTCATATGGATCTCGCCGAGGGAACCATGAGGTGATGATCCGCGGCACGTTCGCCAACATCCGGTTGCGTAACCTGCTGCTGGACGCCGTCTCCGACAACCCGATCAGCGGCGGCTATACCCGCGACTTCACCGCTTCGCCGGACGCCGACCCAGTATCGATCTACGACGCCGCGCAGCGGTACGCAGCCGCCGGAATCCCGCTGCTCGTCCTGGGCGGCAAGGAGTACGGGTCGGGTTCCTCGCGAGACTGGGCGGCCAAGGGCACCCGGCTACTCGGAGTGCGCGCGGTGATCGCCGAAACCTTTGAGCGCATTCACCGCTCCAACCTGATCGGAATGGGCGTGCTCCCATTGCAGTTCCCGGCGGGCGAATCGGCCGCGTCACTGGGCCTGGACGGCACCGAGACCTTCGACATCTCCGGCGTCACCATGCTCAACAACGGCTCGATCCCCGCGACGGTGCATGTCAAGGCCGACAAGGCAGGGCTTGATCCAGTTGAGTTCGACGCTGTGCTGCGCATCGACACCCCAGGCGAGGCCGAGTACTACCGCAACGGCGGGATCCTGCAGTACGTGCTCCGTGGAATGGCTAGGCGCGCGTGAGCGCCGCCGAGCCGCCGCTACTTGCTGACCTTCAACCGTAGCGCGGGGTCTATGACAGATGGTGGAATGCGCTGCGGGCGGTGGCGGGCGCAGAGCAGCGCGAGGGCGTAACCGCCGGTTGCGACGGCCAGGATGGCGAAGCTCGGTGGGGCAGCGGGCAGCGTGTAGCTGAGCGTGAGGCCGATCCACATCGCGGCCACCGCGAGGCAAGCCGAGATGAGCAGCCCTGACAACGGCCGAGTGGTCAAGCGCAGGGCTGTACCTGCAGGTGCGGCGAGCAGCCCAAGCAGCAGCAGCGCACCTACGGCTTGGGTGGCCTCGGCGGCGGCCGCTCCGACCAGGGCAAGGAAGCCATAGCCGAGGATGCGGACCGGGACCCCGCGAGCAGCGGCGACGGCGCTGTCGATGCTGGCGAACAACAACGGTCTGGCAATAGTGATCATCGCGGCGATGATGACGACGGCGACGACTACAGCGGTGACCGCCTGGGAGCGGTTCAGGCCGAAGATCGAGCCGAACAGCACGTCCACCCCGGCACTGCCGTTGCCGGCGCTTCGGTACGTGGTGAAAAGGGTCAGAAAGAACACACCGAGCCCGAGGATCCAGGCGAACACGCTGCCGATCACAACATCGTCGGCCTTGCCGCGGCCACCGAGGGCGCCGAGAGCGATGCCCACCCCGATCGTTGTGGCGAACAACCCGAATCTCTCGTCGATTCCCAGCGCCAGCGCTGCGAGGGCACCGGTGAACGCCACATGGCTGAGGGCATCACCGGTGAAGACCTGGGCTCGCAGCACGACGAAATAGCCGACCAGCCCGGCGGCCACGGCGATCGCGGTACCGGCGAGCACCGCATGCAGCAGGAACGGCGGCCAGGTCATGGCGAAAGCCTGATCGAGCTGGGGTTCGGTACGGTGCTGCTCGCCCACCAGCGGCGCAGAGCGTGCCGGACCGCCTGCGCACCCACATAGCCGGTGAACGCCAAGGTGGTGATCAAGAATCCGACCGGGAATGGGGTGTAGTAGGCCACGCTCAAGCCCAGCCACGTGACGATCAATCCAATCGCGATGGTCAAGGCAAGGGCGCGGACGGGGTACGCGGTAAGCGCCTGCGCGGTCGCCGCCGGCATCACCAGCAGCGCGAACACCAGCAGGGTGCCGGTGATCTGGCTGGCTTCGGCGGTCGCAGCACCGAGCAGCACCAGGAAGGCCACGGACAGGGCACGCACCGGGACGTTGCGCGCCTTCGCTACGTCGGGATCGATCGAGGCGAAGGCGAGCGGGCGGCCGATCACCGCTAGGACAGTGAGGGACACCGCGGCGACGACCGCCAGCAGGGTGACCTGCTCGGTGGTGATACCCAGGAAGTTGCCGAACAGCAGCGAGTTGAGGCCGTTGAGGGATCCATTGTTGAGGGCGATGAAAAGGAACCCGCAGGCCAGCGCGAAGGCCTGCACAGTGCCGGTGACCGCCGACTCCTCCGAGTAGCTGCCCTGCCCCCGGCGCGGCAACGCCGCGATAACGAAGGCGCCGGCCAGGCAGAACGCGAAGTAGCCGTAGCTGGCAGCCACGCCGATCAGCACCGCGCCGGCCCCGCCCGGAAAACCGATCACCGACAGGGTGTGGCCGGCAAAGCTCTGCCGACGCAACACCATGAACCAGCCCATCACCGCGGCCAACACCGCGACGATCGTGCCCGCGCGGAAGGCGTTGACCATGAACGGGAACGACCACATCTGCTGCAGATCGGTGATCGGATTCCAGGTCGGACCCTCGGCGAGGGTCATCGTGACGACCCGGAACCCCGGTCGGGGTGAACTGACCGCTCGCCGTGCCCGATGACGACCAACCGGCCGTCAGAAGCAGTGAGCACCTCGATCGGGGTGCCGAACAGCTCGGTCAGCGCCGCGCCGGTAATCACGTGGTGGGGTGGGCCGATCCTTGACCCACCCGGAGCGAGGTAGACCACGGTGTCGAGATGGGACAGAACCGGATTGACGTCGTGCGCCACCATCATCACGGCCACCTGGTGCGTTCGGCTGATCCGGGCGATGAGGGCGGCGACGCCGGCTTGATTCGGCAGATCCAGGCTGTCCAGTGGCTCGTCGAGCAGCAGCAGGTCCGGAGCTGGGGCCAGTGCCTGAGCGATCAACAGGCGTTGCTGTTCCCCACCGGAAAGCTCCCCGATCGGACGGTCGGCATAGGCGCTGGCACCGACCAGGTCGATGACCTCATCGACGCGTGCGGTCGCCGCTCGCCGCGAACTACCGCGCGGCCACCAGTCGGGCAGCGGAAGCCCCCATCGATGCCCGTCCAAGCCCAGCCGCACGATGTCGCGACCCCGCACCCTCAAGGATGGGTCGAAGTTGCGACGTTGCGGCAGGTAGCCGATCCGCTCATTGGCCCGCCCAGCGGCCTTGTCCAGCACCCGTACCTGCCCGTCGGCCAGCGGTAGCGCTCCGAGCACGACCTGGATCAGTGTGGACTTGCCGACCCCGTTGGGGCCAAGGATCGCGACGAACTCCCCAGCGATGACGGTAAGATCCAGTCCGCTCCATAGCCGCCGACCGGCCCGCTCGGCCGCCGCGTTGTGCAATGTGACCACCGGACCCGGCCGTTGGGCGGTGTCGCGGGGGTGGTCGCTCACTTTGGAGCTGATTGTGCGGGCACTCATCGGGCAGTTGCCTGCGACAGTGCCTGCTCGATGCCTCGGAGCTGCTCAGCCTGCCAGTCCTGGAAGCTGGCGGTGGGCGGGATAGGCGTCTCGGTAACCGTCGCCACCGGGATACCGTGGTCCTTCGCTGCCGTTACCAGAGCCGCCACGTCCGGAGTCGAATTCTGGCTGTTGAACACGAAGATCCTGATCTGCTTGCTCTCGATCTGCTGATCCACGGTGATCTTGTCGGCTCCGGTCGGATCGGCGCCTTCGCTGACCGCGTCCAGGAATGACTTCGGGGTCGCGATCGGCAACCCGAGGTCCTCGGCCAATGGAGTCACGATCGATTCCGAGGCCCCGATCGGCGTTCCGCCGTACTTGCTCTTGATCTCAGTGATGAGCTGGTTGTAGCGGGCCAGGCCTTGAGTCTCGTAAGCCCGCTTCTGCTGATCGAAATAGTCTGCATTGGCAGGATCGATCCGCTGGTAATCAGCGGCGATCTGGTCGATCACCCGGTGTACGTCATCCGGGGAGTACCAGCGGTGCGGGTTGCCACCCTCCTCCACTCCCACCAGGTCCCCGACCGTGAGCACGGTTCGCCCGGGCGCCGGATTCGCCTCGACGAGATTGGTGACCCACGGGTCGTAGTCCACCCCGTTGGCGATCACATACTGCGCGGTCGCGACGGCTCGGCCGTCGGCCGCGGTCGGCTCATAGTCGTGCGGGTCCGCGTCGGGACTGGCGATGATGTTGTGCACCGTGACGCGCTCGCCGCCCACCTGCTCGGCGATGCTGCCCCAGAAGTTTTCCGCCGCCACCACCGTGATCTTCGCGTCACCGGCCGACTGGTCTGCACCGTTGCCGGCCGGCGGTGTGGTTGCACAGCCTGCCAGCAGGCCGGCGAGCGCAATCGTGGCGGCCCCCGCTCGAACGGGGGATAAGACTTGGGGCATGATTCCCAGACCGCGCACGTTCCGTCTCCTCACCTGAACATTCTGTCACTCACAGGTGGCAATAATCTGAGCGTAAGCGAAATCGATAATCATTCCAAGCGGTCTGCCGTTGGCGGCTCTCGAAGACCGTCCAGTCCCCGCGTTGGGCGCCTCCTCGCGGTCGCCAGCCACACCCGCGCTCGCCGTTCGGAGCCGAACGCACTCGCGGCGCTCTCCTTAGTGATCATGCCGGTGCTCTCCTACACGCAGCGACGCGCCGGCCGTGAGCTCGGCTCAGCGACTGCCGTCGCGGACTCCATGCAGACTTTGCTGTGCACCTACCTCTCCGCAGCGCTGCTCGCGGGACTGCTGCTCAACAGCCTGTTTGGCTGGACCTGGGCCGATCCTGTCGCGGCGCTGTTCATCGGCGGCGTCGCGGTCAAGGAGGGACGCGACGCATGGCGCGGCCACCACTGCTGCTGATTGGAAACGGACGGTTTGTCAGGCGGCCGCAGCAAGCATGAGAGCGAACCGGTTGTCGGGATCGGTCCACCAACCATGATCGGCGAATCCCGCGTCGATCAGTTCACTGCCGAGGCTTTCGCGCCGGAACTTGGCCGAGACCTCGGTGCGCATTTCCTCGCCCTCGTTGTAGTGCACCGTCATGCCCAAGGCGGGCAACTGCACGGTCATCGGTCGGCGGGCGCGCAATCGCATCTCGATCCACTGGTGCTTGGCGTCCCAGACGGCGACGTGATCGAAGGCGGCGACGTCGAAGTCGGCGCCGAGCTCACGGTTGAGCACATGCAGCACGTTGCGGTTGAACTCGGCGGTCACTCCGGCGGCATCGTCGTAGGCCAGCACCATCACTGCTGGGTCGGTAACCAGCCCGGCGCCCAGCAGCATCAGCTCCCCAGGATTGAGGGCGGCGCGCAGCGCGGTGAAAAAGTCAGCCCGCTCATCCGGCAACAGATTGCCGATCGTGCCACCCAGGAAGGCCACCAGCCGGCGCCCGTTCTGCGCGGCCGGCAGCAGCTCCAGATGCCGGGTGAAGTCGCCGACCACGCCGTGCACCTTGAGCCTGGGATATTCGTGAGCCACCGCGGCCATCGCGCCGCGTAATGCGGATTCCGACACGTCCAGCGGCACGAACCGCTGCAGCGATCCGTCCGCCCTGAGTACGTCGAGCAGCAACCGGGTCTTCTCGGAGGATCCCGAGCCGAGCTCGACGAGCGTGTCGATGTTCGGGGTGTCGACGGCCGCCCGGGTGGCTATCTCACCCACAGCGCCACGCAGCAAATCCCGTTCGGTGCGGGTGGGGTAATACTCGGGCAGCGCGGTGATCTGCTCGAACAGCTCGCTGCCGCGTGCATCGTAAAACCACTTGGGTGGCAGCCACTTGGGATCGGCGGACAGCCCGGTTCGCGCGTCGTGGTGCAAGGCGTCGGCAGCATCGGCGTCGGACAGATGGATCTCCAGCACAGGTGCGGTCATGGCTCCTCAGCAGTGATCGTAGGGATCGGCACGACATCCACGGTGGATGGTGTCGCGGTGAGCAGATGGCAGTCAGGGACCGGTTCCCAGCCGGGTGCCCGATCGGTGGGTTCGGAGCAGACCAGCACTCCGTTATCACCGACCCGCACCGCCAGCGCGTGGTGCACCGCGGTCGCGGCGAGCATGGTGCCGTCTGTGACCAGCAAGTTCAGCCGCGAACCCGGAGCCGCGGCAAGCACCTGCGCCGTGACAGCGCGCAGCGCGCCACCGAGCGGTTCACCGGCCGCCAGCCGGTGCCGAAGCAGCGCCCACAACAGCGCGGAATCGGTGGGTGCATCGAGCGTGAGCAGATCGGTCACCGGTAGACCGGTCGCCAAGACTGCCATGCTGCCCGGCCACCCCGTGACGACCCCGTTGTGGCTGAAGAGCCAGCGGCCGCTGGTGAACGGGGCGCAGGCGGTCTCCACGACCGGCATCCCGACCGTGGCGGAGCGCACCGCCGCGAGCATGGCACCGCTGCGTACCTCTCGGGCCAGGGTGGCGAAGGTCGTGTCGGTCCAGATCGGGACGGCCCGCCGGTACCGGATCGGCGAGCTCGTGCCGTCGGGATACCAGCCTGCGCCGAACCCGTCAGCGTTGATCGTCCCGCCGCCCCGCATGTCGGCCGGCGCGTAGCTCTGCCGCAGCAGCGAGTGCGGCGGGTCCAGCAGCAGCGTCGCGAGGTCCCGCGTCGGCCCGAGGTAGGCCAGGTGTCGACACACAGTCAGCTAAGGTCGTCCGGGCCAGCATCCCGGGCGCAGCGGAAACCGGTGAAGATCTGCCGGCGCACGGGATGGTCCCAGTTGCGGAAGGTCCCCCGGCAGGCAGTTGCGTCGGTGCCGAAGGAGCCGCCGCGCAGCATCCGGTAGTCCCCCCCGAAGAACACCTCGGAATACTCCCGGTACGGGAACGGCGCGAAGCCCGGATAGCCGGAGAACGTCGAGGACGTCCACTCCCAGACGTCGCCGATCAGCTGGTACACGCCCAGCGGGGAGGCGCCGAGGGGATAGCTGCCCACCGCAGCGGGCTGCAGATGGCGTTGCCCCAGGTTGGCGTGTGCGGGCGTGGGGTCCTCGTCGCCCCAGGGAAAGCGACGGGATCGCCCGGTGGCGGGGTCGAACCGGGCGGCCTTCTCCCACTCCACTTCGGTGGGCAGGCGCTTGCCGGCCCATGCCGCATAGGCCTGCGCCTCGAAGAAGCTGACGTGCATGACGGGTTCGTCGGGTGGAACCGGCTCGGTGACTCCGAACCGGGTGCGCCACCACGACGAGCCGTCGAGGTGCCAGAACTGGGGGGCCACCAGGTCCGCTTCGGATCGGTGCGCCCACCCCCGCTCGCTCCACCAGCGCGGGTTGCGGTAGCCCCCTTCGGACAGGAATCGCTGGTAGTCGTGGTTGGTCACGGGAGTGGTGTCCAGCCAGTACGCATCGGTTCGGGGCTGATGGGCGGGGCGTTCGTTGTCCAGCGCCCACGGCGCAGTGGAGGTACCCATGGTGAACTCGCCGGCGGGGATCAGCACCTCGGCAGGCAGGTTGGCGCTTCGCTGCGGCCGGGGACTGGGAGCGTGCAGCGCGGCTGGGCCGACCCGAAGCTGGTGGGTGGCCAGCATCGTTTCGTCGTGCTGTTGTTCGTGCTGCACGATCATCCCGAAGGCGAATCCGCCTTCGACCAGCCGTCGACCTTCGAGCGGAGCGCGGTCCAGCACGTCGAGGACCTTGCTGCGTACCTGGCTCAGATAGTGTCGGGTGTCGGTCGGGTCGAGCAGCGGAAGTGCAGGCCGATCTGGTCGGGGGTGCTTGAACGCGTCATAGAGATGGTCGATGTCGGCGCGAACGGGATCGCGCCCGCCCACGTCGCGGACCAGCCAGAGCTCCTCCTGGTTGCCGATGTGTGCGAAGTCCCACACCAGCGGAGACATGATGCGGGCGTGCTGGCGGACCAGGTCCCCGTCGTCCAGCGCATCGGTCAGCGCCGTGGAGCGGGCGCGGGTGCGAGTGAGCTCGGCGGCGACATGGTTACGCAGGGCGGTGGTGCCCAACTCGGCAATCGGCATCCTCACTGCGGTTGTCCTCCGTTCAATATGGACGGTCGAGTTCCGTTAGCGAGTCCAGCGAAGCCGCCGACTGAGCTGGCAATCCGGCCCCCGCCGGCCGCGGCACCGACGAGATCGTCTGCCGGGCAGCGACCGCGCCGGACCCGCTGTTCGGTGATCTCCTCCACGAGCAGCTGCATCTCGGCTGGCGCGTTCAGCGCGGGCAGAGCTTGGCAGGCCAGCTCGAACACCGCGATCGCGGCAGCGGCGAGCGTGTTGTCGCGCAGGCCGCGTTCGGCGGCGTGCAGCCAACGCCCCACGGCCGGCGCGCAGGCATCCCGGGCCGCAGCGGTGACCGCGGGATCGGAAAGCAGGGCAGCCAGCACCGCCACCGGTACCAGCCACTGTCCCGCTGGCTGGGTGTCCAGGTAGCGGACCTCGAGATAGCCCTGCGGCCGGACCGGCGGGAACAGCGTGGTCAGGTGGTAGTCCAGGTCGGCGGTATCGGGGTGACCGGGCAACGCCCCGGACAGCCAGTCGGCAAAGGTGACGCCGCTGGGCACCTCCCAGCTGCCCCAGGACCGGCGCCGGCACAACAGCGGGGTGTCCAGTGCGCGGCGGGCCCAGTCCTCCGCTGGGTCCCGTTCGACGGCCGAGTCCCAGTGCACCCGGCAGGGCTTGGTGCGGGCCGGGTCCAGCGCGAACCACGCCTGCATCCGGGAGGATGCCCAACCCGTGTGCAGGCCGCCCAGCCTGGGTGAATTGGCGAATGCGGCCAGCAGCACCGGTCCGAGATCATGGAGCGCGGCCCAGCGCGTTGCCACCTCGGCGGGGGTGCCGGCATCCAGGCACACCTGCACGGCGGCGGTGGAACACATCATGGCCCGGCCCATCGGACCGATCCGGTCGAATGCGGTCTCCATCGCGGCATAGCGGGGAATGTCAACCAACCGGCGAGACGGGCGGTGCGGGTCGGAACCGAGACCGGTGAGGATCAGACCAGCGGGGTTGAGCAGATCGGTCAGTGCGGCGGTATCGCCTTCTACGGTGGCGATGAGCTCGGTCAGCGAGGCACAAGGCGGGCTGGATATCTCGAGCTGACCACCGGGTTCGACCGTGACGGTGGAGCCGTAGGGAAGGGGGGTCTGGGGGCTGTCGGGGTCAAGAGAATGCGGGACATGCGCGTCGAGAGCGTCGGCGAGGTGGCGGGCCTGCAAGGGGCGATGGGGATTTCCTGAGTGCTGCACCACCCACTCGAGCTCAGCGCCAAGCAGCTTCGGTGGTCCGTGTTTGAAGCAGACCGAGGCGACGTACACCTCCGCATCCGCACGGCTGCGAAGTACCGTCGGCGGTGCTATCGCCGGCGACACCCAAGGCTGCGTTGCCTCTCGCGCCACGACCAACCTCCTGCGAATCCAGTCGAGCCCACGCCACGCTACCCAGTTGGTCCGACACCCGCAGCGTTACGCGTCCGCAAATACGTACTGGCTGGTCAAGCCAGAGCGAACTGCGTGCGGTGCAGTTGCGCGTAGCGCCTGCCGGCTGCCAGCAACTCCTCGTGGGTGCCGCGCTCGACGATCCGGCCGCCCTCGATCACCAGGATTTGGTCCGCGGCGCGGATGGTGGACAGCCGGTGCGCGATGACCAGCGCGGTGCGCCCGTGCAGCGCTTCGGCGAGCGCGGCTTGCACTGCTGCCTCGGACTCGGAGTCCAGATGCGCGGTGGCCTCGTCGAGGATCACCACCCGCGGTCGGGCCAGCAGCAGCCGGGCGATGGCCAGCCGCTGCCGCTCACCTCCGGACAGCCGGTACCCGCGGTCGCCCACCACGGTGTCCAAGCCGTCGGGTAGCGATCGCACCAGCCGCTCCAACCGGGCTCGGCGCAGTGCCTCCCATAGTTCCTCGTCTTGCGCGTGCGGCGCCGCGAAGCGCAGATTGCCCGCGATGGTGTCATGGAACAGGTGCCCGTCCTGGGTCACCACACCCACGGTGTCGCGCAGCGCTGCGAAGGACAGGTCGCGCACGTCCACCCCGTTGAGCCGGACCGCCCCCGCATCGACGTCATAGAGCCGCGGCACCAGCGAGGCGATGGTGGACTTGCCCGCGCCCGAGGAGCCGACCAGCGCCACCAGCTGCCCCGGTTCGGCGTGGAAACCCACCCCGTGCAGTACCTCGGCGCCGCCCCGCGCGTCCAAGGTCGCGACTTCCTCCAGCGAGGCCAGCGATACTTGCTCAGCCGAAGGGTAGGCGAAGTGCACGTCGTCGAACTCCACCGACACCTCGCCGGTGGGCACGGCGCGGGCGTCCGGCCGTTCAGTGATCATCGGGCGGACGTCGAGCACCTCGAAGACCCGCTCGAAGGCGACCAGCGCGGTCATCACGTCGACGCGGGCGTTGGCCAGCGCGGTCAGTGGCGAGTACAGCCGGGTCAGCAGCAATGCGAGGGTGACCACGGTGCCCGGGGCCAGGTCGCCACGCAGTGCAAGCCAGCCGCCCAGCCCGTACACCAGCGCCTGCGCCAGCGAAGAGACCAGAGTCAACGCGGTGAGGAAGACCCGTGCTGCCATCGCGCTGCGCACGCCGATGTCTCGGACCCTCTCGGCCCGGTAGCCGAACTCGGCAGCCTCGGCCTCCGGCCGTCCGAACAACTTGACCAACGTGGCGCCCGGCGCGGAGAACCGCTCGGTCATCTGGGTGGTCATCGCCGCGTTATGCGTCGATGACTCCCGTCGCAGATCTGCCAGCCGGACACCCATCCGTCGTGCCGGCAGCACGAAGATCGGCAGCAGGATCAGGGCCAGCACTGTGACTTGCCAGGACAGCGTCACCATCACGATCAGCGTGAGGACCAACTGGATGGTGTTGGTGACCACTCCGGACAGCGTGGACGTCAGGGCGTTCTGCGCACCGATCACGTCGTTATTGAGCCGGCTGACCAGCGCCCCGGTGCGGGTGCGGGTGAAGAACGCCACCGGCATCCGCTGCACGTGCTCAAACACCGCGCGGCGCAGGTCAAGGATCAATCCCTCACCGATTCGGGACGACTGCCACCGTGCGGCCAGGCCGACACCGGCGTCGATCACCGCCAAGACGGCGATGACCACCGCCAGCCCGACGACCAGCCTCACCTCTGCGTGCCCGACGATGGCATCGACGACCCGGCCGGCCAGCACCGGAGTGGCAACGGTAAGCACCGCTGAGACCGTGCTCAGTGCAAGGAAGACCAGCAGCGCCGTCTTGTGTGACTTGGCGAATCCGACAATCCTGCGCAGCGTGCCCGGCGCCAGCGCGCGCGGAGCCGTACCCTGCCGTGTCGAGCTGTTCAATAGGCCCCACGAATTGTCCATCGAGCGTCCTCCGCGGCTGCGCAAACCGGCTGTCGCCATGCTGTAACGTTGTAATCGATCTTTTGTTCCAGGGCCGCACTGGCCCCCCGCGCCGCATCGCCGTGATGCTGATTGGCCAGTGGCTGCACTGTTGCCCGCCCCCGCCGTCTAGAATTGGGCGTACGACCAAGGTAGATGACTAAGTCGACTGCCCAGACGGGAAGGTCGTTATGGCGAGCCGAACGGCCTCGGATCGAGGACGGGAAGTACGCCTGCAGCTTCTGAGTGCCGCCGCGGAGCTCATTGCCGAGCTGGGCTGGAATGCGGTGAGTACTCGGATTTTGGCTGAGCGCGCGTGCGTGACGCCCGGACTGGTTCATTACCACTTCCCGTCGGTGCAGGCCTTGTTGCGGGATGCCGCCGTGGGCATGATCAGCGATGTGCTTTCCGCAGCCGAGGCGAGCTTCGAGGACGCTCGAACCCTCGACGCCGGCGTGGGTAAACTGCTGGGCTCGCTCGACGCCTACACCGGCACCAATCCGACATCGCTGCTGTTCTTTGAGGCCTGCCTGGCCGCGACGCGCGATGAGACGTTGCGTGTCGAACTCACTGCACTCCATGAGGAGTTTCACCAGAAGTTGGCCCGGTGGCTAGGCGGACACGGTGTGGACACTCCCCTAGCCACCGCCTCCGCGCTGGCCGCGGCCATCGATGGCGTGTTGCTGCACAGGGCACTGGATCCGGAGTTGAGCTCGCCGGCGGTTGCGCCGGCGCTGCGCAAGCTTGTCACCCGCGCTCGATGAGTCGTTTACCACCACGGCCACGGCGTCGGCCGGGCACTTGGTGGCTACCTGCTGGACTGGGCCCGCTCCGCTGGCTACCGCAGCATCCAGTTCAACGCTGTCGTCGAGACCAACAGCGCCGCGGTCCATCTATGGCAGGTCCTGGGCTTCCGGATCCTCGCCACGATTCCGGAGGCCTTCGACCACCCCGAGTACGGGCTTGTCGGCCCTCACGTAATGTTCCAACGCTTGGCAGCAGACGGCGCCGCGGGCAGCACGTCCGCACGGCCACCGTCCAGCTAACGCTGGCTACTTCTTTTTCGTTCGGGTGGCCCCGCCTCGACCACGGAGCGTAACGCCAGACTCCGAGAGCACCCGGTGTACAAACCCGTACGACCGTCCGGTCGACTCGGCGAGCGCGCGGATGCTGGCGCCCTTCTCGTACTTCTTCTTCAGATCCAAAGCGAGCTTGTCTCGGGCGACGCCGGTGATCCGGCTGCCCTTCTTCAGGTCGGCCACCTCGAAAACGCCTTCCTTCCGACGCCAGAAGGGCCGGTCACGGCCCGTGGGGCAATGATCGACCAGGTATAGCGATCTCCGCTAGACGATCTCCGGGTGGATCTGTGAGCGGTATCTGCGGTGGGATCAGATGCACATCCGCTGTGACACAACGTCGTGATCACGCAGTCACGACTCAAGTACTCTCCGTGAGCTGCTCAGGCGAGCTGCACCAAATCGAGGTAATCCGCGTTCCAGTAGTCCTCGGTGCCGTCCGGCAGCAGGATCACTCGCTCGGGATCGAGCGCCTGCACCGCTCCGGGATCGTGGGTCACCAACACGACCGCACCGGCGTAGTGGTGCAGCGCATCGAGCACCCGCTCCCGGGACACCGGGTCGAGGTTATTGGTCGGCTCGTCGAGGAGCAGGACGTTGGCGGCGCAAGACACCAGCGCAGCCAACGCCAGCCGGGTCTTCTCACCACCGGACAGGGTGCCTGCCGGCTGGTCCAGCTGCTCGCCGTTGAACAAGAAGGCACCGAGCAGGGTGCGCAACTGCTGCTCGGGTGCGTCCGGTGCGGCATGCCGGAGGTTCTCCCACACGGTGGCGTCGAGATCCAGCATGTCGTGCTCCTGAGCGAAGTACCCCACCCGAAGCCCGTGTCCAGCTTCGACCTGGCCGGCATCCGGCGTCTCCATCCCACCAAGCAGGCGCAGCAGGGTGGTCTTCCCGGCTCCGTTGAGACCGAGGATCACCACCCGGGAACCTCGGTCGATTGCGAGGTCCACCCCGCTGAAGACCTCCAACGAGCCATAAGACTTGGCCAATCCGCTGGCAGTCAGCGGGGTCCGCCCGCAGGTGGCGGGCTGCGGGAAGCGAATCCGGGCCACCCGCTCGGCCCGTTGTTCGGTCTCGGCACCGGCCAGCAGCCGGGCGGCCCGCCGTTGCATGTTCTGTGCAGCGACGGCCTTGGTCGCCTTGGCCCGCATCCGGTCTGCTTGCGCCATCAGGGAGGTCGCCTTCTTCTCGGCATTGGCCCGTTCCCGGCGCCGACGTTGCTCGTCGGCGGCCCGGGCCTCCAGGTAGCGCTGCCAGCCCAGGTTGTAGACATCGACCTCGCTACGGATCGCGTCGAGGACCCACACCTTGTTCACCACGGCAGCCAGCAGATCGGTGTCGTGGCTGATGACGACGAGGCCGCCATCGTGCGCTGTGAGGAAATCGCGCAACCAGTTGATCGAGTCGGCGTCGAGGTGATTGGTCGGCTCGTCGAGCAGCAGCGTGGTGCGGGATCGGCCACCCGCGCCGTCCGAGGCGCCAAAGAGGATCCGGGCCAGCTCAACTCGCCGCCGCTGCCCGCCGGACAACGTGCGCAGCGGCTGGGCCAGCACGCGGTCGGGCAAGCCGAGACTGGCGCAGATCCGCGCTGCCTCGCTCTCGGCGGCGTAGCCTCCCAGGGCGGAGAACCGGTCCTCCAGGTGGCTGTAGCGGCGCACCGCCTGGCTCTGTTCGTGGTGGTCGACCAGTTCCGCCATCTCCGACTGCGACTTCTCCATTTCGTGTAGCAGCTGGTCGAGTCCGCGGGCCGACAGCACCCGGTTCCTGGCGGATACCGAGAGGTCACCCTCGCGAGGATCCTGCGGTAGATAGCCCAACTCCGCGGTGCGGCGGATCTGGCCTGCGTAGGGTTGGCACTGGCCGGCCTGTGCCCGCAGCGTGGTGGTCTTGCCCGCGCCGTTACGACCGACCAGGCCGATCCGGTCGCCGGGCTGCACCCGCAGGTTTGCTTCTGCCAGCAGGATCCGGGATCCAGCGCGCAGTTCAAGGTCAGTGGCTGCGATCACGGTGACGTGACTCCAAAGGTGGTCGCCGGCAGGGGTCGATTCCCCACGCGCCGCAGCGCCCGGGGTCAGCAGCAGATCAGCTTGTCGCGACCACGAACTGCACTCTACCTGCGTCCGCACCCGGTTTAAGGGTGAGGCCGTCCGCCTCGGCGTGCCGCTGGTGACATGTGATGTGCAGCTGAGCACAGCACGCGGCCTGCCCTGTGCGGGTGAACTCGGGTGATTCCTACGATCATCGTGGGATGAGCTGGACTTCGACGCAGCGGGCGCGGCGGGCGGCCTGGTCCAGGACCGCACGTCGAGGTTCTGGGATGTCCAGGATGCGGGGTTCGGCACGGGTCAGTACCGGAGCCAATCGGGGATCAGTGGCCAGCGTGCGTAGCGCGGCGGTGTCACCACCGAGGACGACGGCGTCCAGCTCTGCGATCTGGGGCAGCAATACTCGCGCTGCGGTGTCCGCCGCGGCGCGCAGCGCCACGCGGGCCTGCCCCTCCCTCCGCCGCGCGAAACGCCGCTGGGACTGCCCGCCCGCCGCGGAACGACCGTGTACCAGCCGGCTGCCGGTACTGGAGGTGAGCACCATCCCGGCGCGGGCTATCCCGGCGCTGTATCCGCCCAAGCGCACCAGGAGCAGCCCGATCGTGCGCGGCATCATGAGGTGGTTGATCAAATCCTCCACGGCAAGGCCGTCCCGGTGACCGGCGGGCGTCACCAGCGGGCCGAAAGGTACCGACATGGCCGCCGCCCAGCCGTCGACCGCCGCGACGTTCACCCGCCGTGGCTCGACTGTGGTGTTCATGATCCCGCCGTGGCCGGCGGCGAATCGGTCCAGGAATCCGGCCAGCCGTTCGGGCTCGACCTCCACCGCCCGCCCTCCGGCGGCGAGCTGCCTGGTTCTGCCCACCCCAGCACGCTAGCGTCTGCTCGTGAGTGGCATTCGGTGCTATAGCACGCATTGCCAACTCACAAGCACCCGCTAGCGTGTCCTAGTGATCGACGTGCTGGTGGCCGGGGGCGGGCCAGCGGGGTGGGCGGTGGCCGCGGCGTGCGCCCGGCTGGGGTTGGCCACCCAACTGGTGGACCCTGCGCCGGATCGGCCGTGGCGGGCCACGTACGGGTCCTGGCGGGATGAGCTGACCGCCGAAGCTCATTCAGCGGTGGCCGCGACCGGCCGCGGCGAGGCGATCGGCACCACCGGGCATCAGTTGGGCTGGGAATACGTGGTGCTGGACAACGCTGCGCTGCGGGACGGGTTCGCCGCCGCGCCGGTCAGGGTGGTGGAAAGCCGGGTGCGCGATGCCCGGCCGGACCCCCACGGGGTCACCGTCGAGATGGAAGGGCGCCAACTGCGAGCGGCCGTCCTGCTCGACGCAACCGGTGCGGCGCGCTCAGTGCTCGGCGGTTCCCCCCGGGGGTCGACTGCGGAGCAGACTGCAGTGGGCGTGCTGGTCGAAGCCGACGCCGCGCGGAATCTGGTGACGCCAGGCGGTGCGTTGTTCATGGACTGGCGGCCAGATCACGGCGAGGCGGGATGGCCGACATTCCTCTACGCGGTGCCGGTAACAGCGGATCAAATACTGCTCGAGGAAACCTCGCTGGCCCGCCGTCCAGGGCTGGGGCTGGCGGTGCTGCGTCGCCGGCTGCACGCCCGGTTGGCCCACCACCGGATCGCTGTGCCAACGGGCGGCGAGGAACGGGTGCGCATACCGGTGGATCGTCCGTTACCGCAAGCCCGGGCCTGGCGCGGGCCGATGGTGCCGTTCGGAGCGGCAAGCCCACTGGTGCACCCGGCCACCGGTTACAGTGTGGCGGCTGCGCTCCAGTTGGCCCCTCGGGTGGCCGACGCCGTCCACGAGGCGTTGCAGCGTGGTGGTTCCGCGGCGGCCGGGGCTGCCGCGTGGCGGACGGTGTGGAGCCCCGCCGCGCTGGCGGTGCACACTCTGCGGCGGCGCAGCCTGGAGTCGCTGCTGCGCTTCCCATCCCACCTTGTTCCGCACTTCTTCGACGTGTTCTTCGCGTTACCGCAGCGCCACCGCTGGGCCTACCTCACCGGCCGCGAGGACGTTCCGGGTAGCGCCGCCGCGATGAGCGCACTGTTCGCCGCATCCCCGTGGTGGCTTCGTAGGAGATTGGTGCTCGGTGCACTCGATCCACGTCACCCATCAGCCCATGGCTGATGATGATGCGACCCGCTCGCCACTGATGCTGTCATGGGTGCGGAACGCTGATGTTCACCTCTACTTCGGGTTTCACCTTCAGCACGCCGAGGGGCGCGGAATAGGGCTTGACGCCGAACTTGCGCTGATCAAGGACCAACTTGGCGTTCCAACGCGATCCGTCGTCGCGAGCCTCGACCGAGATCGGACTCGTCACTCCATGTAGCGTCAGGTCTCCCTCGATGCGCGCCCGATCGCCGTCACGAACCACCGACACCGAGCGGAATTGGATCTTCGGATACTTCCGCGTATCCAGCGACTTTTGGGTGTTGCGCTCGATGTCCTTACGGTTGGAGTCTGAAATGTCGTCCGTTACCCGCATGGAGCTCGGATCGAAGTCGGCTGTGATCCCGTCGTCGTCCCCTACGTCCAGCGACAAGTTCGTCACTTGCAAGGTCACGTCGTGGCCGAATGAGGTCAACAACCCATCACGAAAGACCGAGACCCGGCAGTCCACCGCTTTGGCATCGAAAGTTGGCACCGGATCAGGTTAGCGGGGAGGACACAAAGAGTCACCGGCATTCACCCGAAGTGGCTCCTGCCTGCTCGACTCGGTTACCGCGGTGGTCAGACGGTCAAGAGCGACCGCCGACGGCTGGATCGCTTCGGCGAGCCGCTGCACGTCGGGTAGGCCCTCTCGATCGGCGTGCAGGGCGATGAACGCGCAGTCCCGGTACCACGACAGTCCGACAACCAGCGCTTGCCCGGCCGCCAACGGCGCCCGCAGAGCGGCTACCTACCCCGGATCCCCCGGCTGGACCGGTCGGAAGATCGCCAACGCACCGAGGTGCATCGGCGACACCTCGCGATCGAGACACAGAAATGCTGTGTCCAGTCCGGTCAGGCGCACAGCAGAAGCTTCGCACAGCTGTGGGTGGCCGACGGGAGCACGACCTCGTAGGGTGCATGATCATACCCATGCAGGTACTGATCGACGCGGACAACCTCGACGGCCCGCGGCTGCGCCTGCTCGTCTCGGCACTGGACGCAGCGCGCGCGGCCCACGTCGTAGTGGTCGGCGCGGCGGCGGCGTTGGATGCGGTCGACTGGCCTGCGCAGGCGCAGGTCTTTCCGGCCAGCGGCTGGCAGCGCGCGGATCTCTTGCTCGCCCGCGCCTACCGCACCGATGACCGGCCGTTACTGTTGGCTACTGGCGACGGGGACTTTGCGCAACTGGCACGGCGCCACCCCGGACCGGTGCTCCTGGTCGGGGGCACATCAAACCGCTCACGGGCGTTTGCCGGTCCGAGGATCACCGCCTCCGACCCGGCCGCCGACGGTGGCACCCTGCTGCGTTCGTGGCTGGCGCGGTGTGCGGCGCTGTGATCGACACCACCGACCGCGTTCTGAGCATCCATTGCAGTTGTACAGCCGCGAATTGATGCAGTCTGTTCCCAGACATGGTCACGACTGGACGAAGGAGAATCGTGTCGACGTTGTTCAGCCGCATCATCGACGGCGAGATTCCGGGGCGGTTTGTGTGGCGGGACGAACGCTGCGTGGCGTTTCTCGCCATCGACCCGTTACGGCCTGGGCACACGCTTGTCGTTCCCCGGCATGAGGTCGATGAGTGGACCGACGCGGACGACGACCTCGTCGCCCACCTCATGGTGGTGGCGAGGCACGTCGGCGCCGCTCAGAAGGTGGGCTTCGGCGCGCCGCGGGCTGGGCTCATGATCGCTGGATTTGAGGTACCGCACCTGCATCTACATGTATTCCCCACGTGGGGTATCCGCGACTTCGATTTCGACACGGCAGACCGCAATCCCGCCCCGGCTGCACTCGACGCGGCCGCCAGCACGCTGCGCATGGCCCTGCGAGAGGCGGGGTGCGGCGACTACGTACCCAGCTGATTTCTCAAGATGTCGGCTGCGCCGCTAGGCAAGGGTGCACCGTCCATGATCGCGACAGCGATTGCGATCGGTCTCGGCGGTGGTGGCTCCGTCTTGACCGTGCCCGCACTGGTCTGCCTGCTCGGGGAACCTCCGCACAGTGCTGCCACGGCCAGCCACCGCCACCGGGTCGAATCGCAGACGACATCACTGCGGCCAACGACAGCCGAGTCTCTCGTTCTAGGGGTAGGACCGGAATACGCCGGAAACCTGCCGCGGCTTCTCGTAGCTCCTTGCCGGTGTCACTGCCGCCGAGTCGATATTCCAGCACCGATGCTCCGAACCGCTTGCCCTCGCACTTCTGGCAGGTGGTGGCGACGCCGGCCATCATCGCCAGGTCGGTGTAGATGACGCCGGCGCCGTTGCAGGTCGGGCAGGCGCCTTCAGAGTTTGCGCTGAACAGTGCCGGCTTCACGCCGTTGGCCTTCGCGAACGCCTTGCGGATCGGATCGAGCAGTCCGGTGTAGGTCGCCGGGTTGCTCCGTCGCGAGCCGCGGATCGCGCCCTGGTCGACCGACACCACTCCGTCCCGCCCGGACACCGAGCCGTGGATCAGTGAGCTCTTGCCCGAGCCCGCCACCCCGGTGACGGCGACCAGCACGTCGAGCTGTATGTCGACGTCGACGTCCTGCAGATTGTTGGTGCTGGCGCCCGCGTCGCTCTACCGGCACGTCGCCGACCGTCGCGAGCTACTCGGCCGGATGCTCGACGGGTCGCCGCCACCATCACCCTCCCCGCCCGCCAGGCCGACCCTACCCGCGCCCTACCTCAGCGACCTCAACATGCTGGTCAAACGTCGGCGCCCGCGAACGCACCCGCGCCGACTTCGCCACACTGCTCGACCGGTCCGGTTTCACCCTGACCGCCACCACGGCGTTGTACCCACCACCGATCGTCTTCGGAGTGATCGAAGCCACGCCCACATTACGCTGACAAGCCCGGTCAGACGGGTACACCGCAGTACGGATGTGGTGGCTCCCCGGGTGCAGAAAAGGGGCTTCCGGTGGGACCGGAAACCCCTTCTGACCTGGGTGGGTGATACTGGATCGAACAGTGACCTCCTCGGTGTGAATGATGACTGAGGGGTCCGGCAAGGTCCAGCTAAGCCCGGTTTCCGCAGCTAAGACGCCGTCCTCATTGGACTGTCGTCTGGACGAGTCCGGCGAGATCCGCTCCGGGTGGCTCCCTGTTTGGCTCTCTGATGATCTTGGGTCTCAAGTGGACTGGCTGGTCTGGGGCGGGATGCTGACGAGCTGGCGCCGCAGTTGCTCGACGTCGCGGGCGATGCGGTCGACGGTCGCGGCCGGCGAGGCGTCGGCGTCGGCCTTCAGGTGGGTCAGGATCCAGCTCCGCACGAGAGTCGAGGCTGGCAGCTCCAGCTCGTCGGCGAGGTGGGTCAGCTCGTCGAACTCGTCGGGGTTCAGCCGCACCGAGAGGACCTTGGCGCGAGCGCGGCCCGGGCGGGTGGCGTTCGGCATGGGGCGGTCGCCGATGGCCTCGGCTTCATCTCCGTACGCCCGCAGCTGGTCGGGGGTGATGTCAGTCATTGGATCGTCCTTCCCAGTACTCGCGGCGTGTGCTGCCGGTGGTGGGCCAAGCCGAGGCTCCCCGAAGCGTGCCCTGTTGGTCCCGTATTGCGACGACCGTGATCACCATCGCTGCGGTCTCCGAGTAGCCGACGACACGAACGCTGTTGGCGTGAGCTGAGTGGGTGTCGGGCTCGCCGACGGTTCGATCGGGATCGTTGACGACTTCGACGGTCCATTCGGGCTCGATGTCTGTGGCGCCGGGGTATCGCTGTGAGCGGGTACGGATGTGGTGGGCCCTCTCCTCGACCCACTCGATCCGCTCGATCCGCTCGGACACGTGTGACATCGTATGACACCTACCGTCTGGTTGTCGACTTGTGGTTCTCCCCCGTCCTAGTCGTCCCTGGCGCTTCGTGGACCGTGATGGGTGGGTCAAGCCAGAAACCCCATGGCGCCGGCCCCCTCCGCGCCTTGGTACTCATGTTCGCTCAACTTGGGCCGGTGTCGTGGGGCGCGGAGCGGGCTTGATCCACCCGGCTCGCGGTCTATGACGATCGGCGTGGAGGAGGACTCCGTTGGACGGCTTGAAGACGTGAAGAAAATCCTCTCCAGCCAGCTATGAACGTTGTCGGCATGGGAGTGGGACGAGTCGAAACAGGTGAGAGAACTCGTTTGTGCGCTGCCGGCGTGCGCGCCTCGCCGGCGCCGAAGGACTCCTCGGCCTCGGTCACCGACATCGCGAGCACCTCGCTGATGTCGCGCCCGCCGAAGTGATACTCCAGCACCGATGCCTCGAACCGCCGCACAACAGTAGGGATAGTTCCCCGTGGCCGAACGTGTTTCGT
>JBOHFX010000184.1:0-70676 GCA_050699875.1 Pseudonocardiaceae bacterium
ACCAACAACCTGCCTACCCGCATACAGTTCACTCACAGGGGCCTCCTTCGTCGTGGGAAGTGAGCACCCCGAGAGTGCCTCGGGACGGTCACGGGGAGCGGAGGCCCCGCTCCTTCATCGCATCAGAGGTCCACGGCCCAGAAGGTCAACATCGGGGGGAGAAAAAGTTGACGTGGACGGGTCAACGGCCGTCGATCGGCGTGAATGCGAACCGGCATTCCCCTCACCATTAATTACCATTTCTTTTCCAGCGCATCGGTCTTCTGCCGATGGCCTGCTCGCGCTGCCGCGCCAGCTCGGCAGGACTGAGCCTGTCGGCCTCGCTGATCTTCGGTGCCGAGGCGGCCGGGTCTCGACGAGGCCGGCGCAGGCCTTGCTCGGCCAGATGCAGCGCCGAGCGGGGACGGTGGTTGTCGGTCATGACATCTCCGCGGTTGCCACCGAGTAGCCGCAGGTCCATTCGTAGTAGCAGTACGAGCAGCGGTACCAGCAGGTGAGCCAGTCGCCGTCACGGTCGACACGGTGGGGCCAGGCGAGGCAGGTCCGACTGCACCTGTCGCAGTGGTCGGCGTACGGGGCCGACAGCGCCATGTCCCGCACCGCTTCGAGGAAGGGTGCCAACGTCATCGCGTCCGACTCGTTGGTGAGGTCCGACAGCGCCGCGCGCAGTCGCGGGTAGCTCGGTTTCCCGGCGAGCTCGCCGTGGTCGAAGCTGCGCACCGCGCTGCGGTAGGTCGTCTCGGTCATCGGTGCTCCTGGGTGTCGTCCGGTACGAAATAAGAAAGAAGTCGGCGCCGATACGTCACCGCAGGTCGGCCCGCACCTCGGATCTCACTTTTTTCGTACGTGTCGTCTCGAAGCAGCTCCTCGAGCAGGAGGTCGAGCTGGTCGCGTTTCAGGTTGCGGCTGAACAGCTCCGAGACCTGGGTCCGGGTCAGCCCATCAGGGCCAGCGCCGTCGAGGGCCCGGCGAATGCGGTCCAGGCGGGGATCGCGGTGCCGGCGGTCGAGCACGTGCCGGGCTGAGGCGATGGAGTAGCGGACCAGCGCCGCGGCCGCGACCAGATCCTCAGGCTGGATCTTTCGTCGGGCGTCGAGCACCGCGTACACCGCGGCGATGCGCAGGCAGTACGGGGCGCCTCGGCGGGCGAACTCGGTCCAAGCACTGTCCTCGTCGTCGGCCTCGGTGAACTCGTCGTAGAGCTCGTCTGACCACAAGTGCACCGACGGGCCGGTCAGCGACAGTTGGGTGACGTGCCGGGCCTGCCCAATCGCGGCGCCGAGCCGGGTGGCCAGATCGTCGAGCTGGGTCGGTGCGACCCCACCAGGCAACGGCAGCCGCTTGGAGCGCTCCACATAGATCGGTAGGAACCGGTTGTAGGTGCCGCCAGCCATCTCGGTCTCGGCCAGGCGCAGCCGGAACTCCCGGGGAGTCACGTGCCCGACGATCGCCACGTGGGATCCGGAGGCACGCAGCGCCGAGCGGTTGAGTACCGACAGCGCTCGGCCGTCCCAGGCCTGCCGCAGCACCGCGGCCAGGGTGGAGCCCTCCCGCTTGGCGCGGGCCATCACCGAGGAGAACTCCGGTTCGACCACCAGCAGCCGCTTGTCGTGGGTGCCGGCACCACCGGACTTCTTTCTTCTTGTTTCGTCTTCGTCTGCGTCGCAAGGGTCCTTGATCCGCTCGACGAGGCCCTCACCGGACGACAGCCCGGACACAGTGAACTCGGCGCTGTCCGGGGCCGCGGTACGAATAAAGGTCTCGGCGGTCTGCCCGGCCTCGCCCTTGCGGCCCGAGCCGGTCCGGCCGAACAGTAGCGGCCACACCAGCAGTGGATGCCGGGTATTGCCGATCTGCACATGCGGCGACGGGCCGATCACAACGCCCACGTTGGCCAGCAACGATGCCAACACGCCCACGGGGTCGGCCTCGGTGGTCGGGTCGGCGGCAGCGACGATCTCGCCGAGCACGCCGCGGAACATGGCCGGGTCCGCGACCGGCGGAGGGGCATCGTCGGGCCGCTCGGCACCTGTTGTTTCTTCTTTTTTCGTACTCGACACGGGGGTCGACGGACTTCTTTCTTCTTTCGTACCTGGCGCGGACGGCGGCGCCGGCGATGAGGGGAGGCGACCGACCGCCACCATGGTCACGGCGTCGTAGACGACGCCGTGTTCGACCCGGTGACCGCTGTCGAGCTCGCGCCGGCGCATCAGGGGCAGCTCGGCGATATCGGCCAGCGTGGTCACGACGCATCACCGGCCAGACGCTGCGCGATGCCGGCGGCCACCCGCGGGGGCACGATCGGCGGGAGATCCAAGCTCCTGAGGTGAATCCAGGCTCTACGCCAGCTTTCGAGCTCCTCGTCGGTGATCGGCTCCGCCGGCGAGTCCAGCGGATCCCGCCGGCCATCGATCAGCGGCTCGCACCGCCAGGAAGCCACACGGCGGCGCCGCAGCTGCGCGGGTACGTCGGATGGTCGGGTGTCGGCGGTATCGTGAGCCGGTCGTCTTCCGTGGTGGCTGACCGACTGACGAACCCCCGCAACCGACTCGGTGCGGGGGTTCGTCATGCCGGGGTCGCCTCCCGGTTGCCGGCCGGAGCGCGCAGCAGCGCGGCGATTCTGTTGCGTTGTTCGGCGGTCAGCGGGGGTGCGGCGTCAACAATTCGGATGATGTGCTCTTCGAGCTCGGCGGCGCGTAGGTCGCGGCGCAGATCAGGGAGCCGGGGATCGTCGGGGCCGCCGTGACGTTCGATAGCGCCAACTGCAGCAGCGACCCGGCGTCGATTAGGGGACTTCGCAGCCATTCGGGGACAGCCTCCATCAGACCTACCCGTTAAGGCTGGTCTCACTGTCCCCAGGCTTGTTCGAGGTGTCCCGGGGGCCTCGCCGGACAGCGCCGGATGCGATTGCACCGTCGAAGGTACTAGAGATCCACTCCGAGGTCTGCGATCACCACGCCGTGTTTGGAAGGAACATCGAGCCGCCGCCAGAGCTCGCCGAGACGTGTCGCGGTGAATGCGTGGTTACGCCCGCATCGGCCGCAAATAAGAGTGTAGGTGCGAGCCATCCAGTCGGCGCTGTCACCGGTCCGTTCATCGTCGGGCACGTGGTTGAGGTTGGCCTCATCCCAGTGGCGGTAGTCACTCCTGGAGCCTCGTGGGCCACTGCGGTCGGTGGCCCGATGTCGGCCGCCAATGGCATGGGCGACACCCGAGCGCGGTTCCACCATCAGGCTGCACTCCGTCCAATCCCGGTTCGCCTCATCCCAGGTCACGTCCGCGAGGTTGGCCCCCTTCCTCTGGTGAGGACAGGGGCAGCGCAGGCGGAGGATGTTCCTCGCTGACCGGCGTCGCGGCAGCTCGATCACGAGCCCTAGGCCTTCCACTCGGCCTGGACTCGGCCGTAATCGAACTCGACACCTTTGGGTAGCCGGCCGGGTGTCGCCGGCCTGACGGTCACCGTCATAAGGGTGTCCACGATTGCGCGCTGCCGCGCAACAGACTCCGCCCGGAATGCCGCCGAGGGTCGCCCGGCAGTGGCGATGCCATCCAGTGCGCCGCCTGACTGTGCGGCTGCTAGCTGGCCTGTCACCGCGTCAAGCTTCGCGGTGATCCGCTCGCGCTGTCGGGTGTACTGGCGCCGGTCGAGATCCCCGTCACCGTAAGCATCGGCCAGCTCGTCCAGTCGTGCCCTGAGTGCGTTGGCCTGTGCGTGCAGATCTCTGGTTGCGCCGGCATCCTTGTCGGGCAGCAGTCCGGCGCCGTCCCGGTCAAGCCTCGCGCACACTAACCCGATGACGAACTCGTCCAGCATCTCGGCGTTGATCGTCAAGTGCAGGCCGGAGCGGCACCGATAGACACGTTGGGTGCGGCCGTTCCCGCTTCTGTTGGAGGCCGAGCGCAAGTCCGCGCCGCAGCAGCCGCAGCGGTACAGGCCGGACCCGATCCACTTCAGCGAACGGACGCCGGAGTAGGTGCTGCGGGCCGGGTCCTTCAGGATCGCGCACACCGCGTGGTGCTCGTCCTCGGTGATGATGGCCGGCCAGCTCCCGACACCGACCACCTCGCCGCGGTGCTCGGCTAGTCCGGCGTTGCGCGGGCGGGTCAGTACCCGGTGCACGTTTTGCGCATGCCACTGGCCACCGCGCGCCGCCGGCACAGTGCCCTGCCAGCCCTTGGTGACCGCGTAGACGGATTCTCCTGCCAGCACTCGGCGCACCCCGTCACGGATCGCGTCGGCCTCGACAGGCTCCAGTGCCATCCCATCGCGGGTGTAGCCGAAGGGTCGGGCTCCGCCGATCCACTTACCTGCCGCGGCCGCCTTCGCCTTCTGGTCCTGGATCCGCTCGGCCATGTGCTCGGACTCATACCGGGCCACGGCGCCGAGCTGGCGCGCAACCAGACGGCCGCTTGGTGTGGATAGGTCCAGCGGGCCGGCCTTCACACAATGTGTTGATACCGAGCGCGGCTCGCAGGTCGCGATGTAGGTCTCAAGCTCGGTCGGGGAGCGGTGCAGCCGGTCTGTGTGCCAGGCGAGCACGGCATCGATCTCACCGGCGCGGATGGCAGCCAGCATCGCCGCATACGCCGGCCGTGCCTTACCCGAGTAGGCGCTGATGTCGTTGTCGGTGTACGCCTCGGCCACTGACCAGCCCAGTCGCTCGGCCAGTTGGCGGCAGTCGGCCTGCTGACTGGCCGCATTGACACCAGCGCCGACCTTGTCCTTGCTGATCCGGCAGTAGATGGCTGCCCGAGGCGTCGTCACGCGTTGGACTGTCTCACATCACACATTGCCTCCGGATCGGCCAGCACCGTCCACCACTGGTCCAGCAGGCTGTGCTCGGCCAGCACCGACGCGCCCAGTCCAGTGAGCCGGGCGACCTCCGCCGCGCGGTCGTCGGTATGCAGGTCCAGGTGCACGCGGTTCTTACCGGTCCGCGCTTCGGCCACCTTCTGCAGGCCGAGCCCTGGTGTCCCGGCCAGGAACACGAACTCGCCGTAGTCAGCGGCCACCGCGGTGCCCAGCGCCGCGGTCCAGAATCCAGCCAACGACTGCGGATTGGCGCAGTCGATGGTCACCGTTTCGATCGAGAGGCTCATGCCCGAGACGTTAACCGGGAGGACCGACAGTCCCGTGGCCCCGATACGCTGCGGGCTCTGTGAAACAGCTGCCCGAGGAGCCCCTGAAGCATGATCACCAGGTTGTCGACGCTGTTCCTGCGCACCCTGCGTGAGGACCCGGCAGATGCCGAGGTACCCAGCCACAGACTGCTGGTGCGGGCCGGCTACGTCCGCCGTGTCGCCCCGGGGATCTACTCGTGGCTGCCGCTAGGCCTGCGGGTACTGCGCAACATCGAGACCGTGGTGCGCCAGGAAATGGACGCGATCGGCGCGCAGGAGATCCAGTTTCCCGCCCTGCTGCCCCGGGAGCCCTACCAGGTCACCGGTCGTTGGACCGAGTACGGCCCGAACCTGTTCCGGCTACACGACCGCAGGGGCGCCGACTACCTGCTGGGCCCCACGCACGAGGAGCTGTTCACCCTGACCGTCAAGGGAGAGCTCAGCTCCTACAAGGACTACCCGGTGATCCTCTACCAGGTGCAGACCAAATACCGTGACGAGGAGCGGCCCCGCGCCGGGATCCTGCGCGGCCGGGAGTTCTTGATGAAGGACTCCTACTCCTTCGACCTGTCCGACGAGGGATTGGCGCAGTCCTACCGCGCGCACCGCGAGGCCTACATCAAGATCTTTGATCGGCTCGGCCTGCGCTACGTGATCGTGTCCGCGATGTCCGGCGCGATGGGTGGCTCGGCCAGCGAGGAGTTCCTCGCCGGAGCCGAGACTGGCGAGGACACCTTCGTGCGCAGCACCGAATCCACGTACGCAGCCAACGTGGAGGCGGTGACCACTCCGGCGCCACCGGATATGCCCATCGACGGCCTGCCGCCCGCCCTGGTGCTGCATACCCCGGACACACCGACCATCGACACGCTGGTTGAACACCTCAACGGGGCCGGTCTGGGACGCGCCTTCAGCGCCGCGGACACCCTCAAGAACGTCATGGTCAAAACCCGGCAACCCGGCGCTCAGCAGCGGGAACTGCTCGGCGTCGGGGTGCCCGGCGACCGCGAGGTCGACATGAAACGGCTGGAGGCGTCGCTGTACCCGGCCGAGGTCGCGCTGCTCGACGACGCCGACTTCGCCGCGCACCCGTTCCTGACCAAGGGCTATATCGGCCCCGGGGCGCTGGCGGCGAACGGCGTGCGTTACCTCGTTGACCCGCGGATTGTCCGGGGTACGGTGTGGGCGACTGGCGCTGATCGTCCCGACCACCACGTCGTCGACCTGGTCTGCGGCCGGGACTTCAGCCCAGACGGCACCATCGAGGCGGCGCAGGTCCGCCCCGGCGACCCGTCACCCGACGGCATAGGCACTCTGGTCGCGGCGAGGGGCATCGAAATCGGCCACATCTTCCAACTTGGCCGTAAGTTCGCCGACGCTTTCGCGTTGGACGCTCTCGGGGCCGACGGCAAGCCGATCCGGATCACCATGGGCTCCTACGGCATCGGGGTTTCCCGGCTGGTCGGCGTCATCGCCGAGCAGAGCCACGACCCACACGGCCTGATCTGGCCGCGTGAGATCGCCCCCGCCGATGTGCACGTGGTGATCGCGGGTAAGGACGACAGGGTCACCGCCACCGCCGAGCGGCTGACTGCTGAGCTGGATGCGTCGGGCCTGCGGATGATCCTCGATGACCGCCTGGCCACTCCTGGCGTGAAGTTTGCCGACGCCGAGCTGATCGGAGTACCGACCATCCTGGTGGTGGGACGCGGCCTGGCGTCTGGGGTGGTGGAGGTCAAGGACCGGGCCACCGGGGAACGCACCGAGGTACCGGTGGACGGCGTCGTTGCCCACCTCCAAGAGCTGTGTAGCAAGTAGGTGTCAACCAGCTAGGAAGCTCAACCGGACGGTGCGGACCGGATTGTCGGTGTTGGTGTCGACCAGGCAGATCGACTGCCAGGTGCCCAGCGCGAGTTGCCCGCCGAGCACCGGGACACTGGCGTAGGGCGGCACCAGCGCAGGCAGTAGGTGGTCCCTGCCGTGCCCGGGCGAGCCGTGCCGGTGGTGCCACCGGTCATCAGCGGGCAGCAACTCGCGTAGGGCGGCGAGCAGATCGGTGTCGCTGCCAGCCCCGGTCTCGATTACCGCAAGGCCGGCCGTCGCATGCGGCACCCACACATGTAAAAGGCCATCAGATGCCTCCACTCGGTCCAGGAAGGCGTGGCAATGCTCAGTGATGTCGTGGACCCGTTCTAGCGAGCCGGTCTGAATACGAATCTGCTCGGTATGCACGGCCGTACGATAATCGTGTGCCCAGATCGGTGGCTCCATTGGTGGACACAGTCTCAGAGCCGTCTCAGGGCGCTCCAGGAAATGGCACGGTCAGCGGGCTCGCGCCCGCGGTCGCCCGCCAGCGGGTCGCCCGTACGGCTGCTTCGGTGAGCGCGTCCAGCGCAGCCGCGCGCAGGGCGGGATCGGCCGGGCTGAGTTCGACCACCGCGCGCCACGCCGCGGCTGCGTCAGTCTCCGCCGTGATCGCCAGCCGGATGGCCGAGGAGGCATCGGTGACCGGCTCTGGAGTCAGGTAGCCGGGTTCGGCCGGGACGGGTTGCGCACCCGCGTCGATCAGCATCCGCTCAGTGGCGTCGCGCCGGACCTGATGCGCGGTCGCGGCCTCGTCGAGGCGGTCGTTCAACGCGTCCGGCATGAAGGCACCCGACAGACCGTAAACCCAGATCGCTGCATGCTCAGCCGCCAACGCGTCTTGCAGCGCATCCACCGGCAGCTGGCATGGAGGCCGACAATCGGGGCTTTGATTGCCCCGATATTTCTCGATAGCGGGGTGCGAACCGGCGGCGGGCTGGGTCATGAGAGCAGCGCTGCGTGGGTTGCGCAGCAGGCCGCGACTGACGCCAGCAGAGCCGCCCGGTACCCGGGCAGGGTCAGTACCAGTTCGGCTGCCTCGTATTGTGCGGCGCGAAGTGCCTGGGTCAGAGCCGCTTGAGCGGCGGCAGGGTCGGGATGGGCGGATGGGGGTACAACCGGGGTAGGCGAAGTCGCCGCGGCGGTGGCACCGGCGGCCGGCTCAGGCCGGACCCGGCGCAGCTCGGTGTGCAGCGTCCTGCCATGCGCCATCCGGTCTGCGGCCAGTGCGCTGGCCGCAGCGGTCAGCGTGGGATGAGCTTGGGCCACTGCCTGTGCGAGGGCTGAGTCAGCCTCGGCGCGCCGGGCCGGTGCCTCCAGCGGATCGGGCTCTTCAGGTGGGCGTCCTGACCCGATGCACCCGGACAGCGTTGCCGGACTGGCCACGAGCAGTGTGACCGTCGCGGCCCCGATCGCCAGCACGCGGCGACGGCTGGGACGGGGTCCGGACACGGTCGGCAATCTTGCCAGGCCCGCGGATTGCTGCTGGGCCAGCACCGTAATCCACTCAGCGCAGGTTGGTCCCGCGACGCGATACCCTAGGTGATCCCGACCGGGGCGCGCCGCGGTCGGCGTCGTTGCATCGCCGGTCAACAGACAGATCCCGCTTAATAGAGACAGACAGTCACTTCCAGCCAGGAGGCCACGGTGACCGCGCAGCCCGCACACCCTGACTCACTAGTCGAGTCGGTGGTGCGTGATGCGGTAGCCGACACCGGGTTCGAAATTGAGAGCCTGGAGGAGGTCCGCGCAGGTCAGCGCCGGCTGGTCCGAGTGATCATCGATTCGGACGCAGGCGTCGGGCTGGACGACATCGCCACGGTGAGCCGCGCGGTGTCGCTGGCGCTGGACCAGCGCGATGAGCTTCTCGTCGGGCCTTACACCCTTGAGGTGACCTCGCCTGGGGTGGACCGGCCACTGACCCAGCCTCGGCATTGGCGACGCAACCGGCTGCGGCTGGTCAGGGCCGCTCTGGTCGCCGGCGGGGAACTGGTCGGCCGGATCGGGGACTGCGACGAACAGGGCGTCACGCTGCTGGTGTCGGGAGCCCTTCGCCGGGTGCCCTATGCGGAGCTGCGCCGCGCGGTGGTGGAAGTGGAATTCCGCCGGCCGCCGGCCGCCGAGCTCGCCGCGCTCGATGGCGCGAGACGGCAGGATTTGGAGGAACGGTGAACGTCGACATCGCCGCGCTGCGTGCCATTGAACGGGATAAGGACATCTCCTTTGAGACGGTGCTCGAAGCCATCGAGACGGCTCTGCTCACCGCCTACAAGCACACCGACGGCCACCAACCGCAGGTGCGCATCGATGTCGATCGCAAGACCGGCCTGGTCAGGGTGCTGGCGCAGGAACTCGATGATGACGGCAACGTCAGCCGCGAATGGGACGACACCCCCGAGGGGTTCGGCCGGATCGCGGCCACCACTGCCCGCCAGGTGATCCTGCAGCGGCTACGCGACGCCGAGCACGAACGCACCTTCGGTGAGTTCTTGGCGAAGGAGGGCGAGATCGTCGCCGGAGTCGTGCAACGGGACGCCAGGGCCAACGCCCGCGGTGTGGTGGTGGTCCAGATCGGGGAGACCGAGGGCGTGATCCCGCCCGTTGAGCAGGCGCCGAGGGAGACCTACCGGCACGGTGAACGGATCAAGTGTTACGTGGTGGGAGTATCGCGGGGCCTGCGCGGTCCGCAGATCACCCTGTCCCGCACGCACCCGAACCTGGTCCGCCGGCTTTTCGCCCTCGAGGTACCGGAAATCGCCGACGGGACTGTGGAGATCCCGGCGGTAGCCAGGGAAGCCGGGCATCGCTCGAAGATCGCCGTGCGGTCGACCGTGCCCGGAGTCAACGGCAAAGGCGCCTGCATCGGTCCGATGGGCCAACGGGTCCGTAATGTCATGAGTGAGCTGGGTGGCGAGAAGATCGACATCATCGACTACTCGGAGGACCCGGCCACGTTCGTCGGGAATGCGCTGTCCCCGGCTAAAGTTATATCCGTGCAGGTCATCGATGCGCGAGCCAAGACCGCCCGGGTCATCGTCCCCGATTTCCAGCTGTCGCTGGCAATCGGCAAGGAGGGGCAGAACGCCCGCCTGGCCGCCCGCTTGACCGGGTGGAAGATCGACATTCGAAGCGATGCGGATCCTCTGGCGGCACCGGCAAGCTCACCAGCAGGGTCACCGTCGAAGTCGCGGGCGACCCGGCTCGCACGCCCTGACGTACCGGTCACCAATGCCGGTTCTCCGCCGGCTACCGGGACGCGCTAGAATCGTGATGGCCCGCCGTCGGGGGACGGTCTACGCCTGCCCGGATGAGGTCCGGCGCTGCCGCCGCGAGCGGCCCGCCGAGCCAATTCGGACCTGCGTGGGTTGCCGGACCAAGACGGCGGCTTCCGGATTGCTGCGTGTGGTGGCGGTGGATGGGACACTAGTCCCGGACCCGCGGCGCCGGCATCCCGGTCGGGGAGCCTGGGTGCATCCCGATGTCGGATGTCTGCGCCTCGCCGAACGGCGCCGGGCCTTCCCGCGGGCGCTGCGCGCCGCGGGAGCGCTCGACACCGCCGCGGTGTATGCCTTTCTCACGTAGCCCATTCGGAGACGCTTTGGGTCCCCGGTTCGCCGGGGACGTGCCCGACGCCCGGGAATGTCCCGTGCGCGGTCAACGTAGGAAGCAGGTCGATTCCGAAATGTACCCGCAGTCGTGAAGCCCTGACAGCGATGGACGTGCATTAGTAACGGGGTCGAGCGGGATTGCCGCCGGCTCCACCAGTGAGGAGAGCAGTGGCAGGCAAGGCCCGCGTGCACGAGCTGGCGAAAGAGCTCGGCGTCACCAGTAAAGAAGTTCTCAAGAAGCTCGCCGACCTCGGCGAGTATGTGAAGTCTGCCTCCTCGACGGTGGAGGCACCGGTCGCCCGCAAGCTTCGCGACTCGTTCCCCGCAGGGGGCGGCAAGGACTCGCATACCAACGGCGCATCGACCAGTGGCCGGGTGAGTAGCGGCCACTCCAGTGGGATTCGCCCCACGGTTGGAGGGACTACCGCCAAGCCTGGCCCGGCGCCTCCGCCCGTTCGCCGACCGGAACCCGCGCCTACGGCCCCCACTCCGGGCAGTCCGCCGCGCACGCCGCCCGCAGAACATCGGATCGCTGCTGAGCGCCCATCCGTTGGCGAGCGTCCATCCGTCGGGGAGCGTCCATCCGTTGGCGAGCGTCCATCCGTTGGCGAGCGTCCATCCGTCGGGGAGCGTCCATCCGTCGGGCGCCCATCCATCGATGACCGCCCCGCTGCCCCGAAGAACCCGGCGGTACCCCAACGTCCCGCGGCAGACCATCGGGTGGTTCCGCAACGCCCGCCGGCCCAGCAGCGTCCGGGCCCACGGCCCGACGAGGGCGGCGCCCCCGGTGCCAGCCCCGGATCTGCCCGCCCGCGATCCCCGAAGCCCGGTCCACGTTCGCCGCGGGTTGGCAACAATCCCTTCGGCGTCGGCAGTTCTGCACCACCGCGCGCGCCGGGTCCGCGACCCGGTCCGTCCGGAGCGCCGGCTGGACCGAGCAACATGCCACCCCGGCCGGGTGGAGGTAACCGCCCGACCTCCGGTCGCAGCGGCGCCTCCAGCAGCGGCGACTCACGGCCGAACCCCGGCATGATGCCCCCTCGGCCGCCGGGGCCCGGCACCGGATCGAACCGACCGGGTCGGCCCAGTCCTGGTGATAGCGGGCGCGGCGGCCCGGGCGGCCCTGGCGGTGGGCGTGGCGGCTCGGCCGGCCCTCGCGGCGGCGGTGGTGGTGGTGGTGGTGGTGGTGGCGGTGGTGGCGGTTTCCGCGGCGGTGGCGGCGGCCCGGGTGGTCCTGGCGGCGGTGCTCCCGCTGCCGGCGGCTTCCGCGGCGGCGGCGGAGGAGGAGGACCGGCGCGGCCTGGTGGCGGCGGCCGTGGCCGCGGTGGTGCAGCCGGTGCCTTCGGTCGACCTGGTGGCCCAGCACGCAAGGGGCGCAAGTCCAAGCGCCAGAAGCGCCAAGAGTTCGACAACATGCAGGCGCCGTCGGTCGGCGGCGTCCGGCTGCCGCGGGGCGGCGGTGAGACCGTCCGGTTGCGTCGCGGCTCCTCACTCACCGACTTCGCCGAGAAGATCGACGCTAACCCAGCCGCCCTGGTTCAGGCGTTGTTCCACTTAGGTGAGATGGTAACGGCAACCCAGTCGGTCTCAGACGACGTGCTGGAGCTGCTGGGGCAGGAGATGAACTACCGGATCCTGGTCGTGAGCCCCGAAGATGAGGATCGGGAGCTGCTGGAGTCCTTCGACCTGTCGTATGGCGAGGATTCCGGCGACGAAGAGGATCTCGCGTTCCGGCCGCCGGTGGTCACCGTCATGGGCCACGTCGACCATGGCAAGACGCGCTTGCTGGATACCATCCGTAAGGCCAACGTGATGGGCGGCGAAGCCGGCGGGATCACCCAGCACATCGGTGCTTACCAGGTCGCCACTGAACTCGAGGGCGCGGAGCGGTTGATCACGTTCATCGACACCCCGGGCCACGAGGCGTTCACGGCCATGCGGGCTCGAGGTGCGAAGTCGACCGACATCGCGGTGCTGGTAGTGGCCGCCGACGACGGTGTGATGCCGCAGACGGTGGAGGCGATCAATCACGCGAAGGCGGCTGGTGTGCCGGTCGTGGTCGCGGTCAACAAGATCGACAAGGAGAACGCGGATCCGACCCGGATCCGGGGCCAGCTCACCGAGTACGGGTTGGTGCCCGAGGAGTACGGCGGCGACACCATGTTCGTCGACATTTCCGCCAGGCAAGGCACCAACATCGACGCGCTGCTGGAGGCGGTTCTGCTGACCGCGGATGCTTCGCTGGACCTGCGGGCCAACCCGGAGATGGAGGCCCAGGGGGTGGCGATCGAAGCGCACCTGGATCGCGGCAGGGGTCCGGTGGCCACTGTGCTGGTGCAGCGCGGCACGCTGCGGGTCGGTGACTCGGTGGTCGCCGGCGACGCCTACGGCCGGGTCCGCAAGATGGTCGATGAGCACGGTGATGACGTCGCCGAGGCGCTGCCGTCGCGGCCGGTTCAGGTCATCGGGTTCACCTCGGTGCCGGGTGCGGGTGACAACTTCCTGGTCGTCGACGAGGACCGCATCGCGCGGCAGATCGCCGACCGCAGGCGCACCCGGGAACGCAACGCCGATCTCGCCTCCCGGCGGCGTCGGGTCAGCCTTGAGGACCTCGATCAGGCGCTCAAGGAGACCAGCCAGCTCAACTTGATCCTCAAGGGTGACAACTCAGGCACGGTAGAGGCGCTGGAGGACGCGCTGCTCAAGATTGACGTCGGCGACGAGGTGGAGCTGCGGGTGATCTCCCGTGGTGTCGGTGGCATCACTGAAAGCGACATCAACCTCGCCATCGCGGACAACACCATCGTGCTCGGGTTCAACGTCCGGGGCGACGGCAAGGCCACCGCATTGGCCAACCGTGAGGGTGTGGAGATCCGTTACTACTCGGTGATCTACCAGGCGATCGACGAGATCGAGCAGGCCCTCAAGGGCATGCTCAAGCCGGTGTACGAGGAGGTGGCGCTGGGTCGGGCTGAGGTTCGGGACGTGTTCCGGTCCTCCAAGGTCGGCACCATCGCCGGCTGCATGGTCAGCTCCGGGGAGATCCGGCGCAACGCCAAGGCCCGACTGCTTCGGGACAACGTGGTAGTCCGCGAAGACCTCACGGTGTCATCGCTGCGCCGGTTCAAAGATGACGCGGCCTCAGTTCGTGAGGGCTTCGAGTGCGGCCTCACGCTCTCGTCCTACCACGATCTCCGCGTCGGTGACGAGATCGAAACCTACGAGTTGCAGGAGAAGCCCCGTACCTGACCGCCTCTAGGGTTGGTTGGTGGCTCATGAAGGCCACCAACCCCTAGGGATGGTCGTCGTTAACAGCTACCAACCCGGTGGTGAGTGGTGTACGTCGGTGCCTTGGAGCTGGACGTCTTATTCGGTGACGTTCATTCCCTGAAGCAGAAGCGTTCACTGGTCCGACCGGTGATCGCGGAACTTCGGCGGCGCTTCGACGTTGCAGCGGCCGAAGCCGGGCACGCAGACGTGCATCGTCGGTCGCTGATCGGGGTGGCCGCCGTTGCCGCCGACGGTGGCCACGTGCGCAACGTGCTTGACGCCTGCGAGCGGCTGGTGGCCGGACGACCCGAACTGCAGCTGCTCGGCGCCCGGCATCGGATGCTGGGTCCAGGCGACGACTAGGGCGGTCGATGAATCATGTAACGGCGTGGGAAGCCGCGAGATCTTGGCCGCTCTCGGTGCGGCAGAAGGACTGATCATCTACCGGGCACGATCCCGAGATTGTGAGGAGAACGCTGCGATGGCCGACCCCCCACGGGCCCGCCGGCTCGCCAAACGGATCGCCCAGATCGTTGCGTCGGGCCTGGAGCATGAGGTGAAAGATCCCCGACTGACGATGGTGACGATCACCGATGCGAAGGTCACCGGAGACCTTCGGGACGCGACGGTGTACTACACGGTGCTCGGAGAGACCGTCGACACCCCGCCGGACACCGCTGGTGCAGCTGCTGCGCTGGCCAGCGCCACCGGGGTGTTGCGTTCGCTGGTCGGCCGCGGCACAGGCGTCCGCTTCACCCCCACCCTGACCTTCCGTTGCGACAACATCCCGGACGGGGCGCGCCGGATAGAGGAGTTGCTGGCGCAGGCGCACGACGCCGACGCCGAGGTTGCCCGCATAGCCGCGGCCGCTTCGCCCGCCGGTGATCCCGACCCATACCGGATCGCCCGCGAGGCGGATTCGTGAGTGGCAAACAGCGTTATGACACTTGACGGCACTCACGACGTGGAGCTGAAGGCCGCTGCGGAACTGGTCGCCGGCGCGCGGGACATCACCCTGGTCGCTCATGTGCAGCCGGATGCCGACGCGCTGGGTAGCGCGCTGGCTCTGGGCCTGGCATTGCGGCAGCGCGGCGCGACGGTTCGGGTGACCTTTGGCGAGCCGGCTGAGACGCCGGAGTCGCTGCGTTGGCTGGATGTCGCCGATCTCATCGTGCCGCCAGACCACGTGCCCGCTCAGCCCGAACTACTGGTCGCGCTGGACACCGGGAGCCGGGGGCGGCTGGGCTGCCTGGCCGATCGGGTGGACACCGCACGGGCCGTGCTGGTGATCGACCATCACGCCACCAACGACCGGTTCGGTACCCATCACGTGGTGGACATTCGCGCCGAGGCGACCGCGGTGCTGGTGCTCCGGCTGCTCGACGCGCTCGGCGTGCCGCTCGACGAGCCGATAGCTCGCTGCCTCTACGCCGGTCTGGTGACCGATACCAGCTGCTTTCGCCGGGCCAACCCTGGTACCCACTCGATCGCCGCCCGCCTGCTGCGTGCGGGAGTCGATCCCGAAGCCGCCACCCGCGAGCTGCTCGACACCCACCCGTTCGGTTGGCTGCCGATGCTGGGTGCCGTGCTCGGTCGCGCGCAACTGGAGCCGGCGTCCGCGCAGGGTCTGGGGCTGGTGCACACCACGGTCCGGCTGGCTGACGTGGCGGGACTGCGCAGCGAGGAGGTCGAGAGCGTGGTGGATCTCGTGCGCACCACCTCCGAGGCCGAGGTCGCCGCGGTGCTCAAGGAGATCGGCCCGGATCGCTGGTCGGTGTCACTGCGCGCCAAGCAGCGTCTCGACGTCTCCGCCGCGGCGGCTCAACTCGGCGGTGGCGGCCACCGCCTGGCAGCGGGATTCACCGCCAGCGGTACCGCGGGTGACGTCCTGGATGCCCTGCGCACCGCCTTGAGCGATGCGCCCTTGCTGTAGACACCGCATGGTGTACCCGCCAGGACGAATGGGTTAGGTTCGCCAGCAACGAACGACCGAGCCGGGGCTACCGGACGCGAAGACCTTGGAGGCTGCGAATTCCGAGACGGGCAGCGGCAAAAGTGGAACCGTGCCGCGACCGGCTGGCGCAAGTGGTCGAAACTGATCGACGCGGCGACGAGCGAGCCCGGTGGGCGAATGGCGATCAGTTCCTGGGGCACCCCGGACCGGGTGCCGTTCCTCGCGATTCCCATGCAGATCACGATGCAGCGGCTCCAAGTGCCGCCACCGCCGCCGGGAACGCCCGGCCCACTCTCGCGCCCGACACCGGAGGCGGTGGGCGGCCTGCTGGAAGCGGCCGGCTTCTCCGATGTCGAGGTGGAGGAGGCCGAGGTGATCATCGAATGGCAGTCACCAGGGGAGTTCACGACCTTCGTCCGGGAGACCGCCCCTCCGATCACTGCAATGATGGCTGCGCATCCGAAGGAGGTCCAGGACGAGACGTGGGCGGCCATTACTGAGTCCGTCAGGCAGCGGGCTGTGGATTCGGGGACGGTTAGGGTTTCGAACTTGGCCCTCCTGGCTGTCGGCCGGGCCTAGTTCCCCGCCGCACAGGGTCGTCGTCATAAGGGCGCCTTGGACCCTGCGCTTACGCCGAGTCCTGACCGTCTTCGAATCGCCCCGCGCCGTAGGCCAGCCGGTGACGGGCGGTGGTGTGGCATGCTGCCACCCTCCGTGTCCGGACCGTGATGAGAGGCATTGGCATGAGTGGCGAGGACGGGTTGCGACCGGGCCCACTCCCGGGGATGCCGGGCGCACAAGACCCACCACTGCTAGCTGGCTCACCCAGTGCCACGACGGCGGGCAGCGGCGGGTTTTCGGTCGACCTGGAGCGCGCTCCCCAAGCCATCGCCGACCTGCGCGCCGCGGCGGACGCCCTACGGGTCGAGGCCAGGAGGGCGGGGGACTTAGCTCGAATCACACCACCAGGCCTCGATGCAGTGAGCGCGGACGCGGTGCGGATCATGGTGGATGTTGCCGTCGGCGAGCAAGGCTCGCTAAGACTCGCGCTGCTCGGCGCGGCGGATCGATTCGATGGAGATGCCGACAAACTGGAGGCTGGTCTCAAAACCCACCGGCAGGCCGACGAGATCAGCATCCCGAAAGCCCGAGAACTGAATCTCAGGACCCAGCTGTGATGCTTCGGTCGCCGTTTTTGGTGTGGATGCTAATAGGCGCAACGATGCTGGCCGCCACCGGATGCTCCGCGACGCAGGGTGGCTCGGCGGCACCGCCAGCCAGCGCGGGCGTCCCAATGCAGGTGCGTCAGCAGCTGTCGCCCCCGGTTGAGAGTCCTCGTGATATCAGGGCGTACGGGGACAGACCGTGTGACCTCTTCACCACGGCGCAGCTCAAGGCATTCGGATTCGACCTGCCACCGCGCAGCACTGACACCTTGCCTTCCGGAAACAAAGTGTGTGTGTGGGTCGATAGCGGTCGCAATGGTGAGCTCGCCGCCACGACATATCCAGACTGGGACATCCTGGAGCGCACCTATGCGAATCGGGTGGCGTTGCCGGTCTTCCAGCCGTTCCAGATAGCCGAGCTGCCGGCGTTAGCTCATCAGCCAGGGGCGGTACCCACCTGCGACGTGACGGTCGGGCTGGCTGAAAGGCAGGGCCTTGAGATCGAATTCACCGATCTTAGCCAGCCCCATGAGGACCCGTGTGGTGCGGCGCGGGCGGCGGCGGAGGTGGCGGTGGGCAACCTGCCGCCATTGGGTTGAGGGGGAACCGATGAGTACCTGTGTGAACTACTGGACCTACGCGCATCAGACGATCCGGCATGAGATGTACGACGGCCACGGGCCATCCAGCCAGGGTGATGCGATGCTGGGTTGGCACCAGTTGGCCGACCGGTTGATCAGCGTGCGGCACTACGTCGACACCGCTATCGCCGGGGTGCAGACATCCCAGCAGGGTGCGGCGGCGGATGCGGCGGTCGGGGCGATGACCCCACTCGGTGCCTGGGTGGAGGAGGCCAGGAGGCTGGCGATCGACACCGGCAACCGGATCGACGAACAGATCAGCGCGTTCACCGTCGCCAAGGGCAATGTTCCTGAGGTTCCACCCGAGCCGCGCGGCAGGGGATGGAAGGACATCCCGGGCATCGACTCGTTCACCACCTCCGATCAGGAAATCGATGAAGCCTTCAACCAGGAGCAGCAGCGGCAGGCTCGCGCCGCGATGGCCTCTTATCAGGACGGCACGAACACCCGGCTGGTGGCCCTGAGTCAGTTCGCGCCGCCACCCGCCGGAGAGCCCAACCTCGCCATCCCCACCGGGGCGCGATCCGAGGTCGGCGGCGTCTCCGGTGGTGAAGCACCCGGTGGTAGCGGCTTGCCAGGTAGTGGCGCCGCGCCGGGGTCTCCCACAACGCTGGCCGGGGTTGCCGACCCAGTACCAGTCAATTCGACGGCTGCCACGCCGACCACCCCGCAGAGCGGCTCCGGCGTCAACGGTCCGGAGCACACCGGAGCACGCCCGGGTGCGTCGGCCGTACCCGCAGCGTCGGCCGGTGCATCTCCCGGCGCTCCGTTCGTGGCCGGTCCTGTGGGCGGGGGCTCGAGCCGGATCGGCCAAGACGGGACGCGAGGAGGATCTGCTGCGCGAGGCTTCGCAGCCCCTCGAGGACTGGGTTCAACGCAAGGGATGGGTTCAGCGGGAGTGGGATCGCACCGAGCCGCGGGGGGATTCGGCCCCACCGGCTCGCCAGAATCGGCAGCGCGCGGTCCCTCGGCCGGCGCAGCCGGTGCTGGCCGTGTCCCCGGTGCCGGAATGTCTGCGGCGACTAGTGGCGCGGCGCCTTTCGGGGCCACTGGCGGGGGGAGAAGCGGCGAGGACAAGGAGCGGCGACGCCCGTCCTATCTCGTCGAGTCCGATGCGGACCGGCTTATCGGTGACCTGCCGCAGACCGCGCCGGCGGTGATCGGCGAGGATCTCCCGGATGACCGCGAGTCCCACCGCGGATGAACCGGTCCGGGGTCCTGCGGTTGTCCAACGGGGAGTTCACCGCGTTGTGGCGACGGATGGAGCTGGGGGATCAGCCGCTGCTGCTCGCCGTCCCAGACCACGGCGCGACGCTGGACGAGCGTGATCGGCTCGACGGTCAGGCATGGGAGCAGCTGCGCGCCCGTGGGTTGGTCGACGTCCGGCGGCCCCGACCCGAGATCGAGGACGCGCTGGGCGCGCTCGCCCGTCCCGCCGTCGAGGTGGACCTACGGATGATCATCGGTCCCTGCGAGGAGGTCCGGGTGCTGGCGTGCGCATCGGGCATGGTCGGCGTCGTCAGCGTTGCGGCCCCGCAGTCTGTCGATCTCGTCCCGGCGCACCCATCCCGGCTGGCTGAGGCCCTGCTGGCGTACGTCCCGGATCACCCAGCTGCAGCCGGCAACGCCGTCGTCATCCCCGCGGAACTCACTCAGGGGGTCGGGCTGGAGGCAGGCACCGAGCTCGCCCGGTTGGAGCGAGCCGGGCTGCGAACCGACGATGCCCGTCAGGTCCGCCGGCTCATCGCAGGGAAGGTGGTTCGGCGGTTCAAGATCGGTGCAGCTGCCCGGGAACGGCTGGGACGCCGCCACCGAGCCCGCGACGTCGTCAGCGTCCTGGATACCGAACACGGTCGGATCCAGATCCGCCGCCACGGCAACCAGCGAGACGGCGACCGGCTACTCCTCGCCCCAACCGGCAGGCAACGGCTGACCAGCGACGTCACCGCGTTGATCCATACTGTGGTGGAGGCCGCAGCGTCGCAACGCTGACCGCCGGAACATCCGGGAGGTTCTCCTGGTGCCACACGTTCCGCAGGTGCCCGCCCGGCGGGTGTTCGCGCTGGCCGTTCCCGCGCTGGGCGTGCTCGCCGCCGAACCGCTCTACCTGCTGGTGGACACCGCCGTGGTGGGCCGGCTCGGTGCCGTCGCGTTGGCGGCGCTGGCCGTCGGCGGTGTCGTGCTGGTGCAGATCCCTCTCCAGCTCACCTTCCTGTCCTATGGCACCACCGCCCGCAGCGCACGGCTGTACGGGTCGGGGCAGCGCGCCGCGGCGGTATCCCACGGCGTCCAGGCCACCTGGCTTGCGGTGGGTATCGGCGGTATAGCCCTGGTCACCGGCCAGCTCGCCGCCGGGCCGGTGGTGCGGCTGCTCGCCAGCCCCGGACCGGTGGCCGACGCGGCGTTCGGCTGGCTGCGCATCGCGCTGTTCGGAGCGCCGTTCGTGCTGATCACCCTGGCGGGCAATGGCTGGATGCGCGGAGTCCAGGACACCGCCCGCCCGCTGCGTTACGTCCTGGTCGGCAATGCGATCTCGGCTGCGCTGTGCCCGGTGCTGGTGCACGGCGCCGGAGCGGTCACGGGCTTCGGGCTGCCGGGTTCGGCGGTGGCCAACGTCGTAGGGCAGGTGATCGCCGCCGGCTTGTTCCTCCGGGCGCTGGTCGTCGAACGGGTCACCGCACGGCCGAGCTGGACGGCGATGCGTGCGCAGCTGGGTACGGGTCGCGATCTCGTCCTGCGAGGCCTGGCCTTCCAAGCCTGCTTCCTGTCGGCGACCTCGGTGGCGGCGCGAACCTCCGCCGCAGCAGCCGGCGCGCATCAGGTCGTGCTGCAGCTGTGGTTGTTCGTGGCGATGCTGTTGGACTCGCTGGCTATCGCCGCACAGTCGCTGGTCGGCGCCGCGCTGGGCGCGGGCAGCGGATCCAGCGCCCGCGCCCTGGCCTGGCAGGTCACCCGCTACGGCCTTGCGTTCGGGATCGCGCTCGGGCTGGTGTTCGCCGCGGCCGAGCCGCTGGCGCCGCGGCTGTTCACCTCCGACACCGCCGTGCTGGCCGAGATACCGTACGCCTGGTGGTTCTTCGTCGCGCTGCAGCCAGTGGCGGGCGTGGTGTTCGCGTTGGACGGGGTGTTGCTCGGCGCCGGAGACGCGGCGTTCCTACGCACTTCCACCCTGATCAGCGCACTGGTCGGGTTCCTGCCGGCAGTATGGGCGTCCTTCGTGTTCGATTGGGGATTGTTGGGCATCTGGTCTGGGCTGAGCGCCTTTATGGTGCTTCGGTTGGTGTTCGTGCTGGCCCGAACCCGCGGTGGCGGCTGGGTGGTGACCGGTGCTGCGCGCGACCCCGGCAGGATCGCGCCATGAATGCCGAGCCGGCGCCGGCCGCTCTGGTAATGCCCGCTGGTCTGGTGGTGGTCGACAAGCCCGCCGGGATGACCTCCCACGACGTGATTTCCCGGCTGCGCCGGCTGCTGGGTACCCGCCGGATCGGGCACGCCGGCACCTTGGACCCGATGGCCACCGGCGTGCTCGTCTGCGGCGTGCAGCGCGCCACCAGGTTGCTCGGGCATCTCCCGCTGGAGCCCAAGGTCTACCGGGGCACGGTGCGGCTGGGCGTGGCCACCAGCACCGATGATGCCGACGGTGAACGCACCTACGTCAGCGACGCTTCCGCGGTCGACGAGCAGGAGATCCTCGCGGGAGTGGCGAGCCTGCGTGGCGCGGTTGAACAGGTGCCCAGTACGGTCAGCGCTATAAAGATCAACGGTAGGCGGGCCTACGCGCGGGCTCGCGCCGGCGAGCAGGTCACGCTCGCGGCCCGCCCGGTGATCGTGTCCCGGTTCGACGTCCTCACGTTGCGACGTGGCGATTCAGTGACTGACCTCGATGTGCTGGTGGAGTGCAGCGGCGGTACCTACATCCGGGCGCTGGCCAGGGACCTCGGCGCTGCCCTGGGAGTGGGGGGCCACCTGACCGTGCTACGCCGCACCCGGGTGGGGCACTTCGGTCTCGATGTCGCCCGCACCCTCGATGACATCGCCAACGCACCGGGTGTGCCGGCCGCGGTGGATGAGGTTGTGGCGACCGCCTTCGCTCACCGCGTGGTAGACGCTGAGCAGGCGCGGATACTGGCCCACGGCGGATCGCTGCCGACCGTCGGGCTGCCAGGAACGTACGCCGCGATCGACTCGCAGGGACATGCCGTCGCCCTGCTCGCCGAGCGTGATGGGCAGGCTCGCCCGGTCCTGGTGCTGCGTCCCGCCGGCGGGTGACCGGTTAGTCTCATCGCCCGTGCAGCGTTGGCGTGGGATAGAGGCCATCCCGAGCGGATGGGGCCGCAGCGTGGTCACCATCGGTGTGTTCGATGGAATGCACCGTGGTCATGTCCAGCTAGTCGGGCAGGCTGTACGGCGTGCTCATGAGCTGGGCGTTCCCAGCGTGCTGATGACCTTCGACCCGCACCCTTCGGAGGTCGTCCGGCCCGGCAGCCACCCGGCGCAACTCACGACCCTGCATCGCCGCGCCGAACTGGTCGAACAGCTCGGGGTCGAGGTCTTCCTCGTCTTGCCGTTCACCGCCGAACTGTCCCGGGTGCTGGCCGACGAATTCGTTCACGAGGTGCTCGTCGAGCGCCTGCACGTGGCAGAGGTGGTAGTCGGGGACAACTTCACCTTCGGGCACAAAGCAGCCGGCAACATCGAGCTGCTGCGCACCTTGGGGCGTCGCTTCGGGTTCACCGCCGAGGGCGTGGGGTTGCTGTCCCAAGGTGAGCTGACCTTCTCCTCCACATACATCCGCTCCTGCATCGACGCCGGTGACGTCGCGGCGGCCGGCACCGCGTTGGGTCGCCCGCACCGGTTGGAAGGAATCGTGGTCCGCGGGGACCAGCGTGGCCGCAGCTTGGGCTACCCGACGGCGAACCTGTCAACCCCGCGCCATGCCGCAATACCCGCTGACGGTGTGTATGCGTGCCGCTTCGTGCACCGTGGTCGGGAGCTGGCGGCGGCCGTCTCGGTCGGCACGAACCCGACGTTCTCCGGACGCGAACGCCGCGTGGAGGCATTTGTGCTGGATCTGAACGAGGACTTCTACGGTGAGCGGGTGGCGTTGGACTTCGTCGAGCGGCTGCGCGGCATGTGCCGTTTCGACACACCCGAGCAACTCGTAGCTCAGATCGCCGACGATGTGGTACGCACCCGCAAGGTGCTCGAACGGACCAGGTGAGGTGCTCGCGGTCTGCAGCGGCGGTGTCCACAGACCCTGCGGTCTTCGTACTGAGTCCTGGCAGGATGCCAGTACGGGGCACGGAAGGGGAGACCGGTGGACGACCAGCTCACCGTCGCGCGCAATGTCGCCCTGCAGCGGGAGTGGTACGGGGAGCCGCTCGGCGATCGGGTACGGCGACTCGTGGTCGCCTTCGATGTCTCCCAGGCGCAGCTGGCCGAGGTGCTCGGTCTCAGCGCGCCGATGCTCAGCCAGTTGATGAGTGGCCGCCGGGCGAAGATCGGCAATCCAGCGGTGCTGGCCAGGATGGTGATGCTGGAGCGCCGAGTGCTCACCCCTGAGGTCGCCTCAGGTGACCCAGCCGCGATCCGGGCGGCGTTGGAGGAGATCCGCGACTCCCGGCCCACCGTCAGCCGGCCCACCGTCAGCCGGGAAACACTGCCGGTCGGGGAGCACGGTGATGATGCGCTCGTCTCGGCACTGCGCGCGATGGTCGATCCGACTGACCTTGCTGCCGCGGCGCGCCTGCTGGAGGAGGGATTCCCGCTGATCGCGGGATTGCTTCGCCGCGCAGCCAACCCCGATCAAAAGATCGACCGGCAGGTCGAGTAGGCCCCGGCAGCGGTGCGGACGCCATGCAGGGCGATCAAGGGGGGTGCCGGACGTCGACCGGTGGGCTGGTAACCTCGCGAGGGATCTGGCTGCGGTCCGTGGCGGTCGGCTCCGTCGGTAGTAGCCGCGTGATTGCGGCCCACACGGTACGAGATGACAGGAGAAGATCGACCCGTGGCGCTGTCCACCGCACAGAAGAGTGAGATCCTGACCGAGTACGGGCTGCGTGGCGGGGACACCGGGTCCCCGGAGGCGCAGGTGGCCCTGTTGACCAAACGGATCATGGACCTTACCGAACACCTCAAGCAGCACAAGCACGACCATCACTCCCGGCGCGGACTGCTTCTCATGGTCGGCCGCCGCCGCAACTTGTTGAACTACTTGGCCAAGGTCGACATCGCCCGGTACCGATCCCTGATCGAGCGCCTCGGCCTGCGCCGTTGACTCTGCGCTGTTGGCATTGCGTCCTTGACACTGTGCCTTGACCTGCGCCGTTGCGCTGTGCCTGACTTGCGTCCTTGACGCTGTGCGTGGACCGTGTCCTTGACCCGAGCCAGGCCCTGACACTACAACCACATATCGCCGCACGAGCCACCTCGTCACCGTCGTCGGACTGTCGTCCGCCGGTCCTCGGTAGTGGCTCCCGAGAGCAGGTCTCACGTTCCGGGGGCTTCGATCGAAGACCGGCCTGTCGTCCCTCCTCCCGTGGATGGTGTCACCAGGGGTCCGTGTCGCGAGGAGGAGAGAAATTGACCGACGTCACGACAACTACCTCCGGCCAGACTGTGCACGAAACGATCGCCGTACTCGACAACGGTGTCTTCGGTAGTCGCACCGTACGATTCGAAACCGGCCGGCTGGCGCGGCAGGCCGCCGGAGCCGTAGTCGCCTACCTCGATGACGAGACGATGCTGCTGTCCGCCACGACGGCATCCAAACAGCCCAAGGAGCAGTTCGACTTCTTCCCGCTGACAGTGGACGTCGAGGAGCGGATGTACGCGGCCGGGCGCATTCCCGGCTCCTTTTTCCGCCGTGAGGGTCGCCCATCCACTGATGCGATACTCACCTGCCGGCTGATCGACCGCCCGTTGCGTCCCTGTTTCGTGGACGGTCTACGCAATGAGGTGCAGGTCGTCGTCACCGTGCTCAGCCTCAACCCGGCCGACCCTTACGACGTGCTCGCGATCAACGCTGCGTCAGCGTCGACCCAGCTGTCGGGATTGCCGTTCTCCGGTCCGGTCGGTGCCACTCGAATGGCGCTGGTCAACGAGGAGGGTCGCAACCAGTGGGTCGCCTTCCCGACCTATGAACAGACCAGCCGGGCGGTATTCGACATGGTCGTCGCCGGCCGGATGGTCGATGACGGCCCGACCAGCGATGTGGCGATCATGATGGTGGAGGCGGAGGCCACCGACGCTGCAGTCGAGCTGATCGCCGGCGGCGCTCAGGCCCCGACCGAGGATGTGGTGGCCGCCGGGCTAGAGGCAGCCAAGCCGTTCATCCGCATCCTGTGCCAGGCCCAGCAGGAGCTCACCGCGGCGGCTGGCAGCCCCACGCTGGAGTTCCCCACTTTCCCCGCTTACCAGCCAGATGCCCTGGACGCTGTCCGCGACGCGGTGGCCGACGAACTGGCGCAGGTCCTGGCTATTGCGGGCAAGCAGGAGCGGGAAAACCGGCTCGATGAGCTCAAGGCCAGTGCTCTGGAGCGCCTCGGCGCGCGTTTCGAGGGCCGCGAGAAGGAGATCAGCGCGGCGTTCCGGGCCGCGACCAAGTCGGCGGTACGCCAGCGCATCCTGCGCGAGAAGGTGCGCATCGACGGTCGTGGTATCACCGATATCCGGCCGCTGTCGGCGGAGGTCGACCTGATCCCCCGGGCGCACGGTTCGGCCCTGTTCGAACGTGGCGAGACCCAAATCCTCGGCGCGACCACGCTGAACATGCTGCGCATGGAGCAGCAGATCGACTCGCTGGGCCCGGAGACCACCAAACGTTACCTGCACCACTACAACTTCCCGCCGTTCTCCACCGGGGAGACTGGCCGGGTGGGCTCACCGAAGCGGCGCGAGATCGGTCACGGTGCGCTGGCTGAGCGGGCGTTGATCCCGGTGCTGCCCAGCCGTGAGGAGTTCCCCTACGCGATCCGTCAGGTCTCCGAGGCGTTGGGCTCCAACGGCTCCACCTCGATGGGCTCGGTCTGCGCGTCCACGATGTCCCTGCTCAACGCGGGAGTCCCGCTCAAGGCACCGGTGGCCGGTATCGCGATGGGTCTGGTGTCCGGTGAAGTCGATGGCAAACAGACCTTCGTCGCCCTCACCGACATCCTGGGCGCCGAAGACGCTTTCGGGGACATGGACTTCAAGGTCGCCGGCACCAGCACGTTCGTGACCGCGTTGCAGCTGGACACCAAGCTGACCGGGATCCCGTCGGACGTCCTGGCCGGCGCGCTGTCACAGGCCCGAGATGCCCGGCTGACCATTCTCGGCGTGATGGCGCAGGCCATCGATGGACCGGATGAGATGAGCCCGCACGCCCCGCGGGTCACCGCGATCAAGATCCCGGTCGACAAGATCGGCGAGGTGATTGGCCCGAAGGGCAAGATGATCAACTCGATCACTGAGGAGACCGGCGCAGACATCTCCATCGAGGACGACGGCACAATCTACGTCGGCGCCAGTGACGGTCCGTCCGCCGAGGCCGCCATTGGCCGGATCAACGCAATCGCCAACCCGCAGCTGCCCAAGGTGGGGGAGCGGTTCCTGGGCACTGTCGTGAAGACCGCCGCCTTCGGCGCGTTCGTTTCGCTGGTACCCGGCAAGGATGGCCTGGTGCACATCTCCAAGCTGGGCAACGGCAAACGCATCGGCAAGGTCGAAGATGTGGTGAAAGTCGGTGACAAGCTGCGCGTGGAGGTGGCCGACATCGACAACCGCGGCAAGATCAGCCTGGTGCCGGTCAGCGACGAGAACACCGCCGCCTCAGATACCGGCCCCACCACGGCCAGCACTGAGGTCCCGGCCGGCACGTGACCCCGCTGCAGCAGCCCGGGGGTGGGACGCTCCAGCGCAGCGTGTTGCCCTCCGGGTTGCGGGTGGTGACCGAGCAGCTGCCCGGCTCGCGCTCGGCGGCCGTCGGAATGTGGGTGGCGGTGGGTTCGCGTGACGAACCTGCCGCGGTGGCCGGTGCGGCGCACTACCTGGAGCACCTGCTGTTCAAGGGCACCGCGCGGCGCACCGCGGTGGCGATCGCCCAGGAAATCGACGCGGTGGGCGGCGAGCTCAATGCGTTCACCACCAAGGAGCACACCTGCTACCACGCGCACGTCCTGCACTGCGACCTTGAGCTTGCCGTCGACCTGATCTGCGACGTGCTGGGTGACGCGCTGCTCGACCCGGCCGACGTCGACCTCGAGCGCGCCGTGGTTTTCGAGGAGATCGCGATGCGCGACGACGACCCCGAGGACCTGCTGCACGACGAGTTCTGTGCCGCGCTGTTCGGTGAGCACCCCCTGGGCCGCCCGGTTCTGGGTACCGAGGAATCGATCACCGCGATGAGTCGGGATGCGCTGCACCGCTTCTACCGCCAGTGCTACACACCGGAGCGGATGGTGCTGACGGCCAGCGGTAACGTCACACACAGCGCCGTGCTGGCCGCTGTGGAGCGCAGCTTCGGACACCGCCTGACCGGGTGCGCGCAACCCGTGGCCCCCCGCTGCGGCCAAGTCACCATTACCGATCGGTGCGCACTGGCATTGTGCCCCGACTCGTCCGAGCAGGCCCACCTCATGCTGGGGGTGCCGGCCTTGGATCGGCACGACGACCGGCGCTATGTGCTCGGTGTGCTCAACGCCGCGCTCGGCGGCGGGATGAGCTCGCGGCTGTTCCAGCAGGTCCGCGAGCAGCGTGGGCTGGCATATTCGGTGTACTCCACGGTGGACTGTTACGCCGATACCGGCAGCCTCTCGATCTACGCCGGCTGCTCCCCGGACCGGTTGGGCGAGGTGGCCGCGGTGATCGGTGACGTGCTGACCGATCTGGCTCGTGACGGTCTGTGCGGTACCGAGTTGGCTCGCGGCAAGGGGCAGCTGCGTGGCGGGTTGGTGCTGGGCCTGGAGGATGCGCCGTCCTGGATGAGCCGGATCGGCACTGCGGAGCTCAACCACGGCGAGCACCACATCATCGAGGATGAGTTACGGCAGATCGACGCGGTCACCGCGGAGCAGGTCGGTGAGCTGGCCCGTGAGCTGCTCGGCCGGCCGGTCACGGCCGCCGTGGTGGGTCCCTACGCCCACGCGCAAGATCTACCCCACGAGATAGCGGAGTTGACCGGATGACCGCGGCTGAGCAGGTGCGCTCCGCTGAGCAGATGTCCCGGGCCGGCGAACGGTCCGAGGAGAACCCGATCCGGGTCGGGGTGCTCGGGGCTCGCGGCCGGGTGGGCACCGAGGTGTGCAAAGCCGTGGACACCGCCGACGACATGGAACTCGTCGCGATGGTCGACGCGGGTGACTGGATGTTCAACGTCGCCGACGCGGGCGCCGAGGTGGTCGTCGACTTCACCCATCCCGACGTGGTGATGGACAACGTGCGCTTCTGCGTGGACCAGCGCATCCACGCCGTCGTGGGAACCACCGGCTTCACCGAGACCCGGCTGGCCCAGGTCCGCGAATGGCTGGTGCCCAAACCCGACCTCGGGGTGTTGATCGCCCCCAACTTCGCCATCGGCGCGATCCTGTCGATGCGATTCGCGGCGATGGCCGCCCGGTTCTACGAGTCGGTGGAAATCGTGGAGCTGCACCACCCGCGCAAGGCTGACGCTCCGTCCGGCACTGCGACCCGCACCGCGGCGCTCATCGCGGCTGCCCGCGCGCAAGCCGGGATGGGTCCGCCTTTCGATGCCACCACCCGATCCCTACCCGGGGCCCGGGGCGCCGGCGTCGACGGGATCCGGGTGCATGCTGTGCGGTTGACCGGGCTCATCGCGCACCAGGAGGTGTTGCTGGGCACCGAAGGCGAAACCCTGACGATCCGCCACGACACGCTGGACCGCTCGTCGTTCATGCCCGGCGTCCTGCTCGCCGTCCGCTCAGTCCTTACTCGCCCCGGCCTCACGGTGGGCTTGGAACCCCTCCTCGACCTATAGCCCGTCCTTTACCGTCCAGACCCGGATGCCAAGGCGAGTACGAGGTCGAGCGGGCCGGTGAGGCGTAGTTCGCGTAGGGGGCGGCCGTCCGCGTCCAGGGTGCGCACCGTGCCGTCGGGGTTCCAGCCGGCGCGGCGGTAGAAGCTCAGGGAGGCCGGGTCCTCGGCGGGCACCCAGACGATGCCACGGGTTGCGCCGGCATCGCGCAGCAACGCTGCGGCCGCGGCGAGCAACCGCCCACCGTGGCCTCGGCGTCCCCATCTCGGCTCCACGAGCAGGGTGCTCACCAACACGGTGTGTGCCGCATCCAAAGGCAGGGTGCCATCGGCGGCAGTCACGTCGTCGGCGGGAGCCGGACCGGCCACCACGAACCCGACCGGATCGTCACCCTCGGTGGCGATCAGCACAGTGGCACCACCCTCGACGGTGTCCGCCCAGGCCTGCTGCACCTGTGGTGCATCCAGTCCCTCGAGTGTCCCGGGCGGCAGCAGCTCGGAGTAGGCGGCCCGCCAGGTGGCGCGATGCAGGGCGGCGAGCACAGAGGCATCCGCGGATGTGGCGGCGCGCACCCGGGCCGTTGCCATGCCGTAACGGTATCGAGCTCGGTCCCGGCGGATTGTCAGTGTCCGATGGCAGCATCGTTGACTGTGCAAACCATGGGATTGGCCGCCGCGCGGCGCACTGCATTGGCGGCACAGGGTTTCGCCGATCCACATCCAGCCGGACCGGTGACCCGGCGGCATCTTCTGCGGGTACTCAATCGCATTCGGCTGCTACAGCTTGACTCGGTGAACGTCCTAGCGCGGGCGCATTACCTGCCGGTGTTCAGCAGGCTGGGCCCCTATCCAAAGGAACTGCTCGACGCCGCCGCCTGGGCGTACCCGGTGCGCCGTCCTCGCCTGCTGGTGGAGTATTGGGCGCACGAAGCGAGCTTGGTCCCGGTGCAGGACTGGCCGCTGTTGCATTCGGGGGCCAAGAAGCCGGGCTGGTGGCAAGGGTACGGGAAGCTGGCGGCCGGAGCGCCGGAACTGGTCTCGGCTGTACTGGACGCGGTCAAGGAGCACGGCCCGATCGGCGCGGGCGCCCTGGAGCGGGAGTTGGGTGGCGGGGCCGGCGCAGCGCCGGGGTCGTGGTGGAACCGGACCGACACCAAGCGGATCTGTGAATGGCTTTTCGGCATAGGAGAACTCACCACCGGCACGCGCCGCGGATTCGAGCGGCTCTATGACCTGCCCGAGCGAGTGTTACCGGCCGAAGTGCTCGGCCACCGGATCGGTGCCGCCGAGGGTGCCCGCGGGCTGATCGCTGCGGCCGGCGCCGCGCTGGGCATAGCCACCGAGCCCGACCTACGGGACTACTACCGGCTATCACCGGAGCGCAGCAGGCAGGCGGTCGCGGAACTGGTGGATGCCGGGCAGCTGGAACCGGTGATGGTCCAGGGCTGGCGGGCGCTGGCCTACCGGCACCGAGACGCTCGCACGCCACGGCGGGTCACCGGTGCCGCCCTGCTGTGCCCGTTTGATCCGCTGATCTGGGACCGGACGCGCACTGAGCGCCTGTTCGGCTTCCGCTACCGGATCGAGATATACGTCCCGGAACACCGGCGCAACCACGGTTACTACGTGTTCCCGTTTCTTTTGGATGGGCAACTTGTCGCCAGGGTCGACCTCAAGGCTGACCGGGCCGCAGGTCTACTGCGGGTGCCGGGTGCCTTCGCTGAGCCGGGGGTTGCCGATCCCTTGCGGGTGGTCGCCGAGCTCGCCACGGCGCTTCAGGAGATCGCCGGATGGTCGGAGCTGGAGGGGATCGCCATGGGGGAGCGCGGTGACCTGGCTACGGCCCTAGCTGCCGCGACTGGGCGTCGCACTGGTTCCTGCCTGGTCAGGACGGTGCGGTTGTGACCAGCGCGTCTCCCGACCCGGTACGGGCCCGGACCCGCAGGGCGACGCTACCCTCGACCGGCGCTCCGCCGACCGGTAAGTCGCTGCGTGCCCACCCCGAGCCGGAGCTGACGTCCAGCTCGGCGAGTACGCCGGGGTGGATCCCCACGCGCAGCTGCCCCGAACCCGTGGTGAGCTCAAGACCGCCGGCGCAGGCGTCGACCACGGTGACGTCACCGCTGCCGGTGCGTGCGCTCAGGTCGTGCTTCACGGCGCCAAGCCGGACGTCACCGGAACCGGTCTGTACGGTGCTACCGCCGTCGGTGCCTTCGAGGCTGTTCACGTCGACCTCACCGGAGCCGGTCCGCGCCCGTAGCCTGCCCAGCACCGTCCCCAAGCGCACATCGCCCGAGCCGGTGCGGACTTCAGCGGCCCCGGTGCACCGCTGCGCCCGGATCTGCCCGGAACCGGTCGCGGCATCGACCCCAGCGGCCACGCCGGTGACGGTGATGTCCGCGGAACCGCTGCGGGCGGTGATCGACGAGTCCGGTGGAGCACTTACTTGGATGATCAACGGCACGGTGCGCAGCGGCACGTCCCGGGGACTGCGTACGGTGAGCCGCTTCCCGCTGAAGTCGATCAGCGTGCGGCGCACCGCCTCGGCGGCCAGCTCACCCGCTGGGGCCGCCCCGGTCTGCTCGCCCAACCACGTCAGCAGGCCGGCGATCCCGACGCTCCACGGTGGTCGGTTGGTCGGATCGGCGCGGATCTGCACACTCACTCCACCGGGATCAGCAGCCTCCTCGAGCGTGATGTCCAGCTGTCCGCTGTCGAGTTCGACCCAGACGTCAATCGGTCCTTCGCACTCGAAGTGCTGTTGGCGAACCACCGATGCGTCGGCGACGTCGCGCTCCACGATTCCTCCTCAGCAAGGTCCTTCAGCCCGGCACAACTCTCAGCCCTGCACCCAGCCCTGGACTCGATTGCGGCTGCGGCGGTCGCCGCGGCCGCCCCGGGGCTCGTTCCACGGCTCGCCGTGCAGCGCGCCCGCCACGGCCTGCGAGACCCAGGTGTTCAGCGAGACGCCCTGCTCGGCGGCCGCACGTTCAGCCTGTGTCTTGACCTGGTCGATCAGCCTCAGGGTCATCCGTCTGATGTCGCCCCCGGCGTCCACGAAGGGCGGGATCCCCGGCCCGTGGGGGGGCGGCGGCCGGTCGAAGTGTGGCCCGGTCGAATGGGATTCGGCGGCCGTCTGGGTTTCACTGGCATGTGGCCCGGTGGCGCTGAACCCGCCATCCGAGGGCGAGCTCACCGCCACCCGCACGTCGCGGCCGTCGAGGCGCACCTCCACCACCCGATCGTCCAACGTCGCGGTGACCTCCGCGGCGAGATCGGCCAGGGCAGTCATGATTGCCAGGCGAGCGGCGGGTTCCAGGGCAGCACCCAGCACGGCCGCGGTGTGCCGGGTCTGGTCGTCGCCCGCCGACGCGGCGGCGGTGAGATCCTCGCGCAACTGGTGGATGTACGGCGTCAAATCCATGACGCCAATCATGACGTCAGGTATGACGCCAGTCAAGGTGTCAGTGGTGTCGCAGTAGGCTGCGTCGTCGAGTTGGGGACTCGGAGCAGGCCCCGTGCGAGAGGAGTGGTGCGCCGTGAGCCAACCTGAGGGAATCCACCCCGACCGAGTTGACCCCGGTGGAGATGACACAGAGGTGGGCACGGTGGCGTTGCGGGTTCAGCTCGTCGCCAAGACCGAGTTCTTCCCCCCCGCCGATGTGCCTTGGTCCACCGACGTCGACGGCGGTCAGGCACTGGCCGAGTTCGCCGGCCGGGCCTGCTACCAATCCTGGCGCAAGCCCAATTCGGCGACCGCTACGAATGCCGGCTACCTGAAACACATTCTCGAGGTCGGCCACCTGTCGGTGCTCGAGCACGGCACGGTGACCTTCTATCTCACCGGTGTGTCCCGATCACTGACCCACGAACTTATCCGGCACCGGCACTTCTCCTATTCACAGCTTTCGCAGCGCTACGTCCCGGAGCGGACCGCATCCATGGTCGAGCCGGACGTGATCGCCAACGACCCCGAGTTACACCAGCGGTTCCACGCCGCGGCCCGCGCCAGTCAGCAGGCCTACAACGATCTGCTCGCCGGATTGGAGAAGCGCTTCGCCGACGAGCCCAACGCCACGCTGCGCCGTAAGCAGGCCCGTCAGGCCGCTCGCTCTGTGCTGCCCAACGCCACCGAGACCCGTATCGTGGTTACCGGCAATTACCGCGCGTGGCGGCACTTCATCGCGATGCGAGCCACCGAGCATGCTGACGTGGAGATCCGCGCGCTGGCCGTGGAATGCCTGCGCCACCTGCACAAAGCAGCACCGAACGTGTTCAGCGACTTCGAGATCTGCACCCTGCCTGACGGGACTGAGATCGCCTCCAGCCCGTTCGTGTCAGAAGGTTGATCGGTGCCCTGACGCGGACGCGTAGCGTGCAAACATGGATCTAGAGCAGCACTCAACGGGGGGTGTGATGAACCAACCCCACGAGAGTTCCGGCAGGCACCGGTAGCGTTTACGCATGAGTACTGCGCCGACATCTGCGCCCGGCCGGCCCTTCGGTCGAGTGCTCACCGCCATGGTCACCCCGTTCACCGCCCAGGGACAGCTGGATCTCGACACCGCCCAGAAGCTCGCCTACCAGCTGGTGGAGCGAGGCTGCGATGGGCTGGTGGTCAACGGCACCACCGGCGAGTCGCCGACAACCAGCGACGCCGAGAAGGCCGCTCTGGTGCGAGCGGTGGTGCAGGCGGTCGGGGATCGAGCGAGTGTGGTGGCCGGCGCCGGAACCTATGACACGGCGCACAGCGTGGTGCTGGCCCGGCAGGCCGCACGGGCTGGCGCGCACGGCTTGCTGGTGGTGACCCCCTACTATTCCCGCCCGCCGCAGACCGGGTTGATCGCGCATTTCTCGGCGGTCGCCGATGCCACTGACCTGCCGGTGATGCTCTATGACATCCCGCCGCGCTGTATCGTGCCGATCGCCACCGACACCCTGTACCAGCTTGCCGAGCATCCGCGGATCGTCGCGGTCAAGGATGCCAAGGGAGACCTGGGTGCGGGCGCAAGGATCATCGCCACCACCGACCTGGCCTACTACTGCGGGGACGACGTGCTCAACCTGCCGTGGCTGTCGGTGGGAGCCGTGGGCTTCGTCAGCGTCATCGGCAACGTGGCGACCGACCGGCTGCGAACGATGATCACCGCCTTCGAGGCCGGCCAGACGAGCGCGGCACGGGAGGTACACGCCTCTACCCTCAGCTTGATCCAGACCTTCTGTATGGCAGGTGGAGTCGCATTCGGCAAGGCGGCCCTGCGACTGACCGGCCTCGAGGTCGGTGACCCCCGGCTGCCCCAGGTTGCCGCCGACCCCGACCAGGTGGCCGCGATCGCTTCGGCGCTGGCCGAGGCCGGAGTGCTCGCGTGAGGCCCCAAGACCTGCTCGTCAGGGTCGAGGCATGAGCGCGGTACCCACCGGCTCCGCCGGACCGCTGCCCGGCCTGCCCACCGCACCGCCGCCACCATTGCCCAAAGGCGCCCTGCGCGCCGTCGCCCTCGGCGGCATCGGGGAGATCGGCCGCAACATGACCGTCTTCGAGCACGCCGACCGGCTGCTCGTGGTGGACTGCGGGGTGTTGTTCCCTGAGGACGACGCTCCGGGCGTGGACCTGATCCTGCCCGACTTCCGAGCGATCGAACACCGGCTGGATGACATCGAGGCGCTGGTGCTCACCCACGGCCATGAGGACCACATCGGGGCGGTGCCGTTCCTGCTGCGGCTACGGCCTGAACTGCCGGTGGTGGGCTCTGAGTTCACCCTCGCGCTGGTCGCCGCGAAGTGCCGCGAGCACCACCAGAAACCACAGCTGGTGCAGGTTGCAGCGGGTGATCGGCACCGCTGCGGGCCGTACGACTGCGAATTCTTCGCGGTCAATCACTCCATCCCCGACGCGCTGGCGGTGGCCATCCGCACTCCGGCCGGGCTGGTGCTGCACACCGGCGATGTCAAGCTCGACCAGCTACCACTCGATGGGCGGCTGACTGATCTGGCGGGGTTCTCCAGGCTCGGCGACGAGGGGGTGGACCTCCTCCTGATCGACTCCACCAACGCCGAGGTGCCCGGATTCGTCACCCCGGAACGGGACATCGGTCCGGTGCTGGACTCCGTGATCGGCAGAGCCACCCAGCGGGTCATCGTGGCCTGCTTCGCCAGCCATGTGCACCGGGTACAGCAGGTGTTGGACGTCGCTGCAGCGCATGGACGCAAGGTGGCGATGGTGGGCAGATCGATGGTGCGCAACATGGGCGTCGCGGCCGACCTCAGACTGCTGCGGGTCCCGCTCGGTCTACTGGTAGACCTCGACGAGGCGTTGGCGATGCCCGAGCACCGCGTGCTGTTCGTCTCCACCGGTTCGCAGGGCGAACCCCTGTCGGCGCTGTCCCGGATGGCTCGCGGCGAGCACCGGCAGATCCGGATTTACCCCGGAGACACCGTGGTGCTGGCCAGCTCGCTCATCCCCGGCAACGAGACGTCCGTGTTCCGGGTGGTCAACGGGCTGACCCGGCTGGGCGCCGCGGTGGTGCACCAGGGCACCGCGAAGGTCCACGTGTCCGGGCATGCGCCGGCCGGTGAGCTGCTGTTCCTGTACAACGCGATCCGCCCTGCCAACGTCATGCCGGTGCACGGCGAGTGGCGGCACCTGCGGGCCAACGCGGCGCTGGCGGTCCGTACCGGCGTGCCGCCGGAGCGGGTGGTTATCGCCGAGGATGGTGTCGTCGTGGATCTGGTGCACGGCCGGGCGGAGATCACCGGTCGGGTCGAGGTGGGCCAGGTCTACGTGGATGGGTTGTCGGTGGGTGACGTGGGGGAGTCGACACTGTCTGACCGGCTGATCCTTGGCGAGGGTGGCTTCATCGCGATCACCGTTGTGGTCGTGTCGGCAACCGGCCGGGCGGTGGCTCCGCCGACGATCTCGGGCCGCGGCTTCTCCGATGACCCCAAGGCTCTCGACGGCGTGGTGCCGCTGGTGGAGATGGAACTGGCCCGAACCGAAGTGGAAGGGATCACCGATCCGCACCGGATCGCTCAGGCCGTGCGGCGGGTGGTGGGGCGATGGGTCGCCGACACCTACCGGCGCCGGCCGATGATCATACCTACGGTGCTGCCCGTCGGCTGAGGTTCGCCGGCGGTGTGGGTTGGCGCGGAGCAGTCTGGCAGGAATCGCCGCCGCTTCGTGGGCGCCATGGGCTGGGACGGCCCCTTGTGCCAGGAGGGCTTCGGCGTGTCGTAGCCGCCGCGACCCGGTTGCGCGCGAGCATGGACAGCAGGTATGGCACGCGGTGATAACCCTGCGCCAACGTGACTCCGGTGCCGCTGGAGGCTCGCGGTGGCGGTGTGTACTCCGGGGAGAAAGGTGCGGACTGGCTAGCGTGTGGAACAAGGCAGGGCGGGCCTCCACAAGGTCTTTGCGAACAGGGACTACGAAGACCGGGACCCCGAAAACAGGGACGGCGAACGGGCTGCCCAGGAACTCGGGGAGCACGTCGCGCTCGGCGTCGAAACCCCGGCAGGCAGCGCCGCGACGGGGCCCTAGAACAGCGCAGGGACGCAATGCCGGCCGGGGCCCGGTCGTCACCTGGTCGCTGCTGGCTCGGGGTGTCAGCACGCTGGCCAGGACCCTGCGAGCTCGGGACCTTGAGCTTGCGCACCGCCGGGACGGTCTCGCGCTCGGCTTGGTCGGGCTTGCTGTGGTCGTCGCCGCAGCGGTGTGGTGGACCGCTGGGGGGCCGGTCGGCGCCGGACTTCAGCACGCACTACGTGCTCTGTTCGGGGCCGCGTCGGCAGGGCTACCTGCGGTGCTCGCCGGGGTCGCGGTGGCCCTGATGCGTACCGAGGCCGACCCGGCGGCCCGGCCCCGTCGCACCGTGGGCACGCTGCTGCTGACGTTGGGGACGCTTGGTCTGTGGCATCTCGCTGCCGGCGCGCCTGCGGACGGGGTGGGACGGTCCCGTGCCGCCGGCGCGGTTGGATTCCTGGTCGCCGACCCATTGGTCGACGGGTTCACCGTCTGGGTGGCTACGCCCCTGCTGGCGCTGCTGGCCGGCTACGGACTGCTGGTGCTCACCGGCACCCCGGTCCGGGCGGTGCCTGAGCGGATCCGCCGGATTTGGCATCCGCCGGCAGCGCCGGACCCGGATGCCGGCACCAATTCCCCCGGTGCCGGCAGCGATGCCGAGACAGGCACCGATGCCGAGACAGGCACCGATCTCACCACTACCCGGCTGCGCCGGCCCTCCCGGCGGCGGCAAGCCGCGCAGGCGGCCGACCCCGGCACCGAGGATCCTGCTGCCGTCGAGGCGCCCGCCCAGCCCCCGACGCAGTCGAAACCCGTCGCAGAGCCGGTAGCGGGGCCGGTTGAGGTGCCGGCTCAGGGCAAGCGCACCTCCGCGATGGCCGTGCACCGGGTTGTCGAGGGTGACTACCAGCTGCCACCACCCGACCTGCTGGTCAAGGGTGACCCGCCCAAAGCTCGCAGCAAGGCCAACGACGCGATGATCGAGGCCATCGACGGGGTGCTCGAGCAGTTCTCGGTAGACGCGCAGGTCACCGGATTCGCCCGGGGCCCGACCGTGACGCGCTACGAAGTCGAGGTGGGGCCCGGAGTCAAGGTAGAGAAGATCACCCAGCTGACCCGCAATATCGCCTACGCGGTGGCCACCGACAACGTGCGGTTGCTGGCCCCGATCCCGGGCAAGTCCGCGGTGGGCATCGAGGTGCCCAACAGCGACCGGGAGATGGTGCGGCTGGGTGACGTGCTGCGCTCACCGGCGTCGGGCCGCGACCAGCACCCCATGGTGATCGGGCTGGGTAAGGACATCGAGGGTCACTTCGTCACCGCGAACCTGACCAAGATGCCGCACTTGCTGGTGGCCGGCTCTACCGGTTCGGGTAAGTCGAGCTTCGTGAACTCGATGCTCGTCTCGCTGCTCGCCCGGGCCACTCCTGATGAGGTCAGGATGATCCTCATCGACCCGAAAATGGTGGAGCTGACCCCCTACGAGGGCATCCCGCACCTGATTACGCCCATCATCACCCAGCCGAAGAAGGCCGCTGCGGCGCTGGCTTGGCTGGTGGAGGAGATGGAACAGCGCTACCAAGACATGCAAGCCGCCCGAGTGCGGCACATCGACGACTTCAACACCAAGGTGCGCAGCGGCGAGATCGTGGCGCCGCCGGGCTCGCAGCGAGAGTACCGCCCCTATCCCTACATCATGGCGATCGTCGATGAGCTGGCCGACCTGATGATGACCGCTCCGCGCGACGTCGAAGACGCCGTTGTTCGCATCACGCAAAAGGCCCGAGCGGCCGGGATACATCTCGTGCTGGCCACCCAGCGCCCCAGCGTCGACGTGGTAACGGGGCTGATCAAGACCAACGTGCCGTCCCGGCTAGCCTTCGCCACCTCTTCGCTGACTGACAGCCGGGTGATCCTGGATCAACCCGGCGCGGAGAAGCTGATCGGCATGGGCGATGGGCTCTACCTGCCGATGGGTGCGTCCAAGCCGGTTCGCATCCAGGGCGCCTATGTCGCGGACGCTGAGATCGCCAAGATCGTCGCCTACGCCAAGGAACAGGCTGTCCCGGAATACACTGTTGGGGTCACTGCGGCAAAGCCAGGTGAGCAGAAGGAGATCGATCCGGATATCGGGGATGATCTCGACGTCCTGCTGCAGGCCGCCGAGCTCGTGGTGACCTCGCAGTTCGGGTCCACATCGATGCTGCAGCGCAAGCTGCGAGTGGGCTTCGCCAAGGCAGGCCGGCTGATGGACCTGCTGGAGAGCCGGGGCGTGGTGGGGCCCTCGGAGGGATCCAAGGCCCGTGAGGTGCTGGCCAAACCCGAGGAGCTAGACGGGCTGCTGTACTCGATCCGCGGCGGCGGTCCCGCAGCCCAGGGCGCGGAGTGACAGCTGATCACTCTTGAAGTGCTCACAGCTCAAGCAGCATGCGGGTGTTGCCCAGGGTGTTGGGCTTGACGTAGGGCAGGTCGAGGAACTCAGCGACGCCCTCATCGTGCGAGCGGCGCATTTCGTCATAGACCTCTGCGGTCACCGGAGTGCCCTCGATGGTCCGGAACCCGTACCAGGCGAAGAAGCGCTCCTCGAAGGTCAGCACGAAAAGGCGGCGCAACCCCAGCGCACGCCCCTGTTCGACCAAGCGTTCAACGACGGCGCGTCCAATCCCCAGACCTACGGCGTCCGGGTGTACCGCCAGGGTGCGAATCTCGCCCAGGTCCTCCCAGAGCACGTGCAGCGCGCCGCAGCCCACCAGCACGCCGTCCCGTTCGGCCACCCAGAACTCTTGAATGTCCTCGTAGAGCGTCACCAGCTGTTTGATCAACAGCACGACACCCGCGTAGCAGTCCACCAGCTCCTTGATCTTCCGGACGTCTCCGACCCTTGCCCGACGCACAGTGATCGGAGGAGTCACGCACGAGAACCTATCGGTGGCCAGCATTCGCTGCGCCGTGCCGAGTGTCGCGGTCGGCCTGATGTCGATCCACCCAGCGGGGCGAGGAAGCGGGTACGCCTGATCATGGAGGGTGGCCGGTTACCCTGAGCCGGTGCCCACTCCACCGCCATCACCCCGTGCTGCGCTGGTCACGCTAGGCTGTGCCCGCAACGATGTCGACTCCGAGGAGCTGGCCGGCCGGCTGGCCGAGGACGGCTGGGAGCTGGTCGATCCCGACGGCGGCGTGGCCGACGTGGTGGTGGTCAACACCTGCGGCTTCGTCGCCGCTGCCAAGAAGGACTCGATCGACACCCTACTGGCTGCCGCGGACACCGGTGCCAAGGTCGTTGCAGTCGGTTGCCTGGCCGAGCGCTACGGCACCGAACTGGCACACAGCCTGCCGGAGGCCGACGCGGTGCTGGGTTTCGACGCCTACCCAGAGTTGGGCGGTCGGCTGCGCGAGGTGCTCGCCGGCCGGGTGGTGGCTGCGCACCGGCCGGTGGACCGTCGCACCCTGCTGCCGATCACCCCGGCGTCCCGGCCCGATGCCCTTGCGGCCGGTCCGGTGCTGCCTGGGCACGGCTGGGGTCCCCGAGTACCGCGCCGGCGGCTGGACGATTCCCCGGTCGCCGCACTGAAGATCGCTTCCGGATGTGATCGGCGTTGTGCGTTCTGCGCCATCCCGTCCTTCCGTGGTGCGTTCGTCTCCCGCACGATCGACGAGGTGCTGGCCGAGGCGACGTGGCTGGCCGAGACCGGGGCCAGGGAGCTGGTGCTGGTCAGCGAGAACTCCACGTCCTACGGCAAGGACATCGGCAACCCCGGCGCGCTGGAGGAGCTGCTACGCAGGTTGGCGGCCGTCCCGGGCATCCTGCGCATCCGGGTGTCCTACCTCCAGCCTGCCGAGACCCGGCCCGCGCTGGTGACCGCGATCGCCGGCACCCCAGGGGTGGCCCGCTACTTCGACCTGTCCTTCCAGCACGCCAGCCAGCCGGTGCTGCGCAGGATGCGCCGGTTCGGCTCGCGTGCGTCTTTCCTGGCGCTGCTCGGCCAGATCCGGCAGCACGCGCCACGAGCAGGAGTGCGCAGCAACGTGATCGTGGGGTTTCCGGGCGAGACCGACGACGACGTCGCGGAGTTGGAGCGGTTTCTCCTCGAGGCGCGGCTGGACGCGGTGGGGGTATTCGGTTACTCCGACGAGGATGGCACCGAGGCCGCCGGCCTGTCCGGCCAGCATGACGAGGACACCGTCACCGAACGCGTCGCGCGGATCAGCGGGTTGGTCGAGCAGTTGACTGCGCAGCGCGCCGAGGAACGGATCGGGGAAACCGTGGACGTGCTGGTGGACGGTAACGCCGTCGGGGGCACCGGTGGAGGCAGCATCATCGGGCGCGCCGAGCATCAGGCTCCTGAAGTGGACGGTGAGTGCCTGCTGACCGGCTCCAAAAACGGCTTTGCGCTCGGCGACCTGGTGCGCTGCCGGGTGATCGCTACCGACGGTGTCGACCTGGTCGTGGAGCCCGTGGAGCTGATCACCCCGGCCGGCGGCGTGCCATGAGCCGGCAGCGACCGTCGACCGGCGTTCGCCTGTGGAACCTGGCCAACGTCCTGACCATGTCGCGGATGGTCCTGGTACCGGTTTTCGTGCTCGCCTTGTTCGCCCGCGGCGGCACCGATCCGGCGTGGCAGGTAACCGCAGCGGTGATCTTCGGCATCGCTTCGCTCACCGACCGGATCGACGGCGACCTGGCGCGGCGCCGCGGGCAGGTGACCGACTTCGGCACGATCGCCGATCCGATCGCTGACAAGGCGCTCATCGGCTCCGCGCTGGTGGGTCTGAGCATACTGGGACAACTGCCCTGGTGGATCACCCTTGTGATCGGCGTGCGCGAGCTGGGTATCACCGTGCTGCGCTTGTCGGTCCTGCGGTATGGGATGATCCCCGCCAGTCGTGGCGGTAAGGTGAAAGCGTTCACGCAGGCGGTAGCCATCGGGCTCTACGTGCTGCCGCTGCCGTTGGCGGCCCATCCGGTGCAGTGGGTGGTGATGGGTCTTGCGGTAGCGCTGACCGTCGTCACCGGCGTCGATTACGTGGTGCAGGCGCTACGAATGCGCGCCGGCGGCCGTCGGACCATCGCGCTGCCATGAGTTGCTCACTGCACTGGCTTTGACTCATGGAGCGCCGTTCGCCCACGGCGGACGCTCGGCCGGCCCGCTGGTGAGTACGGTGTAGGGCAAGCAAGCTGGTTGGCGGGCCGACTGACACCAGGGGCCAGCTGAGACCCAGAAGGGAAACGCGATGACGTTGCTGCGGGAGGCCATCGGCGACCGGTTGCGCCGGACGCGGACCTCGCAGCGCCGTACGCTGCGTGAGGTGTCCCGGGTTGCGCGGGTGAGCCTGGGGTATCTCTCTGAGGTGGAGCGTGGCCGCAAGGAGCCGTCCAGCGAGCTCCTCGCATCGATCTGTGATGCGCTTGACCTGCCGTTGGATGAGCTGTTGCGGCGGGTAGCCGACGATCTCGGTCCGGTGTACCTGCCCGAGGTGCCCGACACTGTTCCCGCTGAGCTGGTTGCGGCCTGAGCCCGCAGACCAGGTCGGACCAGGGTAACCCCCTAGTTCTCCCTGGGGTCGGTGGAAGCGGCGCCCCGCACCTGACACCATGGAGTCGATAGGCGGCTCCCGCTGGTCGGGTGAGTGGCGAAGCCGAGCCCGGATTGTCATGAGGAGAGGCAGCGGAAGAGATGGCCAATCCGTTCGTGAAGGCCTGGAAGTACCTCATGGCGGCGTTCTCGTCCAAGATCGATGAGCATGCCGACCCCAAGGTGCAGATCCAGCAGGCCATCGAGGAGGCGCAACGGCAGCACCAGGCGCTATCTCAGCAGGCCGCCGCCGTCATCGGCAATCAGCGTCAGCTGGAAGTCAAGCTCAGCAGGCAACTCGGTGAGATCGAGAAGCTGCAATCCTCAGCCCGGCAGGCCCTGGTCCTCGCCGACGAGGCGCGCCGCCAGGGTGATCAAGCAAGGGCGCAGCAATACGAACACGCTGCAGAGTCTTTCGCCACCCAGCTGGTGACCGCGGAGCAAAGCGTGGAAGACCTCAAGACGCTGCACGACCAGGCGTTGCAGGCGGCGGGTCAAGCCAAGCAGGCCGTCGAGCGCAACGCCATGGTGTTGCAAGGCAAGATCACGGAGCGGACCAAGCTGCTGTCCCAACTCGAGCAGGCGAAGATGCAGGAGCAGGTTTCCGCCTCGCTGCAGTCGATGACCGAGCTGGCCGCGCCAGGCAACACACCCTCACTCGACGAGGTGCGGGACAAGATCGAGCGCCGCTACGCCAATGCCCTCGGGTCCGCTGAGCTCGCCCAGAACTCGGTGCAGGGGCGAATGCTCGAGGTGCAGCAATCCACGATGGACATGGCCGGCCGTTCCCGGCTGGAGCAGATCCGCGCCTCCATTCACGGCGGGCCGATCGCCGGCGAGGTCACCTCAGGTGAGGCGGCGCCGCAGCCCGCCTCACCTCAGCAGGCCCTGCCGCCGCACAGCCAGCCACAGCCTGGCCAGGGCTGAGCGGCTAGTTCTGACCTGAGACCAGCTCAGCTGTATCGAACTCAGCCGGCGCCAGCTCAGCGGAGTCGTGCCGGCGCAGCTGGCTGGTACGCAGCAGCCGGGCCAGCAGGACATCGAAGGCCATCGTGACCTCGCGTGCTCCGGGGGTGCCCCAGCGCTGGATCGGCAGTCCGGCGCCTTGAGCATGTTGCACCGCCGAGCGATCCGGCAGCATCGTTGACAACACCAGCGGTCCGAAGATCTCCCGAAGTTCGTTGATCCGGTAGTTGTGCTCGGACGAGTGCACCCGGACCCGGTTGACCACCACACCCAGCGGTCGTAGGTCGGGGTTGTGTTCGCGCGCGTGATGCACCGCCTCGAAGGCGCGCTGCACACCGGAGACGGCGTAGATGGTCGGTTCGGTGACCAGCAGCGCCCGGTCGGCGGCCACCAGCGCCGAGCGGGTCAGCTGACCCAGCGAGGGCGGGCAATCCAGGAGCACCAGGCGGTACTGTGGATCGCCGACCGAAGCGCCAAGCCTGGACAGCGCGGTATCCAACCGCCCGAGCAGGGCACGGTCAGGATCCGGCCTGTTGTGCGCCTCGGCGTCCTCTGCGCCGACCAGCACCTCCAGCTCTTCGCCCCACGCGCTGGGGGCGATCGCACTCCTGACCACCGAGCGTCTCGGATCGGCCAGAACGTCGGCCAACGTGGTTTTCGTCGCACTGGGCTCCAGGGTGGCGGTGCAATTTCCCTGGGGGTCGAGGTCCACCACCAAGGTCCGGATCTTGCGCTGCAGGGCAGCCCCGGCCAATCCCAGCACGACCGAGGTCTTGCCCACACCGCCCTTGAGGCTGAGCACCGCCACGGTTCGCACCGGTGCAGCCTAGGGTGGCCCGGGTTCGCCCCTGAATGCACCGTCTGCGGACAAACCAGCCGCGTCCCACGCCGGATAATGTCGGTGCAGCCCTCTATCGTGCTGCGCATGCGAGCCTCAACGGTGCACCGCGCCCTAACGGCCGAGGTCGCCGCGGCACGCCTGCGGTTGGGCATCGCCCCCCGGGTCCTGGACGTTGGCGGTGGCAGCGGCGTCTGGGCTGTGCCACTGGCCCGATCCGGTTGCCTGGTAACGGTCGTGGACCCGAGCCCGGACGCGCTGGCCACCCTGCACCGTCGGGCCGCCGAGGCCGGCGTCCGACAACTGGTGAAGTCCGTGCAGGGTGATACCGACTCGCTGATCGACGCGGTTCCCGCGGCCAGTGCCGACCTCGTGCTCGGGCACGGCATCCTGGAGGTGGTCGAGGATCCAGTTGCGGCGATCCAGGCGCTGGCCGGTGCCACCGCGCCCGGTGGTGCAGTCTCAGTCTTGGCGGCCAACCGGTACGCGGCCGTGCTGGCACGCGCGCTGGCCGGCAGGCTGGTCGACGCCCGCCGGGTCCTCGACGATCCCGACGGCCGGCTCAGCGCGGCTGACCCACTGCTGCGTCGCTTCGATACCGCTGGTCTCATCACATTGTTGGAGACCGGCGGGCTGGGTGTCGAGCTGGTGCAGGGCGATGGGGTGGTTGCCGACCTCGTGCCTGGCGCCGTGCTGGAGGCTCAACCCGGCGCCGGCGAGGCGCTCGCCGAGCTGGAGCTGTCCGCCGCCGGACGGACGCCGCTGCGCGATGTCGCCAGCCGGTTGCACGCGCTTGCCCGCCGGCCGGACAGGCCCGGTTAGCATGCACAACGACCGCGGCTGCTCCGTACTGCACGTGGACATGGACGCCTTCTACGCCTCAGTCGAGGTTCGCGAACGTCGTGAGCTGGCGGGTTTGCCCGTAGTGGTGGCGGGCGGCAGCAACCCGGCCGGGGACCGCGGCGTGGTGCTCTCGGCGACTTACCAGGCGCGGGCGTTCGGGATCCGCTCGGCGATGCCGGTTGCGCAGGCTCGCCGGCTGTGCCCGCAAGCCCACTTCGTCCCGCCGCATTTCCCACGGTATGCGGAGGTTTCTCGGGGAGTGATGGCGCTGTTTCGCGAGATCACCCCGCTGGTCGAGCCGCTGAGCCTGGACGAGGCCTTTCTCGACGTCACCGGGTCGTTGCGCAGGCTGGGAATGAGCCCGGCCGGGATCGGAGAGTGGATCCGCGGGCAGGTCTACGACGCGCATCGGGTGACCTGCTCGGTAGGCGTGGCCCCGAGCAAGTTCCTCGCCAAGCTCGCTTCCGGTCTGTCCAAGCCGGACGGGTTGCTCGTGGTGCCCGCCGACGGTGTGCTCGAGTTCCTGCATCCGTTGCCGGTGTCGGCATTGTGGGGAGTGGGCCGGCGCACCGCGCAGGTGCTGCGCCGGCTGGGTTGCGCCACCGTGGCCGACGTGGCGAGCACGCCACTTCCCGCATTGCGGCGCGCCGTGGGCGTTGCGTCTGCCCAGCATCTGCATGAGCTCGCCAACGGCCGGGACGACCGGCGGGTGGTACCCGACGTGCCGGAGAAGTCGGTCGGGGCGGAGGAAACCTTCGCCCACGACACAGCCGACCCGGCGGCATTGCGGCGTGAGCTGCTTCGGCTGGTCGAGCGTTGCACGGCCGCGCTACGTCGCCGCGGGTTGCGGGGGCGGACCATCGCGCTGAAGATCCGTTATCCGGACTTCACCACCATCACCCGGTCCCGGACCCTGCCCGACCCAACCAACTCTGCGCACGAGGTGTTCACGGTTGCCATCGATCTGTTGGCCGGGCACCTCCCTCGCGGGGCGGCAGTCCGACTGCTGGGGGTGCGAGTGGAACAGCTGGCCGGGGCCGCGGCGGCCCAGCAGCTCACCCTCGACAGTGGGGCAGGGGGCTGGGGAACGAAATTAGCCAACGCGAACTGGCTGGACGTCGAGCGGGCGGCGGACGCCGCGCGATCCCGATTCGGCAGCGCAGCGGTACGGCCGGCCACCCTGCTGGACACGCCGGAGGGGTCGGAGTCGGGGGAAAATGCGGGTCTTCCCTGAAACGGGTAACGGGTTCGGCTAGTCCGCATCGCCGCGGGCTCGTATCCTCGACGGCAGGAGCCCGCGGTAGGCGCCCGGTGGCCACAGCGACTACCGTCGGGGGCGGACACCATATCGACAACCGGAGTGCCGGAGGAGGAGCGATGCCACTCTCCGAGCACGAGCAGCGTCTGCTCGACCAGATCGAGCGCGCGCTCTATGCAGAGGACCCGAAGTTCGCGTCGAACGTCCGGGGCGCCCGGATGCGTAGCCGGTCTCACCGGCGCCGATTCCAGGGGATCGCGCTTTTCGTGGTGGGCTTGCTGCTTCTTGTCGCTGGTGTCATGCTTCCCGTCCGCCCTGTCGGGATTCCGGTCATCAGTGTTCTCGGCTTCTTGGTGATGTTCGCCGGTGCCGTCGTCGCGATCTTCTCCCGCCGTGTCGCTGGAGACGGCGGGCGCGGTGCGTCCTCGGACCGCTCGGCTCCCGGGCAAGGTCGCCGCACCCTGGCCCAGCGGATGGAACAGCGATTCCGTCGCCGCTTCGAGGATCATTAGCCGACAGTCGGGGCCCAAGCGTTCAGGCGCGCCGGCGTGGCATCGAGCCGGTGAGCACCGAGCTGGGAAGCACCGCGCTGGGTAGTACTGAGCGCGGCAGCAACCGGGCCATCCGGGTTTGCGGTGCGCACCGGACCATACTGGCGCGTACGGCCTGCAGAGCATCAACGAGCTCGCCGTCGGTATCGCGGTTGCCGATGGCGATCGCTGACCGGCCAAGCTGAGAGGACCCGGAGTACCAGGATCGTTCCACCGCATTGACCAAGGTCCGCAGGCCGGCCTGGCCTGTCTCATCCAGGCCGTGCTCATGGGCCAGCCGCGCAGCTGTAGCCCGCACGGTCTCTCCGACGGGGGGAACCACCCCGCGGTCTGCGGACTCTGCCAGCACCTCCTCCCATGCGGCTGAGACTGCTTGCAGTCCGCCGGTGCTGGCCAGGTGCAGCCGCCGTCGACGGCGACCCTCGCGCACCGCCAGTGGGCTGAGCCCCGCCAGCACAACGAGGACCAGCGACCCGGCGACCGCCAGCCCGACACTGCCGCCACCGGCCTCGAGACCGGAGTCAACGGTGCCGGGCTGCGGCGGCGCCGCGGCGAGGGCGTCGGGCGCCGGGGTTACGGGACCGGCCTGCGAGGGCTCGGCCAGCGGCGGCGGATCACCAGCTGGAGGGAGTTCAACAGGCGCGTAACCCGGCATGGCGGTCCGCCCGTCGGACAGCGGAGTTGGGTCGAACGGCAGCCATCCGGTGCCCGGGAACCAAACTTCCACCCAGGCATGCGCGTCCTTGGTCGTAATCAACCGGGAGTCGCCGGTGGCAGTTCCGGGGGTGAAGCCGATCGCCACCCTGGCCGGCACCTGCAACGTCCGCAACATGATCGCCATCGCCGAGGCGAACTGCTCGCAGTAGCCCTGGCGGCCGGTGAACAAGAAGTCCACCAGAGCGTCTTCGCCGTTTCCCGGGGCGGTCTCCAGGTCGTAGCTGAACCCGTTGCGGGGCTGGGTGAACCACTCGTTGACGGCGACGGCGGCGTCGAAGGCCGTGCGGCTACTGGCGGTGATCTGGGCAGTCAGTGCAGCCACCCGCTGGTCCACCCCACCGGTGTCGAGGTATCGCGAATCGACGGTGGCAAACGGTGGCCCGCCGGCGGGACCGGCTTCGCGGAGTAGTTGGGGATCCGGCTGGGGAAGCACCCCGAGCTCGGTGTAAGGCTCGGCGCGTTGGCGACGGTCGGAGAAGATGGTGGTCGTATCGGGGTCGTAGTTCCAGTCCGGGCCGATGCCCGCCAGCGCGAGCGGGTAGCCGAAGGACGGCAGCCAGTTGTCCGTGTAGTGGATCGGCTCGATGCTCACCCGGAGGGTGGACCCCGACACCGGTGTGGTCACCCCGGCGGGCAACGGCAACCGCACGGTCTGTTCCTCACCGGCAGGCACCGCACTGTCCAGCGAACCCTGCTGCCAACCCACTCGGGTGGCGAAGCGGCTCAGCGTCAGCGCGCGCAGGTACGCCGGCTGATCCAATCCCCGGACCCGGAACAGCGCCAGGAGCTCCCCGTTGGACAGCTGCCCGCGTAGCGAGGTGAAGGGGCTCAGCCCGATCCCGCTCACCGGCTGGCCGGTGGCAGTGCCGTTGCCGGTCGACCGGCCGGTGCCCACCGCCGTCACCGTCGTTCCGACGAGCAGTGCCACCACAACCGCGCCTGCAGTCACCGCCACTGCGGCCGGTGCGGCACCGGTGTACCCGCTAGGGCCGGCGGATTTCCCCCAAGCCACCTGCCGCCGCTGACTGTCGACGGCAAGTAGCAGAGCGAAGCCCACGGCGCCCAGCACGAAGCTCCACCAGGGCAGCGGCCGGTGCGACAGCGCAGCAGGGAAGGTGACCATGCACAACAGCACCAGGCCGGTGGACGCCGGCACAGCGGCCGAGATGGCGAGGGTGTCCACCGCGACGGCGACCAGCCCGACGACCACCACCACGAGGCAGATCAACTCGGTGGTCGCCAGCACCGGAGGGATACCGACTTGGGCTTGCTGGGCGGCGCCTTCAAGTAGCGCTCGCAACTCTGCTGCCGCGGTTGGTCCGGGCAGCACACCCAGCCAGCCGCTGGATGTGAACAGCGCAGTGACCAGACCCACGAGCGTGGCGAGCTGACCGGCTGCAACCACGATGGGTGGCATCCGAATCGAGCGCAACAGCACTCCGGTCGCGACCACGACAGCGATGGCCAGCACCACGGAGCCCCACCAGAGCGGCCCCTCGATCAGCGCGCCCAGCGACGTCGCGGCGAGTGCGACGGCCGACCCGGCCACTGCGGCAAGCAGTGTACGACCAGCGAACCCGGTCACCGCGACACCTGCAGACTGCTGCGGGAATCGATACACAACCGGTTCCACACCGTCGTCGGTGATTGCTCCGGGTGGGCCACCGCCACCGACCAGCCTGCCGCGACGAACAGCCGGGCCGCCTGGGCCACATCGAGTACGATCTGGTCATCTGCCCTGGTGGCCCAGGCTGAGACGTCCAGCAGCACGGCGTGACTGCGCATGCCGCGCGGGCGGTGCGCCAGCATCTGTTCGACAGCCGCAGGCCCGACAGCGCCGAGCACGGCGACCACCTCCTGCCCGCCGGCCAGTCCCGGCACGCCGGCCAGGTCGCGTTGCTCGCTTGCACCCAGCGCGGCGAGCGCGTCGAGCGCGGTATCGATGGTGTGATCGGTTCCGTCGGCGGCGCCGACGCGGAGCACGCCGTCGCCGGTGACCAGGCGCACCCGCTGCCCGCGCCGCTGGAGGTGCGCATACACGCTGGCGACCATGGACACCGCGTACTCCAGGCTTGAGGTGGGTCCAGCGCCACGATGTGCCGCTGCGCGGTGGTCGAGCAGCACGGTGGCGCCGCCGCGTTCCGGCCACTCCTCGACTCGGACCATCAGCTCGTCTCGCCGGGCCGTCGTGCGCCAGTGCACTTTGCGCAGGTCGTCGCCCTGCCGGTAACTGCGCACCACAACGGCGTCCTGTCCGGGTCCGGCGCCGGCTCGCCCGCCGCCCGCCTCGCCGGCGCCCAATTCGCCTCCAGTGGGCAACCCGGTCAGCGGCACCACCACGGGGGTCACCACCAGCCGGCTGTGACCGGTCAGCGTGCGACTGCTCTCTGCGAGGCCGAGCGGATCGGTGATCCGAGCCGTCAGCGGACCTATCGAGTGCACCTTGCGCTCCACCGCGTGTAACGGGTAGAGCAGCCGCACCTCGCGATGCTGCGGAAGCCGCGCCACGACGGCGCGGCGACTGCCGCCCAAAGTCTCGGGTACCACGTCCTCGAGCAGCAGTCGGCCGCTCAGCCGTCCGGTGCACCGCAGTGTCAACTGCACCTGGCAATCGCCGCCAACCGGGACTCGAGGTGGCACGAGTTCCCGGTTCGCCCGCAACCTGACCTGGGTGTGCCCGACGACCACGCTGGCCAGGAGCGGTGCCAACATAGCGAACACTGCGACCTGCAGGAGGTCGCGTTCGTTGACCAACACCGCGCACAGCGCTGCCGCGAGTCCCGAAGCCAGCAAGCATCGGCCGCGGGTGGTCAGGCCGCCCAGCCGCCCCGGCGTGCTCGGACCACCCAGCCGCCCCGGCGTGCTCAGACGATCCTGCCGCCCCGGCACCTATGGCACCCGCGGCGCGCGGTACCAGCTGGCGGCGCCGTTGCGACCGCCGTGGCCGTCGACAGGGACGGGCGGTGGCCCGGTCGGTGCGTGAGGTACCGGCACTCGCGCCAGCACGTCCCTGACCAAGTCCCGGGGAGAGAGCCGGTCGACCTGGGCCTGCGCGGTGAGCACCAGCCGATGAGACAGCACCGGTTCCGCGACGGTCTGCACGTCGTCGGGGACCACGAAGTCCCGACCGGCCAGCGCAGCGGTCGCCCGGCTGGCACGGACCAGCTGCAACGTCGCGCGCGGCGAGGCACCCAGCCGAAGCTCGGGCAGCCGGCGGGTGGCGCTGACTACTTCAACCACGTAGCGGCGCACGTCGGTTGCCACGTGCACCTGGCGCACCGCCTGGCACAAGGCGCCCACCTCGGCCGCGGTGGACACCGGTTCGAGGGTGGCGAGTGGATCGGCGCTGGTGTGCTCGTCGATCATCGCGAGCTCCGCAGCGGGGTCGGGGTAGCCCAGCGAGATCCGAGCGGTGAACCGGTCACGCTGGGCCTCGGGCAACGGGTAGGTGCCCTCCATCTCCACCGGGTTCTGAGTAGCGATCACCATGAATGGGCCGGTCAACGGGTAGCTGTGCCCGTCAACTGTGACCTGCCGCTCTTCCATGCACTCCAGCAGTGCGGACTGGGTCTTGGGAGAGGCCCGGTTGATCTCGTCACCGACCACGACATTGGCGAAGACCGGACCCTCCCGGAACTCGAAGTCCCCGGTGTTCCGATTGAAAACGGACACCCCGGTGATATCGCTGGGCAGCAGGTCTGGGGTGAACTGGATCCGGCTGACCGTGCAGTCCACGGACCGGGCCAACGCTTTGGCCAGCGACGTCTTGCCTACTCCCGGCACATCCTCGACAAGCAGGTGACCTTCGGCCAGCAGGGTGATCAATGCGGTGCGCACCGCGGCGGGCTTGCCGACCAGCACCCGTTCGACGTTGCCCACGATCCGTTGCGCCACGGCGTACACATCCGCCAGTTGCGGCGCACGCGGATCTCGTTGGCTCACGCGATCTCCTGACGGTCGTCCCTGGTCGCTGGTGAACGCCAGCGCTGAGTCCGAGTCTGTCAAACCGTGCCGGAATCACCGGCTCGGGTCAGCGCCCTCCTACGCCAGGACGGCGACAAGCATCCATATGACACAGGGGGGCGGCAGAAATGTCCAGGACGAGTGTCCCCACTTTTCCCCACTCGGCAGCGCGGGTGGCTTGACGTGCGAGCGTGGCGCGAATCTGTGCGGGCTAGCCGAGCCCGGGAACTCGACGACGCCCACATTCCCGGCCAGTGGCATGCCGATCCCGCATGGTTCACGGCACCCAGCACCACCCGCTGAACGGCCCTGGTCCGATCACGTGGGCAACCTCCCCACCTCCGTTTGAGGAGGTTGAACAGGCTCGATTACTGCATGTAGCGGACTACGGACGGTGTCCACGCGTTGACAGTGGCGGAAAGTGGGGTACTGTGGTGAGCAGTGGAGCACAAGGGGGCTCCCTGGCTGGTCCACCGGGCGGGTGGGGAGGTGGGTGGCCGTGTTCCTGGGCACACACACCCCCCGGCTCGACGACAAGGGCCGGTTGACGTTGCCGGCGAAGTTCCGTGACGCGCTCGCAGGGGGGCTGATGGTCACCAAAGGACAGGACCACTGCCTCTACGTCTTCCCACGCGCAGGGTTCGAGGAGATGGCGCGCAGGGTGGCGCAGGCGCCCTTCACCAACGAGGCAGTGCGGGCTTACCAACGTTATCTGTTCGCCGGCACTGACGAGCAACGTCCGGACGGGCAGGGCCGCATCTCCATAGCGCCCGAGCTGCGGCGCTACGCCGGACTCAGCAAGGACTGCGCGGTGATCGGGGCGATCAACCGTTTGGAAATCTGGGACAGCGCGGCATGGCAGCGCTATCTGGAGGAACACGAGGAGTCCTACGCCCAGGCGCAGGAGGAGGTGCTACCTGGGGTGATGTAACCGGTGATGTAACCGGTGCCGCGAGGTCTCCGCCCGGCAGCCGCATCGACTGGTGATGCGCAATGACCCGGACCTGAGCCAGCCCTGACGCACCTTCCCCGGCGCCAGGATCTGGCACCGGGCGGAGACCTGGGGGCACCGGAAAGCAGAGGGATATCGAACCGGCGATCTCGGTCGCTGGGCAGGAAGCTGGGCAAGTAGGTGGCAGAAGGAGACGGGTGTGAGCGCAGGGAGGCTGCCGGTGGCCGAACACCCTCCCGGTGACAGCGAGCCCCACCTGGAGTCCCGCCCGGGGCATCCCCAGCACACTCCTGTTCTGCTGCACCGGTGCCTGGAGCTGCTCGGCCCCTCGTTGGCGGACCGACCGGCGGTGCTGCTCGACGCCACAGTCGGTCTTGGTGGGCACGCCGCTGCACTGCTCGACGCTCATCCTGCACTCACCCTGATCGGCCTGGACCGCGATCCGCAAGCGTTGGCGGTGGCCCGCGATCGGCTGCAGGCCCATCCCGAGCGGATTCACCTGCTCCATGCGGTCTACGACGAGCTGCCCCAGGTCCTTCAGCGCCTGGGCATCCCGTGCGTCGACGGCGTGCTATTCGACCTCGGAGTGTCCTCGCTGCAGCTCGACGCCGCCGAACGCGGCTTCTCCTATGCCCGCGACGCCGCGCTGGACATGCGGATGGATCCCACCGGCGGTCCCACCGCGGCCGACGTGCTCAACCGTTACTCGCAGGCTGATCTCGCCCGGGTGCTTCGGGAGTACGGCGAGGAGCGCTTCGCCGGCCGGATCGCCGCGGCGGTTGTGGCACAGCGGGCCCGGCGGCCCCTTGACACCACTGCCGAGCTGGTTGAGCTGGTCTATCAAAGTGTCCCGGCGGCCACTCGCCGGCACGGCGGTCATCCTGCCAAGCGGACCTTCCAGGCGTTGCGGATTGAAGTCAACGGCGAGCTCGCCGCGCTGCGCTCGGCGATCCCTGCAGCGCTTGGCGCGCTGTCGGTCGGCGGGCGGCTGGTGGCGATGTCCTACCACTCGTTGGAGGACCGGATAGTGAAACGGGCGCTGGCTGCGCTGACCACCTCCCGCACCCCGGCGGGCCTGCCGGTCGAGCTGCCCGACCACCAACCCCAACTGCGCGCTTTGACCCGTGGTGAGTCTGCCGGGGCTGCCGAGACGGAGGCCAATCCGCGGGCGGCGTCGGTGCGGTTGCGGGCTGTGCAGCGCATCGCTCCGGCTTCCCGAAGTCGGTCGGAACAACGCGGATCCGGCCAGTGTGGATCGGCGTCGTGATGGCTCTTACCCGCACCGCGGTGCCGATGCGCGGTTCGACCGCGGTGCCGATGCGCGGTTCGACCGCGGCACCCACCCGTAGCCGGAATGCCGGCACGCGGCCAGTGCGCTCCCCGGCCGTCGCGCGCGCATACGCTCGGCGGGCGCAGCGCACCGGAGCGCGCCACAGCGGCCCAGGCAGCCCCCATGGCCCCGACGCCGGCAGGGCGCCCTTCGTGGTGCTGGTGATGACCTTGCTGGCGGTTGCGCTGGTGGCCACGTTGTGGTTGTCCACGGCCGCCGCCGCCGACTCCTACCAGCTCCAGGACGCGCGCACGGATGCCAGGAACCTGACCGAACGTTCGGAGGGCCTCAGCCGCGAGGTGGCCAGCCTCGAGACCGCACCCGAGCTGGCTCGCCGGGCCCGGCAGCTGGGCATGGTGCCAGCCGGCGATCCCGCTCGGCTGGTCGTCCGTCCGGACGGCGCAGTCGTTGTGATCGGCGAGGCCCGGCCGGTCACCGCGCCCGTCGCGCCGCTGATAGCCGCAGTGGCGCCGCTGGTACCGGTACCCGTCCCACCGGCTCCTGTTGAACTGGCGCCTGCGGCACCCGCACCGTCACCGGGATTGGTACCTGCCCCACCAACTCCACCGCCGGCACCTGGCTTGACCTGATGAGTCCAGTGTCATTCCTGATCGGCGCAGTGATTTGGGCGCATTGACGACCCACCGGGTCACTGCCAGGCCCCGACCCCGCCGCCGACCCCGCCGCCGACCCCGCTTGTCGAAAACCGGTCGGCGCAACCGGTTGGTGCTGGGCCGGCTGGCGCTCGTCGTCGCATTGGTGGCCGCGGGGCTCAAACTGATCGTGGTGCAAGGATTGCAGGCGGCGGAGCTCTCGGCCCAGGCCGCGAATCAGCGCACCACCGTGCAGAGACTGCCCGCGCAGCGCGGCACGATCACTGACCGCAACGGCACGCCACTGGCTTTCAGCGTGGCGGCCCAGGCCCTGTACGCGCAGCCCAACCGGATCATCGCCGAGCAGCGTGCGGTCGGGGCCGATCCGGATCTGCACAAGCAAGCGATGGCCCGCCGGGTGGCTCAGGTGCTTGGACCGGTGGTGTCCGAGCAAGAGATCTTCAGCCAACTGCGCGGCGACCGCACCACAGTGCTGCTGGCGCCGTTCGTGCGGCCGGCCCAGGCCAGGGAGATCCAGGAGAACTTTCCGGAGATCAGCGCGGAGTACCGGGAGATCCGCCAGTATCCCGGCGGTGAGCTTGCCGCCAACGTGCTGGGCGTGGCGAACTGGCGTGCCGACGAGCGCAAAGTGCGGGGACTGGCCGGTCTGGAGAACTACGCCGACAGCCTGCTGGCCGGCCGGGACGGTCGCCGAGTGGTGGACACCGCTGAGGGCTCGGATGCGGTCATCCCCGGCAGCGAGCGTGCCGTGCAGTCGCCGGTACCTGGTTCCGGACTGGAGCTCACCCTGGACTCCGACCTCCAGTTCACCTTGCAGCAGATGCTCGGCGACTATGCGCGCAAGCACAGCGCCAACAGCGCGAGTGCGGTGGTGCTCGACGCACACACCGCCGAGGTCTACGCCATCGCCAACGACGTCACCTTCGATCCGAATGACCTCGCAGCGGCGACCCCTAAGCTGCTGGCCAACCCGGCAGTCTCGACGCCCTTCGAACCAGGCTCGGTGAACAAACTGGTCACCGCCGCCGCGGCGATCGAGGACGGACTCGTCACGCCGGACAGCAAGCTGAGAGTCCCCGGCCAACTGAAGATTGCCGACCGGACCATCTCCGACGCGTGGCCGCACGGCGTTGTGACCTTTACGTTCACCGGGGTACTGGCCCGATCGTCCAATGTCGGCACGCTGCTCACCGCCCAGCGCCTCGGCGAGGAACGCTTCATGGACATGCTGACCCGAATGGGGCTGGGTCAGCGCACCGATGTGGGATTACCCGGGGAGAGCGCGGGTCGGGTGCCGCCCCGTGACCAGTGGTCCGGCAGCACGTTCGGCAACCTGCCGATCGGTCAGGGGCTGTCGATGACGGTGCTCCAACTGGCCGGCATGTACCAAGCGATCGCCAACGACGGCTTGCGCATCCCGCCGCGCATCGTCAGCGCCGAAATTGCCCCGGACGGCACCCGGACCGCCACTGGACGGCCAGAAGGTATCCGGGTGGTCAGCCCGCAGACCGCCCGCACCGTTCGGGACATGCTGCGCGCGGTCGTGCAGGACGAACCGCGCCAGCGTGGCACCAGCCCGGAGGCCGCGCTGGAGGGCTACCAGGTCTCGGCCAAGACCGGCACCGCGCAGCAGGTCGACCCCAGCTGTGGTTGCTACAGCACAACGAACTACTGGCTCACCTTCGCCGGTATCCTGCCCACCGACTCCCCGCGCTTCGTGGTCGCGATCGTGCTGGACAAACCGGCCGCCGCGAACGCCGCACCGCTGTTTCACGAGATCGCTTCCTACCTGGCGGGGCGCTACCAGATCCCGCTGTCTCCCGGACCCAGTCCACCGGTCACCCTCACCCTGGACTAGCGTGCCGCTGGGCTTACAGATTCAACCCGCCCCGACCCCGGACCGTGACCGCCCCTGTGACTCCCTCGCTCGCCGAGACGCCGCTGCGGCCCTCGCACATCGCGCCGACCCCGGTGACCGCACTCGCTGCGCTGGTCGGCGCGACCGCCTCGAACTCTCTGTACCGGACCCCCGATCGGGATCTCGTCACGGGTATCACGCTGCGCGCCCAGCAGGTACTCCCCGGTGACCTGTTCGCGGCGCTGCCCAGCCTGACCTCTGGCCGCCCGCATGGTGCCGACTTCACCGGCATCGCGTTGACCAATGGCGCCGTCGCAGTGCTCACCGACCCCGCGGGCGCGCGGTGCCCGGCGCTGGCCCGCGCCCCGGTGCCGGTACTGGTGCACCCGGACCCCCGGTCGGTACTGGGCCCCCTGTCCGCGCACATCTTCGGCGACCCGTCGACCCGGCTGGCGGTGCTGGGGGTCACCGGTACCGCCGGCAAGACCACCACGGCATACCTCCTGGAGGCTGGGCTACGCGCGGCGGGTGCGGCCACCGGTCTGCTCGGCACCGTGCACGTGCGGATCGGCGAGGCGCTGCTACCCAGCACGTTCACCACCCCGGAGGCCCCGGATCTGCTAGGGCTGCTGGCGCTGATGGCCGAACGCGGTGTCACCCACGTGCCCATCGAGGTCTCCAGCCACGCTCTGGTGCTGGGCCGGGTGACCGGTACCCGGTTCGCGGTCAGCGCGTTCACCAACCTGTCCCAGGACCATCTGGATTTCCACGCCGATCTCGAGGACTATTTCGCCGCCAAGGCGATGCTGTTCGACGGGCGGGCCGGCGCCGAGGTGGTATGCATCGACGACGCCTGGGGCCGGCGGCTGGTCACCGGTGCGACGACGACAGTGTCCCTCGGCGGCGCAGCGACCTGGCACGCCACCGACGTCACTGCCCAACCATCGGGCAGTCAGACATTTCGCGCTCTTGGTCCAGACGGGTTCGACCAGCGCATGACGGTGAGGTTGCCAGGCCCGTTCAACGTCACCAACGCGCTGCTCGCACTGGCCATTGCGCACGCGGCAGGCGCGGACCCCCGCTCGGTGCTGCGAGGCATCGCCGTGGCGGAAGTGCCGGGCCGGATGCAGAAGGTCAACCGCGGGCAGGATTTCCTCGCTGTCGTCGATTACGCGCACAAGCCCGCCGCAGTCGCCGCACTGCTCGATGCGGTGCGCGTGCAGGTTCCCGGCCGGCTGCTGGTGGTGTTGGGCTGCGGTGGGGACCGGGACGCGGCCAAGCGCCCACTGATGGGTGCCGAAGCGGCCCGCCGAGCCGACCTGCTCGTGATCACCGACGACAACCCCCGCGCCGAAGATCCCGCAGCCATCCGGGCTGCGATGCTCTCCGGCGCCATGGTCGGCCCCGCCGATGTGGTGGAGATTGCCGATCGGGCAGCCGCCATCGCGCACGCGGTGGCCCGGGCCCGGCCTGGTGACGCCGTCGTCGTCGCAGGTAAGGGTCACGAGACGGGACAGGAGGTGCGCGGCGTCAAGCACCCCTTCGTCGACGCCCACGTGCTCGCCGACCTGCTCGACGAGGCGCTCGGGGTGGCTTGGTGATCCCGCTGACGCTGGCCGAGGTGGCCGACGCAGTCGGCGGCGCCGTGCACGGCTGCGACGGCGCCCAGGTGGTGTCCGGCAGCGTCGAGTTCGACTCACGCCGGGTCGGCCCTGGCGGGCTGTTCGTCGCCATCCCGGGCGAACGGGTCGACGGGCACGACTTCGCTGCCGCCGCCATGGCCGCAGGCGCCGTCGGGGTCCTCGCCGGACGACCCGTCGCTGCTCCCGCGGTGATTGCGCTCCGACCGGACCGTGGCTCGCGTTCGACGGCGTACGCGCTGGCTGCCGACGCCGACGGGGTGGGTGCGGCGGTGCTGGCTGCGCTGGCCGCGCTGGCGCGGTTGGTGGTGCACACGCTGAGCCACACCGGCCTGCGGGTGGTTGGTCTGACCGGTTCGTCGGGCAAGACGTCCACCAAGGACATGGTGGCCGCGCTGCTGGCCCCCTTGGGCGCCACGGTCGCACCGCCGGGGTCGTTCAACAACGAGATCGGCCACCCCTGGACCGCGCTGCGCTCCGACGCGGGTACCCGCCACCTGGTGTTGGAGCTGTCCGCGCGTGGTCCCGGCCAGATCAGCGCGCTGTGCCAGGTGGCGCCGCCGTCGATAGGGGTGGTGCTCAACGTCGGCTCGGCACACCTCGGCGAGTTCGGGTCCCGGGACGCGGTGGCCACCGCCAAGGGGGAGCTGGTTGAAGCACTGCCGTCCGCCGGGGTCGCGGTCCTCAACGCCGACGATCCCGCGGTCGCCGCGATGGACCGGCGGACCGCTGCCCGGGTGGTGCGCTTCGGGCGGTCCCGGGCTGCCCAGATACGCGCCACCGACGTCGCCCTGAACAGCCGTGGCTGGCCGTCGTTTCGCCTTCTCACTCCGGCCGGTGAGGCCCCGGTGCAGTTGGCCGTGCCCGGCGAACACCAGGTGTCCAACGCGCTGGCCGCGGCCGCCGTCGCCCTGGAGCTGGGTGCTACCCCGGCGGGTGTGGCTTCGGTGCTCGCGCATTACCGGCCGGTGTCACGGTGGCGGATGGAGGTCACCGACCGCCCTGATGGGGTGACCGTGGTCAACGACGCCTACAACGCCAACCCCGAGTCGGTCGCCGCCGCGTTACGAACGCTGGTCATGATGGCGGGCACCGAGCGGCGCAGCTGGGCGGTGCTCGGCCCGCTCGCCGAACTCGGTGCGGCCACGGCGCAGGAGCACCGGGAGATCGGCGCCCTCGCGGCGCGGTTGGGCGTCGACCGGGTCGTCGCGGTCGGCGAGCAAACCCGCCCGATGCACTTGCTGGTGCGGCACTCAGTCCTGGTGCCCGATGTGCGGACCGCGCTGGAGTTGCTGCACAGCGAACTCGCGCCCGGTGATGTGGTGCTGATCAAGGCGTCTCGGGCGGCCGGGCTGGAACGTATCGCCGAAGGCCTGCTGGGTGCTCCTGACTCAGCGGCTCCCGGCCCCCCGGCAGGCCACGACCGGCGGAGCCCCACGTGAGCACCATCTTGGTCGCCTCCGGGGTCGCCCTGCTGGCCTCCATCCTGTTCACCCCCTACCTGATCCGGCTGTTCACCCGGCAGGGCCTGGGCCAAGAGATCCGGCAGGAGGGACCGCAGAACCACCAGAGCAAGCGGGGCACACCCACCATGGGAGGCGTGGCCATCCTGCTGGCGATGTGGAGCGGGTACCTGGTCGCGCACCTCACCGTCACCCGGCATGGCATCACCGCGTCGGCACTGCTGGTCCTGTTGCTGACCACAGTCCTCGGAATCGTCGGCTTCCTCGATGACCTGATCAAGATTCGTCGGCAGCGCAACCTCGGCTTGAGCAAGACCGCCAAACTGGTCGGCCAGCTGGTCGCCGCGGTGGTGTTCGGCATCCTGGTGCTCGGTTTCCGGGATGGCGACGGCATCTCCCCGGCCTCGACGCACCTGTCCTTCGTGCGGGACGTCACCGTGGTGTCCTTCGGCGCTGTCGGCTTCGTGATCTTCAGCTATCTGCTGGTGTCCGCCTGGTCGAACGCGGTGAACCTTGCCGACGGCTTGGACGGGCTGGCGGCCGGTGCGGCGGCGATGGTGCTGGCCACCTATGTGATCGTCTCGTTCTGGCAGTTTACCCAGGACTGTACGGTCCAGGCGGTTCCCGGCTGCTACACCGTGCGGGATCCGCTCGACGTCGCGGTGGTGGCCGCCGCCGCAGTCGGTGGCTGCATCGGGTTTCTGTGGTGGAACGCCCCCCCGGCGAAGATCTTCATGGGCGATACCGGATCGTTGGCCATCGGGGGGTTGCTGGCCGGCCTGTCCGTAGTCACCCGGACCGAATTGCTTCTCGTCGTGATCGGGGGGCTGTTCGTGGTCGAGGCGCTGTCGGTGGTGATCCAGGTCGCGGTGTTCCGTACCACCCAACGCCGGCCGTTCCGGATGGCACCGTTTCACCACCACTTCGAGCTGGCAGGTTGGGCTGAGACCACCGTCATCATTCGATTCTGGCTACTCGCTGCTATCTGCTGCGCGCTGGGCGCCGGCGTGTTCTACAGCGAGTGGCTGACAGCGGCCGGCGGGTGACCCAGCATGCAACCGATCAGTAGCGGCAGTGACGGTTTTCTCGCGCACCTCCACGGTGCTCGGGTGCTGGTGGCGGGGGCGCGTATCACCGGCGTTTCGACCGCCCGGGTGCTGGCTGAACTGGGCGCTGTGGTCACCGTCACCGACTCGTCGCCGGACCAGCTGCAGGCGCTGGCCGGCGCCCCATGGGTTGATGGCCCGGGCACCAGCGCAGTGCGGTTGGCGACCGGCCTGACCGCCCCACCGCCGGGCACCGACTTGGTGGTGACCAGCCCCGGTTTCCGGCCGGACGCGCCACTGATGGTGGCCGCGCACCGGGCCGGGGTCCCGGTGATCGGGGACGTCACATTGGCTCGCTGGATCGATTGTGCTCAATCCAGTCCGGCCGACTGGCTTGTCGTCACTGGCACCAACGGCAAGACCACCACGGTGGGGATGCTCGAAGCGATCCTGCGGGCCGCCGGCGTCGACGCCGTCGCGTGTGGCAACATCGGGCTCCCGGTGCTGGACGCGGTGCGCGCCGGCCACCAGGTGCTCGCCGTGGAGCTGTCGTCGTTTCAGTTGCACTGGTCGCCCGAGCTGAACCCACGGGCCGCCGTGGTGCTCAACGTCGCCGCCGACCACCTGGACTGGCACGGCTGCCTGGACCGGTATGCCGGGGCCAAAGGCAGCGTGTACGCCCCGGGCACCACGGCGGTGGTCAACGCCGACGACGCGTGGTCCATGCGGCTGGCTGCCGGGCACAACGGTGTCGAGTTCACCGCCGGCGAGCCGAAAGCCGGCCAGCTAGGCGTGGTCGCCGACCAACTGGTTGATCGAGCCTTCGATGACCCCGCTGACCATGGCGGCGACACGGTGCTGGCCGGCGTCGCCGACGTTCGCCCACCCGGCCCACACAACGTGGCCAACGCACTGGCTGCCGCGGCGCTGGCCCGCTGCATCGGCGTGCGGCCGCCGGCTGTGGCCCAGGGTCTGCGCGTGTTCACCCCTGCTGGGCACCGGGGCGTGCCGGTCGGCGAGCACGCCGGGGTGTGCTATGTCGATGATTCCAAGGCCACCAACCCCCATGCGGCCCGGGCCGCCCTGTTGGCCCGGCAGCGGGTGGTGTGGGTGGCCGGCGGCCTGCTCAAGGGCGTCGACGTGGACTCACTGGTCATCGACGCCCGGGATCGGCTGGTCGGGGCCGTGCTGCTCGGCGCGGACCGCGCGGTGATCGCCGCCGCGCTGGCGCGACACGCACCCAACCTCCCGGTCCGGGTGGTGGATTCGGGAGATCATGGCGCCATGAGTGAGGTGGTGGCAGCGGCCGCCGAGCTGGCTTGCCCGGGTGACGTCGTGCTGCTCGCCCCGGCGGCGGCATCGATGGACATGTTCACCGACTACGCGCAGCGTGGCCGGGCGTTCGCCGCCGCAGTCACTGCACTAGGTGTGGCCTGGTGAGTAGCTCCGCACGGGCGGGTACAGCGGCGGCTCGACGGGCAGCCACCCTCGACCGGACCCGCGAGGCGCTCACCACCTGGCTGGCCCGGCCGCTCACCTCGCTGCACCTGGTACTGGCCGTCTGCGGCCTGTTGACACTGTTCGGCCTGGTGATGGTGCTGTCCGCGTCCAACGTGGAGTCCTACACCACGGCCGGTTCATCGTATGCGGTGTTCGTCCGGCAACTGCTGTACTGCGGGGCGGGGCTGGTGTTGTTCTGGCAGGGCTTGCGGATGCCGGTACGGATGCTGCGCGGCACCAGTGGATTGTTCCTGCTGGTATGCCTGCTGCTGCTGGTGGCCGTGCTCAGCCCGCTGGGTGCAGAGATCAACGGTGCCCAGAGTTGGCTGCGGCTGGGCCCGCTGTCGCTGCAACCGTCCGAGCCCGCGAAACTCGCGCTGGCCCTGTGGGGCGCACACGTGCTGATCACCAAACGGACGCTGCTGCATCAGTGGCGGCACCTGCTGGTGCCGCTGGTCCCGATGACTGTCGCGATCTTCGCGCTGGTGATGCTACAGCCCGATCTGGGTACCACGATCACGCTGGCCATCGTGCTGCTCGCGCTGCTGTGGTTCGGCGGTGCGCCCGGCGAGCTGTTCGGTGCGATCATGATCCTGCTGGTCGCCGGGGCGGTCGCCATGGCGGGCATCGCCAGCTACCGATCGGCCAGGATCGAGTCTTTCCTGCGCCCGGGCGCCGATCCCGAGGGCATGGCCTACCAGGCCCGGCAGGCGACGTTCTCGCTGGCCGACGGCGGGTGGTGGGGGGTGGGGCTGGGGCAGGGCAGCGCCAAATGGGATTACCTGCCCAACGCGCACAACGACTTCATCTTCGCGATCGTCGGGGAGGAGCTGGGCTTTCTGGGCTGCCTGGTGGTGCTGTTGTTGTTCGGCACGCTGGCCTACGCAGGGATCCGGATAGCCACCCGCAACACCGATCCGTGGATCAAGCTGGTCTCCGCCACCGTGACGGCCTGGCTGGTCGGCCAGGCCGCGATCAACATCGGGTACGTGGTCGGCTTGCTGCCGATCACCGGGCTCCCGCTGCCGCTGATCTCCTCAGGCGGTACCTCCATCGCCGTGACCATGCTGGCCTTCGGGCTGCTGGCGAACTTCGCCCGGCACGAACCGCAGGCAGTGTCCGCGCTGCGCCACGAGACCACTCATCCCGGGCGCCACGGCGCCGTCTCGCGGCTGTTCCGGCTACCGTCCCCGGTTCCCCATGCTGCGACGTCGAGGTCCAGACGATGACTGCCCGGACAGGAGGCGGGGTGCGCAAGACGGTTTCCGTCGTGGTCGCCGGGGGCGGCACCGCGGGGCACATCGAACCGGCGCTGGCGCTGGCTGATGCGGTGCGCCGGGCGGTGCCCGATGCCCGGATCACCGTGCTGGGTACCCAGCGCGGGTTGGAGACCACCCTGGCGCCACAGCGTGGCTACCCGTTGGAGCTCATCACCGCCGTGCCACTGCCACGAAAGCCCAGCAGGGAGCTGCTGCGGCTGCCGTTGCGAGTGCGCGCTGGGGTGCGCCAGGTCCGGGAGGTGCTCGACGCTGTCGCCGCGGACGTGTTGGTCGGGTTCGGCGGTTATGTCGCGCTGCCCGCCTACCTCGCCGCACGGGGCCGGGTGCCGATCGTCGTTCACGAGGCCAACGCTCGCGCTGGGCTGGCCAACAAGGTCGGGGCGCGATTCGCCGCCCGGGTCGTCGCGGCGGTGCCGGGCAGTGGACTGGGCCGGGCCGAAGTGATCGGGATCCCGCTGCGGCAGGCGATTTCGTCGCTGGACCGGGCCAGGCTGCGGGCCGAGGCCCGGGACCACTTCGGCCTGGATCCGGCGGCGCCGACCCTGCTGGTGACCGGAGGCTCGCAGGGCGCCCGCTCGCTGAACATCGCGGTGTCGGGTGCTGCGGCCGAGCTCGGCGCCGCCGGGATCGGCGTGCTGCACGCGCATGGTCGACGCAACGCCGTGCAGGTGGCGTCGGTGCCGGGCGCGCCGCCTTATGTCGCGGTGCCCTACCTGGAGCGGATGGACCTGGCACTGGCCGCCGCCGATCTCGCGATCTGCCGGGCTGGGGCGATGACTGTTGCCGAGCTGTCCGCCGTCGGCCTCCCCGCGCTGTACGTACCGCTGCCACACGGTAACGGGGAGCAGGCGCTCAACGCTCGCCCGGTGGTACAGACCGGGGGCGCGATGTTGGTGGCAGACGCCGACTTGACGCCGGCGAGGGTCGTCAAGGAGGTGGTGGGGATCCTCACCGATCCACACAGGCTCGGAGAGATGAGTGCGGCCGCGCGGGTGGCCGGCCATCCAGATGCCGACGAGGTACTGGCTGCGATCGTGTTGGAGCTCGCCCGGTGATAGCTGGAACCGCCCCCGCGGAAACTCCCCCTACGCTGCCCCGGCAGCTGATGCGCACCCACCTGATTGGGATCGGTGGTGCCGGGATGAGCGGGGTGGCCCGGCTCGTGCTGGCCCGCGGCGGCGCGGTGTCCGGTTCGGACGCCAAGGAGTCCCGGGCGCTGCTCGCGCTGCGGGCGCTGGGCGCCAAGGTGACCGTCGGGCACGCCGCGGCCAACCTCGACCAGCTCGGCGCCGACCCCACCGCGATCATCAGCACCAGGGCGGTGCATCAGACCGATCCACACAACCCCGAGCTCGTCGAGGGCGCCCGGCGCGGTATCCCGGTGATCCACCGCTCCGCGGCGCTGGCGGCGTTGATGACCGGCTACCGGGTCGCCTGCATCACCGGCACCGCAGGCAAGACCTCTACCACGTCGATGCTCACCGTTGCGTTGCAGCACTGTGGCGCCGACCCGTCGTTTCTCATCGGCGGCGACCTCACCGTCTCAGGGTCCGGTGCCCACCACGGCAGCGGCGACGTCTTCGTGGCCGAGGCCGACGAGAGCGACGGCACCTTCCTGGCCTATTCGCCCGACGTTGCGGTGGTCACCAACATCGAGGCCGACCACCTGGACCACCACGGCACCATCGACGCCTACACCGCCACCTTCGACGCCTTCGTCGCCCGGCTGGCTCCGGACGGGGTGTTGATCGCCAACGCCGACGACCCCGGCTCGGCAGCGCTGGCTGACCGGGCCGCCGCCGTTGGGGTCCGGGTGCGCCGTTTCGGCAAGCTCGCCACCGCGGTGGCCGACGCAGGCCTGCTGGACTACTTGCCCGACGGTGGGCGGGGTGTCGCCACCGTGTCGCTGACTGGGCCGGATGGTGCGGTGCACCGGGTAGCGCTCGAGATCGCGGTACCCGGGGAGCACATGGCCAGCAATGCCGTCGCAGCTCTGCTGGCCGGTGTGGAGCTGGGCGCGCCGCTGGCAGGTCTGCTCGCCGGATTGGCCGGGTTCGCTGGGGTCCGCCGCCGGTTCGAGTTCAAGGGAAGGGCGGCCGGCGTACGGGTCTACGACGACTACGCCCACCATCCGGCGAAGGTGACTGCCGCGCTACGCGGCGCGCGCCAGGTGGTGGGGGAGGGGCGATTGTTGGTGGCGTTCCAGCCGCACCTGTATTCCCGCACCCGGTATTTCGCTGCCGAGTTCGGTACCGCGTTGGCTCTGGCCGACGTGGCGTTGTTGCTGGACGTCTATGGAGCACGGGAGCAGCCGTTGCCCGGCGTCACCGGAGCGTTGGTCGCGCAGGCGGTGCCGTTACCGGTGGACTGCGTGCACTACGAGCCGTGCTGGGCCAAGGTGCCGGCGAGACTGGCTGATCTCGCCCGGCCCGGCGATGTGGTGGTCACGATGGGGGCCGGCGACGTGACGGTGCTCGGCCCGGAGTTGATCGAGGAACTGGAGCGCCGCCTCGGTCCGGCAGACTCCGTTGTCCGGGTCGCCCGGTCGCCATGAGGACTCCCGGTCCCGGCGCCTCAGGGGCGCGGCGCCGAGCTCGGCGCGACTCGCCGCGCCCGTCGGATGTCACGCGGGAACGTACAGCTGAAGGCCGTAGCAGCGGCACCGGAACACCCCGTGATCGTCATCTCGGAAGGATCAACCGCGGCAGGCGCGGCTCTGGCTTCCCGAATGGCGATCATGGGCGGTCGGCCTCAGAGCATGACGCCCTACCTCGTGCCGCGCAGGGCGATGCCGGGATGGGTCAGGCCCCGGCGCCCCGCCCAGCCAAACCGCTCCGAACCCGGCCCCCCCGAACCCGGCCTCCCCGAACCCGACCCCCCCGAACTCGATGGCCCCGACCCCGGCCCTCTCGAAGCCGGCCCCGAACTCGGTGGGTCCGGCCCCGGTGGCGCTGGCTGGTCGCCGGCGTGGCGACGCTGGCCCTGGCCGGTGGCGGGGCATGGGTGCTGCTGGCGAGTTCGGTGTTGGACGCCCGCGCGGTGGAGGTGGTGGGTACCCGAGACCTTGCCGTCGATGAGGTCCGCACCGTGGCGGCCGTGCCGCTGGGCACGTCGATGCTGCGACTGGATACCAAGGTGATCGAGAGTCGGGTGGCGGCGGTGCCGCGGGTGGCAAGTGTGCAGGTGCGGTCCACCTTGGATGGCACGGTGCGGATCAAGCTCACCGAACGTACCCCGGTCGCGGTGCTGCGTCGCGGCAACGGCGTCCACTTGGTGGACGCCAACGGCGTCGACTACGCGGTGGTGCCTGCCGGACCACCTGGCCTGCCGGAACTGCGGGTCACCGGTGGGACCGGCCACCGGGACGCAGCGACGGTGGCGGGGCTGAGGGTGCTGACCGGGCTGCCCGTATGGCTGCGGGGCCAGGTGCGCTCGATAGCCGCAAGATCCCCGGCCGACGTCGTCCTGCGCCTGGCCGACGACCGGGAAGTGCGCTGGGGTGGCGTGGAACAGGGTGAACGCAAGGCGGCGGTACTCGGCCCGCTACTCACCCAACCCGGCAGGATCTACGACGTTTCCAGTCCAACCTTGCCGACCATCGTTTGAGTCACACCAGGGTCGATCGCCTGACACGCGCCCTGACATTACGAAGACCCTGTCGTTTCGGAGTACAGGTGCCGAATACACTCGCGAAGCCGGATGGTCGACCCGCCCGGCGTGCCTGCTGGACCCCGCCGGTGGTGGTGCCTACCGTCAGCAAGCAAGCTGACATAACTCTAATCCTCCACATGAGGTTGAGAGATGAGCCACGCCGAGAGGCTTCAGTTGCCTCGGATGTCGGCGGGGTGCTGGCAGCGACGAGGAAGGCCGCACTGTGACCGAAAGCGAAGGGCCGGACACCGGAGGCGCAAGCCGATGACGCCCGCCCACAACTACCTCGCCGTGATCAAGGTCGCCGGGATCGGCGGCGGTGGTGTCAACGCGGTCAACCGCATGATCGAAGTCGGGCTCAACGGGGTCGAGTTCATCGCGGTGAACACCGATGCCCAGGCGCTGTTGATGTCGGACGCCGATGTCAAGCTCGATATCGGACGTGAGCTCACTCGCGGGCTCGGTGCGGGGGCCGATCCGGATGTCGGCCGTAAGGCCGCCGAGGACCACCGTGAGGAGATCGAGGAGGTTCTCAAGGGTGCGGACATGGTGTTCGTCACCGCCGGTGAGGGCGGTGGAACCGGCACCGGCGGCGCCCCTGTCGTGGCCAACATCGCCCGCAAGCTGGGTGCGCTGACCATCGGCGTGGTCACCAGGCCGTTCACCTTCGAGGGCAAGCGGCGAGCCGGTCAGGCCGAGGACGGCATCGCCGAGCTGCGAAACGAGTGCGACACCCTGATCGTGATCCCCAACGATCGGCTGCTGCAGCTCGGTGATGTCAACGTCAGCCTGATGGATGCCTTCCGCTCAGCCGATGAGGTGCTGCTGTCCGGGGTCCAGGGCATCACCGACCTCATCACCACTCCCGGCCTGATCAACCTGGACTTCGCCGACGTGAAGAGCGTCATGTCCGGGGCGGGTAGTGCCTTGATGGGCATCGGGTCGGCCAGGGGGGAGGGCCGATCGGTGCAGGCCGCCGAGAAGGCCATCAACTCGCCGTTGTTGGAAGCGTCGATGGAGGGGGCACACGGTGTCCTGCTGTCCATCGCCGGCGGTTCGGACCTGGGCCTTTTCGAGATCAACGAGGCCGCTTCGCTGGTGCAGGAGTCCGCGCATCCCGAAGCCAACATCATTTTCGGCACGGTGATCGACGACTCGTTGGGTGACGAGGTGCGGGTCACGGTGATAGCCGCTGGATTCGACTCTGGTGTGCCCTCACACAAGAAACTGGACCCCAGGCCGGTCGCTGCGCGGACGGTGGCCAAGGGGCAGGCCGGCCGGCCGTCGCCGAAGTCCCCGCCGGCTGCGGTTGCAGCGGCAGCAGCAGCGCCGCGCCAGGCCCCAGCGAATTCAGCAACCTGGTCGGCCGCCGGCGGGCGGATACCGGGCCGGGCGGTACCGGTAAGCGTCGACTTCGACGACGATGATGAGGTGGACGTTCCGCCGTTCATGAAGCGGTGAGCACGGTCCGCATCCGTCGGGTGGTAACCACTCGGCACGGCGGGGTCTCTGCGCCGCCGTATGCCTCGTTCAACCTGGGCGGGCACGTCGGTGACCGTTCCGAGGCGGTGGCCGCCAATCGTGAGCGGCTGGCAAGCGGTATCGGGCTGCCTGCGCAGCGGCTGGTATGGATGGAGCAGGTGCATGGCCGCGGCGTCGCCGTGGTCGACGGGCCGCGACCCCAGCCGGTGCCCGCCACCGACGCGCTGATCACTGCCGAGCCCGGGCTGGCGGTGGCAGTGCTGGTCGCGGACTGCGTGCCGGTGTTACTCGCAGACCCCGTCGCAAGGGTCGTCGCCGCGGTGCACGCGGGACGGGTGGGCTCCCGGGTGGGGGTGTTGCTCGGCGCGTTGGAGGCGATGCGGCGGCTCGGCGCTCGTCTCGAGGAGGTAGAGGTATTGCTAGGGCCGTCGGTGTGCGGGCAGTGCTATGAGGTGCCCGCCCAGATGCAGGCCGATGTGGAGAGTCACCTGCCTGGCAGCGCCTGCCGGACTCGCTGGGGGACTCCAGGTCTGGACCTGCGGGCCGGGCTGTGGCGGCAGCTCGCGACCGCCGGCGTGGCCCGGATCGGTGTCGACCCGCGATGCACGGTTGAAGACCCCGCGCTCTACAGCTACCGCGGGGAGGGCGCCACCGGTCGACTTGCCGCACTAACCTGGTTCGAGGAGTGACCGCCGACGTACTTGGTCCCGCGGAGGCGGCGTTATGACGGACCAGGAGGAAGATCAGGTCGCGACTCGCCGCGGTGACTTTGGCGCGGCTCGCCGCGGTGACCATCTCGCGGCCCGCCGCGGTGACCATCTCGCGGCTCGCCGCGGTGACCTGGCGGCGGCGCTGGCGCGGCTTCGCCGCCGCATCACTGCCGCATGCATCGCAGCGGGCCGCGAGCCCGGGCAGGTGCGGTTGCTGCCGGTCACCAAGACCTTTCCGGCGCGGGACGTGGCGTTGCTCGCTGACCTCGGCGTGCTCGATGTCGCCGAGGCCCGCGACGTCGAGGCCGTCGCCAAGATGACCAAGGTCAGTGCGTTACGCCCGGCGGTAGGAGTTCGCTGGCACATGGTCGGTCGATTGCAACGCAACAAGTCGCGGTCGGTGGCCCGGTGGGCGGTGCAGGTGCAGTCGGTGGATTCGCTACGACTGGTCGAGGCCTTGGATGGGGCCGCCCGGGCGGCGCGGCACGGAGGGCACCGCGACACCGACCTTGGTGTGCTCCTCCAAGCCAGCTTGGACGACGATCCAGCCCGTGGCGGTTGCCCGCTGCCTGAACTCGAAGAGCTGGCCGATCGAGTGGCAGCCGCACCGCACCTGCGACTGGAAGGAGTGATGGGGGTTGCTCCACTCGGGGTCGACCCCGAGGCGGTCTTTGCCAAGCTCGCCGCGGCCGCGCAGCGGCTGCGGCGTTCGCATCCCAGCGCGGTCGAGCTGTCCGCGGGAATGAGTGGTGACTTCGAGCAGGCCATCGCGCACGGCTCGACCTGCGTGCGTGTCGGAACCGGACTACTGGGCGATCGGCCATTAACCTCGCGTTGACCGTGTGCGACGGTCTTTGCTCATGCCGGGGACTATGCGGGCCGAATTCGGCCGGCGGTGCGTTGAAGGTCGGGACAGGAAGGCGAGACGATGAGCGCGCTGCACAGGCTGAAGGCGTACTTCGGCATGGTTCCCGCCGAAGACTTCGACCCAGCCGAGTTCGGCGCACCGGCGTTCGGCGAACACCACTCTGACTATCGCTCCGGCAACATCGACCCTGGTCATGACAGCTCAAGCCATGGCCATCCACCTGACCACGCGGCCCAGCGGCCCAGCGCTCGCCGTTCCCACCGGATCGCTTCCGAGGGCTATGGCGACGGCGGCTTCGCAAACCAGTCTGGGCATCCTGCCGCGCCCAGGCCGCATCTCACTCGCCCGCCTTCCTGGGCTGCCGAAACCTGGGCGACGAAAGCTCCGGTGCGCGGTTCGCTGGCCATCGACACCACGTCAACTGTCCGTCAATCGGCGTCTCATCAACATATGCCTCACCAACAGATGCCACAGCAACCGGCCGCATCTCGACCTTTCACTCCAATGCCGGCGACCTGCTCGGTCGCCGAAGAGCCGCTCGCCGAAGATGCCGGGCATCCACTAGCCCGCATCGTCACCCTGCACCCTCATAGCTACAACGAGGCTCGGCCCATCGGGGAACGCTATCGGGAAGGCAACCCGGTGATCATGAATCTGACCGAGATGCAGGACCGGGACGCCAAACGACTCGTCGACTTCGCGGCCGGGCTGGCCTTCGCGTTGCATGGCTCGATCGACAAGATCACCAACAAGGTGTTCCTGCTGTCGCCGCCCGACGTCGACGTGTCTCCGGAGGACAGGCGCCGGATCGCCGAGGGCCGCTACTTCGGCTGACCCGATCAGGGGGGCGATCAAGCAAGCGGTCAAGGGGGCCCCGACTCGCCACCGTCCGGCGGCCGGTGGCAGAGTGTGTACGTGGACGTGGTCCGGGTCGTCGTGTATTACCTGCTCTTCTTCTTCTGGCTGCTGCTAACGGCGCGCATAGTGGTCGAGCTCGTGCGTACCTTCGCGCGCAGCTGGCAGCCGGTCGGGGGGGTCGCGATCGCGCTGGAGTCGGTCTATACGATGACGGACCCTCCGGTCCGAGCGCTGCGCCGGGTGGTCAAACCCATCCGGATCGGAGGGGTGGGGCTAGACCTGTCCATTATGGTTTTGTTGCTCGTAGTTTTCATACTCATGCGAGTGGTCGATCCACGGCCGCTGTAGGCGGTCGCCGGGCGCGGAGCCGATGCTCAAGGTGTCCAGCAGGTGCATAGTCGTCGAGGAGTGCGTGAGGTGATCCGATGCCGTTGACCCCCGCCGACGTTCACAACGTCGCGTTCAGTAAGCCGCCGATCGGCAAGCGGGGCTACAACGAGGACGAGGTGGACGCCTTCCTCGACCTTGTTGAGGCCGAGCTGGCTCGGCTGATCGAGGAGAACAACGATCTCCGTAACCAGGTGGAGCAGCTTGATCAGCAGCTG
>JBOHFX010000185.1:0-8717 GCA_050699875.1 Pseudonocardiaceae bacterium
CCGTCAGCCGGCCACCGGCAACCACCTGAGCATTCTCCGCCACAGCGCATGATCATCACAGTCATCAGGCAGACCACCCACGAACGACACGCCGACCCAAGATCGATTTATGCTAAGTGGCATTGCCCCTAAGCCCCAGCTTCCGCCTGCGCGTCTTAAAATCCTCAACGGACATTAAAATGCTACTCCAAATTTGCTAGACTATCCTATTAATTTCACATCACCCTATTACTTTCACGTCACCGCCGCGCCTCCGAGCAGCGAGTATATCGCTGAGTTATCGGGCAGTGACACAGTGCTTCGACCTTCTCGAGGGCGGAGTGTTCGCCGACCTACCGCTGATCTTCGGCGGCAAATGGCTTCCGCACGCCCATGACGGCAGGTTGGCAATACTGAGCATAGGCCCTGTCCCATCGTGTTTCAAGCGTTGCGGTTCGAGTGGCGACCGGACGGGCTCGACGCGGTCGGCGAAGTAAGTCAACACCCTTGGGGCCACGCCAAAGGGAGGCGGCGGGGCTGGGCGGGATCACGGTGATGACTCGGGCGGCCGGGGACACCGGATACTGTCGCCAAGGGGTCAAGGGAGGTGGTGAACGACGCCGAGCCGGACGGGTGTGAGCGCCTGGCTGTGTTCGTAAGACCAGCCAGCGAGAGCGACCAGGGCTGGCGCCGGCGCTGGCCGACTCGGCTACGCGCGGGGATCCGAAGTCGCCGCCGGCGTGGACCACCAAGTCCACCTGCAACCTGGCCGACGCGCTGTCCGTGACGGCCAGCCTCGCGCGGGGCAACGCCTCTGGGTCGAGCGCGATACGGCGATGAAATCCAACAGAGAACGAGCCCTCCTCGTGAGGATTTCACACACCTCGCAGAGGCCATCGTCACATCAGCCGCACCCGTCACCAGCACCCGGATCCGCAAGCTCTTTCGGTGACGCCACCGGCAAACCACAACACTAGACCGAACGGGCGGGTTCGAGGCGCGAGGGAAGCGTCGCCCTCCCGCCGCCGCGTCGTGCTCCCGACGAACCAGGCCCCTGAGCGCCTGGACCATCCCGAGTCGCATGTCGCGACACTCACAGCGAACCAGCAACAAATCTCGCACCACAGTTGATTCCGTGAGTGGCGGCGGGATGAGGCTCATGAGTACGCGCCCAGCCCACAAAAGGCTCTGACATGGATTGTTTGCCCAGGTCAAAGCCGTGGAGCCGCCTCGGGGAATCGAACCCCGGACCTGCTCATTACGAGGAGGCCGTACCCCGCCACCTATGGCCTCTACCAGCGACAATAGTTGCACATCTCACACCTTTGGGTGCAACAGCGACACCGGTAGACCTGTTTTCGCACCACGTTTGATCCCACGCTGCGCATCAAGCGCACGCTCAGATGATCCTCGTGTACGAGAAGGGTCGTGCCTTTCCCCGTGGATGCCCAGTTCGATCGCGGATTGGGGCCCGCTGGGGTGGTGTTAGCCGTTGACCGTGCCGATGCTGACGTCGTTGGCCGTGCGGACGAGAATTGGGCATCTCGGGCGGTTATTGGTCGTGATGGTGGCGCCGTGATAGGCAGGGGGAGTGAAGGCACGGAACCATGGTCTTGTCGGGGATCCCGGTTAGAGTGGCGCATGGCTTCGCTGCAGACGTTGGAGCGCCGTATCGCCGCGCTTGAGGCTCGCCTGGCTGATGTCGAGGGCGGCTACGGCGACACGCTGTACAAACTGCATCGCGCGAGCGTCAAGGCCGACCTCAGAACGGCGAGGATCCTGGAGCGCCTTGAGATCGAGGACGTGGCCGATGAGGATGTCGATCAAGCGCTCAACGAGCAGTAACGCATGACGTGGCAGTGGCCGACATGATCGGCTCGGCATCGGCACACTCCCAAAACCGGGTCGGCGCAGGATCGCTTCGCGCGGCGTGGGGCTGGCCGGCCGCTGGTCAGCCCGACGGGCGGGTCGCGTGCAAGGCGCATTGGCGGCCGGCCGAGCACGGTCTGCGGGCACGGCGTCTCACGCCGAGGCGGGCACGGCGTGCAGGACCGAACCGGGAAGGCAGCCAACGCAGCCGAGCCGGGTCTTGCTCGCCGACAGCGGAGCGGCCGCGCCGCAGTGCGGGCAGCCCTCAGCGGCGTATGCGCCCAGCGCGGGGAGCCAGTCGAACGCCAACGGATAGCGCCGTGCCCCCCGCCGAACATCGACCGGCACCCGCCATCCCGGCACCAGTACGGCGTGCAGCCGAAACGGGCGGATGTCGTGGCGGGCCTGATACTTCTCGTCGATCTCCAGCAGCCGCCGGGCACGCTCCTCCTGGGTGCTCGCGGCGCGGGCCGCGAGCAGCTCGGCCCGGTCGGGCTGGGCCGTGGCACGGCGGCGCTCCAACGACCGCAGCGCGTCGTCGTAGTAGGCACGGGCGTGCGCACGTTCCTGCCCGTGAGCGTCCGATGCCTGGACCGACAGGGTGCTCCGCCGTCGGTCGGCCGCGGCGTCGAGGATGCGGTGCGCGTGCTCCACGGCTGCGCCGGCGGCGGCGAGCACCGATGCGGGCGAGGGGCCGGTGTCGACGGCGCGCGGGGTGCGCTGCAGCCGGGCCACGTCGTCGTCGCCCAGCGGCAGGCCCGACAGCGCGTCGACCCAGCACTCCAGCCGCTCCTGGTAGCACTCCTCGGCTGACACGGTGTAGGTGACCAGCGCGCCGACCCGCAGCACCGGGCGGGTCACCCGAGTGGGCAGGCCCGTGACGTCGATCCGCCCGTGCTCCACCGGGAACTGCTCCCGGATCCGGTCCTGCAGGTAGTCGGCGCCCGGTGCCGGGGTGGTTGGAGCGGCGAGCGCGACCACCCCGGCGTCGCCGCCGGTCAGCGTCGCATCGGCCGCTCGGATCAGCACCGGATGACCCGTGGCGAGCAGCACCGTTCCGTCCTCGCGAGCGACGTCGGGGTCAGACGTCACCATCAGCTCGTCGGGCAGGTCGAACTCGGCGGCCATCGCGGGCGGCAGCACCACCAGCGTGCCGTCCATCGCCGGCTCGGTGAGCCCGCCGTGGTCATCGACGTAGCGCAGCCAGAACCGCAGGCCCGGATCCATGGTCAGTCCTCCCCCACCAACTGGTCGACCGCACCCCGGCTGCGCAGGTAGTCGCTGCGCGCGCGGGCCAGGTCGGCGCCCAAACCGTCAAGCGAGGCAGCGAACGCGGCGTCGTCGGCAGCGGTGACATAGGCGGTGAACACCGAGGACTCGAAGTCGAAGTCGTCGGTGACCCGGCCCAGGATCATGTCCAGCTCCCCGACCACCAGCTCGAAGAGGTTGATCTTCGACTCCAGCACGTGCAGGATGCGCTCCTCGATGGTGCCGCGGGACACCAAGTTGGCGAGCAGGACGTCATGCTCCTGCCCCACCCGGTGCAGCCGCCCCAGCCGCTGCTCGATCTGCATCGGGTTCCACGGCAAATCCATATTGATCATAACGTGGCAGAACTGCAGGTTGCGACCCTCGCCGGCCGACTCGGTGGACAGCAGGACCGGCACGTCGCCCGCGAACGCCGCGACCGCGGCGTCCTTGTCCCGCCGGGACATGCTGCCGTGGTAGCAGGCCGCCGCGATGCCGGCCGCGGCGACCTCCGCGGCGATCGCGTTGAGCGTGTGCCGGAACGCGGTGAACACCAGCACCTTCTCCCCGCGCTCGACGTGGATACGTAGCCGGGACAGCAGCTCGTCGGTCTTGCGGGGCCGTTCGATCGCCCGTGCGCGATCGGCGAGATCGCGCCACCCGGCCTTATCGAGGGTGGGCGCTGCCGCGGCTGGGCTGGAACCGGCCAGCCGCGTCAGGCTGCGCAGTGTCAGCCGGTGGTTCGGCGCCGCGCCGCGGGCCTCGTCGCGGATCCGGGCGGTGAGCTCGGAGTACAGCGAGCGCTCGGCATCACACGGCGTAACCAGGACGGTTTCGGCCAACCGTTGCGGCAGCAGCACCGCCACCTCGCTGCGCCGGTGTCGCACCATGATCTGGCGGGTGCGGGCGCGCAACGCCGCGACGTTGCGCAGGGCCTCGACCCCGGAGTCGGCGGAGCCGTGCGCGCGACGGAACTGGGCGGCCGTGCCGAGCATGCCCGGCGCGACGAGGTTGACCAGCTCGTAGAGATCCTGCAACCGGTTCTCCACCGGGGTGGCGGTCAGCAGCAGCAGGTGCCGGGCGCGCAGCGCGCGGGCCAGCTTCCCCGAGGCGCTGGCCGGGTTGCGCAAGCGGTGGGCCTCATCGACGATCACCACGTCCCATCGCTCGTCGGTGACCGCCGACTTGAGCGGGTCGCGCCGGGCCGCAGCCAGCGACGCCAGCACCACCGGGCGATCCGCGCTCGTGTCCCAGCCGCCGCGGGCCGCGATCGTGGTGGGCAGGGCAAACTTGCGCTCCAGCTCCTCACGCCACTGGCCCACCAACCCGGCCGGAGTGATGACGAGCGCACGGTCAGCCAGCCCCCGCATCCGCAGCTCCGAGAGCACCAGCCCGGCCTCGATCGTCTTGCCAAGACCGACCTCGTCGGCAAGGATCGCCCGCCCCCGCATCCGGCGCAGCACCGTTTGCATCGTGGCGAGCTGGTAGTCGAACGGGGTGAAACTCAGACGGGACGCCGACAGGACCGTGTCGAACCCCGGCCGGCTCCACTCCTCGCCCGCCTCGTCGACCAGCGCCGACCGTCGCGGATCCACCTCCGATGAGCAGGCCAGCCGTTCGAGCAGCGGCACGTACAGCGCATGCACCTCGGCGCTCACCACCGGGTGCTCCACAAGGCCGACGGACATCAGCGCCCCTCTCGTTCGTGACGAGGCGCACGCTATCGGGGCCCACCGACAATCCTGGCCATCCGGGTCGGGATGTCGCCGCCTGCCAGAATCAGCCCATGAGCGACCAGGCAGGCCTGTTCGACATGCCCGACCCGGTACCGCCGAGGCCACCGACCCGCTCGGGCCGCGGGCGGGCTCGGGAAACCTTCGCGCGCACCGTTGTCGCCGACGTGTCGGTGCACGACGCCGGCGCGCTGCGCGCCGAGGCGTCGCGTGCTCTGGATCACAGCGTCGTGATCGGCGAGGCCGCCGACGCCGAAGACGACGACCTGCTGGATCCGCGGGAGGAGATCTCCACGAGCCCGGCCGCCGCGGTGCAGTGGTGCGTCGAGCCGACCATGGGCATGGGACCGCTGCTCGAGTCCGGCGCGGTCCGGATCGACATGATCGACCTCTCCGCCGAGGAGGAGTCCGCCGGGCTGGTCCGGGTGGCCTGGACCGTGACCGTCAAGGTCCTCGACGCCGCGGCGGTGCGGGAGTTGGCGCTGACGGCCTGCCCGGCCACCGACGTGGCTACCCACGCCGAAATCGAGCAGAGCTTCGCCGCCGCCTGGCATTGGGCCGCGGACCCGCACGCGCCGCTCGCCGCCATCCCCGGTGTGACCTGGACGTCCGTCAAGGTCACCGTCGAGCAGGTGCTGTCCCGCGCGCGGCGACCGGCTTCCGTTGCATACACCGAGCAACATTCGGCACATTGCCAACGGGACACCACTGTCGTCACCCGGCCGTAGTAGCGCCCTTCCAGCGCGGAGCTTGGTGACGCCGGAAAAGTCCGAGTTCGATCGCGGGTGTCGGCGACGGCGATCATCGCGGACAAGGCCAGCGCGCGGTGGCCACGGCGCCCAGCCCTACCATCCTGCGCATGTCGCCGGTGTCTCGTGGTCGTAAGATCAAGAAGAGTAAGATCACCTCCGGTCTGCGGGGTACTGCGCGCCGTCGCACCTATGGCATGTGGACAGCTCCACCGCAGTCGGCGTTCACGGCGATGCAGTCACTGCTGGATCCGCCGCAGCGGCCAGTGTGGTTTGACTCCTCGATTAAGGCTGTCCTCGATCGGGCTGGCGTCGTCATGGCGGCGCGGGGGCCTCGGGAGCTTGAACAGGCGACAACGGAGCTGTTGGGCGCCGAGCTGCACCGCGTCCTGCGTGAGGAACGCGAGGGGATGTGGTTCAGCTGGTGGTTCGAGGAGCTCACGGAGGCCGCGACGGCTCAGATCCGGGAGGAGGTGGGCAGGAGGGACGGCGCGTGGGAGCCACCGTGGCGATTGCTGCACGGTCTTACCTCGATCGGGTCACCGACGCTGCAGTCCATAGCGCGGAAAGCGTTGAGCCGCGAGAAGAAGGCGTTGCGGAGTGCTGCGGCGGTGCGGCAGCAGCCGGACTGGCTGCGGTATCTCGCGCGGATCACGGCCACTGGTGAGGTGTGGGAGATGCGCGACGCGTACGGCGCGCGCATCGCACTGATCGCTGAGTTTTCCTATCCCTGTGGGGTGGACCGCTCGGTGTTCCTGTTCGACATCGACGCGTGCGGGTTCATCGAGATCGTCCATGCCGGCGTCTTTGACGATGTGCAGCAAGCGGCCACCGCGTGGCGAGCGATGGTGGGCGATACGGCGGAGGACGCACGCCCGGAGCGGGTCGAGACGGCGGAGCGCCTGCTCTGCCTCGTCCATTGCGATTCCGGAGCAGAGATTCTGCGGGGAACCGAATCGCGGACGGTGCTGGATAACTGGTTCCGGGCGCGCCGCCGGATCCACGATCTCGCGGATGCGCTGCGGAGACAGGGAATGCCGCTGCCGGCGGCGCGATCGTTGTACTACGACCTCCACACCGATCCGATGGCAGAGGCGTTCACCGGCTGGCATGTGCGGCGGCACGGTATCGAACCCGATCCGGAGGCCGTCGGTGCGCTGGCACAGGAGTGGATGGAGGGAGCCCTGCCCGAGACCTGGCATGCGGTCTCGCCGCATCGAGTTGAATTCCAGCTCGCGTTGATCAACGATTGGATCCCTGATGATCCGATCACCGTCGCGACTAAGGCACTGTTGCCCGAATGGGTGCGCTGGCACGGTGAACAGGCCGGTCTGCCCACACACCTTGTCGATCGTGGGGTCGCTGTCGCCACAGGCGATGTCCGGGCGGCACCGGACTGCCTCGCACAGAGAGGTGTATGCGCCGGTGTCGTCGGTCCGTTCGATGGCGACCGCAGCAATCGCGGCAGCCTCGTCCGCTCGCCCGGCCCCGAACGCGGCGTCGGCCCGAAGCACCAGCGAGCCCGGGTCGTGCGGCGGGTGGACCGCTCGACGTAGTCCTCGGCCGCCGCCCAGCACCCAGCGACCACCGCGGCGCGGGCCAACCGCAGGCACAGCTCGGCGTGCTGGTCGCCGGCAAGCGCGTCGAGGGCGGCGCCACCCACGGCGATGGCGTCATCGGCCCGTCCGATCAGGGTCAGCACGGCGACGCGCTTGGCCGTCACCTCGGCTGTACGTGCTCCCGTGCCCGACGCCAGCCAGTCCCGTAAGCCAGCAAGTCAGGGGTCGTCGCGCCGAACGAGCGCCCCTCATCGACTAACCCTCCCCGCTCGCTGACCACCCGGACACACCACCAACAGCGCCTGACCCACATCGATCCCTGCGCATCGATCAATCAACCCACGCAACCTGGTACCTCCTCGCTCGCCACAACCACGGCGTGCACTCGCAAGGGAGCTGCCAGAACAGACGACTTTGCTCCACGTGCTCGAAGACACAGTAAATAGCATCCATTAGTGCGTGTTCGCCGCTGCGAAGGCTCATCGTCTGTGATGAGAGCGCGTCCGCTGGCGGAGTTTAATGACCGAGGAGTATCCGAATGATCATAGTCTCTTCAAGCCCAGTCTGACGATCAACTCGCTCGGGAATGTCGCCCAACAAGCCCTTCACGGTTAGAGCGTAAAAGACAACGTTGCGTTCCTCGACCCACTCTGGAATCGCGAAGGACGCGCGGTGTGGCTTCACTTGCTGATCGGGATTCGCGATCGCCCCGTGCTCTGCCTGACTGGTGCTGGTCGGCGGGCGGGGTGGCTCTGTCAGGGAAGGGCGATCTGTCATCTCCCGGCTCACGTCATGTCCTGGGTGAAGCGCAACCGCCGAAACACTACGTCCTGAGCGACGTCGCCCAACAACCGCTGCTCAGCGAAGACATAGGCCCGCATTCGGGCCAGGGCATCCTGCGCGCTGACCCGAGTTCGACTAGCACTATGCCGGTGGCCTGGTGGATCTTCGCGCGGCCGTGCAACGAGTAGTCCAGCCGCTCCCCGTCACCGGGATCGGTGCGCACCCAGAGAATCATCAACGCAGCCAGGTCCGCAGCGCGCATCACGTCCCGTAAATGCATGTCACGCAGCGGACCCGGTGCCTTGCGATACAGGTCGAGCACGCCGAGGTTCATTGTTCCCCACCGCATCGGCACCGCGAACAGCGCCCCGATGTCGGACTGTTCCATCACGGCGCCCGCGAAGATTGGCCAGCGGCTCACCTCGGTGCTGTGGTGCAAGCACCGGCCGCCCAGTCAGCGCCGCATCCACGCACGCGCCCTCCCCCAGGCTGAACTGCAGATCTTCCACCAACTCCGCCGTCGTGTCGGTAGCGCACAACGTCTCCCGCACGCTGCTCCCGGTCAACAGCGACAGCGCCGCACCATCGACGTCCAAGCCCACCACGCACGCCTGGCAGATTTGCTCGGCCAGCTCGCGGTCACTCCCGACATCGTGGGCGATATCCAGCGATGCCCGCATCACCGGGCCCAGTTCAGCCACCCGGACCGACCCCACCACGCGGGCTGTCACCGAGCTGCCTCATCGCAGCCAGCCCCCGTCAGTGCAGGTCCAGTCCCGAAACGTAGCGTGACGAGG
>JBOHFX010000186.1:0-17894 GCA_050699875.1 Pseudonocardiaceae bacterium
ACGAGATCCTTGACGAGGCGCTGGAACCCTTCCTGCACGACCTCGAACGCCGAGCCGCGCTTGGCATGAGAACCGCGGCTGTCGAACTCGCGGCGGGCATTCTGCTTGGCTTGTACGAGTGCCGCGACGGCGGAAGCGAAACGCTGCTGGAATACTCCCCGGACTACGCGGCCGAGCGCGCAGCACAGGTAGTCGACCAGTGCGCGAAGCTCAGCATCGAACTGCCCAGTGCCGAACTCTCCGATCTCGTGCCCCTATGGAGCACCATGCTGCGTTGACGCTCTCCATCGCGTCGAGTGGCACCGCTCCCGGCAAGTCCGCATACATGAGCCTCGTGACCACCGTCGGGGGACCACCCATGACGGACCGACACGCCGCCAGTCCGCGACACCCCCTCACCGCTGTCTGGCTGCGCCGCCACGCCGTGTAGGAGGCCTGTCGCAGTTTGCGGTAACCGGACCATGACCTCAGACAGCGGCCGAAGCGAACTCCCGCGGTACGCAGCGGTCCGTACCAGGGCCGCGCGTAGGGCCTCACCACTCATGTCGTGCGGATCGGTCAGGCGCCAGAGGTCGGCCCAATCACGGTCGCGGGTATTGACCTCACCGAGCGCCATCATGGTGGCGAGTTTCTCGGCCACGACCGTCTCGATCGGGTACGTCCCATATCGGGAATGTGCCCTCGTGAAGCAGCTGTGGGAAGTCGGCACACCTGATCTCGGGTGTCACCGGGTCACCGAAGTTCACGTCCAGAACCAAGCTTGGGAGCGGGTTAAACTCTTGCTTGAGGCGCTAGAAGCAAGATGTCTCAATTAATGCTTTACTCAACTGTCTTGGTACGTTCGCACTGAGGCAGTTTTCATTTTGCCGTTTGGGTGGGCATATCATTACGGCTGCTATACATAGCGCACTATGATCTGCTTGGCTACGGAGTAGCAGACCCACTCGTAATCTGCCGCACAGCCACCTTGTCTTCACGAGGCGACCGCCCATTATGCGCGGCCATCATCTTCTTGGCCTCGTCCCGAGCCAACTCTAGCACATGCATCAGCTCGTCAACCTTCCCCGGCTCCATGATGGCCTCCCAGGTAAATGGTGGTGAGATCGCCAGCCATACCGTGCCTTGCACCACTGTCACCACCACAGTCACATCAACACCCTGCATGCCTTTGACAAAGACTCTGCGGGGCACAGCCATTCGGGGGTATGGAACCCCTTCAGGAGGTACACCTTCAGGCTGATATTGCTTTGAAGGTGGCTTTCGCAGTTCGCGGCTCAAGGATGCTCACGACTCCCGGTGCGGCTCTACGGTATTTTTCGCTAACGCCAGCGCGGCATTCTCAAAGATCGCTGAAGCACCCGCCGCAGCGGTACGGCGTCAGCCGGACTCAGATACGCGGTCGGTCCGTCCCGCCAGGACTCAAGAACCAGGGACCCGTCACCCATGTTGGTCACCATTGCCATCACCGCCACGGAACCACTCAAAACGCTGGTCCGACTGATTATCTTCGTGCCGCACGTCTCCGTAGCCGCCTCTCGCCCGCACAAATGAACGGCACCCAGGACCGGGGAACACCGGACTGGCGGAAGCGGGGGAACGTCCTGGAGGGACGGCAGCCAGCTCAGCGTTTCAGCCCGGCCCTGGGGCCAGGGCGAGGACGTTAAGGCAGCTGCGAGGGTCTGATCCGAACTGTCAGTTCGGGTTGTCCCGCAGTCTGGCTTCCTAATTCAACGACAGCCCTACCCGGTCCGCAGTCTGCGTTGCTTCGGTGGCGACCGAGCGACGGCCGCGTGTGATTACCGTGCGTAAGATGGTGTGAGCGGCGGGTCGGTGCTGCACGTCTTCAAGAGCCTCGCGCTCAACGGTATGCAGCAGGAGCAAGGCGGTGGCGTAGTCGCGGCGTTGCTCGTACCCCTTGGCTTGGTCCAGGAGAAAAGCCACCCGCCGTTCAATGGACGGGGAATGTCGGTAGTTAATTTGTTCGGCCAGCCGCAGGCCTTCCACCGCTTCGCCCGCCTCAATCTCGACGGTCACGGCGTACATCGCGACGTTGGTTGGTCCGAACGCCGTCCACAACGTATTGCACTCACCTGTGCGTTCGGCCAGCGGGGCGACCTGCCGTATGCGACTACGAGCGGTCCAAGCGTCACCCTGACGAGCAACGGCGACCGCTCCGATGAGGAGTAAAGCACCGTGGATCGCCGCTGCATCGGCCTCACCCTCGGCCATGAGGGGCCGTAGGGCCTCGGCAGCGTGCATCGCTACCGTCTCCGCGCCCTCGGGTTGCCCGTCGGCTAGCAGCACCTGAGCCAAGTTCCACCGCGCGACCCCCAGCCGCAAGGCATCGCCTGCGACCTCGGCCGCCCGCACGGCCCGGTCGGCCGCGAGCAGCGACAGGTCGAACCTGCCGAACCGCTTAGTTACGGTCCGTACCAGGCTGTAGAGATCGGCGGCACAGCTCCAGGCGTGCCGCAAGCCGGAGCCGGCCTCCGCTTGATGTGAGTGCACGGCCCACTCGGTGTCAACGATGAGCTGCGGCAGCTGCCCTGCAAGCTGGCTGTAGCGTTGCGGAGACGTTTGCCATGTCCTCCATGCTTGCTCCACTTGCTCGTGCAGCTCGGCCAGCGGCGGCGCTTCGCCATCGGCTGGAGGCGGCCCGGTCAAGGCGCGGTAGATCTCCTCTCCATCCGCTGTGTTCGATAGTCGGGTGCTGGTCGCCAGCTCCTGGTTAAGCAGCTCGGCCACCGACATCCCCAGCACCTCAGCGAGACGGGTCAGCACGGAAACGGTCGGCAGCTTCATTCCACGCTCGATCTGGTACAGGTAGTCCGCCGTGATGCCTGCCAGCCCGGCCACCACGGTCTGCTTCCGTCGTCCAGCGGTACGGCGGGCTCGCACACGTTCACCGATGGCCCGCGCCAGTTGCTCGTCCATGCCGATTACCCGTCATCCGGGGGCGTGATCGACAGGGATGCTACGCCTTGGTGGCCGCTCCCTTGGCAGACTGAAGTGTATGGCCGAACGGGATACCGCAGATCAACCGCCGCACATCCTGGTGCTGTGGGACATCGACCACACCCTGATCGAGACACGCGGCGTCGGCCGGGCCATCTACGAGCGGATATTCCCTAGTGTCACCGGTAAGCCGCTCAGGCAGCTCGCCGACGTGGCAGGTCGAACCGAGCTGGTCATCATGCACGACACACTCCAGCTCCATGACGTTGAGCCGACCGAGCAGATCATGCGTCGCCTCGCTGCCGCGCTCATCCAGGGTCACGACGACGCGCGCCAGGAGCTAGCCACGGCCGGCCGCGCCCTTCCGGGAGCCAAGGAGACGTTGGCAGCCCTGGCCGCTGACCCCCGCGTCCACCAAGCCGTCCTCAGCGGCAACCTGCGGGACGTTTCGCGCATCAAGCTGGAAGTCTTCGGTCTTGATCCATATCTCGATCTTGCCAGCAGTGCCTACGGCGACGACCACACCGAACGCCCTGAGCTGGTCACCATTGCCCAGCAACGCGCAACAGAGCGAGTGGCGGTCACGTTCGACAACCAGCGCACCGTACTTATTGGAGACACACCCAAGGATGTAGAAGCAGCCCTCACGGCTGGTGTGCGGGTCATCGGCGTCGCTAGTGGCAAGAGTAATGAGGCCCAATTAACGCAAGCCGGAGCGCCAGTTACCGTTCCTGACCTCACACGCACTGCGAAAATAGTACAGTGGGTGACCGATGGCCTATAAAATGCGCCAATAAACCAGCGACCTAATGAAGGGGTGAGAGGCCCCGTATCCACCAGCACTACCTCAAGAGCCGCATCTTCTGCGGTGTTCAGGCGGCAGCAAACGTACTCCAAATATGTTCTGGCTGAGCGGCAAGCTTCTTGTGGATTGTGCTGAGCCGCTGGCTCACGGCACTGACGGTGACCCCGAGGTCCGCCGCGATCTGCCCAAGCGGTTGATCGTCAACGTACCTTCGCAACACCAGCTCGCGCTGATTCACATTGAGAATTAAGAGTGCCGCGTCGAGATCCATCACAACATCATGAGCGACTGGTGCTGCTAGCTTCTCCATCACGCTGTCCGAGAGGAAATCGAATGAAGTAGTTGACTGAGATACGCTGGCAGCTTGCGCCCACCGAACCGCCTCGCCTCGCATGCAAATCTTCGCGAAGCTCACAAATCCAATCGTTCCCTGCTTATTTGCACGCACCGCCTGGACGAGTCCCCAGCGAGCGCCGTTAGTAGCGGAAGGCTACGAACCACACGTGCCGCACCAGGGCTCGAAGTACCTAGACAGATACCCGTGGCATGTCGTCTTGAGGGCCGTGGAGGAGACCAGCAAGGCATAGCTTGGTCGGATTCGCGCCATAATCGATACATCTAGGACTTTTCTGGGGGCATTACAATCCTCACCTTTAGCTTAGTATGCGTGTTGATCATATCAAGCAAGTTATTGCCTTCGATGAGCTCCATCGGCTTCCCGTCGGCGAACTTCCAGCAGGCTGGTGCGAACTTCGAGGTTGTAATCAGGATGCCCTTGTTCGCGCGCTCATGATCCATTGCCCCGAAGAGGTCGCGGACGGCATCGACCTGTACAGTGCGAGTCCATCGTTTTGCCTGGACGACATACTTCCCTCCAACGATAGATTTTTTGTAGTAAGCAATACAGTCGACGCCGCCATCTTTGGATCTCTGCGTGGGATAGGCCTCGAAGCCCATTGCATTGAACAAATTGGTAATTAGATGTTCGAAGGCTTCAGGGGTTAGATCAATAAGGTTGGTGTCTTCATTAAGGCCAGAGACGATGTCTTGCTCCTCGATAAATCGGGGGTCGTTTACATCGAACTCCACGACCGCAGGTATGGGCAGGAGCTCGGTCGGTGCCGGAGAGAAATTCGCCCGAAGGCTCTGCAAGGCCTTGACCGGATTCAGCCGAGGGAAATCTCGATCAAGAAACTCATCGCGATCAGCACGGAGGGAGACGAGTCGAGGCTGGATCGGGCGTCCAGTCGTGGGGTCGTCATCGTTAACGAAGCCGTTGAAAAAGACCGTCTCAATATGCTTGAAAGTATCAACCGCGAATATTTCGTAGAGTGTCCGCAGCGTCACCTGAGCAAGTACGGATTTATAAATCCTGTTCATCTCGGCTGCGGATATTAACTTCGGATCGATGGCGTCGCGAGTCTTGACGTACTTCCAAGAGACTTCAGCCGGGATGATTTCCCGCGCGACCGGGAATTGATATTCAATGAGCAGATTCTTGCGGCTAGGGAGGTACCTCAGTCCGAACTTGACTGGAAATCCTCGCGGATACGCGCTTGTCTCTAACGCGTGGCGAACGTAGTCTTCTACCGCGTACTGCTTGCCCGTCCGTGCGTCTGCCGTAAGCTCATCCATACGCAGGTGTTGCTTCTGTACCTCACTGACTGCTTGTTGATGTCCTTTATCGCGCTCCGCAAGCTGCCTTTTCTTCCTCTTGCGCTCTTCCTCAAGACGTTGCCACTCCGCATGGGTTGCGTTGAGCTCCTCCTCGGCCCGCATTCGTTGGGCCTCGTAGCGACTTCTCCACCCCGGAACCATCCGCGCAAGCGTGCCAGGTTCAGGAGGGAAAAAATCTTCCACAGTTGGCTCTGCATAAGGAAAATCGAGTTCACCAGCATCAAATTCTGGGAGAGGCAGTTCACGGGCATCGTAATTAAGAGCAACGCTCTGTGATACCCCCGTAGCCAGGATACTGTCCAGGTCGGCGAGCCTTCGGCTAGTTAACTCATTGCGTCGGCGTGTCTCGGCGTCGCGCTCGGCCAAGTGGCGCTCTCTGAGAGCCTACGCTTGTTGTCGCTCCCATGCCGTTGGCAACGTGCATCTCCTGAGGTTGCAGGCGGTCTGATGAGAGGGTACGCGACCCCAGCGATGGCAACACACGCTGCACCTGGCAGGCTACAGGCTGTGACGCTGGCCGTGGAGAAGCGGCTGCGGCAGTGCTGTGACTCGTCGCTGGGTTCGAGCTTGAGTGTGTCGCGCGCAAGCACATGCGTATTCAGCTGCGGAGACACCCTGATGGCTGATTTGAGGATATCACCTTAGCCATCGCCACTATTGCTCGGTGGACACTTGACAGAAGGGCGTCATCAGCGATTTCGCTAGAAGTCGGAGCGAAGGGAGAATGGTCACAATTCAGGTTCTAGGACATATAATGATCATCACATGAATCCCACACACGCACGAATTCACCACTTCAAGCCACAGCGCGGGCAACAAGCCGCCAGAGGACCTACTCATAACGCTTGAAAACGACCTTGCTGCCTGGGCAGCCACAAGACCAGCTTGGCAGCAGGACGTTCTGACTCGCCTCTGTCGTCAAGAGCCATGCAACGAGGCCTTTGTCGCCGCGCTCTCCGACCGACTGATCGCAGGCGAGCAGCATGAGACCGCCGGCCTTGCCGCAAGTGATATCCCGGGATCTCCTGTCACCTCAGCTGGCGTACACCTGTCCGCTCTCAGAGACCTCACCGGCGTCAACGCCTTGGCACCCGACCAGACCCTCACCTTCGGCACGACTGGACTCACGGTCGTCTACGGCGACAACGCCAGCGGCAAATCCGGGTATGCCCGCCTACTCAAGAGCTTAGTCGGCGCACGCATTCGCGACGACATCCTGATGGACGTCTTTGCCACGGCCGAGGCCCAGGAACAGCACGCCCTCGTCGACTACAAGATTGGCGTCGACACCGGCGACCGAGAATGGAAGTGGCCGGACGGTCCTATAGCTGAGCTGCAGCAGGTTCACTTCTTTGACAAGGCATGTGGCGACGCCTATCTGAATACCGAGTCCGAAATCACCTATCGACCGTCGGCCCTGATCCTGCTCGATCAGCTCATTGCCGTTTGCGATGCGGTGCGGGCGGTCGTCGAACGGCGCCTGAGCGAAACTGATGCCGCAAAGCTGGCCATGCCGTCCGTACCGAATGGTACGCCCGCCGCGCGGTTCGTGGCAGGTCTCAAGGCGAATACCTCTGCAGCAGATATTGACGCACAGTGTCAGGCACCCGCGGATGCTGCCGAGCAGCTCGGTAAATTGCTCTCCGAGGAGGCGCGACTCAAGGCCAGTGACCCGACGAAGGAACAGGACCACCTCACCGCCTTGGCTACCAATCTGGACATCGCGGCGGAGTACTGCAACCGACTCGCTGCCACGCTCGCCTCTGAAGGCGTTGGGCAGCTTGCGAAGCTGCGCACGAGGGCCACGGAGCTGCGGGCAGCGGCAACAGTTGCTTCGTCGCAAGATTTCAATGCAGAACCGGTGTCGGGGGTTGGAACCGCTACCTGGCGTGCGCTGTGGGACGCAGCGCGAGCCTTCTCCGAAGCCGAGGCATATCACGATCACAAGTTCCCCGTTATGGCGGCCGGGAGCCGGTGCGTGCTCTGTCAGCAAGAGTTGTCCGAGACTGCGGCGGGACGCCTTAAGAGGTTCCAGGCCTTCATGTACGATACGATTGAGCGGGATGCGGCCCAAGCCGAGCAGACACTCACATCCTCACGTCAGTCCGTCGTTGTCCTGTCGCAACCACCACCGACCGTGCTTGCGGCCATTGCGAAGGTGCGGATAGCCGATGCGGTGCTCGCAGACACCGTAGACGCATGGACGGATGGGGCTAGGAAGCGATGCCAATCAATCGTGGCGTGGCTCGACGGCACCGAGGACCAGCCGACCGCTTTGGATACTGGGCTAGGAAAGATGTTGACCGACCGCGCGCGACAGCTCAAGGCTCAAGCCACCGCTATCGACGCCAGCAACTTCGCTGACACCTTGCATTCCACCAGCACTGGCGTGGCCGAGCTTCAAGGAGTGATCGCGCTGGCGTCGAATAAGGACGTGATCAGTCAGGAGGTGGCACGTCTTCAAATCCGTGCGCAGATCGAGTCAGCCAAGCGATTGACGGATACAGGCCCAATAACGCGGAAGTGCTCAGATCTCACTCGTGAACACGTGACCCGTCAAGTACGCGATCAGTTCACACGCGAGTCAGAGCGACTGCACCTGCGCCGGATCACGCTCGACGACATCGGGGGCGTCAAGGGCCAGCTTCTCCATCGACCGGCGCTGCTTGGTGCTGCAAAAAAAGCCCCCGTCAAGAAGGTTCTGAGCGAGGGAGAGCAGACGGCACTGGGGCTGTCTGGCTTCTTCACTGAGGTGGTTTTTGACGATACAAAGTCTGCGATCGTACTCGATGACCCAGTAACATCACTCGATCACGAACGCCGCAAGTACGTGGCACGTCGCCTGGCCGAACTAGCAACAGATCGGCAGGTGGTCGTCTTTACTCATGACCTAGCCTTCGTGGGGGAGCTGGCCAAAGCAGCCGAACTGGCCGACATCAATGTGACAGAGCGGACGATCGAGCGTCGTCCTGATGGCATCCCAGGCGTCTGCGTCAACAACTATCCGTGGAAGGCGCGGGACGTCGCTACCCGGCTAAACGACTGCAGAACCGAGCTGGCTCGTATCAGGCGCGAGTGCACGACCTGTTCATCGGAGGACTACGAGAGAATCTCCGCCGATTGGGCGGGCAAATTAAGCGAGACCCTTGAGCGAATCGTCAGCGTCGAGATTTTGAGCTACCTCGTTGACCGCGCACGCTGGGAAGTTCGCCCGAAGATGGTGCGACTGCTTGCTAAAGTTACGGATGAAGACGACCGCGAGTATCAGGATGTGTATAACCAGTGTTCGCAATGGGCTCGTCGGCACGACAAGAATCCGGAGGTGAACTACGTGGCTCCCTCGCCCGACGAGATGGAAGACGCCATTGCGCGGGCGCAGGCCCTATTCGACCGTGTCAGGAAATACAGGAAATATCGGAACTAAGGCCTCTGAACGACACGAGCGGTTGGATCTTCGAGCAGTTCACATGCATAGAAGGAGAAATCAAGGGAACGCAGAAGGGTGTACGCGCTTATGACTTTCGATGCCGTACGAGGTACCGCTGCGCGCGCTTAACCACACGCTATAGTGATCTTGGTTCACGAACTTGCGGCTACTGGCAACGGCTCGACCAAGCTACAGCCACAGAGCCGCATCAGCCGCGCTGGCACGACTGGAACCGCGTTGAAGTTGGTCAATCTGTCTAGATTTTGTCCCGAATTGTCCGTTCGAAAGGTGCTCGATCAGGGGCACCAAGCCAGAGCCGTAAGTCGGCCCTGAGCTGCGCATTCGTGGTGCGTCCGGTGGTGCGAGACTCGAACTACAGCTCACCGAATCGAAGCTGACGCACGGATTGTGACCGTAACAAGATCGATTTGTTAATCGCCTTCTTCGTGCCCGGCGGGCTGAGTCGGGTCGAAGTCGGCGCGGGTGGCGAGACCGGCGGCGACCGTGCGACTCCTGGGACTCGCGATGGTGCTGGCTGTGGTAGGCAGCTCGACGGACAACATCACCTGCTCACGCAAGGGCGACGCGGCACCGAGCCATTGGTGACCGGGTTGTTGACATAGGTCCACAGCCTTCATCAGTCCCACGGGAGCGTCGTCACGGCGTGTTTACCTAGGCTGATGCGCACCCGGCCACGCTGACCAGACTGAGCAGGCAGGAGACAGGCACCAACCTCCTCCGCGAGGCACTCCAGTACCCGCCAACCAAATGACCCGGTGGGCAGCGGATCCGCCCCGTCGTCGACGTCGACTTCAGCGACCGCCTCGATCCGCTCGGGCCGGACGGTAAACCGGCAGCTCAGCGTCGCGCTGTTAGCGGCGATTCCGAGCAGCATGACGCACGCATCGTCCACAGCCATCCGCAGGTCATCGATGGAATCAAGCGCGAAGTCGGCGCGGGCGGCCAGATCGGCAGCGACCGCGCGAATGAGGGGAATCACCACCGGGCTGGCTGTGGTATGCAGCTCGATCGCCAGCCCAGGCTGCCCACGGGTAGAATCTAGCCTGCGCCCACCGATGATCGAGCCGCTGCTATCCACCTGCGTCACCGCTCATCGCAGCTCCGCATCAGGGCTGACGCTGATTGTGCGTGCCATCGTCGTCTCCTTCGGCGATCAACCACCACGTGTCGGGGTAGGGCAGCGCTTCCGGATCTCGACGGGACTTCCCAGTGTCGACGAGAATCAAACTCCGCCGACGCCGGTTCAATAAGTAATCAGACCAAAGACAAAGCGGCGCAAGCCAACCGACGCGCACCCGGCCTCCCCCGGTACTGGCCGGCGGCGACCTCAACGAACCACCCGTCAGGGTAGCTCCTGCAGGGCAGTCGACACGAAGTCGGCGAAGATGCACTGTTGCCGCAGCTTGGTCGCTTCCAGGGCTCGGTTGGCGGTTCGAAAGTGGCACACCAACCGCAGTACCCGGCCTTCGCGGGCGGCCAGATTGTTCGCCTCGACCAACGCGGACAGCCCAGCAGATCCCAGGAACTCCACACCGTCGAGGTCCACCACCACGACCCGAGTAGCGCACAATTGCGTCACCAAGCAGCTGGCCAGTCCCGGCGCGGTCAGCGTATCTATCTCCCCTACCACAGTCACCACCTACGCATCGCGACTATGCTCGGCAACCTGCAATCCCATGATGCCGGCGGGGAAGTCACTGTCCACCCTGGTCACGATATCCGTCGTGGGGTAACTAACTGAACCTCGGCGGCGGTGACGGACCCGCGAGGGCACTGTTGCATTGAGCGATCGGCCCTCGCAACCTGCTCCATCCGCTCGCCCAAAAGCGATGCGAGATGCCTCCAGAGTCTGATTATCATGGTTGCCAGGCACCTGAGGGCCCTTGCCTCACTGCTTGGCACACGGCAGGGACGCTCTTCGCCTCAATGCAACAGTGCCAGCTGAGGTACGAGCGCGCGAAACGCGAAGCCGGTGCGAAATGACTGAGAGTCCGGCCACTGACGAGCCGGGCAAAATCAGCACGTCAGCCCTATACGGCCGGTACTGACGAAATTCCTAACCGTGTGTCGCAGGTTCGAATCCTGCCGAGGGCATCAAGCCAGACCCCAGCGGCCCTGAGCTGGCTATTCGTGGTGCGGAGCGTGGTGCGAGGCTCGAATCAGGAATCACCAGACTCAACGCTGACGCACGGATTTGCGGTGTCCAGCAAGATCCGTCATGGGCGGAAAGGTAGGGACATCCGCCGCCCCCGACGTAGGCAAGTGGGCATTACCCACTTGCCTACTTTCCCACAAGGGTGCAGACTGGTCGGCGGAGACAGGAGGTTGCCATGTCCGCCCTGCCAGAAGGACTGCCCGTCCCCTTCGAGATCGTCACCGAAACCGAGGTCGATGGCCGCGGCCGGGTCAGCCTGGGCCGCGCCGGCGCCGAGCCAGGAGGACGCTACCGGGTGGCCCGCAACATCGATGGCGTGCTGCTGCTCACCCCGGTGGTCTCCATCCCTGAGCGTGAGCTGATCGTCTGGGAAAACCCTGCCCTGGCCGAGCGCATCCGTATCGGGATTGCCGAGACCCAAGCCGGGCGCACCGTCGATCTAGGTGACTTCACCGGTTACGCCACCGACACCGATGACGAGTAGCCAGACGGGCTCCTACCAGCTACGTTTTGCCACCCCGGCCCGGGAAAGACTCGACTTACTGGATGGCAGTCCCCAGTACGCGGCCAAACTGCGTAAGGTGCACCGCGCCCTGGGATTGCTGCAGATCAACCCCCGTCACCCAGGGTTACACTCGCACCAGTACGAGAATTTCCCCGGCGCCCCGAAGGCGAAGGTGTGGGACTCATACGTGGAAAATCGCACGCCCGGGGCGTGGCGGATTTGGTGGATGTACGGGCCGGATGAGATCCGCGACAATCAAACCGTCGCGGTGATCACCGTGCTCGACATTGGCCCTCACCAATGATCCATTGCGGAGCGATCTTGAGCAGGTTCGGTAATTAGACAACACACATCTTCGCGGTATTTGAAGAATGATCCCGGTTGCGCACGCAGCCCTGAGTCGGGACTCCGAGCCGTTCGCCAGGTTAAAATCCCCCATCATCTTTATTCCTGTCTCATTCACTCCCTTCGCGAGCATCTGGCGCTACTGCATGGCCGTTCTGGCGCAGTTCAAGGACAATGGCAACGATGCCACCCTGATCACACCGCTGCAGCGACGATGAACCGGCTGGTCAACCTGGCCACCCAGCGCCTGCGCACGGCGGACACCGTCGCGGCCGCCGAGTGGGGCACGAGCGGGCCAATCGCCGACCCGGCCCGGGAGAAGGTCCTGCTTGACGCGGTCTCGGCCGGGGCCGCGCAGCGTGGCCTGGACCCGCGCGAGTGCACGTCGGTGTTCCAGGACCAGATCGAGGCCAACAAGGTGATGCAGTATGGGCTGTTCTCCAACTGGAGCGCCGAGCCCGGTCGCGCCCCCACCACCGCACCCGATCTCGGGCAGGCCCGGCTGGAGCTCGACCGGATCACCGGCGAGCTGCTCGACGCGCTGGCCGCCACCCGGACCACGTGGGGAAGCGCGGACTGTGCTCCCGCGCTGCGCGAAGCAGTTGACGACGCCGAACGCGACCAGCACCTCGACGCGCTGCACCGCCGCGGCCTCGACCGCGCCGTGCGCTCGGTGTGCCGATGCCGGGCGTGATGGTCTCGCCGGCGAGGGCCGCCGCGCCGCGCCACAGAATCAGCCATGGCCGATCAACGCTTTGCCGACGGCCGCAAGCACGGCGTTCCACACCGGCGTCACGCTATCGTAGGGCAGGTTGGGGTGGTTTCGATTGGTGAGCATCACGATTACCAAGCCCCGCTGGGGATCCACGGCGAACTGAGTGCCGGTGAACCCGCTGTGGCCGATGCCTCCATCGTCAAGACCCGGAATGTCCTGGAACCGATGGGTCCAGAAACCGAGGCCCTGGCCCCGATGGACTTAATCACGAGTGAACTCAGTAAAAGTAGCTTGGGTGAAGAGGCGCCGAGTGCCGTAACCACCACCGTTGATCAAGGTCTGACCGTAGACCGCAACATCGCGGGCGGTGCCGAACACGCCAGCATGGCCAGCGACACCGCCGCAGGCGTATGCGCTGTTGCCGTCGTGACCTCGCCCAGCAGCGTATGCCGACGCCAACCCGTGAAATCGTCGACGCCTCGGTTACCGAGGATCGGGTACGGGACACCGGTTGAGATCATGTTGCGTTCGTAAGGGTTTCCGGTCGAGGTCGCGGCGAAGCGCTCGGCTGGGTAACGCTCGGCCGGCCGAAAGCCGGTGTCAGTCATGCCGAGGAGAACCACCGCGCCAGGGAAAACACCGTCCGAATTCGGTCCAATGTGCGCGTTGATCGCTTCATCGATGCCGGCCCACGCCTTGGCCGCCGGATGATTATGGACGCCGAGTTCCCACCACATCTCGCCCAGGAGCTCACGGACGCGTACCGGGAGCTCGGGGTGCGCCCGCCATTGTGAGCCGAGAGCTGGGCGTGGGCGCTGTCGTCGGGACCGGTGATGCCACGACCATGCTGTCGGACGGGCAGGAGATCACCGTCTCGTGCGCCGAGGGCGAGACGGGCGTCGTCTATGAGGGGATCCTCGAGTACCAGACACGCGAGATCGACCTCGCCGACATCCCTGCGACGACGACTGAGGTCATGCTGAACCTGGCCGACCCCTCAGCCGCCTTCCGGTGGTGGCGGCTACCGGCCGACGGGGTAGGCCTGGCCCGGATGGAGTTCGTCATCAACAACCAGATACAGATCCACCCGATGGCGCTGATCCGCTTCGACGATCTCGAGGACACCGACGCCCGTCACCGGATCGGCGAGATGACCCGCGGCTACGACGACAAGACCAAGTTCTTCGTCGAACGCCTCGCCTACGGGATCGCCCGCATCGCCGCCGCCCAGTGGCCAAAGCCGATCACCGTCCGGATGAGTGATCTCAAGACCAACGAATACGCGAGGCTCATCGGCGGTACAGCGTTCGAGCCGGACGAGGAAAACCCCATGCTGGGCTGGCGCGGAGCGAGCCGCTACTACAGCGAGGGCTACCGGCAGGCTTCGGCCTCGAGTGCCAAGCCGTCCGGCGGGTCCGGGACGATATGGGGCTGACCAACACGGTCGTCATGATCCCGTTTTGCCGTACCTTGGAGGAAGCCGATCGAGTCCTTGAGGTCATGGCCGATCACGGTCTCCCCCGCGGCCGAAACGACTTGCAGGTCTACGTGATGGCGGAGATTCCCTCCAACATCCTGCTCGTGGAGGACTTCGCCGACCGCTTCGACGGGTTCTCCATCGGCAGCAACGATCTCACCCAGCTCATACTCGGCGTCGACCGAGACTCCGAACGGCTGGCGCCACTGTTCGATGAGAGCGATCCGGCTGTTACGAAGAGCGTCGAAAATATGATCCGCTCAGCCCACGGCAAGCACCGCAAGGTAGGTCTGTGCGGTCAGCGACCCAGCGACGACCCGGACTTCGCCCGTTTCCTGGTAGGCGCCGGCATCGACTCCATTTCCGTGACGCCGGACAGCTTCCTTCAGGTGAAGAACAACGTCGCTGCCGCCGAGCACGAACAGCGACAAAACGGTCAATAAGAGCAGCTGGTCCGCCTGTTCTATGTCCGCCTTATACTGCCGCGAGTCCGCGAGGGGGCGCGGCGGACATGTTGGTGGGAGACGAGCAGATCGGGGCGCCCATGGCCGGAGCGGTGCGGTCGTGCTGAGGTATCTCGTCAGGAAGTCTCTCGGCTGGCTGCTCATGATCGCGGTGGCCACCAACCTGACCTACTTCCTGGCCAACTTCTTCCTGGATCCTCGGGCGAACTATCTGCAGCTGCGGCCTCCGCGCACGCCCGAGCAGATCAACCGGTCGCTGGACCAGTACAACCTCAGCCCCGAGACGCCTCTGCTGGAACGCTGGTGGCACTGGATCAGCGGCATCGTGCTGCGCTGGGACTGGGGATCCTCACCGATCGGGGAGAGCGTGAACGGCCAGATCGGTTTCCGGATCGGGGTCAGCGCGCAGCTGGTGCTGTGTGCGCTGATCCTGTCCACGACGATCGGTATCGCACTCGCCGTGTACACCGCCTCCCGCCAGTACCGCTTCGCCGACCGGTTCCTCCAGGGCCTGTCGACCATCACCTTGAACATCCCGATGGTGGTCGCCGGCCTGGCGGTCGTGCTGCTGGCGATCTCACTCAATCAGTCGCTGGGCACCACCCTGCTGTTCGTCGCCGGCGCCCAGTCGCCCGGGGTGAGCGGGTTCTGGCCGCTGCTGGTGGATCGGCTCCAGCACCTGGTAGCGCCGACGGTGGCGTTGGTCGTGATCAGCTACGCCGGTTATCACCTGCTGCAACGCTCGCTACTACTGGACAACATCAACTCCGACTATGTGCGGATGGCCAGGGCCAAGGGTTTGACCCGGCAGCAAGCCATCCGGCGGCACGGTTTGCGCACGTCGCTGATCCCGGTCGCCACTTCTATCGCGTTCGCGATCCCGGCGCTGTTCACCGGAGCCGTGATCACCGAGACCATCTTCGCGTGGGAGGGCATGGGGCGGTACTTGGTCACCACGATCAGTAAGAACGACGTCCACGGCGCGGTCGCCGTCGCCGCCTTCGGCGCGCTGATGACCGCGATCGGCGCGATCCTGGCCGACATCGTCGTGGTGGCGCTCGATCCAAGAGTGCGGGTGAACAGCTGATGGTCACCAACGTGCCCGGGATACATCCCACGCTCACCGACACCCCGGCGAGGCCACTGCCCGGCGAGCAGCGGGCCGGGCGTCGCGGCCGGCGCCTGTCCCGGCGGCAGCTGTACCTACGACGCTTCCTGCGCAACCGGGGCGCGGTGGCCGGGCTGGTCATCCTGGTCCTGCTGGTGATGTTCGGCCTGTTCGGTGGGCTGTTCACCCCCTACACACACACCGACGTCGACTTCACCAACCTGACCGCGCCGCCTTCTTCCGAGCACTGGTTCGGCACCAACGGCACCGGCAACGACACCTTCGCCCAGGCCGTGCACGGCCTGCAGCGGTCGCTGGTCATCGCGGTGACGGTATCGCTGCTCACCACGGTCATCGCGGCGTTCGCGGGTGCGGCCGCGGCCTACTTCAGCGGCAGGGCGGAAAAGCTCATCCTCGGGATCGTGCATTTCCTGCTGGTCGTGCCGTCGTTTCTGATCCTCGCGCTGGTCTCGCAGAAGGCCGGCGGCGACTGGAAAGTGCTCATCCTCGCGCTGACCGTCTTCGGCTGGATGCTCAGCACACGTGTGGTGTGGTCGCTGGCCGCGTCTGTGCGCGAGCGGGAGTACATCCAGGCCGCCCGGTTCATGGGCGTCAGCTCGGTGCGCGTGGTGCTGCGCCACCTGATCCCCAACATCGGCTCGCTGCTGATCGTGTCGTTCACCCTCGGGGTGGTCGCGACCGTGCAGGCCGAGACCGGGCTGTCGTTCATCGGCTTCGGAGTCCAGCTGCCCGACGTCTCGCTGGGCACCATGCTCAGCGACGGGGCCAATACCATCACCAGCGCCCCGTGGTTGTTCTACTTCCCAGCCGGGCTGGTCACGTTACTGACCGTCTCGATGGCGCTGATCGGTGACGGACTGCGTGACGCTCTGGACCCGACGTCCCAGGCCGGTGGGCGAGCGTGACCGAACCGGTGCTCGCCGTCCGCGACCTGCGGGTGTCCTTTCCCTCCGAGGCCGGCCGGGTGGACGCGGTGCGCGGCGTCGACTTCGACCTGCACCCCGGCCGGACGCTCGGGATCGTCGGCGAGTCGGGTTCGGGCAAGTCGGTCACCTCGCTAGCGGTGATGGGGCTGCTGCCGGGCTACGCGGCGGTGTCCGGGTCGGTGACCCTGGGCGGCCGGGAGCTGCTGAAGCTCGACGACCGGAGAATGTCGGAGATCCGCGGCCGGGAGCTCGGCATGATCTTTCAGGACCCGCTGTCGTCGTTGACGCCGATCTTCACGGTTGGCCGCCAGATCGTCGAGGCACTTCAGGTGCACCAGGACCTTGACCGCGACGTGGCCTGGAAGCGGGCGGTGGAGCTGCTCGACCTGGTCGGCATCCCGAACGCCTCGGTGCGGGCGCGGTCGTTCCCGCACGATTTCTCCGGCGGCATGCGTCAACGGGTGGTGATCGCGATGGCGATCGCCAACGACCCGAGGGTCATCATCGCCGACGAGCCGACGACCGCCCTGGACGTCACGGTTCAGGCGCAGGTCCTGGAGGTCCTCAAGCTCGCCCAGGCCGAGACCGGGGCGGCGCTGATTCTGATCACGCACGACCTCGGAGTGGTGGCCGGGTCCGCCGACGAGGTGATGGTGATGTACGCCGGGCGGCCGGTGGAGAAGGCACCGGTCGACGAGCTGTTCGGCCGCCCCCGGATGCCCTACACGATCGGCCTGCTCGGCGCGGTGCCCCGGGTGGACACCGCCGAGCGGGTACCGCTGGTGCCGATCCAGGGCAACCCGCCGCTGCTGGTGGACCAACCGCCCGGCTGCCCGTTCGTCCCGCGCTGCCCGATCTCCATCCCCGAGTGCACCGACCGGGAGCCCGCGCTGGCACCGGTGCCGGCGCATGCCGACCACAGCGCGGCGTGCATCCGTGCCGACCAGATCTCCGACGGTCGGATCGAGGGCGCACCGGTGTACCCGCTGCCCACGGCACCCGACGCGCCGGTGGGCGCGCTGCCTCGCGAGCAGCGCCCGCCCGTGCTCGAACTGGACGGGCTGAGCAAGACGTTCCCACTGCTCACGGGTGCCCTGCTGAAACGCCGGGTGGGTTGGGTGTACGCGGTGTCCGACGTCGACCTGGACATCCGCGAAGGCGAGACGCTCGGCCTGGTCGGCGAGTCGGGGTGCGGCAAGACAACGACCCTGATCGAGATCATGAATCTGCGCCCGCCGCAGCACGGCGGCATCCGGGTCGGCGGCGTCGATGTCGAGAGCCTGCGCGGCCGGG
>JBOHFX010000187.1:0-52694 GCA_050699875.1 Pseudonocardiaceae bacterium
GCCCCGATGATCGCCAGGTCGTACTCAAAAGACGCCATTCGCGTGTCCCATCGGTGGGTGCATTCTGGGGACAGATTGCACTAATCGAGCCCTGGACTACTGCAATCTGTCCCCAGAATGCAGGTGACGGACCAGGACGGCAGGGCGGACCCGGTCGTCGGGGGTGCGGGGGAGCCAACGGCGGATGACGACGCCGTCCTGCAACAGGGCGTCACCGCCCATCTGGCGGGTGTCTTCCACCGGTCGGGGCAGGGGGTGGCCGCGCGCGCTGGCGGCGGCGTAGCGGGCCAGCGTTCCGATCGAGTACACCTGCCACAGCTTTGCACGGCGCAGGCCGAGCAACCGGTAGAGCCGGCGATCCTCATCGGACAGGAACAGCCCCGGCCAGCCGACATGATCAGCAAGCGCCACCAGCGCGCCCGGTGGGCTGAACCCGCAGGCGATGAGACCGATCGGGCGGCCGGCGGCCTGCACACGCACCTGCACGAGATGCTGCTGGCAGGGCAGTCAATACCGGTGCCGGATTGCGGTGATCAGGTACCTGCCGGGTAACGCGCCGAGGTCCACGGGTTGCGCGGTGCGGACGTCCGGCAGCACGAGCCCGTCGAGCCGGACGGGATGGTCGACCTCACGAGGCACGGATGTCCACAATCGGCAACAACCGGCGCAGTTCGACGTTCTCGACCGGGTCGAGCACGCTGTGCTGGACGCAGGCCGGCACGAGTTCACCGGTCTCCGGATGCGCCATCGCGTAATGGCACGAGGCCAGCCGCTCCTGCGCGGTGAGGACCCGCGGATCGGTGGCCTTCTCACCGCGTTTCATCAGCTCCCAGGCCGGGGCCACATCCGCAGCGTCCATGAACTGGTGGATCACGAAGGAGACCGGTCGCACACCGTGTCGCAGCAGCGTCCGCATCCCACCCGCACGGCGAAACACGCGAGCGATCCACTGGGCCGCGATCACCAGGATCACCGGGTGGCGCACGACGGTGCGCGCCACCTTGCCAATCAGGTCCGGCGCCGGGACTCCGGCGAAGTTCACGCCGCCGAAGTAACGGAAGAACGCCTCCCGAGCGGCGAGGTCGGCCTGGTCATCACCGGACAGGAACGGGTGCCACCGCGGGCCGACGAAAAACCCGTAGGCCGCCCGGTTGCACCGCTGGTCTCCGTGCTGGATCACGGTGTAGTCCAGCGTGGTGCCCGCGCCCTTCTCGATCTCCCGCCATACCTCGTCCATGCCGACCTGCTGGTAGTTCTCGTGCCAGCGCCGGTCGTCGCCCACGAACGCGGCCGGTTGGAAGGAGAACATGCCAAATCCCATCGCGTGGCAGTCCCGCACCAGGTCGGCGACCTGCCCGAGGTTTGCCGGGGTGACCGTCATGTTGTGCGCCAGGAAGAAGCGCACCCCGTGCTTGCGGCGCAGCCGGGTGAACATGTCGACGAAGCGCTGCCGGTACGGGTTGAGTTCCCGTTCGCTGCTCGCCCGCGGGATGCCGCGCCGGCCGAACATGAGCATGTCGAAGTGTCCCGCGAACGACAGCCGAGCAAGCCGCCGCCGTCCTTGCCCGTCCAACGCGAGCCGCTCCAGATAGTCGTAGTCGAAGTCCCCATGTGACATGCTCATCGGCTCACGGCCATACCGGCGCATTGTGAGCAGCGTTTCTGCGTGGTCGTCTGGAGGCAGCAGCGTCACCTCCCCGCCGATCAGCTGAGCGTGCGCACGGGGGCCGCGCAGCCGTCGCAGCAACTGCATCTGCTTGTCGACCTCGGCGATGGTGTGTGCCCCGTCCACGCGGACCCGGTTAGCGTCGCGCGAGTGGTAGCAGGGCGTACATGCCAGGTTGCACCGCGGGAATACTCCGTGGGTGCCTTCGCAGCCCACCGCGTGCCGGCCGAGGAATTGGCCGGGCGTCTTGACATGCTCGGGAAGTTCGGCCCAGCGGCGGCGCAGCACCGCGGCGAACTCGGGATCGACCGGTCGGGTCCGACCTTCCCACCGTCGCCACACATCGATCAAGCCCATATGCACGTGCCCTTCCGTCTCCTTCCCCTGGCCGCGGTTCGCGGCAGGCAGCTGCCCTTGATTCGGGGATCGGGCCGAACCGGTTCGCCTCACGGTAAGAACAGCACCGTAGCGGCCCGAACGGAAGGTGTGTCGATGGCGAGGTTGGCCCTATGACCAGGTTGGCCCTATGACCAGGTTGGCGCTGTGCGGCGGGACCTATTCCAACCCTTATGCATTGCGAGCCTTCATCCGAGACGCGCGAGCCCGGAGTGCCGACAGGCTGTGGTGCCTGGGTGACTTCGGTGCCTACGGGGCCGAGCCGGAGGCGATCTGGCCGTTGCTGATCGATCACGGCGTCGAGTGCATCGCCGGCAACTACGAACTCGCCATCGGCCGAGGGGATCCCGACTGCGGCTGTGGATACGCCGACGATGATGACAACGCCTTCGCCGCGGTCGCTTACGACTACACGCTGCGGCACACCTCCATGCAGTTCGCGGCGTGGATGCGGACCTTGGCCACCGAGCACCGGGAGACCGTCGACGGCGTGGACCTGCACCTGGTCCATGGCTCCCCGCTGGCCGTCAACGACTTCTGGTGGGACTCGCTGCCCGAGCACGCGCACCGGATGCGTATCGAGGCGTCCGGTGCGGACGTGATCTGCTGCACACACTCCGGCCTGCCGTGGACCAGGCACTTCCCCGGTCCGGACCGGGACACGCTGGTAGTCAACGTCGGGGTGTTGGGTCGGCCGGCCAACGACGGTGGTCAGCACGTTTGGTACGCCCTGCTCGACATCGTCGACGGCCACGCGACCGCGGAGCTGGTACGGCTGGACTACGACTGGCGGGCGCACGCCGCATCAATGCGCAGCGCCGGGTTGCCGGAGGCGTTCACGCAGACCGTCGAAACCGGATGGTGGAGCACCTGCCTGGAGATCGTGCCGCCGGTGGAACGGTCCCGCGGCCGCTTCCAGCTTTACAAGTCTGCGATGCCCTCCTTCGCCGGCGAGCAGGTGTCGTGGGGTACCGCGCCGGAGATCCCGGACGACGGGCTTCCGGTGCTACCGCTGTTCGGTTCCGCGCTGTTCCCGCCCCGGTTGTGGGTCTACACCAACTTTCACTGCAACCTGGCTTGTAGTTACTGCTCAGTCGCATCGTCCCCGCAGGCCCGGCGCCGCCAGCTGGGCCTACCGAGGTTTCGTGACCTGGTGGACGAAGCGGTCGCGCAGGGCTTCACCGAGCTGTACGTCACCGGCGGTGAGCCGTTCCTCGAACGCGACCTCGTCGAGATGCTGCTCTACGCCACCGAGCGGCTCGACGTGGTGTGCCTGACCAATGCCATGCTCTACCAGGGCTGGCGACGAACGCAGCTGGAGCGCCTCGCGGGCCGGCAGCGGCTGATCCTGCAGACCTCGCTGGACGGTGCGCAGGCCGATTTCCATGACGCCTACCGCGGGTCAGGGTCCTGGGCCAAGGCGATGGCCGGTCTGGACGTGGCGCTGTCGCTTGGCCTGCCGGTGCGGGTCGGGATGACTGAAACGGCGCAGAACTCCGCTCAGGTGGAGCCGCTCCGGGAGCTGCTGGCCGGCAAGGGCATCCGCGATCGGGATTTCGCGGTGCGGCCGTTGGTGAAGCGGGGATACTCCGCTGAGGGGGTCGCCATCAGCGAGGACAACACCGTGCCGGAGCTGACCGTCACGACCGACGGTTGGCACTGGCACCCCGCCGGCGCCGACGTCGACACCTCGCCGGACATGCTGCTCGCCGGGCCCGACGTCAGCATGGCCGAGGCCAAGCGGCGCGCGGTGGAGCTGTTCCTGCGGCTTCGTCAGCGTGATGGCTCGCTACCGTTGATCTACAATTGTGCTGTTTGAGGGACCGCGTAGGCGCTGGCCACCTCGGCTACCTGCTCATAGCCGATGCGGAGCAAGAAGGTGCTGTTGCGTCCATAGGACTTCATCCCCAGCACGAAGAAGTTCGGTTCCGGCACCCGGAGTGCCTCCAGCCCGTGCGACGCCTGAGCCAGGCAGTCCGCCGGGCCGTCACCCGCTGCCCCCAGCAGCGCCGCCGACAGGTTCATCGGGGCAGCGGTGGCGTAGCACTCGTGGACCTGCAGCTGCCGGTATAGCGAGGTGTCGCCCAGAAATCCGGTCAAGGCGATGATGCGGTCCACGACGATCTCCCCGACGTCACCCTTGATCGAGCGGAGGGTTACCGCCACACCGCCGTCCGACGGGCCCTCATGCTGCTGTTCATGTCTCAGTGCGTCGACCACCACGCCAGTGCGCACCTGCACGCCGGTAACAGCGCCGGAGTGCAACCGCCGGGCCACCTCGACCAGCTCCTGGCGCTGCGCCAGTGGATCACCGAGAACCTCCCCCCAGTCGGGGTCCGCCGTTCGTACCGCCCACACGATGTGGGTGTCGGGCCGCGTGGCGACCAGCTCAGCGAGGTCGCGTGCCGCGGTCTGGGCTGACTTGCCGGCACCCACCAGCAGTATCCGGCGGTTCGCCCAGTCATCGGCTTCGCGGTCGACATCGGGAATTCTGCGGGTGATCCAGTCAGCGACCCGCAACTCACCCGGAGCCGGAATCCCGCCGTCGCCGAGAAAGTTGGCCTGGCCGTAACTGCCGGTGCAGTCCAGTAGCAGATCTGCGTGCTCCACTCGTTCGACGTCGTCTGCGGGACCTTCTGGTCCGGTGACGAGCAACCGGAACGGATACGAACCGCGCTGCGGAGTCCCGATCTCCTCGTGCTTGAGGAGGCCCTGCCTGGCGACGGCCACCACTCGGGTGCGCCGGCGAATGATGGCCGCCAGCTCGGGTAGCTCAGCCAATGGAGCGAGGAGCTGGTCGGTGAACTCGCCGCCAGTCGGGCAATAGTCGGCGGGCCCCGGGGGTGCGATATCGGCGGCGTGCAGATGCGCGAGCATCCGCGGCGACACGTTCATCGACCAAGGCGTGAAAAGCCGGATATGACTCCATGCCGTCACATTCGCCGCCACCGACGCTGCCGACTCGTACACGGTAGCCGACCAACCATTGTCCAGAAACGCTAACGCGGCGTCCAGACCGATCGGCCCCGCACCGAGAATCGCGACGTGTCCAGGTCCGGCGGCAACCGCTGTCATGTGCACTCCGTTCGGTCGCCCGTACGATGGGTCGAGGCTATCCCAAATAATGTTCGAAATCGGCGGGAGTTCGGATCGGGTGAGCAGGCCGGCAACGGTGTCGATCGTGGTGCCCGCGCTCAACGAGGCAACGCGGATCGAGCCCTGTCTACGACGGTTGCGCTGCGACTTTCCTGACTGCGAGCTGGTGGTGGTTGACGGCGGCAGCACCGACGGAACTTCCGATCTCGCATCGCAGTACGCGCTGACTGTGGGTAGCGCGGCCGGCCGCGCTACCCAGATGAACACCGGAGCCGCGCTGACCACCGGCGACATCCTCTGGTTCATCCATGCGGATTGCCAGGTGGCGGCCGACGCGCTGGACCTGCTCCGGCAGGCAGTCCTGGATCCCAGCGTGGTCGGAGGCGGTCTGCAACTCCGCTTTGATCAGCGCAGCCTGGGCTTGGACTACCTGGCGGCCAGCTCCAATCTACGGGCTCGCCGGCTGCACTGGATCTTCGGCGATCAGGCGATGTTCGTCCGCCGCGATGTGTTCGACTCGGTGGGGGGATTTCCCGCGCTACCTCTTATGGAGGACCTCGAGATGTCCCGCATCCTGCGGCGACGTGGCCGCCTTGCGGTGCTACCCACCACCGTCACCGCCTCGGCTCGGCGGCTGGTCGACCACGGGCCATGGCGCATGACCGTGTTCATGCAGCTGCTCAAGCTGCAATACCTTTCCGGCGCCGACCCAGAGCTGATCCGCCAACGCTACGAGGCGGGCACTCGGACCGGGCGCCGGCGCCCGGTCCGAGCGCGGCCTGGTGACAGATTGCAGTAAAGACACGCAGAATTACTGCAATCTGTCCCAGAATGCGCTGCGGTCAACACGCAGGTCAACACGCAGTAATAGTGCAAGCTTGCCGGTTGCAACCAACGACCCGGGCTCTAGTACGGTAGATGGTATGGCAACTCGTAAGGTGACCCTGTCGATCGACCAGACCGCGTGGACTCTGGCTGAGGCCATGGCCGCGCGAGCCGGTATCTCTACCTCAGCGTGGCTGTCCGCTGCCGCTCGGCGTGAGGCAGTGCGCTTGGGCGCAGGCACCGATTGGGGTGACACCGAAGCCGAAGCCATGAACTACGACATCGACTTTGCTGCCGCTGAAGCGGATCTCCGTGCGGCGGGGTGAGCTGCGCCGCTACAACCGGCCCAGTACGCCCGGGCAGGCACGGACCGTCGTGATCGTGTCCAGCGACGGCATCAACGAGTCAGCCCGGCCTTGGCTGCTGGGTATAGAACTGCGCGACCGCGACCCCGGCGACATCCTCGTCGTCCCCGTCACCGGCCACGGATTTGCATACGCTGGTGACCTGTCCAAGCTCTACCGAGCATGGACAGGCGATCGGGTGGGCGAGATGGACACCACCACGTTGACCCGGCTCGACGGGGCCTTACGAGCAGCCCTCGACCTCTGAAGCGTCCGCAGCCTTAGCAGCAGCCGGGCGCGGGGTCGCAATCAGAACTGGCCTGCGTAGGGCTCCCGGGAGTTCGGCGCAGTCAGCCGGTGGGTCCTTCCTTGGCGGGCATGTCGCCGAGGAATCCGACGATTCGCTGGCGGCGGGGTGGCGGGTAGCTGGTCCATCTCGTGACGCTCCTTACGGCGATGTGGTCGGCCGATGAGTGCGGCGAATTCGGCGCGGGTACCGCGGTAGTGATTGGCGTCGATGAGCCGACCGGCCACCTGCGCGCGGTCGGTGAACTGGAGCACCTCGACGCCCAGCGAGCCGTAGGAGTCCCAGCCGGCCGGAGCGTACGACTGATACATCATTGACGCGGGTGCAGACGGGACGCTGAGGTTGACGTACCGCGACGCCCACAACGGTGGTAGGCCGGCTAGCGAGGGGCGTCCCAGCCGTTCCCAGTACCAGCGGGGCAGGTACAACATCGACACCCCGGCCCCAAGACGCTGGCAGGCTTGCAGGAAGCTGCGGATGCCAACGGTGGTCAGGGCCGGCGTGCGACCGTCAGAGGCAAGCTCCTCGGCGTCGAGCATGCCGGGCACTCCGGCAGCGCGCAGAGCGTTGGCGAATATCCTCGCCTGCGAGTCCGCACTCCCCGCTCGCAGGTAGTGGTATCCCAGGCAGAGCAACCCTGCCATGCGACCCCGACGCAAGAAGTCCGCCGATCCGGCTGCCAGATATGACCAGTCGGTCCCCTCGGACACCTTGACGGCCATGAAGTCGAAGCCTTCGCGGCGGATCCCTTCGATGTTGATGCCGGCCTGGAAACGCGGGTGGATGTCGACCCCATAGATCGCCATGACGGCCTTCCGGTAGCGGGTCGCCGGGGGCAACGGTGGTGTCCGCGAGACCAGAGTGGCGCGACTTTCGCTCACCCGGCGACGGCAGCTTAGGCGGTACCCGCGCTGGCTAGTGGGCGGGTACTACCGGCGGTGACGGCGAGCAGATCGTCGCGGACACGGCAGCTCGTCCACAGCGCGGCCATCGCCACGACGACCGCGGCGGCACCCAAGACATGCAGCGAAACCAGTACTTCGGGCACCCCGGTGAGGTATTGCACGACGCCGAGCGTGCCCTGCGCGAGCACCACGCAGACCAGCATCAGGTAGCGCCGCCAGGTGCGCCCGGGTACATCCGCTGCACGAAGCGCGAAACCGAGACCGGCGAGCAACCCGAGAAAGGCGATGAGCAGGTTGGCGTGCAGTTGCGCCAGCGCCGGGACACTGATCGCGAGCCGTGGGGTGGCGGCGTCACCGGCGTGTGGGCCCGCGGAAGTCACCAACGTCCCAGCGATCAGCAACACTGCCAGCACCGTGGTGGCGGTGTACAGCAGGCCGCGCAGCGGACCAGGTAGGTGCCAGCGCGGCGGTGCATCGCCTTCGGCGAAGGCGGCAACCAGCAGTATCGCCAGCCATACCAGCACCATCGATACGAGGAAATGTACCGCGACCGTCCACCACATCAGCCCGGTCAAGACCGTGACACCCCCGATGACGGCCTGTACCACGACACCGACCGGCATCGTCGCGGCCAGCAGAACCAGCCGGCGTCGCCTTGGCCGGACGAGCAACGCGACGATCAGGCAGGCCAGCCCTACGAGGCCGACCACGCCGACGAGCAGGCGGTTGCCGAACTCAATCCACTGGTGCAGCGCTGCGACCTCGGGATGCGGCTGCGGCACCAGGCTGCCCGGGAAGCACTGCGGCCAGGTCGGGCAGCCCAGGCCCGATCCGGTGACCCGCACCACCGAGCCCGTCACCGCGATGCCCGCCTGGGTGATCACAGCGGCGACGGCGGTGATCCGTCCCAGAGCACGCAGGGGAGGGGCGAGCACGGCCTCGATCGTAGGTCGCCGACGTAGCTGCTGCCTGTGGGGGCCCCGTCAGTTTCGAGATTTCCCTCGTGGCCACCCGGCTCGGCGGCGTGACTCAGGACAGTCGTAGCGTCCGAGCGGCGAGCACGCCGGCGCCGGCCGTCCAAGCCAGCAGCACACCCAGCGCATCCCATGGGGCAGCGCCGCCGACCAGGGCGGCGTGCAGACCCTCGGCCAGCGCCCCGGAGGGCAGCGTGACGGCGATCGCGGAGAGTGGACCGGGCAACGCCTCGACGGACAGCACGATGCCGCCCGCCACGACGAGTGCCAGCCAGACCGTGTTTGCCACCGCGAGCACCACTTCGGCCCGAAGCGTGCCGCCGAGCAGCACGCCGAGCGCGCCGAATGCGCCCGTGCCGGCCAGGATCAGCAGCGCCCCAACACCCAGACCGGTGGGCTCGGGGCGCCAGCCCAGCGCGAGGGCCACCAGCCCGATCACCAGTAGCTGCACCAGCACTACGCCGAGTACCGCGAGCATCCGACCGGCGACCAGCGACCAGCGCGGCAGCGCGGTGGCGGCCAGTCGTTTGAGCACCCCGTAGCGGCGGTCGAAGCCCAGCGCGATGGCTTGACCGGTGAACGCGGTGGACATCACGGCCAGCGCGAGAATTCGCGGGGTGACATTGTCCACCCGCGGGCTCGGCAACGGCACCACCGTCAGGGCGGTGAGCCCGATCAGCAGGCCCAGTGGGATGAGCAGGGTGAGTAGCACCTGCTCCCCGTTGCGCAGCGTGAGCACGAACTCGGTGCGGGCCTGGGTGAGCAACATCCGCGACAGCCGCCCAGGGCCTGGTGCCGGCGTGAAGGTGCCGGGGGAGAAGGCGGTCATGGCCGCAGCTCCCGTCCGGTGAGTTCGAGGAACACGTCCTCCAGGCTGCGCCGGCACACTCGCAGGTCCTCGGCGAACACCCCCTGCTGGGCGCACCATGCTGTCACGGTGGCCATCACCTGCGGGTCGATCAAACCCTCGACGAGGTAGCCGCCGGGGCGCGGTTCACTGGCCTGACATCCTTCGGGCAGTGCGGTGGACAGCGGGCGGAGGTCCATGCCGGGCCGGGCCCCGAACCGCAGTTGCCGGTGCGCGCCCACAGTGGTCAGCTCGGCGGGGGTGCCCTTGGCCACCACGCGCCCATGATCGATGATCACCACCTGATCGGCCAGCGCCTCGGCTTCCTCCATCAGGTGGGTGGTGAACAGCACGCTGACGCCGTCGGCACGCAGCCTTCCGATGATGTCCCAGACCAGCCGCCGGGCCTGCGGGTCCATGCCGGCGGTGGGCTCGTCGAGGAATACCACCTCCGGTCGCCCGACCAGCGCGCAGGCCAACGCGAGGCGCTGCTGCTGGCCGCCGGACAGCCGTTTGTAGGGCACCCGCGCGACACCCGAGAGCCCCAGCACGTCGAGTAGCCATCCGACGTCGAGCGGCTGCGCGGCGCAGGCCGCAACCAGACCAAGCATCTCGGCGGCCCGTACGCCCGGGTAGGCCCCACCACCCTGAGGCATCACTCCGACTCGGGGTCGCAGCGCCGCACCGTCGGCGATCGGGTCCAAACCCAGCACCCGAACCACCCCGGCGTCCGGGCGTAGGAAGCCCTCGCACATCTCCACCGTGGTGGTCTTGCCTGCACCGTTAGGGCCCAACAGCGCCAGCACCGTGCCACCTGGCATCGTCAGGTCGAGCCCGTTGACGGCCCGGACGGCGCCGAAAGCCCGGACCACGCCACAGACCTCGACGGCAGCCGGTTGGGCGGGCGGGCTCACGTCTCCGAGCCTAGATCGCGATCTGTTCCCGCATTCAGCCGGCTCAGCGGCTCATGACGTCCTGGCAACGCCGCTGAGCCTGTTGCTCCGGCTATGGGCCCCGCAGCGCTCCGAACAGTGGGGGAGTGCGGGCGCGAACCAGCAGTACGGGGATGATCAGGGTGACGGCTGCGGCTGCGATGGCGGAAGGAACCACCCACGCCCGGAACAAGAAGTCCGAGCCGGTGGGGGAGACCACCACCGCGAGCAGCGCTGAGGCCACGGTGGCGGTGGTGCGAAACGCCGGGTGGGTGGCGGAGGCCGCCAACGGGATCGCCGCCCACAGCAGGTACCACGGATGGACTACGGGCCCGAGCAGCACCACGGCACCCAGCCCGATTCCTAGTCCGGCCAGCGGCTCGACATGTCCCCGCCAGCAGCGCCACAGCAGCAACAGGCAGATCCCGCCTGAGGCGGCCAGTCCGACGAGCCGGGTCAGCGCGAGCACCGACGTGGAGTGGTCACCCAGTCCGAACAGGCTGCCGACCCACCCCGCCAGCAAACCGAGATCGGTCACCACCGACATCCAGCTGCGTACCGCATTGGGGGTGCCCAGCGCGCCCGCCCAACCAAAGCCCAGCCCGGTGCCCAGCCCGACTGCCACTGTCGTGGCCACCGCCACCCCGCCGACTGCTGTCGCGGCCCACACCAGGTCGCGCAAGCGGCCACCTCGGTGCCGGGCCAACCACACCACGACGAAGCCGAGGGCCAGCGCCGCGGGGACCTTTACCTGTGCCGCGGCCGCAATGAGCGCGGTGCCGCCGACCAGAGTGGGCCCCACTTCGGGCCTGCGCAGCGCCCGCTCCAGGCCGACCAGCAACAAACCGACCATCAGAGCCTCGTTGTGTGCGCCACTGACCAGGTGAAACAACACCAACGGGTTGGCGGCGCCGAGCCACAGCGCGAACACCGGTGAGATGCCCGCCCGCCGGGCCAGCCGCGGCAGCGCCCAAACGATCATTACCAGTCCGGCCAGGGCGAAGGCACGGTGCAACAGCACGCCGAGCACCACGTTGTCGCCGACGATCCAGTCGATCGGCCTACCCAGGCTGAGGAACAACGGACCGTAGGGGGCCGGCGTGTCCCGCCAGATCGTGGGGATCCCCCGCACCAGGGGATGGTCCACGCCCAGAGCATCGGCCGGACCAAGGATGTAGGGGTCCAGTCCGCGGTTGACCATCGCGCTCTGCGCCAGGTAGCTGAAGACGTCGCGACTGAACATCGGGGGGGCGACCAGCAGTGGCAACGCCCACATCAGCGCGGTGCGGTTCAGCTGGGCTCGGGAGATTGGCCGGGTCCGTCCGGGCGCGGCCAGTGCGCCGAGCCACAGCCAGGCCAGCACCACCATGAAGATGCCGGTATAGGCGACTGCCAGCGATGCGGTGGGCATCCGGGTGAACAGGCCCAGCACCGGGCGGCCGACCACCGGATTACCCAGCACCGGAGCCGTGCCCGCACCGAGTGATCCCACCCCCATCAGCAACGCACCGACGGTGCCGAACCGGCGCACCGTGTCGAGCTGGCGGATTTCGGCCGGGTTCAGGCCGGTGTCGTCGGGCAGGGCGCCCGGCGCCTCCCGGGCAAGCTTGGGGGGCCCCTCACCACGCACCTTCCCGGCCACCACGCCGCGAAGGGTAGCGCTGTGGCCGTCGGCGTCCTCGAAAGAGCAAAACTAGTGCTTTGCAGGCACCCACTGAAATACGTAACATAGACGTTGTGAAAAACGTCGGGACCGCCAGTGGCGAGGGCCGGACCCGGGAATCGGTGGCGCGGATGCTGCTGGAGCACGGTCCGGTGACAGCCGCGCAGGTCGCCGATTCGCTGGGGTTGGGCCCCGCAGCAGTGCGCCGCCATCTCGACGTCCTGATCGCTGACGGCCAGGCGAGTTACCGTTCGGCACCGCGGCGAGGTCACCGCGGCCGAGGCCGCCCAGCAAAGTTGTTCCTGCTCACCGATGCCGGCCGGGCTCGGTTCGAGCATGCCTACGATGATCTGGCGGTGGCCGCGCTGCGTTTCCTGTCCGAGCGCGACGGGGAGCAGGCGGTGCGTTCATTTGCCGAGCGCCGAGTGACGGACCTGGTCGATCGGCACCGGGCCGAGGTGGTCGCGGCGCCCAATCCGGTTGCCCGCGCTCAGCTACTGGCGGTCGCCCTGAGTAACGAAGGCTACGCTGCGTCAGCGGAGCACGTTGGTGCCGGTGCGCAGTTGTGCCAGCACCACTGCCCGGTCTCGCACGTGGCCGCAGAGTTCCCGCAGCTGTGTGAAGCCGAGACCGCCGCCTTCGCCGACCTGCTCGGTGTCCATGTGCAGCGGCTGGCCACCATCGCCCGCGGTGACGCGGTATGCACGACGCACGTTCCGACTGTTCCCACCACTCCCACCCCGAACCGGATGGAGGCGTCTGACGCATGACGACCGCCCCCGAGCAGGACGTACGGGCGCAGGTTGCCCTAACCCCACCGCTCACCCAGGAAGAGACGCTGGCCAGCCTCGGCCGTTACGAGTACGGCTGGGCCGACTCCGATGCCGCCGGCGCCAGCGCGCAGCGCGGGCTGTCCGAAGCGGTGGTGCGGGACATCTCGGCCAAGAAGAACGAGCCGGAGTGGATGCTGGAGACTCGGTTGAAGGCGTTGCGCCTATTCCGGCGCAAGCCGATGCCGCACTGGGGTGCCGACCTCTCCGGCATCGACTTCGACAACATCAAGTACTTCGTCCGGTCGACGGAGAAGCAGGCCACCTCCTGGGAGGAGCTGCCCGAGGACATCAAGGCCACCTACGACCGGCTGGGCATCCCCGAGGCGGAGAAGGCCCGGCTGGTGGCAGGCGTGGCCGCGCAGTACGAGTCCGAGGTCGTCTACCACAAGATCCGTGAGGATCTCGAGGAACAGGGCGTGCTGTTCTTGGACACCGACACCGGACTGCGCGAGCACCCCGAGGTCTTCCAGAAGTACTTCGCCAGCGTAATCCCGGCAGGTGACAACAAATTCGCCGCGTTGAACACTGCGGTGTGGTCCGGCGGGTCGTTCATCTACGTACCCCCCGGTGTGCGCGTCGACATCCCGCTGCAGGCCTACTTCCGGATCAACACCGAGAACATGGGCCAGTTCGAGCGGACGCTGATCATCGTCGACGAGGGTGCTTACGTGCACTATGTGGAGGGCTGCACGGCGCCGATCTACAAGTCCGACTCGCTGCATTCCGCGGTCGTCGAGATCATCGTCAAGAAGGGTGGCCGCTGCCGCTACACCACGATCCAGAACTGGTCGAACAACGTCTACAACTTGGTCACCAAACGGGCCACCGCGGCCGAGGGCGCGACCATGGAGTGGATCGACGGCAACCTCGGCTCCAAGGTAACCATGAAGTACCCGTCGGTCTGGCTGATCGGCGAGCACGCCAAGGGTGAGGTGCTCTCGGTGGCCTGCGCCGGCGAGGGCCAGCACCAGGACGCCGGGGCCAAGATGGTGCACGCCGCCCCGCACACGTCCAGCACGATCGTCTCCAAGTCGGTCGCCCGCGGCGGTGGCCGCACCTCGTACCGCGGGCTGGTGCAGGTCAACGAGGGCAGTCACCACTCCCGCTCCACGGTGAAGTGCGACGCCCTGCTCGTCGACCAGATCAGTCGCTCGGACACCTACCCCTACGTCGACATCCGCGAGGACGACGTGTCGATGGGGCATGAGGCGACTGTCTCCAAGGTCAGCGACGATCAGCTGTTCTACCTGATGAGCCGGGGGTTGTCCGAGGACGAGGCGATGGCAATGATCGTGCGGGGGTTCATCGAGCCGATCGCTCGCGAGCTGCCCATGGAGTACGCCCTGGAGCTCAACCGCCTGATCGAACTGCAGATGGAAGGAGCCGTCGGCTGAGATGACGGCTACCACTGGCCGGCCAGCCGAGCACGGTCCGGTCGAGCACTCGCACGGCACCGATGTCCCCATGGTGTCGCGGGGGCAGCGGTTTACCTCCTACGACGTGGATGCCTTCGAGGTACCCACGGGACGGGAGGAGGACTGGCGGTTCACGCCGTTGAGGCGGCTTCGCGGGTTGCACCAAGGTGTCGCGGCTACCGCCAGCGTGCAGCTCACTGTGCACGCCGGTGACTGCGTCACAGTCGAGGACGTCAGCCCATCCGATTTCCGCCTGGGCGATGGCGGCGTCCCTGCCGACCGGGTTGCGGCGCAAGCGTGGAGCTCCGCGGCGCATGCCACCGTGGTGACCATTCCGGCGCAGACCCGGATCGAGGACCCGGTGACGATCACCGTCACCGGGCCGGGCATCGGGGAGGTGGCCTACGGGCATATGCAGGTACGCCTGGAGGCGTTCGCCGAGGCCGTCGTGGTGCTCGACTACCTCGGCAGCGGCACGTACGCGGAGAACGTCGAACTGGTCCTGGCCGACGGTGCTCGGCTGACCCTGGTCAGCGTGCAGGATTGGGCCGACGACGCGGTGCACGTCGGCGCCCAGCACACCCGGTTGGGCCGCGACGCAGTGCTGAGAGCCACCACGGTGAGCCTGGGCGGAGATCTGGTCCGGCAGTCTCCGACGGTGACGTTCACCCAGCCCGGCGGCGACGCCGAACTGCTCGGGTTGTACTTCGCCGACGCCGGGCAACATCTCGAGCACCGCTTGCTGGTAGACCACGCTGTCCCGCACTGCCGGTCCAACGTCGCCTACAAGGGCGCGCTGCAGGGCGGTCCGGGGCAACCCGACGCGCACACCGTGTGGATCGGCGACGTTCTCATCCAGGCTGCCGCCGAAGGAACCGAAACCTTCGAGGTCAACCGAAACCTGGTGCTCACCGACGGCGCCCGGGCCGACTCGGTGCCCAACCTGGAGATCGAGACCGGTGAGATCGTCGGCGCCGGGCACGCCAGTACCACCGGGCGCTTCGACGACGAGCAGCTGTTCTACCTGACCTCCCGGGGTATCCCCGCCGAGCAGGCGCGCCGGCTGGTCGTCCGGGGCTTCTTCGGGGAGATCCTGCAGAAGATCACCGTCGCGCCGGTACGCGAACGGCTGGCGGCAGCGATCGAAGCTGAGCTCGAGGGGGTAGGGGTATGACCCCGGTACGGGTCTGCGGCCTGACTGATCTCAAGGATGACGTGCCCGCCGGTTTCCAGGCCGACGATGTGCCGGTGGTTCTGGTCCGCCAGGGCGAGCAGGTATACGCGCTGGCCGACGTCTGCTCGCACGCCGAGATCGCGTTGTCCGAAGGGGAGATGACTCGCAAGGGTCTGGAGTGCTGGCTGCACGGATCCTGCTTCGATCTGGCCACCGGGGAACCCTCCTCACCACCGGCCTCCGAACCGGTGGACACCTACGCCGTGACGATTGACGGGGACGACGTCTACGTCGACCCGTCAACGCCAGCCAACCGCTAGCAGGAGTGCGAGAACACACCGATGACCACCCTGGAGATCAAGGACCTGCACGTTGCGGTAACCACCGACGACGAGCAGGCACCCGAGAAAGAGATCCTGCGCGGCGTTGATCTGACCGTCCGCGCGGGGGAGACCCACGCGATGATGGGCCCGAACGGGTCGGGCAAGTCCACCTTGGCCTACTCGATCGCGGGGCATCCGAAGTACCGGGTCACCTCGGGTCAGGTGCTCCTCGACGGCGTCGATGTGCTGTCGATGTCCGTCGACGAACGGGCCCGAGCGGGCTTGTTCCTCGCCATGCAATACCCGGTCGAGGTGCCCGGTGTCTCGATGTCGAACTTCCTGCGCACCGCCGCCACCGCGATCCGCGGCGAGGCGCCCAAGCTGCGCACCTGGGTCAAGGAGGTCAAGGCGGCGATGTCCGAGTTGGACATCGACCCCGCCTTCGCTGAGCGCAGCGTGAACGAAGGCTTCTCCGGCGGCGAGAAGAAGCGCCACGATATCCTGCAGCTGTCCCTGCTCAAACCCAAGATCGCGGTACTGGACGAGACCGACTCCGGCTTGGACGTCGACGCGTTGCGGGTGGTCTCCGAAGGAGTGAACCGGTACCGGGCCGGCGGGGACGTCGGCGTGCTGTTGATCACTCACTACACCCGGATTTTGCGGCACATCACCCCTGACCACGTTCACGTCTTCGCAGGTGGGCGGATTGTGGAGTCCGGCGGTCACGAGCTCGCCGAGGAACTGGAGACCAGTGGCTACGAGCGGTTCACCCGCCGGGCGGAGGTGACGGGGGTGTCGCCATGACCGCGCTGACCACCGGGCGTCGCGTGAGGGCATTGACGGGCGCCGAGCAGGAGAAGATCCGCGCCGACTTCCCGATCCTGTCCCGCACGGTCCGGGAGAGCCGGCCGCTGGTGTACCTGGATTCCGGTGCCACCTCGCAGCGACCCCGGCAGGTGCTCGACGCCGAGCGCGCTTTCCTCGAGCAGCACAACGCCGCGGTACACCGAGGCGCGCACCAGCTCGCCGAGGAAGCCACCGATGCCTACGAGTCGGCTCGGGCCCGGATCGCCGCGTTTGTCGGCGTCGATCCCGGGGAGGTGGTCTTCACCAAGAACGCCACTGAAGGGATTAACCTCGTCGCCTATGCGCTGAGTAACTGCACGGGCGCGGGGGCAGCGGTGCAGCGCTTCGCTGTGGCCGAGGGTGACGAGATCGTGGTGACTGAGATGGAGCACCACGCCAACCTGGTGCCCTGGCAGGAACTGTGCCGGCGTACCGGCGCCACGCTGCGCTGGTACGGGGTGACCGACGGGGGCCGGTTGGACCTGGACACCCTGCAGCTGTCTGAGCGCACCAAGATGGTGGCCTTCACCCACCAGTCCAACGTGATGGGCACCGTCCCACCGGTCGCGGAGCTGGTCCGCCGGGCTCGTGAGGTCGGTGCGCTGACTCTGCTGGACGCCTGCCAGTCGGTGCCGCACACCCCGGTCGACTTCACCGCGCTGGACGTCGACTTTGCAGTGTTCTCCGGGCACAAGATGTTGGGACCGTCCGGGGTCGGCGTGTTGTATGGCCGCCGTGAACTTCTCGAGGCGCTACCGCCGTTCCTCACCGGCGGTTCGATGATCGAGCTGGTGAAGATGGAGGGCTCCACCTACGCCCCGCCACCGCAACGCTTCGAGGCCGGCGTCCCGATGACCTCTCAAGCGGTCGGTCTGGGCGCGGCGGTGGACTACCTGTCGGCGGTGGGCATGGAGCGGATCTCCGAGCATGAGCGTGTTCTGGCTGAGCAGGCGCTGGCCGGCCTGTCGGAGTTCAGTGGCCTGCGAATCATCGGCCCCACGGACACCGAGGACCGGGGTGGCGCGGTGTCCTTCGTGCTCGACGACGTGCACGCGCACGACGCCGGTCAGGTCCTGGATGACCTGGGAATCGCGGTGCGGGTTGGGCATCACTGCGCCTGGCCCTTGCACCGCCGCTTCGGTCTCGCCGCGACGGTGCGGGCCAGTTTCGCGCTGTACAACACGCCCGCCGAGGTCGATGCGCTGCTGGCCGGCGTACACGAGGCGCGCCGTTTCTTCCAGGGGGGCGCATGAAACTGGAGCAGATGTATCAGGAGATCATTCTGGACCACTACCGCCACCCGCACCGCAGTGGTTTGCGGGAGCCCTTCGACGCCGAGTCTTACCAGGTCAACCCGACCTGCGGAGACGAGGTGACGCTACGGGTAGCCCTGGACGGTGACCGGGTGACCGACGTGTCCTACGACGCGATCGGCTGCTCGATCAGCCAGGCGGCGACATCGGTACTCACCGACCTGGTGGTGGGCCGAACCGTGGCCGAGTCGGCGTCCACGATGGACGCCTTCATGGAGATGGTGCAGAGTCGCGGCCAGGTGGAGCCCGACGAGGACGTGCTGGCCGACGCGGTCGCCTTTGCCGGCGTGTCCCGCTACCCGTCGCGAGTCAAGTGCGCCTTGCTGGGCTGGATGGCGTTCAAGGACGCCGTCGGGCGTGCCGACGGTGCCAGCTCCGGCAACGGTGCACAGCGAGCGGAGGCACAATGAGCGTGCATGAGGAATCCGACGTAGTGCGCGGCGCGGCGGGAATGCCTGAGGCCGCGGCGCCGCATCCGGATAGCGAACCGGCTGCGGTCGACGATCTCGAAGAAGCGATGCGCGATGTCGTCGACCCGGAGCTGGGCATCAACGTGGTCGACCTGGGCCTCGTCTACGACATCCGGGTCGGCGAGGACAACGTCGCCATCGTGGACATGACGCTGACCTCCGCGGCCTGCCCGCTGACTGACGTCATCGAAGATCAGACCCGCGCTGCGCTCACCGGCGGCCCCGGTGGGGGGCTGGTCGACGACGTGCGGATCAACTGGGTCTGGATACCACCGTGGGGCCCCGACAAGATCACCGAAGACGGTCGGGAACAGTTGCGAGCGCTGGGTTTCACCGTCTGACCCGATGCTGGCCTCCGATAACTATCGCTCACCGGTCGTCAGTCGGCGTGCGGGGGATCGTGTACGACGCTGGAGCGCTGATCGCCGCCGAGCGCGATGACCGTGCGTTGTGGGCCGACCACCGGATGCGGCTGGAGGAGGGGACGATTCCGGTCGCTCCTGCCGCCGTCGTCGCCAGGCCAGCCGGTCACCGCGCCAGGTCCAGCTTCGTCGTCTGCTCCGTGGGTGTGACGCTAAAGGGGCGGCAGTTGAGTCCCCCCTGCGCTGCGAGCTGCCAGGAGGACGCCAAGACTAACTGAGATCGATCCCAGAGTGGGCTATCCGCTCAACCTCACGCTCCGCGCTGGCGGTACTGCTGAATTAGTTTGATCTCTGCTCCTGCGGAGTGCATTTCGAAGTCCACCCACAGGCACCACTTCACCCTCCCGGCATTTGTGGCGACACTGTGGTATGTGGCCACACGAGGCGGTGCCCGTCCTGGCCATCGGCGGAGCGGCAAGCTGGGGTGAACAGGTCGGGAACGCGATGAACCTCGCCGCGGACAACGTGCAGAGCGTGGTCATCCCCGGCACCGGCCACTGGGTTGCCGAGCAGATGCTGGCGGCGCTGACCGCGTTCCTGGCCCCGTACCGCAGCCGACCGACCGCGGCGCACGACCCAGGACGCATGCTGCCGCCGGTCCTCATCGTGGGGAAACGCCAAAACCCGGGAGGATGCACATGTCCGGCACGACCGAAGACGCAGCGATCCGGCCGTTCACGATCGAGATCCCCGAGGCGGAACTCGGGGCGCTACGTGCGCGCGTCGCAGCCACGCGCTGGCCCACCAAGGAGCTCGTCCCAGACCGATCGCAGGGCGTGCAGCTGGCGACGGTGCAGGTACTCGCCCGCTACTGGACGAGCGAGTACGACTGGCGCAAGTGCGAGGCGAGACTGAACGCGCTTCCGCAGTTCACGACCGAGATCGACGGGGTCGAGATCCACTTCATCCAAGTCAGGTCGCGGCATGAGAACGCGCTGCCGCTGATCATGACGCATGGCTGGCCCGGCTCGGTCGTCGAGCTGCTCGACACCATCGGCCCGCTGACCGACCCGACCGCTCACGGCGGCACCCCCGAAAACGCCTTCCACCTGGTGCTGCCGTCCTTGCCCGGCTACGGCTTCTCCGGCGAGCCGACCGAGCCCGGCTGGGACCACATCCGCATCGCACGCGCGTGGGCGGAGCTGATGGACCGCCTCGGCTACACGCGCTACGTCGCCCAGGGAGGCGACGTGGGCGCCTCCGTCACCGACGCGATGGGCATCCAAGCACCCGAGGGGCTGCTCGGCATCCACCTCAGCTTGCTCGTCGGGGCGCTCGGTCTCAAGGACCAACTGCCGGCGGAGTCCGAGCAGGAACGCGCGGCGCACGACGCGGTCAACACGTTCACGACGGACGGCTTCGCCTACTTCCTGGAGCAGTCCACCCGGCCGCAGACGATCGGTTACTCCCTGCTGGATTCACCCGTCGGGCTGGCGGCCTGGATGCTCGACCACGACACGGACAGCTACTACAAGATCTCCCGCGCGTTCGTCGACGGCGAGCCCGTGGGCAACCTCACCCGGGACACCATCGTCGACAACATCACGCTGTACTGGCTGACGGGCACCGGCGCCTCGGCCGCCCGTTGGTACTGGGAGTTCGGACGGTTCCTGGCCGCAGCCCATGCGGCCGGCCAGGCTCCTCCTGCGGTCTCGGTTCCGGTCGGCTTCACGACGTTCCCGGGCGAGATCTGGGCTGCCCCGCGCAGCTGGGTCGAGACGTTCTACCCCACCCTCACGTACTTCAACGAGGTCGGCAGCGGCGGCCACTTCGCCGCCTGGGAGGAGCCGGAGCTCTTCTGCACCGAGGTGCGGGCTGCATTCAGCTCACTGCGCTGATGACGCCATTGTCTTGGGTTCTCTTCAGGAGGAGGTTCGATGCCGACACCGACCACTGATCTCTTCCTCCTCGAGGATCTCGAGGACGTCGGAAGGACGAGTGAGCTTGCGGGAAGCGATCTAGATGCGCTTCACGCCGTCGCAGACTGGATCAAGACTTTCGTGGTCAGGCCGCACGAGGATCTCGGCCGCGCTGGGCCCGTCTGTCCCTTCGTGCCTGGGGCCTTGGACCGTAAGACACTTTGGCTCGCACCTGAGCAGATCGCCGACCGGGGCGTGCCACATGTTGTCGAGTATATGAACGGCTACAAGAGCCTGTTCCTGGACGCCGAACCTACTGACGGCGACGACGTGAACTACAAGGTGATCGTCGTCGTTTTCACCGACTTGTCGGCTGATCGTGCGCAGGGCCGTCTTTGACGACGTTCTACAGCAGCTTGCAGTTCCGTCGTATGCCGAAGATGGAATCGTGTTCGGGCCGTTCTACGAGGGCAATGACGGGACTGCGATATACAATTCGAGCTTTCGCCCATTCCGCAGTCCACGCCCTTGCCGAGGAACTACGCCGCTTGCCGTGGCGCGCGCGGCGCGACTAACCCCGGGCTCTTCGGACAAGGACCTTGTTGCCGATGCGGCGTGCCCGCGTCCTGCCCTGTGGGGCATGAGGGGTTCACAGAGGAGAGATCCGCCATGGTCGACGACACGCGCAGCAACGACCGGGGATCCGGCGCGGCGACCCAGCCTGAGGCCGGCGCGTAGGCCGGGGCTGATCCGCTCGATTGTTCATCGCTTGGCGGGGGAGCGACGCGCCCTGCCGATCGAGGGCCGCTTGGCCTCGTTCGCCGGTGCCACGCGGTGGCGCGCCTTCTCCAATCGCTTCTGGCCGGCGCTGTACATCGCCGATGCCGAGGGCCGCCTCCGATACCACCACTTCGGCGAGGGCGAGTACGCCATGGCCGAGATGGTCATCCACCAGCTCCTGCTCGAGACCGGCGCACAGGGCATCGATCAGGACCTTGTAGTGGTCCAGCCCCGCGGCCTGGAAGTGGCGGCCGACTGGCCGACGCTGCAATCACCCGAGACCTACCTCGGCTACGCCCAGAGCACCGGCTTCGCCTCGCAGACCCGCGCGAGGTTCGACCTGGCGCACCACTACGCCGCCACACCGCAGCTGCCCCTCAACTACTGGGACCTCTCCGGGACCTGGACGGTCGCGCAGTTGCGGGCACCGCCGCCGGGGAGACGGGCGACTTACCCAGCGCAGCGGCCCATCAAGGCGGGCGGCCACGCATTCTCGACCGCGGGTAACGCGGCGGTATCTCCGCGTAGCACGTCCACCTGATCCGAACTCGGACGCCCGGATACCCAGCTGCTGGTGGGCATCGACTTCGCGCGGCGATGCAGCCCCGCCAACGTCTGGAACACGTCTCGGTGGTCCGCGACCGTTCCCGGCGCGCAGACCAGAGATGCCAGCGACAGCGTCACCTCGCGGCCGTCGACCTCCCACGGCTCATCGAAGACCGCGGAGCCCAACGGCACCACGTCGCCAGGATCAGAAACGATGACGAAGTTGTCCCCGCCGATATGGGCGACGGCGGCGGAGGGGGTCGCTTTGGCTGCATCGGTCAAGGCGCGACCCAGCCCGCGGATCAGGCCATCCCCTGCGGTGAAGCCACCTCTGTCGTTGACCGCCCCGAAGTCGTCGACGTCCAACCAGCTCACTGCGAACGGGTCCCCATCGGCCACCTTGCGATCCACCAGTTCGGCGACCGAGTCGCCACCCGGCAACCGGGTGAGTGGGTGCAGGGCCGCCGCCAGCTCGATGTTCATCTCGGTCACGCCCTGGAGCACATCGCCGATGCAGACTGCACCGGCGCACCGGCCGTCGGTACCGAGCACGACGATGTCGTCGCACCTGCGGCGGGCCTCGCTGCTGCGGACAAGCTCCAGCGCCGCCATCGCGCCGGAGCTGGACTCGAGGACCCGGGGCTCGTCGCCGAGTCGAGCGGCATCCCGCTGGGCGTACAGGGCGTGCCCGTAGGTCCCGCTGACGGCGAGCAGGAACCGGTTGCGGTCCAGCGTGAAGCACGGTTTGCCACCGTCATCGACCAATACCACTCCGTTGATGGCCGGGTGGTCGCTGAACACTGTTCGGACTTCTTCCCCGGTGGCCGATACCGGCAGCGTGACGGCGGGATGCATGAAGTCGGTGATCCGCGAACCGGGCAGGCCACCAGTCCGAGCCGGGAGGACTGGTGCCCGGAACTCCGTGATACCTGAGATCGGCAGGTAGGTCACCGGACGGCGATGGGGTGCTCCAAAAAGATTTCCCTGCGCTATGCCCACCCCGTACTCGCGCAGGGTGGCCACTTGCTCCCTACCTTCCACCCCTTCGGCGACCAGCTGCGCCCCGATCCGGGAAGCCAGGTACTGGAGCGCTTCGAGCACGGCGACGCAGCTGCTGTCCCTCGGCAACCCCGCGACGATCTCGCGGTCCATCTTGATCAGGTCGGGCCTCGCCTCGGCCATCACCGCGAGCGGGTAGTTACCAGCGCCCACCCCGTCCAAGGCGATGCCGTACCCCAGGCGACGCAGCCGTTGCAGCCCGGCGAAGAGTAGCTTGGGCTTGAGGGCGGCGTGCGACGGGTTGATCTCCAGCACAGTCTGGCTCGGCTGCCGGCCGGTGCTGTCCAGCGCGTGGTGCAGCGGTGCCAGCGCCCCTGCTTCGGCCACGATGGTGTCGGCCATCAGGTTGAGGTGTAACAGTAGTAGTGTCTCGTGCTCCGCTGAGCAATGCGCGGCCGCAACAGCTAACCTCACATCAACGTTTTCCAGCTCTCCTGCCTGAGCGGCGCGACTCAACAGCGACCCCACATCACCCTGCGCGGGTCGGGCTAGCATCTCGATCGCCACTACGCCGCCGGTGTGCAAGTTGATCAGCGGCTGAAACGCGAATCGGGTGTCCAGCGATCTTTCGGGCACTGAGTGATGGTGCCCTGCATCCTGATTGTCGGGCAAACGGTTGTCTCTGTCTTCATCGGGTGTTCATGCCCTCGTCGAAGCGCGCAACTGGGCAGTCGCGTGCAGGCTAGCCGTGGTGCACCCGTTGCGCTGGCGGTGTCACAAACTCTCATGAACCAGACTGGCCGGCGGTGCGAAGGTCTAGGTGAACGACGGGACCTCGGTTCGCGCCGGGATGTCGATGAAGGAGTAAAGAGATGCACGAGTTCCAATGCGGGCACCAGGAGTGCGGTAGCCGGTTCGCCTCGTCCGATAGGGCTGACTTGATGCGTCAGGTAGAAGAGCACCTCAGGGAAGCGCACAACGTCGAAAAGGCCACCCAAACTCTGCTGAGTTACCTTGAGTCGTCCTGCGTCACCACCCGTAGCGTTAAGTAAGGATGCCCAGGATTTGCTGGCCGTAGCGGGCCAGCTTGTTCTCACCGACACCACTCACCAGGGCGAGCTCAGCCAGTGTTGACGGGCATTCGGTGGCGATCTGTCGCAGGGTCGCGTCATGGAAGATCACGTATGCGGGTACGCCCTGTTCTTTTGCGGCGGCAGCTCGCCATTCGCGGAGCTTTTCGAACACTGGAACGGCTGCCTCGGGCAAGACGACCGGTGCGGCCCGGTCAGCCTGAGAGGACTTTCCGGCTACCTTAGCCGCGGCGGGTGCCACCCGTTCGGGCTCCCGGCGTAGCAGGACCTCCCGCTGCCGACTCAGCACCTCGGCGCTGGAGCCGGTGAGCACCAACGTGCCGTAGTCGCCCTCGACGGCGAGCAGACCCTGGGCCAGCAGCTGGCGCACCACTCCGCGCCACTCAGCTTCGCGCAGCTCGGGGCCGATGCCGAAGACCTTCAGACGGTCGTGCCCGAATTGGTCAACCTTGGGCGTCTTCTTTCCGAGCAGGATGTCAATCACCTGTCCCGCGCCGAACTTTTGGCGACGTTCCCGATCGAGCCGGAACACCGTCGACAAGAGCTTCTGGGCGGCGATCGTGCCGTCCCACGACTCCGGCGGCGACAGGCAGGTGTCGCAGTTGCGGCAGGCAGTGGCGTGCTGGCCGAAGTAGGCGAGCAGTTGGGCGCGGCGGCACTCGACCGTCTCGCACAGGGCCAGCATGGCGTCGAGGTGGGTAGCCAGCCGGCGGCGATGGGCGCCGTCGCCCTCAGAAGTATCGATCAGCTTGCGCTGCTGCACGACGTCCGCCAGGCCGTAGGCCAGCCAGGCGGTGGAGGGTAGGCCGTCGCGCCCGGCCCGGCCGGTCTCCTGGTAGTAGCCCTCGACGGACTTCGGCAGGTCCAGGTGGGCGACGAAACGCACGTCGGGTTTGTCGATACCCATACCGAACGCGATCGTGGCGACCATGATCACGCCGTCGGCGCGCAGGAAGCGTGCCTGGTTCGTGGCTCGGGTCTGCGCGTCGAGCCCCGCGTGGTAGGGCAGCGCCTCGATCCCGTTGCCGACCAGGAACTCCGCCGTCTTCTGCACCGAAGCACGCGACAGGCAGTAGACGATGCCGGCGTCGCCGGAGTGCTCGGTGCGCAGCAGCTGCAGCAGCTGCCGCTTGGGCTCGTTCTTCGGCACGATGCGGTACTGGATGTTCGGGCGGTCGAAGCTGGCCACGAAGTGACGGGCGCCGGTCAGGTTCAACCGGGACGCGATCTCGGCGTGGGTGGCCTTGGTGGCCGTCGCGGTCAGTGCGATGCGGGGCACGGTGGGCCAACGCTCGTGCAGCGCGGACAGGGCGAGATAGTCGGGCCGGAAGTCATGCCCCCACTGGGACACGCAATGTGCCTCGTCGATGGCGAACAACGCGAGCGTTCCGCGATCCAGCAACCGCAGGGTCGACTCGACGCGCAGGCGTTCCGGCGCGAGGTAAAGCAGGTCGAGCTCGCCGGTGAGGAAGGCCGACTCCACCTGGCGGCGCTGGTAGGAGTCTTGGGTGGAGTTGAGGAAGCCGGCCCGGACACCGAGGGCCGTCAGGGCATCGACCTGGTCCTGCATCAGTGCGATGAGGGGCGAGACGACGACACCGACGCCGTCGCGCACGATCGCGGGTATCTGGTAGCACAGCGACTTGCCGCCGCCGGTCGGCATCAGCACCAGCGCGTCACCACCGGCGACGACGTGGTCGATGACCTCCTGCTGCGTACCCCGGAATGAGTTGTATCCGAAGACCCGGCGTAGCACCCGCAAGGCGTCGTTCACGTCGAAACCTGTTCCGGGAGAAGCCACCCGGTGGATCCTAAAGAGAGCGCATCCCACGCGGTCATCGCGTGGTCGACGACAGTCCACAGCTCGTCGCGGGAGGCCCCGTCGCGAGCCTGGATCGACAGACCGTCCGGGATCGCGCTGTAAAGGCCGGCGAGCGCAGCGGTGTCCGTGCCCGCGGGGAGCTCACTCTCAGGGAGCGCCGAGCGTGTCCAGGGCCTGCTTGGCGCCGGGGTGCAACGAGACCGGGTCGGTCTGGCGGGCTTGCTGCAGAGTGATGTTCTCGGCGGCGGGGTTGACCGCCACCAGGCCCGGTTTGTGCTCGAACAATGTCTTGGTCAGCACGCACGCCGCGGGTGCGTCCAGGCTCTGCGGCACGACCAGCAGGTTCGGAACCACGATGGTCGGGGTATCGGTGGCAGCCGGGTAGGTCGAGGCGGGGATGGTCGCGACGTCGTACACCGGGTTGGTCCCGCGCAGCGTGTCCAGTACCGAGGAGGTATCCAGCAGCCGCACCTTGTCGCCGAGGTTGGTGAACAGGTCGGTGATGTTAGGGGTGGGCAGCCCACCGGAGAAGAACATGGCGTCGATCGTGCCGTCCTTCATCCCGTCCACACTGGTGCCGATGTCCAGCCTTTGAGCAACCAAGTCCGTGTCCGGATTCAGGCCGGCGGCTTGCAGGACCCGGTTGGCGATCACCTCGGTGCCCGACTTCGGTGAGCCGGTGGACACCCGCTTGCCCCGCAGATCGGCCAGAGTCGCGATGCCCGCGTCAGTGCGCACCACCACCTGGGTGTAGTTGGGGTAGAGCCGCGCCAGCGCGGTTATCGGTTGCGGCGAACCGGCAAAGGAACCTTTTCCTTGCACCGCGTCGGCCGCCGAATCGGCGAGCGAGAACGCCACCTGGTAATTGCCCGCGACGAGCTGCTGGATGTTCTGCACCGAGGCGCCGGTCTCCGCGGCGGTCGCCTTGAGCTTGCCGTCCGTGGCCGAGCTCACCGCTTCGGCGAGCGCGCCGCCGAGCACGTAGTACACGCCGCCGGTGTTGCCGGTCGCGATGGCGATCCTGCGGTCGGAAGTGATCTCGCAGCCGGTGCCGTCACCTGATGCGGCGGTCTGCTGCCGGCCCCCGCATGCCACCAGGCTGAGCCCGGTCAGCGCCGCGGCGAGCAGCGCCAAAACCGATCTTGTCATCCGGTACTCCCGACGGGTCGGCTGGTCAGCAGGTGGATCACGACGGCGACGGCCAGCAACGCGGCCCCGCAGGCGATCACAGCAGGCTCCAAGTACAGCAGCAACAGCGCAGCGAGCAGGCACAGCACCCGCTCTGGCCAGCCGGCCCGGCGGACCAGCCAGCCACCGGTGGCCACCGCCAGCGCGGCCACCGCGACCGCTGAGACCGCGGCCGCCCAGAGGATGGTCAAGGGTGATCCGAGCGTGAGCAACGCGGCGCCGTTGCCGGTGAGCACGAACGCGAAGGGCACCAGGAACGCGGGCAGCGCGTACTTGGCAGCCTGCAGCATGGTGGCCATCACCCGACCCCCGGTGATCGCGGACGCAGCCACGGCGGCCAGCGCGGTGGGCGGGGTGACCTCCGAGAGCACAGCAAAGTAGAACAGGAACATCGCCGCCTCGGGCGGTGCAACCCCCAGGTTCACCAGTGCCGGGCCGATGATGACCCAGGCGATGATGAACGACGCGGTCACCGGCACCGCCAGCCCCAGCAGGCAGACGGCCACCGCGGCGAGTAACACCGTGACGATCAGCATGCCGGTCGGGTGATCGGTGATGTCGCGGGCAGTGCCCACCAGGATCGAGGACAGCTGCAGCCCGAGGCCGGTCTTGGCGATGGTCGAGGTGATGATCCCGGCCGCCGCGCACACCGCGACCACCGGCAACACGCTGCGCACCCCGGTGGCCAGCGCGTCGTAGAGCCTTCGCGGGCGCAGCGCGTTACGCCGGTCCAGGAAGGACAGCACCACCTGCACCCCGCAGGCGTAGACGACGGCGCTGAACGCGGGGATGCCCAGTGCGAGGAGCGCCACGATCACACCCAGCGAAATGAAGTGGTAGCCGAATCGGCCGAGCAGCCGCCACGGTGACGCCATCTGCACCTCGACTGCCGTGGCACCCTGGCGGCGGGCGTCGATCTCGACGGCGAGCAGGATGCCCAGGTAGTACAGCAGCGTCGGGATAATCGCCCAGAGCAGTACCTGCAGGTAGGACACCCGCAGGTATTCGGCGATGATGAAGGCCGCGGCGCCGAGCGTGGGTGGTGACAGGATCGCGCCGATGCCGGCCGCCGCCAGCATCCCGCCCGCGTGCTCGGCTGGATAGCCGGCGCGCCGCAGGATCGGCCAGGTCACTGAGCCGAGGCTGACGGTGGTCGCGGCGCCCGAGCCGGACACCGTGCCGAGCAGGAAACCGGACAGCGCGACGGTGCGACCCGGCGCGCTGCGGGACCGGCCGAACGCCGCCAACGAGAGATCGATGAAGAACCGGCCCGCGCCGGATAGATCGAGCAATGCGGCATAGATCGCGAACAGCACGATGTAGCTCGCGGCCACGTCCAGCGGCACTCCGTAAAATCCTGAGGCGTCGTTGTAGAGCGCATTGATGATCTCGTCAATGTTCAGGCCCTGGTGCGCGATCGACCAGTTCTGCGGCAGCAGCCCGCCGTAGTAGGAGTAGGCCAGAAACAGCAGGCAGACGGCCGGCAGTACCCAGCCGGTGGTTCGCCGGCAGGCCTCCAGCACCAGCAGCAGCAACACCGCGCCGGCCAGCACGTCCGGCCCTGCGAGGATGCCCTGACGGTCCAAGAACGCGTCGAACCCGCCACCGCCGGTCCCGAGGCGGATGGGGAGCACTGGATACAGGCACACCGCGAACGCCAGGGCCGCCAGCAGGTAGTCGGCGGGGCCTGGGTTGTCCCTGAGACCTGCTTGCAGGGTCGAAGCATCAACTCCGCTGGAGGGCCCGCGCCGGCCCCGGATGCCCGACCGGTAGCACAGGAAGACCAGCGGCAGCGTCAAGGCCAGGAACAGGATGAGCGCGAACTGGTTGCCCTGCGCCAGCGGCCAGAAAACCTGGTACAGCGTGAATACTGCGACGAGCGCGCTGGCCGCCGTGACAGCGGTGAGCGGCCCTCCGGTGAGCCGGCGGGCCGGTCGCTCCTCGTCCTGCGCGATGACCGTTCGGTCATCACCACGGTGCAGGGCGACATCTGTTTCGCCGACAGCCATCGTGGCGGAATCCTATGGCGTTTCGTCGCCGGTTCACGCTGTACTGGCGGACGTGGCGCTCGCCGTGGGCAGGCCGGCTCTGGTCGGCAGAGATGCCGAGCTGGCGGCCGCTCGGCGGCTCCTGGACGCGGCGCGGGCCGGTGCGGGCGGCATGCTGTTGGTCACCGGTGAGGCGGGCATCGGCCTCGGCCGCACCCACCGCCTTCTGGGGACTGTGGGCGCTGCTGCGAGTGATCGTGGACAACGATGGGCAGGTGGCTGAGTTCCTGCGCACCGCGCCGGCCGGGCTGGTTACCGCAAACCGGGCCGTCAGCCCGACCAAGCCCTGCTACTGCCCTCAGGACCGTCTCGAACCTGTGCTGCTGGAGCACCTGCTCGCTCACGGCGGTCGGGTGCGGTTCGGCACCGAGCTGGCCGGCTTCACTACTGGCGGCACCAGTGTGAACGGCGAGCTGCGCGACCGCGCCTCGGGGCGAGCCGTGCGCGTCCGGCCCGGTACCTGACCGACGCGGACGGCCCGCGCAGCAGCGTGCGCTCCGGCCTGGGCATCAAGGTTGACGACCTGGGCACGCTCGGTGAGTTCATCGCGGTAACCTTCCGCGCCGACCTCGACGGCTGTCCCATATCCCCTCGGCGCTCAACGCAGTCGACGTCGCGGGCGCCGAGGGCTTGTTCGTGCCCACCAGCACCGACGACCGATGGATTTATGGCCGCAAGTTGCATCCCGACCGCGGCGAGTCGATCACGGACTGGACACCCCGCCGGTGCATAGAGCTGATCCGGGCCGGGACCGGCCTGCCCGACCTGCAACCCGAGATCCTCGCGATCATGCCGTTCGTCATGGGCGGCCACGTCGCCACCGCATTCCGCGCTGGGCGGACGTTCCTCGTCGGCGACGCTGCGCACCGGGCCACACCGGTCGGCGGCATCGGCATGAACACCGCGATCCACGCCGCGCACAACCTCGGCTGGAAGCTCGCCTGGGTACTCCGCGGCTGGGCCGGCGAGGCGCTGCTGGACAGTTGCGAGGCTGAGCGCCGTCCCATCGGGACCGAGAACGTGCAGCGCTCGCTGCGCCGGGACCCCGCACCGGCGGGCGCCGGCCTGGCGTGGGATCTCGGCGTGCGCTACTCCTCGGCGGTGATCGAAGCCGGATCCGGCACCGGGACGGGGGAGCGGGCCCCGCACGCGTGGGTGCGGCGCCGTGTTTCGACGCTCGACCTGTTCGGGCTGCTCCAGCTCGGGCTGCTGTCCGGGACCATCGTCACCGGGGCGTCGATCACCGGGTTTCTCACCGTGCCCACGCTGAGCAGCCTGGTCTGGATGCTGGTCTGGTTCCTGCTGGGCTAGTTCCTGTTCGCCGGTCTGCTCGCCGACGCACTATGTCCGATGTGATCGGGGGGCGCATTGAGAAATAACGTGGTGCTCCCGGTGGAGGGCGGCTCGCACTACGTCTCGCAGCCAACTCCATTGCCGTCCCGATCCAATCCGTAGTGGTCGTTGCCGACCACCTGGACTGGCCCGCGCACGTATGCCGGACCGTTGCCGGCGCCGCCCTCACAGTCCACGTCGCTAGCAATGGGAACGCAGGCGCCTGTGTAATTCGAGTCACACCGCGACACCGGTGTCACCTGCGATGGTCGTGGTGCTGAACGGGTCCGCGGGGGCTGAGCTGGCGGTGTCGTCGCAGCCTTCTCCGCAATTGCTGGACGAGAAGATGGCGGCGGAGGCAGAGCCGGTAATGTCGTTGCGGTCGCCTGTGCTGAGGCAATGGCAGCGGCAGTTGAGGTACTTGGGGAATCGGGCACCGGAGTGGGTTGCCCGGTCGCACAGCTAGTCAGAACTGCCAATGCGGCAACTGCCGCCCACACGATCGTTTTCACACTTCGTTCATCGTGATCGCGCATTTTCCGTTACCGAGACAACCACCCAATTCATGCCAGAGGTGTAGCCAGGTACAGAAATTGATGTACGCCTGGCAGGCGCGCATCCGGTACCCACCCCGGGCGACCTGGCATTCGCTGGCAAGCGCGTGGCAGTGCTGCTCAGCGCCCACGTCGTTCGTCCTGCGGACGAAACCCAGCCGGACACCAACGTGTCGGGTAGGTCGGGGTGCGGGTACTCACTACCGGTTGAGCAGCCAGCCACCGTTACGAAACAACTTTCTGGCGCCCTGGCTGAGGCTTTCGCGGGACGGGGGTCACGCCACCTCTGCGGCGCCATCGAGCGACGGGACGACAACATGTCCACCTGGCTCGATCAGGAGGTCGTCCGGGATGGGAACCTCGTCACGAGCAGAGGGCCTCAGGACATGGCGGCCTTCGTCCCCGCAATGCTCGATGCCTTCGCCAAGACCTCGCCGGAGCCGAGGATGGCGGCGCCGGATCGCGAGTCCGATCCGCAGCGCAGCGCACCCCCGGGCTTGGCCGTCGCTGCATTGCGGTGGTTGCCCAAGCCGTCAGCAGCGACCGCCGTGGTGGGCATCGGCTTGGTCACTGCCGCCGGACTAGAAGCCACACAAGATCACGTAACTTCGGGTTAGCCGACCGGTTACCCGAGTTGCGGCAGCGGCTGGGCCTGAACTGGGTGGTGGTGAACGCCGAGAACTGCGCGGTGACCGGGCCGAATCCGATGACCGGATTCGGGATGACTATCGAGCTTGTCGACATGCTGCTCGAGGCAGGTGTCGACGTGATCACTGGCGGCAATCACTCGTGGGACGGTCCGCATGTGGCCGAGGCGCTGGCCCGGCCGGAGGTGGTGCGGCCGCACAATGTGGCGGGCTCGCTGGGGCGGGGACTGCGCACCGTAGGCTCGGGTGACCGCACACTCACTGTCGTGAACCTGCTCAGCCCGAGCGCTGCACTGCCGGGCATGCTGGCTCCGCTGCCCAGCCCGATCTGGCCAGGATGGACCGCGCTCGCCGCCGAGCCCCTGGAGGGTGCCGTGCTGGTCGACCTGCACGGCGAGTCGGCCTGGGAGAAGGCGTCCTTCGCCACCGCAGTCGACGGGCAGGTGGCGGCAGTGTTGGGCACGCACACTCACGACCCCACGCTGCGCGCACATCTACTGCCCGGGGGCACCGCCTTCGTGACCGAGGTGGGAATGACCGGCCGGCTCGGGTTCACCGGTGGTGGGTTCGGAGACCTGACTCTGGGCGCCATTCATCTCACGCTGACCGACGGCCGGGCGACCACGGTAAGCCGCATCAGCTGACATGGTCGGGACGCGTCGCAGGCGGCCTGCTGTGCATCGCTTCAACTCGGCCGTGGGTGGGTAACCCTGGAACCACGCTCGAGTGATCGAGGAGACACATTCATGGCCACCAACCGAGTTGCTTCAATGCGGTTGTTTCGGCGGGCAGGCACAGGTCGCCGCAGCACCATCCCACCGGAACCAGAGCCCACGCCGTATCCGGGCCCCGGGCCGCTGCCGCCGGAGCCCGGCCCTCCGGGTCCAGTGCCCCCGCAGCCAGTGCCGCCGGGCCCAAATCCGGTCCCCACCCCACCACCAGACCCACAACCCGATCCGTTTCCGCAGCTGCACGCGCATAGCTGTGGCCACCGGATTTTCGAAGCGCATCGCCGCTGAGCTGGGTCGAGCGCCAGGGCGACGTTCGTTTGCTAACTCGTGCCGGCAGCTGCTGGGGGCTGGTCTTCGGGTGCTGGTAAGGATTCGGGATGGCCGCTTCGGCCGGCCTGCACCGGAATTCGCTGACGGACGCCCGTGGAAGCTTTGGGCAACCGCAACCGCAGTACCCCGTGCTCGAGGTCGGCTGTGCAGGATTCGCTGGACACTTCGCCGGGCAGGGTCAGGCGGTAATCGAATCGGCCGGTTCGGCGGACCCGTTGCTGATCACCTTCGCCTTGGTCCCCGGCGCCGTACTCCCCGCCGATGCGCAGCTCCTTGCCCTGCAATTCGACCGTGACGTCTTCGGGCCGTACGCCAGGGAGGTCCGCCTCGACCAGGTAAGCGTCCTCGGTGTCCTGGATGTCCACAGGTGGTGACCAGGAGTTGACGCTGATCCTGGCCACGTCCGGGAACGCGCTGGCCAACATGCGATTCATCTGGTCGAACAAGTCGTCGAACCCGGGGAATCGAGCAGACGGGTCCCACCGGCGAGCGGCGTAACGGCCCCGCCGGACTGGCAATGTCATCGTGACTGTCCTTTGTGTGCCGAGCAGCATCGCTTGAGGCGGCGCTGCTCAGTGGTGCTGGACGGGTTCGGTTCCCAGGAGGTCGGCGTAATCCGCCGGCAGCTGGGACGCCATGTGGTCGTATTCATGCCCGGTCAGCGCGACTTTGAGAGCGGCGAGGACTGCGCGCGCATGTTGGCGGGCCCGCTCAGGCGGGCAACGGTCACCTTCCGCCGCCGCAACCTCCCGGTAGAACTCGGCAAGGTCGAACCGCTCACCGGGTTCCTCTGCGGGCATTACCTCAGCAAGCGCAGGAGGGAGCTGACTGGCCAGGTTGGAGGTCTGGCCACCGGCCAACCGGGAGCCCAACACCATCAGCGTGGCCCGGACCGCCCGCTCGGCCAACTTGTGATCTCCGATGCCAGCGCTCTGGGCAACGGCAGAGACAATCTCGTGCTGCTGCATGCGAGGGGGTTACCCGCGTGCACCACACCACACACCGTGCCGCAGGATTTCGCGCGGCGTGAGTTTACGGCTTCCCGTGGCCCAGATGAATCATCACTCAACCAGCGTAATCGATCATTCAGGCTGGGTGCCCCGCCCGCGGTTCAGCTGAGGATCATCATCGGCGGGTGGTTCGGGATCTTTCCATTCCTCCGCGTGGGTAGGTCCGGTTCCGCGGAGCATGCCCTCGACGTCACGAGCGAGCGCGTCATCTTTGCGGGCACTGTGCTTGTCACTACCTCGTTGCATGAAGTGCTCCTCTCGGTATGAACCTTTTATGGGGTCGTGAACCGGAGCAGGGCGCCGATGCCGTCGGCGAGTTCGGATTGCCCGCCAGGTGGCGGTGCCCCGCCCGCGGCGCTGCCCGTCTGCTCCGGTTCGTTATCGCCTGTGCCGTTGTGGGGGGACGGTGGTAGCAGCACCAGATCGGCTCCACTGCCCGCCATGGCGCGGATCAGTGCCGCGTCCGCGCGGTCCTGACCCAGCACCGGGGCGCCGATCTCGCGCAGCTCGTCCTCGGTGAGCGCCAACTGCATCGGTTCTGGACCGATCCAGATCCGCAGCTCGGAGGTCGGGTCGTCGCGCAAGAGCACCGTGTCGACCTGATTGCGCTGCAGCCCGTGGACCACCGGGCCCAGACCGGTAACGCCCAGGCCCCCGGAGCGGCCGAGTTCCTGCTCGAACTGTTCGATGACCTTCCGCGTCCGGTCGGCGGCGCGTTCGGCTGCCAGCCGGCGCACCTCGTCGTCAACGGTGTGGTCGGTGGTGTGGTCATCCGGGCCCGGGCCCGGCACCTGCTCGGTGATCGCTTGACTGTGCTCGCCAAGCTCGTCACGCACCAGGCTGCGGGCCCGCACATCGCCGGTCAGCACCACGAGCTCGGCGTGCAGCGTCGCGACCGCACGGTCGACGTCGGCGGCAAAGGCACGGGCGTTGCGGGCCCACACTTCCTCGGTCCGGTGCTGCATGCTGTAGTGAGCCGCGCCGCCGCCACCGGTCTTGTGCACTGGATGGTTCTGGCCCTTGTCTGGTCCGTCGAGCACCTCCCGGCCGGTGCGGTCAAAGCCCGTGATGGTCGCCGTGGTCCGTCCTAACCGCACCATCACGTGCGGCACGTACTCAGGTAGCTGTGCCAGCAGCGGCAGCAGGTGCGGCAACGTCGCCCACCGGGCGAACTCGCGACGGGGTGGCTTGGGCAGATCAGCCTGGTGCAACACCCGGCCGTCGGCGGCGAAAACAGCCCGGCCCGCACCGCCGGGCTGGGAATGGGGTTCAAGGGCAGCCCCGCTAGCCGCATCGATGGTCTTCTCGTCTGCTCCCTGCTCACGCAGCTGCGCGGCCAAGGCCTGCCAGCGCAGCCGAACCTGCTGCGGTGCCCCGTCGCGGTCCCGGCTCACCTCAAGGTAGATCGAGGCGATCGGTCCGGGATGTACGGCCAACTCACGGGGAATCTCCGGCAGCACGGCAGCCCTCCTTCTCGTCGCCCGACGTTCGGGGCACGTTCTGGTAGCCCGGTTTCGAGTACCCGAGATGGGACTGGGTTATCCCGGCGGACCGTGGCGACCAGTCCGAACAACCGCTCACTGGCCCGCGTAGCCCTGCCGCAGGTCCTGCACGACCCGCGGCTGATCCAGCGTTGAAGGGGCCAGCTGTTGCGCGCTCCGATCGCGCGGGAACACTGCGGCGGCTCGCAGCACAGCGCTGTCGAGGAACCGCAAAGCCGGGGCGCTGGGGGACAGGCTCAGCTCGGGCGGTACCCCGCCGCGCTGTGCCAGCGTGAATCCCCAATCGCCGAAACTCGGCACGTGCACGTGATAGGGCGTGACGGCCAGCCCGGCCGAGGCAACAGTCGACACGATCCGCCAGTAGGCGGTCGGGGTGGAGTACGGGCTGCCGGACTGCACCACCACGAGGCCACCGGGGTTCAATGCAGCAGCCACCAGGTCGTAAAACTCGGTGGAGTACAGCCGGCCGAGTACCGGGGTATCCGGATCGGGCAGATCCACGATGACCGCGTCGAAGCCCTGCGCCGGTCGTTCGCGCAGCCACCGGAACGCGTCGTCGATCACCAGGGTCACCCGAGGATCCTGCAGGGAACGGTTGTTGAGGTCGACCAGCCGGGTGTTGGCCAGCTCGACCACCGCGGGGTCCAACTCCGCCTGGACCACCTCGCGTACCGAAGGGTGGGCCAGGACGTCGCGGGTGACCAACCCGTCGCCGCCACCGAGGATGAGGACCCGCTGCGGGTCTCGCGCGAGCGCCGGGTGGACCAGCGCCTCGGTGTAGCGGTGTTCGTCCAGGCTGGAGAACTGTAGGTCACCGTCCAGGTAGAGGCGCACGTCACCGCCACGCTCGGTTACCACGATCTGCTGGTGGTTTGACTGCACGGCGGCCACCACTGGATCGGCGTAGAGCCGCTGTCGCGCCGTCACCTCGATGTCGGCGGAGCGCACGAGCAGTAGCCCGAGCAGGGCGGCGGCGGCCAGCAGCGCCGCGGTCGACCCATGACGCGCTCCTCGGCTCAGCTGCGAGCGCAGCAGGAAGGCGGCGACGATCGCCGCGGCGATCAGATTCACCATGCCGGTCAGGGCCGCGCCTCGTACCTGCCCGGCCAGGGGCAACAGCATGAACGGCCAGGCGAGCCCGCCCGCCAGTGCACCGGCGTAGTCGGCGGCGTTGAGGTTAGCCAGCACCTTGCCCGTGCTCTGCGCGTTCACCTCGCTGCGGCCGGCCTGCAGCAACGTCATCAGCAGCGGTACCTCGGCCCCGACCAGGATCCCGAGGACCGCGGTCGCCGCCACCAGTACCGAGGTGCTCGTCCCGTAGAAGGAGAACGTCACGTACAGCGCCACCGCGCTGAGGCCGCCGGCGACACCGAGCAGAATCTCTACTGCGACGAATACGGTGGCTGCGTGGGCGAGGAAGGGTTTGGCGAGCAGCGCACCGACCCCCAACGCGGCGACGTAGCCGGCCACGATCAGCGAGGTCTGCGTGATGCCGCCGCCGGTGAGGTTCACCGACAGCGTCAGCAGAACGAGCTCGTAGATCAGCCCGCAGGCCGCGCACGCTGCGACCGCGGCGAGCAGTAGCGCCCGAGCACGGCGGCTGCGCCCAGCCATCATCCGTAGAGGCGCGGCGTCCACCGTCGACTGGTGCGAGGTGTCAGGGCCCATAGCGTCAGGAGAGGGCGGCGGCGTTGACAGCGCCGATGGCCAGCAGGCTGATCCCGACGGCCCACGCTGCGCCGCTCATCCGAGGCTCGTTCACCAGATTCCGCAGGTGGCCAGGCACGAAGGCGTCGAGCAACCGCAGCGCGACGACCTGCAGTACCACACCCAGTAGCCCGTAGACCGCAGAGTCGACCAGACCCTGCCCGAGGCTGTCGGCGCTCGTCGCGATCGCGGTCACGACGATGATCGCCAATGCCAGATGGTTCGCGCCGAGCAGGATTGCGGCATTGGGATTGCGGTCGGTGTACACCTGCCTGCGCAGGTTCCCGGGGGTGATCAGGTCGAGGGCGAGGAATCCCAGGCCCAGCACCGCGATGCCGACGACGAAGTAGAGCAGGGACGCGACCACTCCCTGGCTCAGCAGGTCGCCCGAGACCACCCCGAAGTCCAGGGCGCGGGGCGTCGTGTTCACGTGCTACTCCCTGAAATGGTTGGGCTGGGGGAAAGTCATTTGATATCTCCCGGACCGCCGGATCCACCAGCTGGTGAGCCGGGGCCGAAACCGGGGCCGAGAAACGCGAAGAAGCCGTTGCGGTAGCGGCCGTCGACATCCTCGACGCTGACGGTGCTACCGCCGCCGGCCGCAGCGCTGACGATGACGATGTCGTCGTCGTATCGCAGGTACTCCGAGCCACCGTCGGCTTGGCGTGCCGCCGGGTTCACCGCATCGGCGATTCTCGCTGCCGTGGGTCCGACGGGCTGAGGGGAAGCGTAGGTGGCGATGTCACCGCTGCTGCTCTGGCGCTCGTAGGTGTCCGCGATGAAGTCCTCTACGTCGTTGCCGACGCCGCAGCCGGCGAGCACCAGGCTGGCTGCGAGCAGGGTGGTGACCAGCACCCGGCGTCTCACGGCGGGATCCACCTGCTTCGGGTCGTCACGATGGAGCTTGTCTTCACACCGGGATACAGGTGCCAGCTCTCCCAGCTCCACCCGCCGCCGGGCAGCACCCCGGCTGTCATCGCGGTCATCGCGTTGCCGGCGCCGGGAAACGCCCCGCACAGCCACGCGTCGCTGTGCTCGGCATAACCGCGCAACCGTGTCGCGGTCTGCTCTAGCTCGGCAGGTGGCACCTCTCTGGTGGTCGTGGTCAGCAGGTAGCCTCCTAATTGGGTGCGTTGCGGCAACTGCTGGCCACCGGCTTCGAGGGCGTCGCACGATACCTGCTCAGTGAGGTGGTGGCCGGGCACTATCGCGGTGACAACATGCGATGCCCCCAACACCCCCAGGGTGAGCAGGCCGTCTCCACCATTCTGAAAGGTGATCTCGGCCAGCGCAGCGGGGGCCGGCGCGTGGAGCAGTAAACCGAGTGCGTCGGCGGCGATGTCGCGGGGCTCCACCTCAAGTAGGTACACGCTCATGTTCCTGGCGCCGAGTGGTACACAGTCAGCTCGCCCAGCGTGATCGGCCGGCCGGTCGAGACCTCCCAGGACTGGGTCGGTGCCCAGCGCTCGAACGCGATCATGCCGGTACCGTCGGAGGTCTTGTAGTCGGCGTAGTCGACCGACCCGCTCGGCGGCGTGCCGGTGGTGCCCTCCGCGGTGTACGAGGCCCTGCCGCGCTCGATCTGCCGGTGTACCCGATCGTCGAGGATCACGTCGCCGTCCGGGGTCAGGCCGGTGCCCTCGCGCCGCATCCACAGCGTCATCTCCAGCTCGCCCTCGTCGTCTTCGACGCTGAGCCAGCGGCGTCCGGTTGAACCGTCCAGCAGGTGTTCCCGCCAGGTGATGCCGCCCTCCTCGAGGACGATGGTGCCGCGCACGACGTGGTCGATCCCGGCGTAGCTGATGATGTCGCCGACGCCGATCTTGTGCGGATCGTAGATCTCTGGCTGGTTCGCGAGCGGGTCCACCCGGCCGGGGGTGGCGGGCTTTGCGGATGACCGGGATCGGAGCACGACCACAATCACGCCGACGATCACGCCAAGCACGAGGACGACAAGCAGAACTTCAATCATCGAGGGCTTTCTGGAGTCATGCGGTCCGCGCCGCATCGATGGGACTAACGGTCACGGCGCCGAGCATATGCGATACGGGGTTGTCTCCGTCGTGCACAGCATCGCCCCAGGAATGTGAGAGCAGCGCAGCGGTTGACCACCGTCGGCGTGACCCCATAACCGCTATCGGGTCAGAAATCGCGCTGGTTCCCCCAGGGCGTTGCCCACCGCATTCGAGCGCTCACCCGCTCAAGACGTATGCAGTGAAGAAGCCGGCGGCGCTGGCCAGCGCTACCAGCGATCCGCCCTCGCCGAACGCCTCGGGTGCCAGGGTGTCGATTACTGAGGCCAGCACGGCACCGGCCGCGAACGCCAAGGGCAAAGCCAGCTGCTGGGGCGTTGCTCCGGCAAAGACCAGCTTGCCGGCGACGACTGCGGCGCCGAGCAACACCGTCGCACCGGCCCACAGCGCGACGATCGTGCCTCGGGACAATCCCTGCTTCTGCATGCTCACGGATCCCGCCAACGCCTCAGGGAAGTTGCTGGCAAAGACGGCTACGAGCAAGGCCACGCTACCCGCGGTGTTGAGGGACACGCCCAAAGCGGTGTTCTCCGGCACCCCATCGAGGGTGACTGCCGCCAGCAGGGTAAGCCCGGTCGGGTTGGCGGCCGTGATCCGATCGAGCAACGCGTCCAAGACGACGAACACGGCAGCTCCGGCCGCGAACCCCAGCCCCGTTCGAAGCGGGCCGCCCGAGGTGTAGCTCTCCTCGAACAGCTCAAACGACACCGCTGCGATCAGCGCACCTGCGGCAAAGGCCAAGGCGACGGCGACCAGCCGCCGGGGAGGACGCCAGAGCACACCCACGACAGCCCCGGCAAGCAGCGGCAGCGAGGCGCCCGCCGCGAACACGAGCGTCGTGAGCATGTCCTAACGCTTGGTTACCCCTCAGTGAGAACGACCGCCGCGTCGGGTTCGGTGACGCGGAAGCTGAAGCTCTCCTCAAAATAGAGCGTCACCAGCTCGGCGTCGTACCGGATGTACCCGATCGAGAGATCTTGCCCGACGTCGAGGATGAAGTCGCCGCCTCGCTTGCTCACCACCAGCGCACCGTCCAGACCCGGCGCCCACACGACGTCTCCGCCGCCGAGGATTTTGGTCAGGTGCCCACGCAGCGGATAACCGTGCTCGGTTGTCTCCGCAATGCGGGTGTACCCCTCCGGGCCGATGGCCAGGGTGTACGGACCCTCGATTCCTGCCTGGCGAAGGACCTCGGTCGCCTTGGCGATGGCATGCGGGTATGCCCCGGCATCCTGTCCCAGCGTGACCGAGGCGTGAGAGGTGGACTCGGCGATTCCGGTAATCCCCGCCTCTGGCCAACCGTGGAAGACGGCGCGGTTCTCGATCAACGCGGCGTCGTACGCGGCCCGGTCAAGATCGGCGTAGTCCACGTCGGTCGCGCCCCGTTCGGCATCCTGCAGCCCAGAGCAATCCACGGTAAAACTCACCCGAAACTCGCACAGTGGGAGGACTCGCCGTTGCCGGGCCACAATCGTTTCGGACTTCGTCCCCGGCGGTGTGGTATCCAACAAAGCAGTCCGGCCGAGATTGGTGGCCGAATGGGACCAGCCATGCGGCCCGGACCAGTCGACCAATCGACGAGCGGCGAGCCTTGGGGTCAGACGGGTCTTGGCCTCGTCGTCGATCTGGTCCCATCCGGCAGCTGGTATTGGCGCATGCTTGCGTAAGAGGTGATCCGTCATCGTCGTCATCGTCCTTTCAGACTGCCGATACCCAACGAGCCGTTCTCACCGGCAGAGATCTGCGCCTGCACCGCATTGACGTACCCCTGAGGGTCCTTGTCCCTGGTGTCGACATCCCGGGAATCGGCATGGTCAGCCTTGAATTTCAGGAACTGGTGGCCCAAATCCTCGCGTAAACTGAGCGGAGCATTCCGCCGGAAGTCGGGTAGCGCCTCGTCCTCCTCTTCGGCCATGTGCTCGCTGTTGGCCGTCCGGGCCTTCCAAACACCGTCCCACCACTGCGGACTGCCGATCGGGTGCCGGGCCGCCTCATGCACCGCATCGCGAATGTCGTTGTGGTCGCCGATCGCATCGACCGTCTCGTCTTCGGCATCGTCGCCGCGGCGTAACAACTGCGGGTAGAAAACGGCCTCTTCGGCCACTGCGTGCACGTCGAGCAGCGCAGAGAGGGGCTCCCAGATCGCGCGGAGCTGCTCGGTCCCTTCGGCGTCGTCCAGGGCGGCGAACTCCCGTCGAAAGGTCTCGTGATCGTCCAGAATCAGCTGCGTGATATCGGACATTTGTCCTCCCGTCAGTCGAGCGCATTGATCAGTTCTTGGCACGCCTGTTCGCAGCGGCGGCAAGCTTCGGCGCACACGCGACAGTGCTCATGCCGAGAGGCGTGTTGCGCACACTCATCGCCGCACGAGCGGCAGACAGTGGCACAGGCGTCGGCGCACGCGGTGCACGCTTGCCCGCAGGAGAGGCGTTGTTCTATGCAGCGGACGAGTAGTTCGCGATCTACCTGCCCCAGGTCTGCCGGGTACGTCTGGATCATTCCGCGGCAACCGTCATCTTCGCCTCCGTTTGTATGCCCACCGACTACCCGGCCGTAGCACACTCCACACCTCGAAGGGGGGCCCTCAGCGCGGGATGACGTCGGAGCCGAAACGCACAGCGTTGTGCCGGGTCTCTGCCCCCGGCCCCGGCACAGGTGAGGTTGTCGGCCTAGGCACCCCGCTCGGTCCACTTCGCGCTACGGCTGCTCCAGCCGGAGCGGGGCCAACGTGGCCGGTTCGACTGCGATGTCCGACGGTGGCGGTCCGCCGGTAATCACAGAAGCCCCGAACGCGGCGAGCGCGGGAGCCGTTTCGATGCCGGAGCCGCCCTGGGCGGCGAAGAAGTGGAAGCCCGGATTCTCCGGGCGGCTGCCCACGACTGGAGCCCGGTCGGGCACAAACGATCGCAGCCCGGCCCAGGCTGACTGCACCGAGCGCAGCCCGAGCGCGGTGAGCTCCTCGACCAGCTCCAGCGCCCGTGCCACGTCGGCCGGATCCGGGCGGGCGTCGCCCGGCTCGACCGGAGTCTCGTCTCCCGGCGAGAGCAGCAGGTGCTCGCCCTCAGCTTTGAAGTAACAGCGCTCGGTTGCCTCGACGACCATCGGCAGCGCTGTCGTGCCGGGTGACTGGATCCGGCTCGGATCGGGCACTCGTGCTACGACGATCGTGCGGCGAAGTGGCTGCAGCCCGATCGGGCGGACCCCTGCCATGCCAGCGACAATGTCGGCCCACGCCCCGGCCGCGTCAACCACGGCGGCGGTGTCGAGCACCTGCCCGTCGCCGCAGCGCACGCGCCAGCCGCCGGTGGTCGCGGTGAGCCCGGTGACCCGTGTTGAGGCGAGCACGCTCGCGTTGCGGGTCCGCAGCCCTCGGACATAGGCCTGGTGCAGAGCCATCGCGTCGACATCGCAGGCCGTCTCGATGATCGCCGCGCAGCGCACCCGGTCCGGGCGTAGCACGCGGCAGCGGGCGATCGCCTCCTTCATGGACAGCTCAACTGGAGCATCACGCTCCCCGGCACGCTCGGCGAGCCCGGCGCGCAGCGTGTACTCGCCGGCTTCGTCGAACGCCACCCACACAACCGGTCGTCGGCGCAGCAGCGGTGGCCCGCCCAGTTCCTCCGGCAGCGTCGCGAAGCGCGGACCGCTGGCGTTGATCAGAGCTCGCACGGTCGACGTGCCATGGCCAGGCACGTACATCGCTGCCGATCGGCCGGTGGAGTGGACAGCAAAGCCGGACTCGGTCTCGACCACCGCGACCCGGCGATGCGCCGCGAGCTCGTAGCCAATCGACACTCCGGCGATGCCGCCGCCGATGACGACCACGTCAGGGTTGGCGCCCACCGCGTCGACGTTAGCCGCCGTGTGGAAGTGACTCCGCCGAACGTGGGCATGGAGCGGATCGCGGCGCAGGCACTCTGCCGAGAGCGGGTGCGGTCTTGCCGGATAGCCCCCGAGCGCACATGGCTCCGTGATGGCTGCTACAGCGGCGTGGTGAATCCGCTGATGGGACCGCGGAGCAGGGCGATGAGTTGGCCCCACAGGCCGGTGACGAGCAGCGCGCCCACGACGAGCAGCAGCCCTCCTCCGGTGAGCTGGATGGCCCTGGTGTGGCGACGCAGCCAGCCGGTGGTGTTGACTGCCCAGGCGCTACCGACGGCGAGCAGGACGAATGGCAGACCCAGCCCCAGGCAGTAGGCCAGGACCAGCAGCAGCCCGCGGGCGGCGGTAGGCCCGACCTGGGTACCGCTGGCTAACGCGATGACACCGGTGAGGGTCGGTCCGAGACAGGGCGTCCAACCGAGCCCGAAGACGCCACCGAGCAACGGTGCCCCCCAGAACCCACCGCGAGGGCGGTGTTGGCTGCGGATGTCGCGCTGCAGCGCCGGAATCAGGCCAAGGAAGGCCAGGCCCATGACGATGGTCACAACGCCACCGATGCGCTGCAGTAGCAGCTCATTGCCGACTAGTACGTCGGACAGCCGCAGCACACCGAGCACCGCCACGGTGAACACGACCGTGAAGCCGAACACGAAAAGCAGCGCCGCGACGGCGACCCGCCCGCGACTACCCCGCCGGGTGGTGACGCCGCCGGCCGCGGGCGAGGCATCCGCGCCGACCAGTCCGGCAAGGTAGGCCAGATAGCCGGGAACCAGCGGGATACAACACGGAGAGGCGAAGGAGATCGCTCCAGCTGCCATCGCTATCAGGGCGGCCAGCAGCAGAGGCCCCGATATGGCCAGATCGGTCACATTCATCGCTGATCGGCTGCTCGACGATGCCGTCTTTGTCCTTGCGCGACCATGCCGTCTTGTCGCTGCGCGACCATGCCGAAATAGTACGGTGGCTGTCTGGCGGAGGTGATGGTGTGGTAGCCGGCAGCACCCGGCGAGCGCGGTGGCGCCGGTACTGGGACAAACATTCCAAGACCTACGACCGCGAGATGCAGTTTCTCGACCGTGTGCTGTTTCGTGACACCCGAAGCTGGATCTGCCAGCAGGCCAGCGGTGAGGTGCTCGAGGTCGCCATCGGTACCGGCTTGAATCTGGAGCACTACCCGCCCGAGGTCCGGTTGACCGGTATCGAGCTCAGCCCGAACATGCTCGCGATCGCGCGACTCCGCGCCGGCGACCTTGACCGGCACGTCGAGCTCCGGGTCGGCGACGCCGAAGCGCTCGACCTGCCCAGCGCCGCCTTCGACACAGTGGTCTGCACATTCTCACTGTGCGCGATCCCCGACCACCACAAGGCCCTCGTCGAGATGGCGCGAGTGCTGCGACCCGGGGGAGCGCTGCTGCTTGCCGACCACGTGGCCAGTACGGTTTGGGTGCTGCGGGCCGGCCAACGCGTCCTTGAACTGGGGAGCATTCCGCTAGGTGGTGAGCACCTCCTGCGCCGCCCGATCGAGCATGTCCGCGCTGCTGGGTTCCGCATCGAAGGCCACGACCGGTTCGCCGCAGGAGTAGTCGAGCGGCTCGCCGCCCGCAAACCACCCCATGAGCCGGTCTGAGCGAGCTACCGCGCCGCACCGCCTGCTCGGGGCGCTTCGGCGGCGATGCGGTCCACGATGGGCAGCAGGTCCGTGTCGCGCACGGCGGTGAGGAAGACGGCAGCCACCCGGTGTTGGCGGTCGAGCACGATCGTGGAAGGCACCACGCTGCGCGGGTAGCCCGCCAGCGCCAGCAGGGACCGCCCCGGCGGGTCGTAGATAGACGGGAAGGTGATATTGAGGTTGCGTACGAAGTCCTGAGGCGCGGTGCGTACCTCGTCCCGGACGTCGATGCCGAGGACCTGGACTCCAGAGTCTTGGGTCTGGTCGTGAACCCGCTGTAGCTCGGGCATCTCGGCGCGGCAGGGGCCGCACCACGAACCCCAGATATTGAGTACGACGACCTTGCCGGAATAACCGGACAGGGTGATCTGCTTGCCTGGCTCTAGTAGATCCTCACCGGCCAGTTCACGGATCGTGCCGCGGGTCTGCGGCGGATCGTAGAAGATCTTCGTCTGCCCACCCGGCGAGACGAACTGGAACTCACCGCCCCGTGCCACGGCATCCCGGCCGGTGCTGCACCCGCTCAGAGCCAGCACAGCGGTGACAAGGAGAGCAGCCCAGGACCGCGCCATGCTCCCTCCTCGCTCAACCACCCCGACAACGTATCTGTTGCCGAATCATCGGGCGGCTGCGGTGGTGCACGCCGTGCGCTACTGAACGGGCACCGATCCGAGCCCGCGGTTGTGCCAGGCTCGACGGTGTGACCGATGCTCCGGCTCGCTCCCGGGTGAGGGCCTGGCGCTACGCGCTGAGCACTACCAACCCGCCCGATGGCCCGATCGACGCGGTGACCCGTTGGATAGTGGTTTCCCGCGCTGCTGTGCTGCCGATGACCCTGGTTGCTGGACTGGTGGCTGGGCTGCTCGCCGCCCGGGCGCCCACCGTCGACTGGCGCTGGCTTGCCCTGGCCGTTCTCGGGATCACACTCGCGCACCTGGCCAACAATCTGATGAACGACCTGTACGACACCCGCACCGGTTCGGACACCGCGAACTACCCGCGGGCGCTCTACGCCCCGCACCCGATCCTGTCCGGTCTGATCACGCGCCGGACGCTGGTGGTGTCGGTGTTGGTGGTCAACGCTGCCGACCTGGCGATCCTGGTGGTGCTCGCGCTGGTGCGGGGCTGGCCGGTGGTGGCGTTCGCATTGGCCGGGTTTGTGCTGTCAGTGGCTTACACCGCACCACCGTTGCGGCTGAAGAAGCGCGGCCTGGGGGAGCCCGACGTACTCGTGGTGTGGGGGCCGCTGATGGTCGGTGGCACCTACTACGCGGCGGTTGGATCGATCACTTGGCAGGTGCTGCTGGCGTCGTTGCCCTACGCGCTGCTGTGCACGTCGGTCCTGATGGGCAAGCACATCGACAAGATCCCCTACGACGAGCCGCTGGGTATCCGCACTTTGCCGGTACTGCTGGGCGAACGGCGAGCCAGAACTGCGACGCTGGCCATGATGGCAGGCTTTTACCTGCTCATCGTGGTCTGCGTGTTCGTGGGCGCGCTGCCGTGGCCGGCGCTGCTGGCATTCGGCGGGCTTTACCGGCTGGGCACCGTGTGGCGATGGTTCCGTCGGCCCAGGCCCGAGCGGCCACCGCGCCCGGTGCCGGTGTGGCCGCTGTGGTTCGCCGCGTTGGCGTTCGTACACTTGCGGGTCGCCGGCCCGCTGCTCGTCGCCGGCCTGGCTATCGCCGCTGTGGCGGGGATCTGATACATCCGGCCCGGGCAGGATCCAGGATGACACGGTGGGTGCGGGCGATCCGGCACGGTTGGGTGGTCAACGGCGAAGTGCCCGGACCTGATGTCGACGAGTTCGCCGAAGCCACCGAGGTGGTGACGGCGCTGGCGGGGCCGGGCTGTGAGGACACGTTGCTGGCCGTGCAGCACCCGCATCGTACGCCGCCGGCGTTGGCCGGCGGACTGTCGTTGGGCGATGCGCTGCCGGCTGCCCGGCTGGCCCTGGACCGGTTGCGGGCCAACGCCTATCAACAGGTGGCCGACGTGGTGGCGCTCTATCGCGTGGATGGCCCGGACGGGGTAGCGGTCGGCGTGTTGTGCCTGGTTGATCCGGCCGCTGTGGACATGCACGGTCTTGCTCGGGTGCGCCACAGCGAGGAGATCTATCCACGGGTGGTCGCCGAACGCGCCGCGGTGCTCGCCGGGCTTGGCTGCGCGACCAGTGCTGCGATGCTCGTGCCCGTCGCCGACGGTGAGCAGCTCACCGCGGCGGTGCTGGCCGGCATCGATGCCCTGGGTGCACCGGCGGTGTCCACCATCGACTCCGGTGGTCGTACCCACCGGCTGTGGATTCTAGGTCCCGGAGATGGGCAGAACGCTGTGCTCGCCGCGGTGGCCCGCGGTTCGCTGTTGGTCGCCGACGGCAATCATCGGGTGGCCGCGGCAGCGGCCAGCGATCGGTCCAGCTTGCTCGCGTTGGTGACCGGTGGACCGGCGCTGCGCATCGGCGCGATCCACCGGGCGCTGGTGGGTACCGGCCTGACGGGTGAGCATCTGGCCGATGCCTGGCGGCGGGCCGGCTTGGCAGTACGGGAAGCCGAAGAGGAAGGTCCTCCGGTTAGGCCCGGTAGTGTGGTGGTCCGGACTATCGGCGCCGACCTGCTCGTCCCCTTGCCCGAACCTGAGCCGGGCGAACCGGTGCCCAGGATAGATCATGGGCTGGTGGAGCGGTTGCTCATCGCTGACGCCTTGCGCCTCGACCCCGAAGGTCCACATGTGCGCGCCCTACCGGAGGGGCATCCCGCGGGCCCGCATGACGATGCCGTGCTCCAGCTTGCCCCCGTGCCATTCGCCGATGTGCTTGCCGTGCATCTACAAGGCAGGCGGATGCCACGCAAGAGCACCTATTTCACCCCGAAACCACGCAGTGGGCTGCTGCTGGCCGACCTCACCGACTAATGCTTCTGTGGCCGGTGTAATAGCACCGGGCCGAGTCTCCCGTCCTTGATTTCCGCCGTCATCCAACTGCAGGTCGGCTGGCGGCGCCGATCGGTCGGGGAACCAGGGTTCAGCAGCCGCAGGCCATTGGGAGCTTCGGTGTCCCATGGAATGTGACTGTGCCCGAAGACCAGCGCGTCGGTGTCGGGGAAGCGGGCGGCGCACCTTTGCTCCCGGCCACGGGCTGATCCTGTCTCATGGACGACCGCCAGCCGCACACCTTCCAGCTCGGCGGTCGCAACCTCCGGCAATCGTGCGGACAGCTCTGGCCCATCGTTGTTACCGGCTACCCCGATCAGCCGGCGCGCTCGGGCCAGCAACGCCTCCAGCAACTCGACGCACACCCAGTCCCCGGCGTGCACCACGACGTCCGCTTCAGCTACGGCCAGCCACAGCTGCTCGGGCAAGTCCCGGGCGCGATGCGGGACATGCGTGTCGGCCATCAGTAGCAGTCGCACGCATACATCGTGCCCCTGATCGATGCGAGTGGCTGGCAGCTGGGCCATAAGACGTAGACAAAGCCCTCACTGTGCGGGAAGACGGGACACGGCCTCACGAGTACCTCTGGACTGAATGAGTGGCGCGTACGTGCGATAACTGCATGATCACGGAGGGTGACGAACATGGATACCGCAGTCGATCTCCGGACTGTCCGGCCAGACAGTGAGACCCAAACCAGCGGTGTTGTGGACGACCGGGAGACAACGGAGGTGGTTGACGACCAAGCCATCAGCCTCGTTCCCTTGGACAATGCCTCCACGTTGCCGCAGCTGTACGGTTACTGCCGCGACGCCTGCGGGAACCTTTCATACATTCGTGTGGTTGCTGCGTCCGCGATCGTCGTCGGAATCCTGTTCTCTACCGCGCCCACAGCTCTTGCCCCAGTCGGGCTTCTGTTCGCTACGGCCCCCGTGGCTCGCGCGGAGGATGATCGGACCCCAGATGATCAAGATTATCCCTTGGATGACCCCATCCCGGATGCCGTCGATCTAGCCGGTGATACCACTGTGCAGCCCCAATCAAGTTACCGTTCCGTGGCAGCGTTGATCAAATGGGATGGAACGAGTGAAGCACTCCAGTGCTCCTACGGCCTTCTCGTGGAGGGAGACACCACCTCGTGCAAGCACACTCGTGTAAGCGCACTTGAGTAGCGAGGCAATCACTGCAGGGGGCGGATCGACCGATCGACCAGCCAGTCGATCCGCCCCCTGCTCATTGTTGGCCATATGTGGGCTAGTCGAAACGGCCAGTGCGGACGGCGCTGGTGAAATCGGACCACTCAACCGATCCGATGATCAGCACTACCCCGCCCGGGTTCTTCGAATCGCGGACCGCACGGTGTCCGCCACCCAAGTCGGCGACTTCTACACAGTCGCCACCGTTGCCATTGCTGTAGCTGGCCTTGCGCCATGTGGCGCCAGCCAGGCTGTCATGTCTGGTCATCACTCACTCACCCAATGCTGCGTTCTTGATCAAGACGGACGATTTGGCGGCACTGAGCGCCGCCTGGGCCAGCGCACCGAACGCCGCAAGATAGCCTACGATCTTTGCCGGGCTACCCAGGTAGTCGGCGCTGCTCATCTCTTCCAGGTAGATGATCTCAGCGTCGGGCGGGTCAGCCAACCGCAGATGCACGAAACTCGATCCCATGGCCGGATGCGCGCCGGCCGAGAACGGCAGCACCTGGATCGTGATGTTGGGATCGTCGTTGAGAGCTGCTAGATGCTCTAACTGCCGCCCGATGGTTTCCTTGTCGCCGACCTGCCGTCGGATCACAGCTTCGTTGAGAATGGCCCAGATCAATGGGCCGTCTCCGGATCGCAACCGCTGTTGACGCTCGATCCGAGCTGCTACCAACCGTTCGACCGCACGCGGGTCTCGCGTTGGATCTGCAGCTTGAGTGACCACGCGTGCGTAGTCTTCGGTCTGCAACAATCCGGGAACCAGTTCGTTGTGATATGTCCGGATTTCCGCTGCGTCTGCTTCCAAGCCGACGAACGTCTTAGCCCAGTCCGGCACACGGTGCGCTGACCGGCGTCGAGCATCCCGCGCCAGTTGCAACACGGCGTCACGATCTGTGGCGTGGTAGCGGTCGAGTAAGGCTTTTACTTCGGCGGGCCGCATGGTGGCCTTGCCGGTCTCGATTTTGCTGATCTTCGAGACGGTGCACTCCAGCTCGGCTGCCGCATCGTCACGGCTGAGCCCAGCCACTTCGCGCAGTCGTCGCAGCTCACGGCCGAGTTGCAGCCGATACACGGTAGGCGAGCTGGACATGACAACAGTGTGTCACCTCATGGTAACGACTTAACGGCAGATCACCCGAAGAGCTAGACGACTGGAATGTTCCAGCAGTACGGTGCTAGTAGCGGTGTCCATACTGTCCGTAGCGAACAGGCGACCGCGAGCCGCCCGGCCTGCCGCCCGCGAAGACCGGGTCGGGCGGCGCTACCAGTACCGGGCGGAGAAGGCGATAGCGGTGGACGTTCCCGATGGCAGCAACCGCCGCGTCATTAATGTGCACTGCACAACTCATGGCGGCCCGGTGGGTTACACAAACCTTGTGGTAAGGAAGGTGGACACCACTATCGAGCTGGATCCGCACGTCACCGGGGCGTGCGTGATACTGATCGACGAGAGCGGAGCCACGGCGCTCCGTGACGCGCTGACGGAGTGGCTCGCGTGAACGCCCCGAGATGCTGCGGCACAGCACTCAAGGTCGACGTTGAAGCCAGCACGATCGTGGGCTGGTAGCCGGCGCCCACGTACGCACTGCCTGGACCTCGAGGCGCGTTTAGGTCGCCATTGAGCGCCGCCACAGCAGGTCGAGTGTTTAAGACCGAACTTATCTGTCCCGCACGCCCTTTGGCTGACGTGGGGCTCGAACTATCCGCACTTGCGTAGATCGACTAGTTCGATTCCCGACGTCTCCACGGTGAGATAGGGATGGCCTCCCGCGCTCAGCTTCAAGGCACCTGCCCTGCTGTCAACATAGGCGAAGTCAACAACCGAGTCGTTACTAACCTGGAGCGTTTAAGCCCAGGTGGGTGAAGAGGAGAGTGGCGTACGTCGTTGTTTGATGTCAGCTCTATCCATCGAGATCCGGTTCGTCCGTTTTCCCCACGTTACCGGACTGCGCCGTACTGATCGATAGGGCGGACCGCTGCCGAGTCACTTCCCGCTACCCCATCCGGGTGCAAGAATTGGCGTATCCGCAATCGGAAGCGAGGGAACGGGGAGCACAATGACTCCAGTGGACAAGATCAAGGACCTCGTGGATCAGGGCATCGAAAAGGCTGAGCCACTCGTTGATCAGGCCATCGAGAAGGTTGAGTCGCTCGCCGAGCGGGCCAAGGAGAGGGCTGAGTCGCTCGGTGATCAGACTAGAGAGAAGGCCGAGCCGCTCGTCGACAAGGCCAGAGAGAAAGCTGAGCCGCTTCTCGAGAGGGTTAACGACAGCTCTGGCAAGGACAGCACGCCCTGAGCGACGGACCTCATTGTGGTCTATGACCGCTGTGGACACCTCGCGACCTGAGGAGGCCCTGAGGAGGGCACGTGAGGGAACACGCGGGTGCTGAGGCATGGAGGTCGCTGTCCGTAGCGGGGGAGATCGCTGGTGCTCGGTTATGCAAGGTGCCTGAGGGGCTGTTGCCGTATCTTGCCCGGTAGGCGGCGGCGAACTGGCGGCGATTCAGAGGCAGATCCGGAGACGCCGTTCGTCTGGGTCGATATCCGGCCAGATGCGTCGACGGGGATCCTGTTGGACCTCATCGTCGGCAACAGCGGTTCGCCCATGGCGAAAACTTGGAAGGCTGTGGCAGCTGGGTGGTCAGGTGCCTCCACTGCAGCCGGCCAGGGTCACGGGGCCGCGCTATTGACCGTGGTTGACCGCGACTAATAGCACGCCAACAGCACACCGCGCGTCGCCACTGTGCACGACAGGCGGGTGCGGAAGCGGGTTCCCCGTCGCGTCGGCGAGCTTGCCTCGGAGCAGAGCAGGGACAGGATCCTGGCGGAGCACGCTGCGGCTGAACGACCTGGACCCTGCCCCGGCCCGTCGGTTGCCGGTGACTGCGAAGGATCCGACCGGTGAGGGTTCCGCGTTTTCCGATGTTGACCGGCGCTAACAGCAGGTTGACCGGTGCTAACAGCAGGTGGACAGCATGTCCGGCGACTGGCCCATCGCTTGGCCCCGACCGGCTCGTTGCCGATCCCCATCCTCTGCGCTGTAGAGATCCCACGGCTGGGCCCCGGTTGCCAATTCTGTACTCTGCGGTACAGTTCTGTGGGGGTCAGTGCTGAGTACCTGGACGGAGATCGACGCCTCGCGGTATTCGTCGCCAGCGACGACGCCGCCACGTCACCGGTTCGCCTAACTACGCCGTTGGCGGTCTCATGCAAGACCAAGGGCGAGGGTGCCTCAGGGGGCCATCGTTACCACACCACCGAATGGGAGATGGCAGACGATGAGCGTTCTCATTGCCGTAGGTCTTGGCCTGGTCGCCGGCGTCGTCGGCACCATTGCGATGACGGTCACCGAAACCGTGGAGATGCGCGCGACGTCCCGGCAGCCGAGCACCGTACCTGGTCAGGTCGGCACGAAACTGCTGGGCCGCTTGGGCGACCCGCAAAGCCCCGAACGGCTCAACGCACCGGTGCACTGGGCACACGGGATCACCCTCGGCGCGGTCCGCGGCCTGCTCGGCCTCACCGCGCTGGGTCCAGTGCTGGCGACCGTGGTGCACTTCGGCCTGGTATGGGGTGGCGACTCGCTGCTCTACCGCAGCCTGGGTATCGCCTCGTGGCCGTGGCAGTGGAAACCACAGGAGCTGGTCACCGACTTGTTCCATAAGGGGATCTACGCTCTGGCCACCGGCGTGACTTTCGAGGTGCTCTGGGTGGTGATGAACTAGCCCTAGCCGATTCACCGTTTCGAGCCGGTGTCCGATGGGTAAGGAACCGGCCTTGATTCGCGTGCTGATGTAGGGCCCCCTCACCGACGTGACGCTTTGAGGCATTGGACGGCACTCCATGCGACCGACGGCACCGCGGAAGCCAACACATCCTGCACTGCCCAGTTGGCGCCTGTTCCCTCACCAAGGAGGCACGATGACCATCGCGCATCTCGCGTCGGCCGTCGGCAGAGACATCCCAGGGCTTTATTTGTCAAGCCGCAACTTGTTGATCTTCGTTGGTGGTTGTGGGCCAGGCGGTGTCCTCGTCGTAGAGGGTGCGGGTCTTCAGGCAGCCGTGCAGGATGCCGACGA
>JBOHFX010000188.1:0-9261 GCA_050699875.1 Pseudonocardiaceae bacterium
CGGTCATTTGTTCGGCCGATCTGTTTTTAACCGAAACCCTGGGGTCAGCAGGCGGTAATCTGGGTGCGGCGTCATGGTCGCGTGCCTTATGAAGCTGAACGCAGTGAGCTGCTCGTGTCGCTGTCTGGTATCCATTCGGCGACGCTCGACGACTGCGCGGCCCTGACCGCCGAGCTGGATGCCCGCGGAGTACCGACTTCGCTTCTGGTGGTGCCCCGCCGTTTCGGCGGCAGCGCCGCGCTGGACTGGATCCGGGAGCGCGGTAGCCGGGGAGATGCGGTGGTGCTGCACGGCTATGACCACACCGTGGACCCCATCGGCTGCTGGGGCTCGAACACCGTGGCCCGGCTGGGTCGCCGCGCAGAGTTCGCCACCTTGCCCGCGCACGAGGCCGGACTGCGGCTGCGGGCGGCGACCATCCTGCTCGAGCGGCTGTCGCTGCGCACAGATGTCTTCATCCCGCCGCGCTGGTTGGCCTCGGCCGGCACGCTACGAGCGCTGCAGCAGCACGGTTATCGAGTCTGTGCTGACGCGACCGCGGTGCGCGACCTGCGCTGGGATCGAGCGCTCCGCGCCAGGGTGCATGGATTCGGTGCGCTCGGACGGGCGCACGGCGAGCGTGCCGAACTGTGGTGCTGCCGGGCGATGACACTGGGCGCGGCCCGCACGGCCCGCCGCGGGGGCCTGTTGCGTCTCACGGTGGACGCCACCGACCTGGCGCGCAGGACGCGCCGGTCGGCCCTGCTGGATGCGGTGGACATCGCGCTACACCACCGCGCCCGACCCAGCACGTACTCGGCAATCTTGGGGCAACCGGCGTTTGCCGCCTGATCTGCTCTACGGCTTGAATGCCTCGCCGTATGGTGCGATATGCACCATGGTCGCGGCGGGAGCCAACTCGCGGAACAGCCCGTAGTGCTTGTCTGGCTTGGCCAGGATGGCCTGGTGGATCGGTACGGCCAGCGGTGGGGCGACGGCGCGCAGATAGTCCACCGCCTCTGAGACCTTGAGCCACGGCGCGGCGGTGGGTAGCAGCAGCAGGTCGACGTTGCGGCCGGGAGGGACGAAGGAGTCTCCTGGGTGCAGCACCGTTCCTGCGTCACCGTCGATCAGGTAGCCATTGTTCGGAACCACCGGGATATCCGGGTGGATCACGCCATGGTCGCCGCCGATCACGTCGACGGCCGTGCCGGCCAGCTCCAGCCGTTGTCCCGGAGCCACCACGTGGTGTGCAACGCCGACGCCGGTCAGTTGCGGCGCGGAACCGTGGTCGACCAGCAGCTGCACCGTGGGATTGGCGGCCAGCAGAGCGGGCAGCCGAGCGAGGTCGAGGTGGTCGGGGTGTTGGTGGGTGACCAGGATCGCGTCCAACCCGGTGAGCTCGTCGAAGCCGGTCGAGTACACGCCGGGATCCAGCAGCAGCCGCGCCGTTCCGGTCTCGATCAGCACGCAGGATTGCCCGAGGTGGGTGATCTGCACAACGCCCAGCGTGCCATGTGCCGGCCCGACAGAGGTAACCTCAAATCGTGCCACGAGTGGTCGTCGACGTCGTCCCCAAACCTGAGATTCTCGACCCGCAGGGGCAGGCGATCGCGCGTGCGTTGCCCCGGTTGGGCTTGTACGGAGTCCGCGACGTGCGGCTGGGCAAACACTTCGAGCTCGACGTCGATGACGATGTCGATGCTGCGGCGCTGCACCGGATCGCCGCCGAGTTGCTCGCCAATCCGGTGATCGAGGACTGGACGGTGCGCTGGCTGTGAGCTCCTGCCGGATCGGCGTCATCACCTTCCCCGGCACGCTCGACGACGTCGACGCCGCCCGCGCGGTGCGTCACGCCGGCGCCGAGCCGGTGGCACTCTGGCACGCCGATGACGATCTGCGCGGGGTGGACGCCGTGGTGGTGCCCGGCGGGTTCTCCTACGGCGACTACCTGCGCGCCGGTGCGATCGCGGCACACCGCCCAGTGCTGCGCGCTGTGGTGGATGCAGCTGGCCGCGGTACACCGATCTTGGGCATCTGCAACGGCTTTCAGATCCTTTGCGAGGCGGGTCTGCTGCCCGGTGCGCTGGTGCGCAACACCGGACTGCACTTCGTCTGCCGCGACCAACGGCTGCGGGTGGAGAGCAGCGCGACGGTGTGGACGGGCCGGTACGCCGCCGGCGCCGAGATCGTGGTTCCGTTGAAATCCATCGAGGGCCGGTACGTGGCTGACGCGTCGACGCTGGCCGAGCTGGAGGGCGATGGTCGGGTGGTGTTCCGCTATCTGGGCAGCAACCCGAACGGAGCGATGCACGACATCGCCGGGATCGCCTCGGCCAACGGCCGGGTGGTCGGCTTGATGCCGCATCCCGAGCACGCGATCGACCCACTCACCGGCCCGTCGACCGACGGGCTGGACCTCTTCCGCTCCGCGATCGACGCTGCAGCCGCGGTGCTCGGTGCGGCGCGTGTCTAGCCCTTGCTCAGGCACGGTTGGACCCTGAATGGCGCCTCGTAGGCTTGAGCGGTGCAGCCGTATAAAGAGTTGGGGTTGGCTGAAGACGAGTACGGGCGGATTCTGGAGATCCTCGGGCGCCGGCCTACTGCGGCCGAGCTGGCGATGTACTCGGTGATGTGGAGCGAGCACTGCTCCTACAAGTCGTCCAAGGTGCACTTGCGCTATTTCGGTGAGACCACGACCGATTCGATGCGACAGCGAATGCTCGCCGGTATCGGTGAGAACGCCGGCGTCGTCGAGGTCGGCGACGGCTGGGCGGTGACATTCAAGATCGAGTCACACAACCATCCGTCTTATGTGGAGCCCTATCAGGGAGCGGCGACCGGGGTTGGCGGGATCGTGCGCGACATCATGGCCATGGGTGCCCGGCCGATCGCGGTCGCGGACTCACTGCGCTTCGGTCCCGCAGACGCCGCGGACACCGCGCGGGTGCTGCCCGGTGTGGTCGCAGGCATCGGGGGCTATGGCAACTGCCTTGGCCTACCGAATATCGGTGGCGAGGTCGCCTTCGATCCCTCGTATGCAGGTAACCCTCTGGTCAACGCCCTGTGTGTAGGGGTGATGCGGGTCGCCGACCTGCATCTGGCGCACGCCAGCGGTACCGGCAACAAGATCGTCCTGTTTGGCGCACGCACCGGCCGCGACGGGATCGGCGGCGTCTCGGTATTGGCCAGCGAGAGCTTCAGTAACGATCACGGCGGTGCCGGCGGGCGGGCGAAGCTACCCAGTGTTCAAGTGGGCGACCCCTTCGCGGAGAAGGTGCTGATCGAATGCTGTCTAGAGCTTTTCGACGCCGGCCTGGTAGCCGGCATCCAGGATCTCGGTGGGGCCGGGCTGTCCTGCGCGACCAGCGAGCTGGCCAGTGCCGGTGACGGCGGCATGTGGGTGAATCTCGACGCGGTACCGCTACGGACTCCGGGCATGACGGCGACTGAGATCCTGTGCAGCGAGTCGCAGGAGCGAATGTGTGCTGTAGTACGTCCCTCCGATGTGGACGCTTTCATGGCGGTGTGTGCCAAGTGGGACGTCACCGCCACAGTGGTCGGTGAGGTCACCGACACCAACCGCTTGCTCATCTACTGGCACGGCGAGACCGTGGTAGATGTGCCGCCACAAACCGTCGCGCACCAGGGACCGATTTACCAACGCACGGTGCAACGACCGTTCACCCAGGACGCTTTGCAAGCGTCCGCTCCGGACAGGCTTCCCCGGCCGTCCACACCGGACGGCCTGCGTGCCACGGTGTTGCGAATGGTGGCCAGCCCAGGCCTGTGCTCGCGAGCGTGGATCACCGACCAGTACGACCGTTACGTGCGTGGCGGCACGGTGCTCGCGCAACCCAGCGACGCGGGCATGGTGCGTATCGATGAGACCACGCAGCGCGGGGTGGCGGTGGCCACCGATTGCAATGCTCGGTACTGCGCGCTGGACCCGTACGCCGGTACTCAGTTGGCGCTGGCCGAGGCCTACCGCAACGTCGCGGTCACCGGCGCAACGCCGCTTGCCGTCACGAACTGCCTCAATTTCGGCGCACCGACCGACCCCGGTGTGATGTGGCAGTTCGAGCAGGCCGTTCGCGGGCTGGCCGACGGTTGTGCCACCCTCGGCATCCCCGTCACGGGGGGGAACGTCAGCTTCTACAACCAGACCGGGGACATTGCCATCCTGCCCACGCCGGTGGTGGGGGTCCTCGGCGTGATCGACGACGTGCGCCGGCGGATCCCCACCGGGCTGGGTGACATCGGCGACGAGGTCTGGTTGCTCGGTGAGACCCGCGACGAGTTCGGCGGCAGCGAGTGGGCGCATGAGCTGCACAGGCACCTCGGCGGTCGCCCGCCTGCGGTGGATCTGGCCCGCGAGCAGGCGATCGGCGAAACGCTCGCCGCTGCGTCCCGCGATGGCCTGGTGAACGGGACCCACGATCTATCCGACGGCGGTCTGGCACAGGCGCTGGTGGAAGGCTGCCTGGTGGGCGCAGCCGGCGCTCGGGTGACCCTGCCGGCACAGCTGGATCCGTTCGTTGCGTTGTTCTCCGAGTCCTCCGCGCGTGTCCTGCTCAGCGTGTCCGGCGCCAATGCCGACCGGGTCGCGCAGCTGTGCTCAGACCACGGCGTGCCGGTGACTCGGCTCGGCGAGGTCCATGTGGTACCCACACTGGAAATCGTCAACATCGCCACATTCGGGCTGGAGGAGCTTCGCACCGCCTGGCAATCCACCCTCCCCGCCCTGTTCGATCCCTGAGCACCTCTTTACCGCGTTCTGGATGCAGACTGCGGTAAAGGACCCCCGATTTATCGCAGTCTGCATCCAGAACGCGGAATGAGGTAAGCATATGGGCCGGGTTGACGCACGCGAGCTGCGGGAAGTGCTTGACAGCGTCGCGGATTGGTTGGACGGGAATGGGCCGCAACCTGCGCGCGATGAGCTGGCGCAGGCCGTCCGGCTCAGTCTTCGCATGCTGGCGCAGGTGGCGCCCGGCGCCACAGCGGAGGTGCGGGTGCCGCCCTTCGCCGCGGTGCAGTGCATAGCGGGACCGCGACACAGCAGGGGCACTCCGCCCAACGTGGTGGAGACCGACCCGCAGACCTGGCTTGAACTGGCCACCGGCCGGAGGACCTGGGTAGCAGCATTGGCTGACGGCCAGGTCACAGCATCAGGACGTCGCGCCGACGTCTCGGAGTGGTTGCCATTGGTGCAGCTCGGATCGCGCATCACGGGGCTATGACGTTGACGACCGCAGCCGGCCCGGCGGTGGCCCGACCACGCTGCACAGCATGGGGTCACCGCCAGCAGCCTGCGGGCGTCCAGCTACAGCAGGAAACCGAAGAGCCCTCCACGAGTGTCGTCGAAGTCTCTTTGTGCACCCACTGTTCCGCCTTGACCACAGCGGTTACCGTCGCAGACATCCTGCCTGCCATTGAAGTCGTCACCGGGGTAGTCATCGGAATAACCGGCATAGCGGTACCCCCAGCCGCCACCCATTGCGAAGATATTCGAAATTTTCATATCGCTCCTTTGCGCTTTCCGGTCGACGGAGCACATTAGACAGGCGGAAAAACGGGGACCAGCTGTACCTGTATGCCGCAACCTGGAGCGCGCAGTCGATGTGCTGAGCCAGACTCGAAGTCATCCCCGGTATCAAAACCGGCAGCGTGTCGACCTGCCGCACTCGGCAGCAACCCAAAACGACCTGAGCCGATCCTCCTGACGCTCCGTGGTCACGCGGTTACGAAGATAAAACATGCTGATCCAGCTTGCAACGACAAGTTGCGTACACGATTGGTTACATCTAGTGACCGCCGGTGGCGGCGCTTGACATTGGCCAAGACGCGCCGCGACGCGAGACACACCCTACCCACGGAGCAACGGTCGCGAAATCCTCCACCGTTCTGTCCACCAGGTGCCGATGCCTGCCACCGCGGCAGCTGTGCCTGCTCTGGCGGGGGCTCGCGCAAAGGAAGCGGCCCACCCCCGGAGAGGATTCGTCGTGTCGCAAGCCAGGGTACTCACTCTTCGTGCGAGAAGCGCTACCCTCCGCACAGGCAAAGCAGATCCGCTGACGTGTCAGCACGATGAACTCACCGAAGATGGAGGGAAGTCGGGATGCGAATCCTCAATCGCGTGATCGCCGCGGGGGCATTGGTCGTGCCGATGGCGCTGGGTGCCGCGGGCGTCGCCGCGGCAGACGTCGCGGCCGGCTCGGTGCCGCCGGGCCAGATCGGGGTAGCCGACCAAAGATCAGGCGACTGCGACACCGATCGCTGCGACCGCGAGCCCTGCGACGGTGACTGCTGCGACGACGACGGGTTCTTCCTCAGCTTCCTGTTCGGCGAGGACGAAGACATAGATTGCGAAGACGGCCACTAACGCGAAAACGATGGCTACGGCGGCCCACTGGGCTGACCACTTTCTCACGCAGCCAGGTCCCGGGCTCCGCACCGGTATCCGGAACCTGATGCGCTCCAGTGAGGTCCTACCGGGGAGCCTGCGCGCCGGCCATGATCGCCGCGAGCCCAAGGTTGGTATCGCTGCGTCACTGATGGAGTGAAACGTGCTCACTCTCGGTACGGAGAGCGCTACTCTTTGTACCGGCCTCACAGAGGTCCGCTGGAGTGTCAGCACGCTGAATGCAGGGGAGATGGAGGGCGAGTCGAATGCGAATCCTCAACCGGGTGACCGCCGCGGGGGTACTGGTCGTGCCGATGGCGCTGGCTGCCGCAGGCGTCGCCGTGGCCGGCGTCGCGGCGCCCAGCGCGGTACCGCCAATTCAGATCGCGGCATCCGAGTACGGCGACGAGTATGAAGGCGACGAGTGCGGCGGCGAATACCCGTGCGAGACAACAGATGTCTGCGACGTCGAGGGGGACGGGTTTCTCGAGGGGCTCCTCAATGATTTTCTGGGCCTCGGACAGGACGAGGACGACGAGGAATGCGGGGGAGACGGCACCAAATTCACGGACTGACCCCGCTCTGCAGTGAGATCCCGGATCCCGCACTTGGATCCGGGATGCTCACGCGTTGAGCCCGAGCGGGGAAGGCGCGCTTGTTCAGCAACGGCACGCTTCGACCCGTGAGCCGGTAGACCGTTGGAGCGGACCGGGTGTGGTGGCCTCTACCCGCTGACAGGAATTGAGGCCACCGCCGGGCGATCTCCGAGCTGACGTGCTATCCGAGGACTCCTACGAGGTTCCGACCACGAGTGAAGCTCTCGCTGCGGAAGCCGCCGTTGTAGCCGCTGCCATCGTCGCCGTAATTCTTGACGGCGAAGGTGCTGTAGTAGACGTAGGTGAAGCGACCCGAATTGTTGCTGGGCTCGCTGGGTGGGTAACCGTACCCAGAGCCACCGCCCATTGCGAAAACGTCCGAAACCTTCATATTGTTCCCCCTTCATCCGGTCGTTGGGAAGCTCTGCTAGGCGGAAAGACCCGAACCGGCCTGGTAAATGTACGCAGCCACCTAAGAGTGCGCAGTCGATGCACTGCTGGCGTCAGACCGTGATCTGACGATAGGTGCGTGCCGGGGAGGTATCGCGACGATGCCCCAATCGTCGACGCTGTCAGCGTCTTGCGAACTCTCCTCCGGCGTCAACACCGGCAGCTTGTCAATCCGCTGCACTCGGCAGCAAACCCCCGCGGTGATCCGAGCGAGCCCCCCTTACTCTCCGTGGTCACACAACTCCGAAGGTAAGCCATACGAGTGGCGATTGCAACAACAACTTCGAGTATGTGAGTGACCACGCTGGGTGAATGTGTATCCCAGGTCGCGCGTCCTGGAATCTATGACCACCATGTGACTATGCCGCTGTCCCGGTTCATGTCCGCCATGGCGGAGTTCGATCGCCGGGTGCGAGCCGTGCGGCCAGGCCAGTGGCACAACCCGACCCCGTGCACCGAGTGGGACGTCCGCGCACTGGTGAACCACCTGGTCGTCGATCAGCTGTGGGCGCCATTGTTGCTTGACGGAGCCACTGTCGACGACGTCGGCAACCGTTTTGACGGTGATCAGCTCGGCGACGAACCGGTGACGGCCTGGGCGAGCGCCGCAGCCGCGGCGCGGAAGGCCTTCGCCGCGCCGGGCGCGCTGCGACGATCCGTCCAGCTGTCCTACGGACGTCGGCCCGCAGAGGGATACTGCCAAGAGATGACCATGGACCTCACCGTGCACGCGTGGGATCTCGCCCGGGGCATCAAGGCCGAAGAGCGGCTCGACGAACAGCTGGTACGCGACGTGCTGGCCTTCGTCGAGCCGCAGGTCGAGCAGTTGGCCTCCAGCGGGCTGTTCGCCACGCCGGTAGCTGTGGAGGATGACGCCGACGTTCAGACCCGGTTGTTGGCTTTGCTCGGACGCCGGCCGTAAGCGTCCACAGAGCTATCGGCCGGTCGGGAGCGTCGCCCGGGTGACGCGCCCTAAACTGAAGTCCTGGCGTGCGTCCTCATCGCACCCCCGCCAATCCCAACAGTGGAGTCGCAGGTGGGCAACCAAACGCCCCAACATGATCCCCGACTTGGCCACACCTCAGACGACTACACCGGACCGCGCGAGGAGTGCGGTGTGTTCGGGGTCTGGGCGCCCGGTGAGGAGGTCGCCAAGCTGGCCTACTTCGGCCTGTTCGCCCTCCAGCACCGTGGCCAGGAGGCCGCAGGTATCGCGGTGGCTGACGGCTCCCAGGTACTGGTGTTCAAGGACCTCGGACTGGTCAGCCAGGTGTTCGACGAGCAGGTGCTGTCCAGCCTGTCCGGCCACATCGCGGTCGGGCACTGCCGCTACTCCACCACGGGCTCGACCACCTGGGAGAACGCCCAGCCCACCTTCTGCACCACGGCTACCGGGTCGGGTCTGGCGCTGGGGCACAACGGCAACCTGGTCAACACGGCTGACCTGCTGGTGCAGGCCCGCAAGCTCGGCGTACCCACTGGCAACAAGGCGACCACCGATTCCGATCTGATCACCGGGCTGCTTGCCACCGGCGCGGCGGACATCGGCATCGAGAACGCCGCCCAGCGCCTGCTACCTCAGCTGCGGGGAGCATTTTCCCTGGTCTTCTGCGACGAGGGCACGCTTTATGCGGCGCGGGACCCGCAAGGCGTGCGCCCGCTGGTGCTGGGCAGGCTGGAGCGCGGCTGGGTGATCGCCAGCGAGACCGCGGCCCTGGACATCGTCGGCGCCAGCTTCGTCCGGGAGGTCGAGCCGGGCGAGTTGCTGGCCATCGACGCGGGCGGGTTGCGCAGCTCCCGCTTCGCCAACCCCGATCCCAAGGGCTGCGT
>JBOHFX010000189.1:0-30530 GCA_050699875.1 Pseudonocardiaceae bacterium
TGATGGAGTCGTCGGCGGGCGGGTTTCAGCACGCCCGCCGACACAGGCATGATGAGGCCTCGTGGCAACTGTGCGATGCACGATCCGGGAAGTCATGGAGAGTTGGCCCCTGCAGCTCCAGTGCACAACAGCCGAAGGAGACTGGCAGGTCGCACTGACCGAGGACACGGTCATCGATAGCGATGGCAGGCCGCTTGGCCCCGGCTCACTGCGACCCGGGATGCGGGTCGTCATCGAGGGTGAGCCGTCCGGCCGTCTCGCCATGAGGGCGCGCCACATCTCTGTGCTTTCATCTCTACCGTGACCACCGCGCGGCGACCGGGGTGCATCCCGATACGGTGGCCAAGGGGGTTCGGGAGCTGGAGGGCGGCGCCGGGCCGTCGGGACGGGTGCGGGCGCCTGGCGGTGGCCGCAAGGCGGCCACCGAGACCGATCCCGGGCTCGCGTCGGCGTTGACGGCGCTGGTCGACCCGCAGACGCGGGGGGATCCGGAGTCGCCGCTGGTGTGGACGACGAAGTCGACCCGCAAGCTGGCCGACGCGCTGGCCGACGGCGGTCATGTGGTGTCCGACCGGACGGTGGCGCGGATGCTGCGCGCGCAGGGGTTCAGCCTGCAGGCCAACGCCAAGGTCACCGAGGGCCGCCAGCATGTCGACCGGGACGCCCAGTTCGGCTACCTCAACGCCCAGGTCAGCGAGCACCTGAGTGCCGGGGCGGCGATGGTCAGCGTGGATACCAAGAAAAAGGAGTGGGTGGGCGAGTTCCGCAACGGCGGCCGCGAGTACCAGCCCACCGGTTCACCGGTGAGAGTCAACGTGCACGACTTTCCCGACCCGGAGGTGGGCAACGCGATCCCGTATGGCATTTACGACGTCGCCGCGAACACCGGCTGGGTGTCAGTCGGTGCAGACCACGACACCTCCGCGTTCGCCGTGCAGACCCTGCGCCGCTGGTGGAACACCCTCGGCTGCCCGCGCTACCCCGACACCCATCGGTTGCTGATCTGCGCCGACGGCGGTGGCTCCAACGGATACCGGGTCCGGGCCTGGAAGATCGAGCTCGCGAAGCTTGCCGCCGAAACCGGCCTGTCGATCACCGTCTGCCACCTGCCGCCGGGCACCAGCAGGTGGAACAAGATCGAACACCGCTTGTTCTCCCAGATCACTCTGAACTGGCGTGGGCGGCCCCTGACCAGCCACCAGATCATCGTCGACCTGATAGGAGCCACCCGCACCGCCACCGGGCTCACCGTCCGCGCCGAACTCGACACCGGGACCTACCCCATCGGCATCAAGTACACGAAAAAGCAGGTCGACGGCCTCCCGATCACTCAGCACGACTTGCACGGCGAGTGGAACTACACCGTGGCGCCCACACCAACCGACACGCCGACACCGGCCTAGATTATTTCTTCGCGGGCCCTTACTCCAACCCGCACGAGCCGCGGGGCCAGGCAGTGCACTGCCACGGCTCACTTGGACGATCAAGGTCCTGCTGATGACTATGGCCTGGCCTCAATCTTGTCGTGCCGGGCGACGACCGCTGCAATCGCCGTGGTGATCGGGACGGCGGCTACCAGCCCGATGCTGCCGACCAGCGTGCGCACCACTTCCTGGGCGATGTCCTGTGCGGTAGCGAGCGTGCCGAAACTCTGCCCGGACAGCGAAAAGGCCAGCAGCACCGGCAACGCGGCACCGGTGTAGGCCAGCGCCAAGGTGTTCACCGCGGAGGAAACATGGTCCCGGCCGATCCGCAATGCGGAGATGTAGAGCGCTCGCATTCCCAGCTGTGGATTCGCCCTGCGTAGTTCCCACACCGCACTTGTCTGAGTGACTGTCACGTCGTCGAGCACGCCCAGCGCACCGATAATCATGCCGGCGAGCAGCAAACCCCGGGTGTCCACTCCTTGACCCAGAACCCTGATGAGATTGGCGGTGTCACCGTCCAAACCGGTCAACTGGGTGGCCGCGGAAAAAGCAGTACCCAGCACGCCGATCAGCGCCAGGCTGAGCAGAGTGCCCAGGACGGCGCTGGACGTCCGCGCGGACACGCCATGGGTGAGATACAGCACGCCGAACATGATCACGCTAGCGGCCAGCACACCGACGATGACCGGATTTCCCCCGGTCAGGATCGCCGGAAACAGGTAGAACACCAGCACCAGGAAACCGAAGCCCAGCGCGGCCAGTGACGCGAGGCCTCTCCACCGGCCGAGCAGCAGCACCGCGGCGACAAACAGGGCGACCAGCCACAGCATGGAGCCGCCGCGCTGAAAATCCTGGATCTGGTAGGAGCCCGCGTCGGAGGGATTCCCACCGGTGTACGCCAGCACGATGTGGTCACCGGCGGCGAACCGGGGAGTGCTCGGCTCGTCGGGGAGCACCTGCTGGATGGTCACACCTGGCGAGTCGCCGTCGGTGAGTAGCACGCTGAGCGAGATGCATCTGTTGCCCCGATCGGCGTCCGGGCTCCCGCCAAGACCTGCGTCGCCGCTGGTGCACGGTGCGGCGGCCGCTGCGACCACCTCCCCTTGTACCGGCCGTTGCCCGAACCCGATGTCGACAGCACTGCGGGGCGGGTCCCCCGGCCACGTCAGCCAAAGCCCGACCAGGCTGGCCAACGCGACCGGTACCAGGCACGCCGCCAGCAGCATCCGTACCCGGCGGCACGATGGGGGGGCAGGCCCGTGCCCATGACCGTGGCCACTGCTGTGCTCGCTACCGGGCCCACTCCTGGACCCGTCCATGGAGGCAGCCCAGGCCGGCTCCACGGTGCCGCGGTAACGGTGCCGTCCGGCCTTGCGGTCTAGTGCACTCATCGGCTCTCTCTGGTTCGACACCGAGGACGTTCCTAGCGGATCGAACATGAGTTCGATAGGGTGGGCCGATGCGATGGGACAACCTGACGCTGTCCGACGAGTCCGACCAGCATGCGCTGTTCGGCACGGACGACGTCGTCAAGCGCACCTTTGACACCCCGGAGTTCCGCGGGATGACGTTTTACGAGGTGCGGGCCCGTTCGATCCTCAACAAGGTACCCGGCGGCTCCCGGATGCCCTTCGAGTGGACCGTCAACCCGTACCGGGGATGCAGCCATTCGTGTGTCTACTGCTTTGCCCGACGGACGCACGAGTATCTAGAACTTGACAGTGGCCTCGATTTCGATTCCAAGATCGTGGTGAAGATCAACGCGCCAGAGCTGCTACGTAGGCAACTCATCTCGTCGCGCTGGGCGGGCAACCACATCGCGATGGGCACCAACGTCGACCCCTACCAGCGGGCCGAGGGACGCTATCGCCTGATGCCAGGCATCCTCGAGGCACTACGGGACGCGCAGAACCCCTTTTCGATCCTCACCAAGGGCACCCTGGTGCTGCGCGACCTCGACTTGCTCCACCAGACCGCCGAGGTCACCGACGTCTCCGTCAACGTCTCGGTGGGTTTCGTCGATGAGGCGCTGTGGCGGCAGGTCGAGCCTGGTACGCCCGCGCCGCGCGCCCGGCTCGGTGTGTGCCGCACGCTCACCGATTCAGGCATCGGATGCGGAGTGCTGATGGCGCCGATCCTGCCGTACCTCACCGATTCACCCAGCCAGCTCGAGGCGACGGTATGCGCGATCGCCGAGGCGGGCGCGCGCAGCGTCACCCCCCTCGTGCTCCACCTGCGCCCTGGGGCGCGGGAGTGGTATCTCGCCTGGCTAGAGCGCGAGCACCCGGAGCTCATCGCTTGCTATCACGAGCTGTATGGGCGCGGCGCGTACGCGCCCGAGACATACCAGCGCAGCATCTCCGCGCGGGTCGCCGAGCTGGCGCGGCGTTATAACGTCGGTTCGGTACCACCGAGCCAGACCCGGCAACGGCCGGTCCGGCGCACCGCGGCGCGCGCGGATCCCATGCCGGCACGCGGCTCGGCCGAGTCGAGTTCACACGAAGGGCAGCCCACCCTGCTGTGACGAGGGGGACAGGGCGGGCAGCAGCGCTGCCACGCAGCTAGCCTCTGCATGGTCGAAGTCTGTCACCAGAGATCGAGGAGCTAGCTTCCGTGATGCGCACCCACCCCGCTGGCACGCTGCGCGCTGAGCATGCCGGGCACACCGTCACCCTCGCCGGGTGGGTCGCCCGCCGTCGCGACCACGGGGGCGTGATCTTCATCGACCTGCGGGACGCCTCCGGGTTGACTCAGGTGGTCTTCCGTGAGGGTGACATGGCGCAGCGGGCGCACCGGCTGCGCGCCGAGTTCTGCCTCCAGATCACCGGAACGGTGGCGATCCGCCCGGAGGGCAACGAGAACCCGGACATCCCCACCGGAAGCATCGAGGTCACCGCCGATGAGCTTACGGTGCTCAGCGAGTCCGCACCGTTGCCGTTCCCCCTCGAGGAGCACCTGGAGGCCGGCGAGGAGATCCGGCTGCGGCACCGGTACCTCGATCTGCGCCGCCCCAGCTCGGCCGCTGCGATGCGACTGCGAAGCGAGGCCAACCGGATCGCCCGCACCGCGCTGCACGAGGAACGCTTCATCGAGGTGGAAACGCCGACGCTGACCCGTTCCACCCCGGAGGGGGCGCGGGACTTCCTGGTACCTGCGCGGCTGCAGCCCGGTTGCTGGTACGCACTGCCCCAGTCACCGCAGCTGTTCAAGCAGCTGCTCATGGTCGCCGGCATGGAGCGGTACTACCAGATCGCCCGCTGCTACCGGGACGAGGACTTCCGGGCCGACCGGCAGCCCGAGTTCACCCAGCTCGACATCGAGATGAGCTTCGTCGAGCAGGACGACGTGATCGCGCTGGGGGAGAAGGTGGTCACTGCCCTGTGGTCGGAGTTGGCCGGGTATCGGATCGAGCAGCCGATCCCACGACTGAGCTACGCCGACGCGATGGCGCGCTACGGCACCGACAAACCAGACCTCCGCATCGGACTCGAGCTCACCGAGCTCACCAGCTACTTCATCGACACCCCGTTCCGCGTGTTCCAGGCGCCCTACGTGGGTGCGGTCATCATGCCCGGCGGGGCTGGCCAGTCGCGTCGGCAACTGGACGCCTGGCAGGAGTGGGCAAAGCAGCGGGGGTTCAAGGGCCTGGCCTACGTGCTGATCGGTGCGGACGGCGAGCTGTCCGGCCCGGTGGCCCGCAACCTCGCCGAACACGAGCGGGAGGGCCTGGCCAAAGCTGTAGGCGGCAATCCCGGTGATTGCGTCTTCTTCGGCGCCGGCGAACCCCGAGATGCGCGCGCGCTCCTTGGCGCCGCGCGGGTGGAGATCGGTAGGCGCTGCGGCCTGATCGACGAGTCGGCCTGGTCGTTCCTCTGGGTGGTCGACGCACCGCTGTTCGAGCTGGCGGAAGGCAGCGGGGACGTCGCGATCGGGCACAGCCGGTGGACAGCCGTGCACCACCCGTTCACCGCACCCACACCGCAGTGGATTGACCGGTTCGAGCAGGACCCGGGCGCCGCGTTGGCTTACGCCTACGACCTGGTCTGCAACGGCAATGAGATCGGTGGGGGCTCGATCCGTATCCACCAGGCCGAGGTGCAGCAGCGGGTACTCCGGTTGCTGGGGATCTCCGACGACGAGGCACGGGAGAAGTTCGGGTTCCTGCTGGAGGCCTTCCGGTACGGCCCGCCGCCACACGGGGGGATCGCCTTCGGCTGGGACCGGATCTGCATGCTGCTCGCCGGTGCCGACTCGCTGCGCGAGGTCATCGCCTTCCCCAAATCCGGCGGTGGTTTCGACCCCCTCACCGGTGCCCCGGCCCCGATCACTCCCGAGCAGCGTGCCGAGGCCGGCGTGGACGCAAAGCCTGCCGCGAAGGGATAACGGGTGTTGCACCTGCGGGTTTACTGCCCGGCAGAGGCGACGGACGCGGTGCTCGACAAGCTGCGCAACGATCCCGGCGCTGTCCACCTGACCGTCCAGAGGGGCGCCGCGATCGATCTGCCCGGTGACCTGGTTGAGGCTGACGTGGCCCGCGAGGCCGCCGATGGCGTGTTGGTCGAGCTGCGTGACCTCGGTATCGACCACGCCGGTGGGATCACTCTCGAACCCCTGGACACCGTGCTCTCCGACGCGGCGGACGCCGCCGAGGCGGCCGCGCCGGGGGATCCCGCCGACGCGGTGGTGTGGGACGAGCTGATCGCACGGACCGGGGATGATTCTCGGCTCACCGTCACCTTCCTGGCCTTCCTCACGTTGGCCTGCCTCATCGCAGTAGTCGGAGTGGTCACCGATTCCCCGATCACGGTGGTGGGTGCCATGGTCGTCGGTCCGGAGTTTGCGCCACTGGCGGCCATGGCGGTCGGGCTGGTGCTTCGTCGCGGGGATCTGATCCGGAGAGCGGCGCTGGCGTTGGGAGTGGGTTTTCCGGTGGCAATGCTTGTTGCGGCAGCCGGCGCGTTAGTCGGCGAGTGGACCGGACTCATCGACGTGGGAATCGTCGGTGCCCTGCGCCAGGTGGACTTCATCTACCAGGTCGGGCCGTTCTCTCTGATCCTCGCACTGTTGGCCGGCGCCGCCGGGATACTCAGTCTCACGTCGGCGAAGTCGGCCGCGCTGATCGGCGTGTTCATCTCGGTCACGACGGTGCCCGCGGCAGCGTTCGCAGTGGTCGCAGCCACCGCAGGTGATTGGCGGACGGCCGCGGAGTCGACTCTGCAGCTACTGGTGAATCTGGGCGGCATCGTATTCGCTGGGGTGCTCGTCCTACTGCTGCGCACCCGCCGCGCGGACCGCGACCCCAGCCGTCCGCTCGCCAAGGGCTGACACGGATCGTTAGCGAAGCCGTCTTCGACATGTCATCAGTTGCTTACCGCCGGTGAGCCCCACCGGGGTGATCATCGCCCTGTGGCCGTGGAAACGCTTCCCACCGTCCCTGTCCTTCCCGTTGGCCGTCGCGTGGCGAGCCTGGCCGTGCTCGGTGATTCGACCGCGGTCGGCTTGGGTGATCCGCTGGCCACCGGCGGCTGGCGCGGTTTCGGTCCGCTGCTGGCGGCTGCCCTCGGCTGCCCAGGCGAAGTCCGCTACACGAACCTCTCGTTCATGGGTGCGCGGATGGCTGACCTGCGGCGCCGGCAGCTTCCCGGCGCGCTGGCAGCGGGACCCGACGTCGCGGTGATTCTGGCCGGAATGAATGACACGTTGCGGTCAGACTTCAATCCCGTCGCGCTCCGCGACGATCTTGATGCCATCGTCACGGCGCTGCAGGCCTGTGGTGCCGTGGTGCTGACGATCCGTTTTCACGATCACGGACGGGTGTTCCGGCTGCCCGGATCGCTGCGCCGTGCCCTGCGCCACCGGGTGGGGCAGCTCAACGATGCCACCGATCAAGTGGTTGCTCGGTGTGGCGCACTGTTGCTGGATCTGCATCTGGTGCCTGGCACGTACGACACCGCAGCGTGGAGCGTGGACCGCCTGCATCCCTCTGAGTGCGGCCATCGGATGCTCGCCTCCGGTTTCGCCGACCTGCTCACCGGTGCCGGCATCGCGGTGCCTCATCCGGTCGACCTGACCTGCTCGGGAGGCCGGCAGCTGACTACCACCGACCACGTCGTCTGGCTGGCCTGCCACGGTGTTCCGTGGCTGGTTCGGCGTGGCCGGGACCTGCTGCCGCATGCCGTCGGGCTGGCGCTGCGGGACCTGTTGGGCCGGCCCACGACGGTACCGTCGAGGTGTGGCAAGTAGCGGGATGGCAGGTAACGACGCGCTTTTCGATGATGGGCTGTTCGCTGCGCAGGTTGAGCAGCTGGCCGAGCAGCGGCTGTCCGCCTCAGCGCCGCTGGCGGTACGGATGCGGCCGACCACGCTGGAAGAGGTCGTCGGGCAAGACCACCTACTCGCGCCGGGCAGCCCGCTGCGCAGGTTGGTCGAGGGCGGCTCAACGGCCTCGGTGATCCTGTACGGTCCGCCGGGGACCGGGAAGACCACGCTGGCCCGGTTGGTGTCGCAAGCGACCGGACGGCGCTTCGAGGCGATGTCGGCGCTGTCGGCCGGGGTAAAAGAAGTCCGGGCCGTGATCGACGCCGCGCGCCGCCGGCTGGGCCGTGAGGGCGGGGACGCCACCGTCCTGTTCATCGACGAGGTGCACCGCTTCTCCCGTACCCAGCAGGATGCACTGCTCGGCGCGGTCGAGGACCGCGTGGTTCTGCTGGTTGCCGCGACCACGGAGAACCCCTTCTTCTCGGTGGTGTCACCACTGCTGTCCCGCTCGCTGGTGCTGCAGCTGCACCCGTTGTCCGATGAGGACGTGCGGACCCTGGTCCGGCGTGCCCTGGCCGACCCGCGCGGCCTGGGCGCAGCGATCACCCTGGAGTCTGCGGCCGAGGAACACCTGGTGCGGCTCGCGGCTGGGGACGCCCGGCGGGCGCTGACCGCACTGGAGGCTGCCGCCGAGGCCGTGACCTCAATGGGTGGCTCCGCGGTGGACCTGGCCGCCGTCGAGTCCGTGGTGGACAAGGCCGCGGTGCGCTACGACCGGGCCGGCGATCAGCACTACGACGTGATCAGCGCATTCATCAAGGCGATCCGTGGGTCCGATGTGGATGCCGCGCTGCACTACCTCGCGCGGATGGTGGAGGCTGGCGAGGATCCCCGGTTCATCGCCCGGCGGCTGGTGGTGCACGCCAGTGAGGACATCGGGATGGCCGATCCGACGGCGCTGCAGACGGCGGTGGCCGCGGCCCATGCCGTGCAGTTCATCGGGATGCCCGAGGGCCGGTTGGCGCTGGCCCAGGCCACCGTGCATCTGGCCACCGCGCCCAAGTCCAATGCGGTGATCACCGCGATCGACGCGGCACTGGCCGACGTCCGTGCGGGCGCCACCGGAACGGTCCCTGCGCACCTTCGTGACGGGCACTACGCGGGCTCGGCCCGGCTCGGTCACGCCCAGGGGTACCGCTACCCACACGACTCGCCCGACGGCGTGCTAGCCCAGCAGTACCCTCCCGACGCCCTGGTCGGCCGCGACTACTACGAGCCCCGCGGCCATGGCGCCGAACACGCCCTCGCCGAACGCCTCTCCAAGCTCCGCCGCATCATCCGGGACCACTGATCGCGTTCTGGATGCAGACTGCTGCTATTCGGTGGGTGATTACAGCAGTCTGCATCCAGAACGGGGAAGAGGGGTCGCGTTAGCGGGGTGGGAGGGGGTTGGGAAGGTCCAGGTAGACGGATTGGGCGTCCAGCGGTGCCGTTACCTCGTCGATGCCGTGCAGTCTGGTGAACAGGTTGCCCTTGCACGGCAAGGTGGGCTGGGTCAGCCAGCGCCGGGCCAACCGGTCCCCGTCCGGTCCGGCCGCCGCGAGCCCGGGCAGGGCGGCATGTAGCCGGTCGGTCAGTGCGTCCAGCAACTCGGGCTCCCTGGCCAACCCATCCACCGCCAGGCAGCCGACCACAGCGAGCGCCTGGTTACGCAGCAGGTAGTAGCACAGCCGGTCTTCGACGATTCCATCCTCCACGACCATCAGGGCGGACTTCGTCGCTCCGCGCGCCCGCAGCAGCGCAGGCAGCCGCGACCCACCCAAGTAGTAGCCCTCGTTGTCCCGGAACGCCCCGCCGCTGACCTGCCCGTCCGGTGCGACGCGCACCAGGGTGTTCTGCTGGTGGGCTTCGAGGCCGATCCCGGTGGCGGCATAGAGGTGCAGCATCGGCACCAGCACCCTGTCGGTGTAGGCGGCGACCCATGCGGTGGGATCCAGCCCGTGCACGGCCACCAGCTCGCCGAGCCGGGAGAATCCGCGTTGCGGACGGGGGGCGACCAGGCCCGCGAGGACACGCAGCTCCGAGATCCGTTGGGGCACCTCGCGGACCGCCACGTCCAGGCCCATCAGCTTCGGCCCGCCCGGACGCTGTGGCTCGTCCACCGCGAGCCAGCCGGGATCACGGACGATCGAGAAGTGCGGGTGCGCCGCGGCGGTGGCGGCCAGATAGCCGATGTCGAGCAGGCGGTGCACCTCCACACCGCGGCGCAACTCGTTGGGAGTCAACTCGCGCCGTGAGTTGGTGATCCGCAAGCCAAGGGACAGCTTGAGCATCACCTCAGTACCGGGCCGGTAGACGGTTCGCACCGACGAGGTGGGACACCACGGAGCCCCGCGTTCCCCGAGTGGTTCGAGCAGGCCCGCCTCGACCAGGGCTGCTACTCGAGGTCGACGTAGCGCCTCCCGGGCCTGCCAAGGATGCGCCGGCACCAGGACCCGCCCACCGGCACCGGAGACCTCGGCGAGATCGGCGAACAACGCAGCGGTGTCCCGACCGCGCAATGCGGGAGAGTCCGTCACCGCGTCCTGCGACACCACAGCGGGGTCGGCGGCGAACCAGTGCAGCCGGAAAGAGCAGCGCAGCTCCGGTGACCAGGCAGCGGCCTCGGCGGCCGTGATCCCGTCCCGGTTCTTGGGAGCAGGGTGGTGCAGGTGCCCCAGAAGCAGGCCCTGCTCGGCGTCCAGGAAAGGGTCACCACAGGGGGCGTCCGATGCGCCGGTGCCGGGCTCGCATTGGCCCCGGCCGGACAGGAATGCCTCGACCCGGCGCACCGAGTCTGCGGTCCGCCCGACCAGGTCCGCCAACTCGCCGGCCGGGATACCGCCGGGGAGAACCCCGCCGCGAGCGGTGGCCTCGGCGGCGACCAGCGCGACTGTGAGTACCGGGTCCGCGGGACCGGCGTCGGCGCCATCTGCGCGGCGCAGCCGAACCGGTCCGAACCGGTGCCATCCGGTGACCGATGCATGCCAGACGTCGGTGACCAGGGTGAGCCCGGTGCTCGGCAGGGTGATGTGCAGGAGTCCCGGCTGCACCGGCGTTCCGGTCTCCCTGGTCCAGCAGCGCAGCAGCGCCTCGAGATGGGCGTGCTCGGCAGCGGCCCGCGGCGCACCGGTCTGCAGCGGATCGACCACAGGGACGCGACCGGTGGTAACGGACGTCATGAGTTCTCCTCATCGTGGCCGGCGGCGAGCACCGCATCGAGCAGCGTGTCGATGTCGTGCGGCCGGGCTGTGGGGTTGAGCAAGGTGAGCTTGAGACACACTGAGGGCGCTGCGGTGGGGCCGTCAAGTCGTACCTCGGTGCGGCCGACCAGGGCCCGTCCGCTGCGTAGCAGCCGGCGCCGCAGTGCCGCGTTGAGCATGCTGTCGGCGCCGGGTCGGGATCCGCGGTAGCGGAAGACCACGGTGCTGAGCTGGGCCGGGGACACCAGTTCCAGCGCGGCCTCGGTGTCGATCCGCCGCTGCGCGTGCCGGGCGAGGTCGTGACAGACGTCAACCATCGCGCCCAATCCGGCACGACCGTGTGCCAGCAAGGTGGCCGCGATCTTGACGCTGTCCGCCCGGCGAGTCGTCTGGAGGCTGCGCCCGAGTAGCCCGTCGTAGCCGGCCAGCGTGTCATCGACCGGGTTGAGGTAGGCGACCTGGGTGCTCAGCGGGGTGAACCTGGTGGCGTCCCGGACCAGCACGGCGCTCGCGGAGGCCGGCTGCCAACCAATTTTGTGTAGGTCCAGGGTGATCGAGTCCGCAGCGGGCAGACCGGTCAGCAACGGTGCCATCCGGTCGGAGAACAGCGCGCCGAAGCCGTAGGCCGCGTCGACGTGCAACCACACCCGATGCTCGGCGGCTACTGCGGCGATCTCGGGCAATGGGTCCACGGAGCCGAAGTCAGTGGTGCCCGCAGTGGCCACCACCGCCACCGGGGTGGCGGCCGCTCCTCTGCGCGCAAGCTGCGCCAGCTGTGCGGCCAGCGCCTCGGGCCGCATCCGGTAGCGGTGATCTACTGGGACCGGGTGCACCGCGGCCTCGCCCAGACCGAGTGCGGCGCAGGCCCGCTGCACCGAGAAATGTGCTACCTCGCTGGCCAACACCGTCGGTCGCGGCAGCCCGGCCACTCCGTCGCGGCGGCTGTCCACCCCGAGTCGGGCGGCCGCGTGGTCCCTGGCCAGCAGCAGCGCCAGGAGGTTGGACATCGACCCACCGGGAGTGAAGACTCCTGCGGCGTCGTGCCCCCACCCGGCCATCCGGGTGAGCACCTCGACTACCCAGCCCTCGACGGCGAGCGTGGCGGGTCCGGAGTCGTAGGTGTCCAGTGAAGCGTTCCCGGCGGCGGCCAACGCGTCCGCGGCCACTGCGACGGCCAGCGGTGGGGGTTGCAGATGCGCGGCGGCGTGCGGGTGGGACAGGTCCAACCCGTGCCGGGCCAGCGAGGTGGCCAGCCGGTCTAATGCAACGTCTGTGCCGGTGCCGTACTCGGGCAGCACAGCTGGCCCGAGCACGGCGCGGGCGGCGGCGAGCACCTCGTGCGGCGCGCCGGGCGGCAGCGGACCGCCGGCGCGGGTCACGGTGAGCGCGCCGCGGATGGTTCGGGCAACCAGGGTGATGAGTGCGTTGAGTCCCTCCCTGCTGCCGGCCAGCGCGATGGGCGCGATGGCCGGTGCGTCGCGGTCGTCGCCGGTTGCGGTAGTGGATTGATACGGGGCCGTGGCGGCCGGGATCACAGATCCTCCGAGCAAGATACGTCAACGTTTAGGAGAGGCTAACCACAACAATGTGACGATCTACTGTCAACACCGACCCGCCGGTAAATCGGGTGACGTCGTTGTCGACGACTGGGAGTTATCACGGCCGCTGCATCATGGGCATCCCGGGGTGCTCGGACCTCGGCGAGCCCGGTAGCCTGGCCGCCCATCACCGGTGCGGCAAGTAGCCCGCTGTGACCGGTTGACTGTCATCGGCAAGGAGGGCACGTGTCGGCAGGTCAGATCGCCGCGCTGGTTGCCGCCGGTGCGTTTGTTGTGCTGGTTGGCCTGTTGGCCGTGCCGCTGATCAAGCTCGGTCGGACCTTGGATGAAGCGACCCTGGCGATCCGTAAGGCCAGCCAGGACGCTGATCCCCTGTTCACCGGTGCGAACACGACCGTCACACAGGTCAACGCCCAATTGGAGCGGCTGGACGGGATCACCGCGAACGCCCAGGCGGTGACCGGCAACGTGTCGGCGCTGACCGCTCTGTTCACCGCTACGCTAGGTGGGCCACTAGTGCGTGTTGCGGCACTGTCCTATGGCGTCGGCAAAGCGATGCGCCGGCGCAAGGGGCGCAACGACGAAGTATCCGGACGTCGGCCACGTGGGCGACGGAACGGGAGCAAACGGTGAAAAGAATGCTCTGGTTCGGCCTGGGCATTGCCGCCGGAGTCGCGATCACCCGAAAAGCCCGAGGCGCCGCCCGGGCGATGACTCCGGCCGGTGTGGCCGAAAACGTCGGTGACGCGGTTCGCGAGCTGGCCGAAGCGGTCGGCTCCTTTGGTGCTGACGTTCGGGCCGGGATGGCTCAACGGGAGGCTGAACTGATTGCCGGCGTCGCGCAGCGTACCGGTATCGACGCAATCCCGAGACGGGTCGCCGGAGTGCACCGAGCACAGACTTCCGCGCGGTAGTATTCGCGCCGCCCGCGATACTCGCCGCCGCCCGCGATACTCGCCGACGCCCGCGATACTCGCCGACGCCCGCGGCAGTAGACTCTGCGCCGCTCGCGGCGCCCGTCCGCTACCGAGGAAGGACCCGTGCAGACCCACGAGATCCGCCAGCGGTTCCTGGACCATTTCGAACGCTCCGGGCACACTGTCGTGCCCAGCGCCTCGCTGTTGCTCGACGACCCGAACCTGTTGTTCGTCAACGCCGGCATGGTGCCTTTCAAGCCATACTTCCTTGGTCAGGCCACACCGCCGTACAGTCGCGCGACCTCAATCCAGAAGTGCGTGCGCACCCCGGATATCGATGAGGTCGGCAAGACCACCAGGCACAACACCTTCTTCCAGATGGCCGGCAACTTCTCCTTCGGCGACTACTTCAAACAAGAAGCCGTCGAGCACGCCTGGCAGCTGGTGACCGGCTCCCCGGACTCCGGCGGCTACGGCTTCGACCCGGATCGTATCTGGGTCACTGTGTACAACGACGACGACGAGGCCGAGCAACTGTGGCGCACGATCGCCGGGATACCTGCCGGCCGCATCCAGCGCCGTGGGATGGACGACAACTTCTGGTCCATGGGCGTGCCCGGACCGTGCGGGCCCAGCTCGGAGATCTACGTCGACCGTGGACCGGCCTACGGCCGCCCAGGGGGCCCGATCGTCGACGAGGACCGCTTCCTGGAGATCTGGAACCTTGTCTTCATGCAGGACGAGCGCAGCGCAGCCACTGGTCCGGGTAAGAGTGATTTTTCGATCCTCGGGCCGCTGCCCGCCAAGAACATCGACACCGGGATGGGTGTCGAGCGAGTCGCGCTGTTGCTGCAGGGCGTGCCCAACGTGTACGAGACCGACCTACTGCGCCCGGTGATCACTCTTACCGAACAGCTGTCGGGCCGTCGCTATGGCGCGGACTCCGCTGATGACGTGCGTTTTCGGGTAATCGCCGACCACGCCCGCACCAGTGTCATGCTCATCGGCGACGGGGTGACCCCGAGCAATGAGGCACGCGGCTACGTGCTGCGCCGGTTACTCCGTCGCACGGTGCGTTCCATGCGCCTGCTCGGCGTGACCGAGCCGGTGCTCAGCGATGTCACCGCGGTGGTACGCGACACGATGGGCCCGTCGTATCCGGAGATCGACACGGACTACCCACGGATCGAGGCCGTCGCCCGCGCCGAGGAGGAGGCGTTCCTGGCGACCCTGTCCGCCGGGTCACGGATCTTCGACCTCGCGGTGGCCCGGACCCGCCAGACCGGCGGCGCGCAGCTTCCCGGGGATCAGGTGTTCCAGCTGCACGACACCTACGGGTTTCCCATCGATCTCACTCTGGAGATGGCGGCCGAGGCCGGCCTGTCCGTCGACGAGGCCGGCTTTCGGACGTTGATGGCGCAGCAGCGACAGCGGGCCAAGGCCGATGCGGCGGCCCGCCGCTCCGGTCATGGCGATCTCAGCGCGTATCGCACCGTGCTCGACTCGCACGGTCGCACGGACTTCCTCGGGTACACCGATCTCACCGCCGAGGCCCGGGTGGTCGGGGTACTCGTGGATGGCGCTGGAGTGCCCGCGGCCGGTGCGGGTAGCCAGGTGGAGGTGGTGCTCGACCGCACGCCGTTCTACGCCGAGGGCGGGGGCCAGGAGTCCGACACCGGCACTCTGGTAGGCGACGGGTTCGCCGTCGAGGTCACCGATGTTCAGTCCCCGGTGGAGGGTCTGTCGGTGCACCGGGGGACGGTCACCTCGGGTGAGATCACCCTCGACGCGCTGGTCTGCGCGAAGGTGGACCTGACCCGCAGGCGCGCGGTGGCCCGGGCGCATTCCGCGACGCACTTGGTCCATGCCGGTATCCGCCGAGCACTGGGGACCAGTGCCGCGCAGGCCGGCTCGCTCAACGCTCCAGGCCGGCTGCGCTTCGACTTCACGTCGCCGGGTGGTGCGGTTGCGCCTAGCGTGCTGGCCGACGTCGAGGACGAGGTCAACGAGGTGCTGTTGCGCTCGCTGCCGGTCACCGCCGATGTGATGTCGATGCAGGACGCCCGCCGTGCTGGTGCGATTGCGATGTTCGGCGAGAAGTACGGTGACGCGGTGCGGGTCGTCACCATCGGCGACTACTCCAAGGAACTCTGCGGCGGTACCCACGTACCCAACTCGGCCGACGTCGGATTGATCAAGCTGCTGTCCGAGGCGTCCATCGGAGCCGGGGTGCGCCGGGTGGAAGCGCTGGTGGGGCTCGACGCGTTTCGTTTCTTGGCCCGCGAGCATGTGTTGGTGAACCAGCTTGCTGAGCAGTTCAAGGCCCGACCCGAGGAGTTGCCCGATCGGATCGGTGCCGTCACTGAGCGGCTACGCGCGGCCGAGCGGGAGCTGGAGCGGCTTCGCGCCGCTGCGGTGTTGTCTTCGGCCGGCACCCTGGCTCAGGGTGCCGAACAGGTCGGCACGACCGCGCTGGTCGCGGCCGAAACCATCGAGGGCGTCAGCGGTGCCGACCTGCGGGCGTTGGCGACGGAGGTCCGTGGTCGTCTTGGCGAGCGGCCTGGGGTGGTTGCGCTGTTCAGTGTCGACCACTCGACGAACAAGGTCTCCTTCGTGGTGACCACCACGCCTGCTGCGCGCCAGCGGGGCCTGGCAGCGGGCGCGCTGGTGCCGGTGTTCGGCCCCGCGGTGGGCGGCCGCGGTGGCGGCAAACCGGACCTGGCCCAGGGTGGCGGTACCGAGCCGGAGGGGATCCCGGCCGCGGTGGCAGCCTTGCGTGACGAACTCGCGAGGCGCAACGGCGCGTGACTCTACCTATCTCGGGGCCTGATGGCAGGCCTGATCTACGACCTGGTCGCCGCCTCGGCGTGGACGTCGGTGAGGTGCGGGTGGGGGTGGCGCTGTCCGATCCGGCCGGCGTACTTGCGATGCCCCTGGCTACCTTGAACCGCGACCGAACAGGCGGCGCCGACCTCGAAGCGCTGGCAGCGTTGGTGGTCGAGCACGAGGTTGTCGAGGTGGTCGTGGGATTGCCGCGAACCCTGGCCGGTCGTCTCGGCCCGTCGGCGCAGGCGGCAGCAGACTACGCTCGCGCCCTGGCCGGCCGGATTGCAGATGATGTTCCGGTTCAGCTGACCGACGAGCGGCTCACCACGGTCTCGGCCACCCGAAGGCTCGCCGAGCGGGGCGTGCGCGGTCCCAAACAGCGGGCGGTGGTCGATCAGGTCGCCGCGGTGGAGATCCTGCAAGGCTGGCTCGAAATACGGCGGGCGGCCACATGACCGCCGGTCCCGCGGAGGCGACGCAATGACGGACGACCTCGGCCTGTTCCGGGAGACTGCTGACGGCGCGGATCACACGTCGTCCTCACAGGAGTCGCCCGACGGGCGGCAGGCGCGTCGCCAGGCTCGAGAGCGGCGCCGTCGGCGCGTCGTACTCGGCGCCGTCCTAGTGGTGCTTCTGCTGGCAGCCGGCGGCATTTTGGTGGGAGTCCGTGAGCTGCAGGCGTTGCGGGAGGTACCCGACTTCACCGGAGCCGGCGACACGGAAGCGATCGTGCAGGTCGAAGAGGGTCAGAGCCTTACCGCGATCGGTGCCGCGCTACTTCGTCGCAATGTGGTCGCCAGTGTCCGAGCCTTCACAATCGCTGCCGAGGCCGACCCCCGGGTTCGAGGTGTGCAACCCGGTTACTACCAGCTGCGCGAACGAATGTCCGGGACCGCCGCGGTAGCTCTGCTACAGGAACCTGCGGCTCGCGTCGGGCAGTTGGAGATACGCGGTGGTAAACAGCTTGACGACGTCGATCAGCCCGACGGGAGTACCGCCTCGGGACTGCTCACTGAGATGTCCCGAGCCAGCTGCGCGGTGATCGGCGGGGTGCAGAAGTGTGTGAGCGCCCAGGACCTCCGAACGGCAATGGGCCAGGCTGATTTCAGCGAGCTCGCGATACCGGCCTGGGCCGCCGACCCGACGTCGAAGGTGGAACCTGGCCGACGCCTCGAGGGCCTACTGGTTCCGGGCAATTACGACGTGCGCCCCGGCAGTTCGGCGGTGGAGTTGTTGCGTCAAGTCGTGAGCACTTCGGTGGCCCGGCTACTGGTGGATGGCTTCCCGGCGTCCGCCGCGGGCACGGGGTACAGCGCTTACGAGGTGCTGGTGATCGCTTCGGTGATCGAGCGGGAGGCCATTACGCCTGACTTCGGCCGGGTCTCCCGAGTCATTCACAACCGGCTAGCTGCTGGAATGCCACTGCAGATGGACTCCACCATCAACTACCCGCTGCAGCGGCAGGAGGTGCGCACGTCCGAGGCTGACCGCGCCCGGCCGGGTCCCTACAACACCTACCTCAACGTCGGGCTGCCAGCCTCCCCGATCGGGTCACCGAGTGCAGCGGCCATCTCCGCTGCACTGAACCCGGAGCCAGGAACCTGGCGATACTTCGTGAAATGCCAGGAAGACGGCACATCGTGTTTCTCGGTGACGATAGCGGAGCACGAGACAGCGGTGCTCGACGCGGTCGCCCGCGGAGTGTTCTGACCGTTCGTGTTGCTGAGATTCTGTCCACATCCTCCGCACGATCCACAGCCTGGATTGCGATCGACCCATTCGTCGCGGTGCCACGGGCAAGCTCGCTGGCGTGGACAGTGTGTGGGCGGTCGTGACCGGAGCTGTTGCCGGAGCAGCGGCTGGTGCCGCGGGCGCGATGCTGCTGCCCCGGATTCCCCGGGGGGTGAGGGCGCCGGTGCCGGCCTGCGCCGTGGCGGTGGCAGCGCTGTGGGCTGTGGTCGGCGAGCGCGCCGACGAAGGCCTACCGATGTGGTGGTGGCCGGTGCCTCTGGTGCTGGGTTGGGTGGGTGTGCTGTTGGGAGCTGCCGACTTGGTCGCCCGCCGGCTGCCAGACGCTCTGACCTTGCCGGCCTATCCGGTGGTCGCCGTGCTGCTGGGGGTAGCAGCGGTCGGCGCTGGTGACGCTGGACCATTGGCTCGCGCGACCGCCGGTGCGCTGCTGTGGGCCGGCGGCTATGCGGCGGTACGTCTGGTCGCAGCGGGCACCCTCGGTGGCGGCGATGTCAAACTCGCCGGAAGTCTGGGCGCGCTCACTGCCGCGACGTCCTGGCCAGGGCTGCTCCTTGCGGTGTTGGCGGCCAGCGTGGTGACCGCGGCAGTCGCCGGGCCGGCGCGGGTATTGGGTTACCGTGACGTGCCCCATGGCCCAGCGATGCTCGCGGCATCGTGGCTGGTGGTTCTTAGCCCTCCGGTGTAATCGATCGGTGATTCTCACCATGAGTACATTATTCATCACCCAGAAAGGTGATGCGTAACACTGTCGACTTGCATATGCAATCTCAGTGTCACACTCCGTTCTTACCGTTCACCCAGGACCCCGTCGTTAACTGGCCGTTGTCCTGCGGATCCTGGCCCGAAAGGAATCGCTATGCCCACATTACGAGTATGGGCGCGCGTGGTCCGTGCGACCGCCGTGCTGGCGATTGCAGGGCTCGTATCGGCCGGCTGCGGCAGCCGGACCGGGGATTCCGGAGTCAGTGCCACATCCTGCGTTGACACCTCTGGTAGCTCGGTGAAGATCGGGTTTCTGAACTCGCTGTCCGGCACCATGGCGATCAGCGAGAAGACGGTGAACGACTCGCTGATCCTGGCTGCCGAGCAGATCAACGCCGGGGGCGGCGTGCTCGGCAAGCAGTTGGAGGTCGTGACCGAAGACGGCGCGTCCGAACCGACGACCTTTGCCGAAAAGGCCACCAAGCTGATCAGTTCTGACTGTGTGGCGGCGGTCTTCGGTGGCTGGACGTCGTCGTCCCGGAAGGCGATGCTTCCCGTGTTCGAAGGCGCCAACTCACTGCTGTTCTACCCGGTCCAGTACGAGGGCCTCGAAGCGTCGCCGAACATCTTCTACACCGGGGCGACCACCAATCAGCAGATCGTGCCCGCACTGGACTACCTGAAGCAGCAGGGCGTCACGTCGCTGTTCCTGGTGGGCTCCGACTACGTCTTCCCGCGTACCGCTAACAAGGAGATCAAGGCGTACGCCGAGGCCAACGGCATCGAGGTGAAGGGTGAAGAATACGCGCCCCTGGGTCACACCGATTTCGCAACGATCGTCAACAAGGTGAAGTCGGCTGGGGCCGGCGCGGTGTTCAACACGCTCAATGGTGACTCGAACGTGGCGTTTTTCAAGGAATACCGCAACGCTGGTTTGACCGCGGCCGCGATGCCGGTGGTGTCGGTATCGATCGCCGAGGAGGAGGTCAACGGCATCGGTGTGGACAACCTGGTGGGACAGCTGACCGCCTGGAACTACTACCAGACGATCGACACTCCGCGGAACAACGCCTTCGTGCAGGAATTCAAAGCCAAGTACGGCCAGAATCGGGTGACCTCCGATCCGATGGAGGCGGCTTACACGTCGCTGTTCCTGTGGAAGGCGATTGTCGAGAAGGCACAGTCGTTCACGACCGACGACGTCCGGAACGCCGCAGGAGGCGTGAGTTACGACGCCCCGGAGGGCACCGTCACGGTCAACGGTGAGAACCACCACATCGCCAAGACGGCTCTGATCGGCAAGGTCGGTCCGGACGGGCTGATTCACACCGAGTGGAGTTCTGGTGCCCCGATCGAGCCGGATCCCTACCTCAGGAGCTACGACTGGGCAAAAGGCCTCACCGGCTGAGAGGACACCGGCATGCAAGCCCTGTTCAGCCAGCTGGTGGCCGGAGTGTCGCTGGGCTCGGTGCTGTTGCTCGCCGCCCTCGGGCTGGCTCTGACGTTCGGTCAGATGGGCGTGATCAACATGGCCCACGGTGAGTTCATGATGGCAGGCGCATACACGGCCTTCGTCGCCCAAGGCATCATCGCCGACGCCGGGATCTCGCTACTGCTGGCCATCCCCATCGGCTTCCTGGTCGGTGGGGTGATGGGGATGATCCTGGAGGTCACCCTGATCCGCCGGATGTACCACCGCCCGTTGGACACCCTTCTGGTGACGTGGGGGGTAGCGCTGATTCTCCAACAGGCGGCCCGGGACATCTTCGGGGCGCCCAACGTCGACGTCCGCGCCCCCAGCTGGCTGTCCGGAAGCGTTGACCTCGGTATCACGCAGGTGCCGGCCGCCCGGCTGTTCATCCTGGCGTTGGCTGTGGCCGCCGTCGTCGGGTTGTCCATGCTGCTGAAGGCGACGCCGCTAGGGCGCCGGATCCGCGCCGTCGTGCAGAACCGCGACCTGGCCGAGACGGTCGGCGTGTCCACCCGCAGTACCGACCGGCTCACCTTCTTCATCGGCTCCGGCCTGGCGGGAATCGCCGGCGTGGCACTCACCCTGCTCGGTTCCACTGGTCCAACCCTGGGAACCAGCTACATCGTGGACGCCTTCCTGGTCGTGGTAGCAGGCGGTATCGGGCAGATCAGGGGCGCCGTGATCGCGGCGTTCGGACTCGGTCTGCTGCAGGCCACGTTCGAGTACTCCACGACGGCCAGCATCGCGAAGGTCGTTGTCTTCGTGGTGGTCGTGGTCTTCCTGCAGATCCGGCCACAGGGCATCTTCAGCATCCGGACCAGGAGCCTTGCATGACGGCGCTGACCGGCCGGCTCAGGGACAACCGTGGTGTGTTGCTCGGTGTCGTCCTCGGTGCGTTCGTGTTGCTGGTGATGGCCCCTGCCGTGCTCTCGGACTTCCGGCTGTCCCTGCTGGCCAGGTTCGTCTGTTTCGCGATCGTGGCAGTGGGGATCGGCCTGGCCTGGGGGCGCGGTGGCATGCTGACGCTCGGACAGGGCGTGTTCTTCGGCCTGGGCGGCTACGTGATGGCCATGCACCTCAAGTTGACCGACGCCGGACCGTCCGGGGTGCCCGATTTCATGCGGCTTTACGGATCGGGCCAGCTGCCCTTCTGGTGGGAACCGTTCCGTTCCCCGGTGCTGACGCTGCTCGGGGTGGTCCTGATCCCCTCACTGGTGGCTTTCGGGCTCGGGACCGCGATCTTTCGCCGGCGGGTGCGTGGTGCGTACTTCGCCATCCTGTCCCAGGCGCTGGCGGTGGCCTTCGCGACGCTGCTGACCGGGCAGGTGGCCACCATCGGCGGGTTCAACGGGCTCAACGGGTTCCGCTCGTTCTTCGGCTACAACCTGTTCGATCCGGTGAACAAACGGATGCTGTTCTACATCGCTGCGGTCACCCTGCTAGTGATGCTGCTGATTGTCTGGCAGCTCTACCGCTCGCGGTACGGCGAGCTACTGATCGCCGTCCGCGACCAGGAGGAGCGGGTCCGGTTCCTGGGCTACGACCCAGCGAACATCAAGATCGTGGCTTACGTGGTTGCGGCCGCCATGGCTGGGATCGCGGGTGCGCTGTTCGTCCCCATCGTGGGGATCATCTCACCGGCCAATGTCGGTGTCGTGGCGTCGATTGCCTTCGTGATCGGGGTGGCGATCGGTGGCCGGGCCACGCTGTTCGGCCCTGCGCTGGGAGCCCTTGTGGTGGCCTGGGCACAGACCACGCTCTCGGAGAGCTTCCCCTCGTTCTGGAGCTACTTCCAGGGCGCTCTTTTCGTACTCGTGGTGGCCTTCCTACCGGGTGGGCTGTCGTCGTTGGTTTCGGTGCTGCGCCGCCGGCGCGCTGACGTCCAGACCGAGCCACCCCCGTCCGGGCAGTACGTCGAGGTGAGCAGAACACCGCCGCCGGAGCCGCTGTCCGGGGTTCCCGCCGGATCGGAGACGGGCCGATGAGAATGACGTACTCAGTCCCGCGGAGGCGGCGTGATGAACGCTGACTATCTGGAACTGTCCGACGTGCGGGTGGTGTTCGACGGGTTCGTCGCCGTCGACGGGGTGTCGATGACGGTGTTGCAGGGTGACCTGCGGTTCTTGATCGGCCCTAATGGTGCAGGAAAAACTACCCTCATCGATGCGATCACCGGGCTGGTCCCGTCCACCGGATCGGTCCGGTTCGGCAGGACCGAACTGATCGGTAAGAAGGTGCACCGGATTGCCCGGCTCGGCGTCGGACGCACGTTCCAGACTGCCAGTGTCTTCGAGGAACTGACTGTGCTGCAGAACCTCGACATCGCGGCCGGGGCGGGCCGCAAGCCGTTGTCGTTGTTGCGCCGTCGCTCGTCGGTGCCGCCGGAGGTCGAGGAAACCATGGACGGCGTCGGCCTGACCGGACTTCGGGCCATCCAAGCCGGCGCGTTGGCGCACGGGCAGAAGCAGTGGTTGGAGATCGGGATGCTGCTGGTGCAGAACGCGCGGGTGCTGCTGCTGGACGAGCCGGTGGCCGGGATGAGCGCAGACGAGCGGGTCCAGACGGGTGAGCTGCTGCGCCGGATCGGTGCCGATCGCACCGTGGTGGTGGTCGAGCACGACATGGATTTCATGCGGTCCTTTGCCACCTCGGTCACTGTGTTGCATGCCGGCAAGGTGCTCAGCGAGGGCACGGTGGCCCAGGTGCAGGCGGACCCCAGGGTCCAGGAGGTCTATCTCGGTCGGGCAGAGGTTGCACAGTGACACTGAACATGGCGACGACACCGAATATGGCGACCTTGGAGATGAACGACATCCACGTCGGCTACGGGCGGACCACCGTGGTGCACGACGTGAGCGTCGAGGTGCCGGCGGGCGGGGTTGCCGCCGTCATGGGACACAACGGCGCCGGCAAGACGACCTTGTTGCGCGCCGCGGTCGGGCTGCTCCGTCCCACCTCGGGGCGCATCCTGCTGGACGGCGAGGACATCACCCGGATGCGGCCGAATGAGCGGGTCAAGCGCGGTCTGGGCTACGTGCCGCAAGGGCAGCAGTGCTTCCCGCAACTGACCACTGAGGAGAACTTGGAACTGGTCGCGGACACCCGGCGAGACGGCAGGAAGCTGATCGCCGAGATGCTGGACCTGTTCCCGGCGCTGAGCAAGTTGCTGTCGCGTCGGGCCGGGCTGCTCTCCGGTGGCCAGCGGCAGCAACTGGCCATCGCCCGGGCTTTGATCACCGAGCCCCGGATCCTGATTCTGGACGAGCCGACCGAGGGCATCCAGCCGTCCGTCGTCGTGGAGATCGAAGAGACCATCCTGTCCCTGACCTCCCGCGGGGGTCTGTCAACCCTGCTCGTCGAACAGCACGTCGGGTTCGCCCTCGCTGCAGCGACCCGCTACTACGTCATGGAAGCCGGCCGCATCACCTCCACCGGCGCGGGCGGCACCGACGCCCACGACCACGTCCGAGCCGCCATGGCCATCTGAGTACTGAGTAATCACCGGCGCATTCAGCGGGCTGAGCGGGTTATTGTGGCCCATTTACCCCGTTGAGTCCGCTGTATGCGGGAGCCGTGCGGGGAATGATTGGGAGGTTTGGGTGGTTGCACCAGGTGTCCGGGCCGGGGTGCCTGTGTCCCCGGGTCCACATCAATCCGCCGCCGCGGATGATCGTTCGGCTGAAGCCGCGGTGTGCCTTTCGCCGAGAGGCGACCAGCACTTCGGTCCGGACCCTTCGTCACGCAGGGTCAACATGAGGATGGCAATCATGAAGGGTGATCGCACCGAGATCGTCATCGACGCGGGCGGCTCCACTCGGATTTACGAGATTGAGGCCACTCGCAATGGTCGACGGGTGGAGATCACCCACGGGCGGGGCATCGTGGAGGTCACCGAGGTTACCCGTGGTGGGACGCCTGTGCGCACCGCTCGGTTCATGGCCTCCCGCGTACTCGCATTGGTCGAGCATCCTGCTGCCCGGCCGGCGGCGCGCGAGAACAAACCCGCCACCCAGGCCGTACCCCGACCTCGGGTAGGCGACGGATCAACCGTGCTTCAGCCCGCCGAAGCGGTGTGACACTCAGCTGATCACAGACCGGCCATATAGCGCCACCTCGTCGAGACGGAGGAGCAACGGCATGCTGCTGTCCCCGCATGAGCAGGAGAAGCTTCTCGTCCACGTGGCCGGCCAGTTGGCCAGGGAGCGCCGGGCTAGGGGATTGCGGCTGAATTATCCCGAGGCTGTCGCTGTGATCACGTCGTGGGTGTTGGAGAGGGCACGGGACGGGCGCAGTGTCGCCGAGCTGATGGCGGACGGCCAGCGGATCCTGAGCCGGGAGGATGTGCTGGATGGAGTGCCGGAGATGATGATCTCCGTGCAGGTCGAGGCGACGTTTCCGGACGGCACAAAGCTCGTCACCGTGCACCGGCCAGTGCAGTGACCGCCGACGCACTTGGTCCCGCGGAGGCGGCGTTATGACCGCCGACGCACTTGGTCCCGCGGAGGCGGCGTTATGACCGCGGACCGCACGGTACCCGGTGAGCTCCTGCTCTCCGGTGAGCCTGTCGTGCTGGGGCCGCATACCGGTCAGCAGATGATCGTGCGCAATATCGGCGACCGGCCAATCCAAGTGGGGTCGCACTTCCATCTCGCTGCGGCGAATCCAGCGCTGGAGATGGACCGAGACGCCGCCGTTGGGATGCGGCTGGCGGTTCCAGCCGGCACGTCGGTGCGTTTCGAACCCGGCATCGAACGAGTGGTGGCGGTGGTGCCGTTGGGTGGCACCCGAACCGTGCCCGGCCTGCGGCTCGATGTTCCAGATCCGAGCGGGGTGGCCCACACAGCCGTCAGCGGGGACACCTGGACAATCGAGCGTAGCCACTACGCCACGCTCTACGGTCCCACCGAGGGTGACCGGGTGCGACTGGCCGACACCGATCTGCTCCTGGAGATCACCGAGGACCGCTGCCGCGGCCCGAACGGCGGCGACGAGGTGGTCTTCGGCGGGGGCAAGGTGATCCGGGAGTCGATGGGCCAAGCTCGGACTTCCCGCGCCGACGGCGCGCCCGACCTCGTGATCACTGGCGCTGTCGTGCTGGACCACTGGGGAGTGGTCAAGGCTGACGTCGGGGTGCGGGATGGCCGGATCGTCGGCGTGGGCAAGGCCGGCAACCCGGACATCATGGACGGGGTGCATCCGGCGCTGGTCATCGGTCCGGGCACCGAAGTGATCGGCGGCAATGGGCTGATCCTGACCGCCGGTGCGGTGGACAGTCACGTGCATCTGATCAGCCCGCAGCAGGTGCCCGAGGCGCTGGGGTCAGGCGTCACCACCCTGATCGGTGGTGGCACCGGCCCCGCGGAGGGCACCAAGGCGACCACCGTGACCCCAGGTGCTTGGTACCTGGCCCGGATGCTGGAGTCCCTGGACGAACTGCCGGTGAACATCGCGCTGCTGGGTAAGGGCAACACGGTGGCGGAGCCGGCGCTGTATGAGCAGGTGGCGGCCGGAGCCAGCGGTTTCAAGCTGCACGAGGACTGGGGATCTACCCCGGCGGCGATCGACGCCTGCCTGCGGGTCGCCGACAACACCGGCGTGCAGGTGGCAATCCATACCGACACGCTCAATGAGGCCGGCTACGTCGCCGACACGCTGGCGGCGATCGGCGGGCGAACCATCCACGCTTATCACACCGAGGGGGCTGGTGGCGGCCACGCGCCGGACATCATCACCGTCGCTGCGCAGCCGCACGTGCTGCCCAGCTCGACCAACCCGACCCGCCCGCACACCGTGAACACCCTCGATGAGCACCTCGACATGCTCATGGTCTGCCACCACCTCAACCCCGCTGTGCCGGAGGACCTCGCATTCGCGGAAAGCCGGATCCGGCCGTCGACCATCGCCGCAGAGGACCTGCTGCATGACCTCGGGGCCATCTCGATGATCGGATCGGACTCGCAGGCAATGGGCCGGGTCGGCGAAGTGATCCTGCGGACATGGCAGACCGCGCACGTCATGAAGCGCCGGTTCGGTGCGCTGCCGGGGGACCCACCGACGTCGGACAACCTGCGGGCGCGGCGCTACGTGGCCAAGTACACGATCTGCCCGGCCGTTGCACATGGGCTGGACGGTGAGGTCGGCTCGGTGGAGGTGGGCAAGCTCGCTGACCTGGTGCTGTGGCAGCCTGCGTTCTTCGGGGTGCGGCCCAGCATCGTGCTCAAGGGTGGCATGATCGCCTGGGCGGCGATGGGCGATTCCAACGCCTCAATCCCGACCCCGCAGCCGGTCCTGCCCCGTCCGATGTTCGGAGCTGCCACGCCCGCCGCTACCTCGGTGCACTTCGTGGCACCAGCCGCGGTGCAGGGTGATCTCGCCAGCAGGCTGGCGGTGCGGCGCCAGTTGGTGGCGGTGCGTGACACCCGCGCGCTGCGCAAAGCGGATATGCCACTGAATGATGCGCTGCCCCGCATCCAGGTGGATCCTGAAACGTTCACCGTCCGAATCGACGGTGAGATGGTCGAGCCGCAGCCCGCGGAGGAGCTGCCCATGACCCAGCGCTACTTCTTGTTTTGATGAGGCTTGCGACGTTGTTGCTCGCCGATTCCCGGTTGCCCACCGGGGGGCATGCGCATTCCGGTGGTGTTGAGGCGGCCGTCGCGCGTGGCCTGCTGCGTGACGATGCCGATCTCGCGCTGTTCCTCGCAGGTCGGTTGCGCGGCACCGGCGCGGTGGTCGCTGCAGGCGCTGCCGCCGGTTGCCTGCTGGCGGCTGACACCCACGCGGAGTGGGGTCGGTGGGATGCCGCCGTGAGCGCCCGCATCCCGTCGGCCGCCATGCGGGAGGCGTCCTGCGCGCAAGGTGCGGCGCTGCTTCGTACCGCCCATCGCGTCTGGCCGTCCGCATCGCTCGGCGCTCTCTCGGCCCTCGACCGCCTGCACCACCCCCTAGCGCTCGGCGCCGTGGTGGCTGCCGCCGGAGATGACGCCAACGCCGCTGCGTTGCTGGCCGTGCATCACCTGCTCGGTGGGGCGTGTGCTGCCGCGGTGCGGCTGCTCGGGTTGGATCCGATTGCGGTCGCCGCGGTACAGGAGGGCGCGAGCGTGCGCGCCGAGCAAGTGGCGCTGGCGGCGACCCGCGTGGCGCGCCAGGCCGTCACCCAAAGGGACAGTCGTCTGTTGCCCAGCACTGGCACCCCCTTGCCAGAAGTGCTGGCCGAACTGCACGCCCGCACGGAGGTGGCTCTTTTTGCATCGTGAGGATCAAGCGCTGCGGATCGGTATCGGAGGGCCGGTCGGCAGCGGCAAGACCGCACTCGTCGCGGCGCTGTGCCGAACGCTTCGCGACGAACTGTCGCTGGTAGTGGTCACCAACGACATCTACACCACTGAAGACGCCGACTTCCTGCGCACCAACGGGGTACTGCCTGACGAGCGGATCCGGGCGGTGCGCACTGGTTGCTGCCCACATACCGCTATCCGCGACGACATCACCGCCAACTTGGACGCGGTGGAGGAACTCATCGCCCGCCATGACCCGCACCTGGTACTGGTGGAAAGCGGTGGTGACAACCTCACCGCCACCTTCAGTTACGGACTGATTGACACGCAGATCTTCGTACTCGATGTCGCCGGTGGCGACAAGGTGCCCCGCAAGGGCGGGCCGGGAGTCACCCGCTCCGACCTGCTGGTCATCAACAAGATCGACCTCGCCCCGCTGGTCGGAGCGGATCTGGCTCTCATGCGCCGGGACGCCATGGCAATCCGGGAAGATCGGCCCACTGTGCTGATCTCGCTGCGTGACCAACCCGATGCCGGACCGGTAGTGGACTGGGTGCGCTGCCAGTTTCGATCCGCCGTTCGCCGGTGAAGGCCCAAGCCAAGCTCACTGTCGAACCCGGAACGGGTGCAGATTGCGTCCGGTGGCGCTGTGCCCCTCCGATCGTGGTGCGCCAGACCGGCCCGAACCGGGTGCACTTGGTGCATGCGGCAGGCGGTCCGCTGGGTGGCGACCAGCTGGCATTGGACGTCGATCTCGGAGCTCGCACCTACCTGCAGGTGTGCTCCGCAGCGGCCACCGTGGTGTTGCCGAGCGACCCTGCGGCGTCAGCCCGGTGGGCTGTGGCCGCCGACCTCGCTGAGGGCGCGGCGCTGGACTGGCGTCCGGAGCCCACTGTCATCTGCGACGGCGCTGAGCTACACAGCAGCATGACCGTCGCATTGCACGGTGCGGCGCGTGCGGTCCTGCACGAGGTAATCGTGCTCGGCCGCGCCGGTCAGCGCGGTGGATCCTTCCGCGGTGAGCTGACCGTGGAATGCGACGGTGCCCCGCTCTTGGCGCACACCCTGCTGCTCGATGGCGCTGATCCGGTGCTCACCGGTCCAGCAGGCACCGGCGGGGCACGGGCCATCGGGATGCTGGCGGCCGTGGGACCGGGAATCGGCGGCCCAACCCAGGAAGCCGGTGAGCAATCCGGCCTGCGCTGGGCGTGCTCAGCGCTGCAGGGGGCGGGCTGGATGCTGCTCGCCCTCGGCGATCAGGTCACCGACATCACGCGGCTCCTCGACAAGGCCGTGCGGGATTGGGCGGCGGTGACTGTTGACGGAACCGGACGGGTTCGGTGACCACCCACTTCAACGCTACCGAGGCGTCGACGAGCAGCGACCGGCTCACCCGGATCACTCCCGGTCCGCACGGACCAGCTCCTCAGCGGGAGGATCCTCCGCGCTGAGATGGACCCGTCGCCGGATTGCTCGCAGCTGTTCGACCACCTGACTGCGTCCAGCTCCGGACTGCGCGCCTTGCAGCGCAGCGCGCAAGATCGCGACGGTACTGGGCGTACGTCCTGCCATCGTTGCCCCATTGGTTCGGACAATTGCTGCGCAGGACGCGGCAGCCGAGCCACAGCCTGCGGTAGTCGGCTGCTGGACCAGGCTGGAGCACGGCGCTGACCATCGACGGGCACGATGACTGGTGCGACGTCGTTACCCCCATGGAGGTCCTGAAGGGGTCGCCTGCGTCGTCGTGGCTCTTCACCCCGGTCAATGAGGTGGCGCCGCCACTGGCAGTGCCGCTGGAGTTGGCCCGCCACCGGGTGCACGGCACCGTCGACTACGCCCGCCAGCTCGGCTTCGGGCCCGCACCCGACTTCGAGCCGGCAGCCTGGCACCTCGGGCCGTGCAGGAGACCAGCGCGATCACGTTCGGACGCCACGGTGTTCCCTATTACGTCTCCGGCCCCTACGACAACCCGCATCGGGTGGTTCGCGCCCTGACCAGGTCTGTGGGGACGGCAACTTTTCGTTCATCGTGGCGGTGTAGGCCACGACGAATCTGTGCCAGCCCAGACACCGGATGGTGTTGTCGTTGTGCTGCGCATCGGCTGGTGGGCCGCGGGTTCGCCGGATGGCGGCCTGCCTAAGAGCGTTGCCGGTGCGCGACTCAGCGGCGCAGGGGATTGGTCAGAGGCCGGCGGTCGGGGTCGATGATGGCGGGGGGCCGGAACTCGACGCGTCCACCGTGGATGGTGACGTCCCAGCCTTGCAGGTGCACCTGTTGGTGGTGCATCTCGCACAGCAGGCAACAGTTTTGGGCTGAGGTCTCCCCGCCGTCGGCCCAGTGCCGGACGTGGTGGGCATCACAGATCCGGGGTGGTCGACCGCAGCCGGGAAATGAGCAGCCGCGGTCGCGGGCGACCAGCGCGCGGCGGATGCCCAGCGGGACGGTGCGCTGCGCGCGGCCGACGTCCAGGGGCTCGTAGTCGCCGCCCAAGACCGCGGGGATCAGCTTGCAGTCACAGGCCAGCCGGCGGGCGTCGCCGGCGCTGATCTGCTGGCCGTAGTCCAGGGTGGCGGTGCCCAGGCTGGTGCGCAGCGCGTCGAAGTCGATGGTCACGGTCAGGTGCGCGGGCTCGCCGGCGGTGGTGGGGAACTCGGCGGCGGCGCCGGCCCGGTCGCACAGCTCGATGAGCGCGTCGGCGTGGCGTTGCGGCCCGGTGCGGGTGTCGGGCACCCCACCGTCGGTGGCCGGGTGGCGGGTGGCGAGCTGTTCGATCAGGGAGCGGACCATGGTGCCGTGCTCGGGGTCTAGCCAGCCCTGCAAGCCCAGCCGCCCGTCGCGGCGGTCGCGCAGCCACAGCTCCCCGTTCACCGGGGTGGTCGGGGTGGGGTCCTCGGCGGGTGGGGGTCCGTCGGGATCCAGGGTGGCCAGCAGCCGAGACGCGATCAGGCGCAGCCGGCGCGGGTCGAAGTCGCGGGCGTGGCCGGCCAGATCAGCCTCGGCGCGCTCCCGCGCCGGCTCGGGCACCGACCCGGGCAGCGCCGCCATGGTTTCGGTGATCACCCGCAGCTGCCCGGCGCCGATCTGCCCGGCGGCCAGCGC
>JBOHFX010000190.1:0-38555 GCA_050699875.1 Pseudonocardiaceae bacterium
ATCGTACCCAGTTCAGCGGAGGAGGTTGCCCATGTCATCTGAGTACTCGGTGCTGGCCGAGGGCATGCGGAAGCGGTATGGCGACAAGCAGGCCCTCGACGGTTTCGATCTCGCCGTGCCGCGCGGCACGGTGCTCAGGCTGCTCGGGCCCAACGGCGCGGGCAAGACCACCGCGGTCCGAGGGCCACACTCATCCGGATGGATGGCGGCCACGCCACAGTCGGGGGCTTCGACGTACGCAAGGAGTCCCCGAAAGGTGCGCCGCCGGATCGGGCTCACCGGGCAGAGCGTTCGTCCGTGACCTCACGGGTGCGGCGGATCGCCCCGCCGGATGCAAGTTGTTCTCGACTCCGGCGGCGTCAGCTGGCTCGCCCATCGATCACCCCGCACCGCCGCGGTCATCGACGAGTGGCCACCGGGGTGGCTGGCCGGGCCGTCTGATCGCGGCTTGCTTGTCGGGTAGCCCTTGGAGCGCCACCCGGCTCCTGACCACTGCGGACTGACACCGCCTACCGCGGTGCGTAGATCCGTGGCGAACCAAGCGACGCCATAGAGTCCGCAGCATCCAAACCCGGACGGTGGAGGAACCGATGATCTGGCGGGAACGTCTGCGCAGGCTCGTGGACGGCGACCGCTTCCAGCGGTTCATCGTCGCGGTGATCGTGGTCAACGCGATCGCCCTGGGGCTGGAGACGTCAGACCGGGTGGTGGCCCAGTACGGCGGGCTGCTGAACTTGGTAGACCAGATCGCTCTGGTGATCTTCGTGGTGGAGCTGACGCTGAGGCTCGCCGCCCACGGCTGGCGCTTCTTCCGCGATCCCTGGAGCGTGTTCGACTTCGTCATCGTCGGGATCGCGCTGATCCCCGCTTCCGGTGCGTTCTCGGTCCTGCGGGCGCTGCGAATCCTGCGGGTGTTGCGGCTGGTCTCACTGGTACCGAGCATGCGCGGGGTGGTCGCGGCGCTGCTCGCCGCGGTGCCGGGGATGGCCTCCATCGCGGCGCTGCTCGGGTTGCTGGTCTACGTCGCCGCGGTCATGGCCACCCAGCTGTTCGGCGACGGCGTGCCGGACCGCTTCGGCGATCTCGGCACCTCGCTGTTCACCCTTTTCCAGGTGATGACCACCGATGACTGGGCAGCCGTCGCACGAGAGGCGATGGCAGTCCGGTCCTGGGCGTGGATCTTTTTCGTGATCTACCTGCTGGTGTCCACCTTCGCCGTGCTGAACCTGTTCATCGCCGTGGTGGTCCGCGCGATGGAGGAGCAGGTCGCCACCGAGGTGAAAGCCGACGTTGCCGAACACCAGCGGGAGGACGCCCTCGCCGCAGGGAAGATCCTCGACGAGATACGCGCGCTACGTACCGAGATCGCCGAGCTGCGAGCCCGGTCTTGACCGTCCGGGAGGCCAGCCAGGCTGGCCGATGCACCTGCCGGTCAATCCTCCGCTGCCGGAGCTCGCCTGCGGGAGGCCAGCAGCGCGTCGAGTTCGTCTGTGTCGAGAACGACGTCGAGGTCGCGCAGGGTGGCGTCCAGGCGCTCCGGCGCCACCGAGGTGCGCTCGAGACGCCCGTCTGAGTGCTCCACGGTGAGTTCGTCGCCGATCAGGCGACGGCTGACGCCGTGATCCAGCCGCATGACGATCAGCCGGCCGGTGAAGGGAGAATGGGGATGGGTCGCGGTGTAGTGGTGAGCGACCTCGTAGTCGACCGGGTGCTGCGGCGTGTCGTCGAAGGCGTGCAGAGCCTCCCAACCGTGGCCGACGCGCTTCGACAGCGTCCATAGCGTTCCGTCGTGGGTCAGCTGGTGATCCCACCCAGCCTGGCTCACCACGGCCCGATCCCGCAGCGGCATCGGATACAGCATCCCGGCCCCGAACCCGACATCGGCGAGGTAGTCCACCCCGTCGGCGTCCACGGCCAGCATCATGTGCGTCCGCGGGCCCGGCCGGTGCGGCTGAACACGGGCGATCCGCCGCTGCACTGGATAGCCCAGATGTTCAAGTGCCGCGGCGAACAGCAACGCATGCTCATGGCAGTACCCGCCACGGCGCCTGCGGACGAGCTTGTCGACGATGACCTTCAGCTGCAATCCGCGGTGCGTGCCGAGGACCACGTCGACGTTCTCGAAGGGGATGGCGCGGACGTGCGCCTCATGCAACGACCTCAGCGCGCCGGCCGACGGCGGCACCCGAGGATGGTCGATACGGTCGAGATAAGCGTCGATGTCCAGTGCGGCGACGTTCCACTCATCGGTCCCGGGGATGCATAGCGTCGGAGTGCTCACAATCCCCACCCTCACACCTCAACCGCCGTTGACGTCAAGGCCGGCGAGCTTGGCTGTCGTGAACTCGACAGCGCCGACATCCCCGCGCCCGCCAACGTCCGTCACGTCGAGTTCATGGGCCGAAGCTGCACGCGCGGGCGTCAGGGGTCGCGGTCGGGGCTGGAGGCGCGGGCCCAGAACCGCTGCGGGATCCTGCCGGCCAGCCTGGCGTGCCGGCCGGCCTGCACAGCCAACCGCATCGCTTCAGCCATCCGCGGTGGATCCTCAGCTCGGGTCACCGCGCTGGCCAGCAGCACCGCGTCGCAGCCCAGCTCCATTGCCTGAGCTGCCTCCGAAGCGGTGCCGATCCCGGCGTCGAGAATGACCGGCACCGAAGCCTGCGCCACGATCATCTCGATGTTGTGCGGGTTGCGGATACCCAGCCCGGTGCCGATCGGTGAGCCCAGCGGCATCACCGCCGCGCATCCGGCATCAGCCAGTCTGCGGGCCAGCACCGGGTCGTCATTGGTATAGGGCAGCACCGTGAAACCGTCATCGACGAGCTGCTCGGCGGCTTGGAGGAGCTCGATCGGATCGGGCAACAAGGTGTCATCATCGGCGATGACCTCCAGCTTGACCCAGGACGTCTGCAGCGCTTCGGCGCCCAGCCGCGCGGTGAGCACCGCCTCCGCGGCGCTGTGGCAGCCTGCGGTATTGGGCAGCGGCTCGATCCCGTGCCGCCCCAAAACGGTCAGAACACCGGTGCGCGCACCGGTGTCTATCCGGCGGATCGCGACCGTGGTGAGCTCGGTCTGCGCGGCGAGCAGCGCCTGCTCCAGGACGGCGAGGTTGCCCGCTCCCCCGGTTCCCAGGATCAGCCGCGAGCCGAACTCCCGCCCGGCGATGACCAGTGGATCGTCAGCCATTGTCGCGTCAACCTCCCTGCACCGCAGTGACCACGTCGATCTGGGTGCCGTCTCGCAATGCCGCGGCGGGCCAGGACGCCCGCGGCACCACCGCGCCGTTCAAGGCCACCGCCACACCGCGAGACGGCGCGCCGAGCCGCTCGAGCACGTCGCACAGGGTGGCACCATCGGGCAGTTGCCAGGTCTGGCCGTTTACGGTGATCGTCATGACGCGCTCCGCGCGCCACAACCCAAGCGGGCCGGCGTGGCCGCAACGGCCTCGCGCGGAACGGCCTCGCCGCGCAGTAGCGCGAGCACCGTGTCGGCGGTCAGGGGTGCCAGCAGGATCCCGTGGCGGTGGTGGCCGGTCGCGGCAAGCACACCAGGCTCCAGTTCCCCGACTACCGGGAGGTTGTCCGGGCTGCCCGGGCGCAACCCGGCCGCGGTCTCCTCCAGCGCGTACTCGGCAATCGTGGGCAGCACGCGCTCGGCGTCGGCGAGTAGCTCGCGCACCCCACCAGCTGTGACATCGGTGTCGAAGCCGACCTCACGCTGGGTGGCTCCCAGCACCAGCCCGCCACCATCGCGGGGCACCAGATAGCTGTGCCGGCCACCGACAATCGCACGTACGGTGCGCGACGGCGGTGGCAGCGTGCCTGCCCGGGACCGCAGCCGCAGGATCTCACCCTTCACCGGGCGGATCGCGTGCGCTAACACGGGGTGCAGCGCGCCGCTGTGCGCACCGGCGGCCAGCACCACCACGTCAGCCGGCGGCAACTGTAGGCAGCGCTGGGTATGGAATCGCACCCCAGCATTGCGGCAGGCAATGAGCAATGCGGTCAACAGTGCCCGATTGTCCACCGACAGGTCCCCCGGGACCGACAGCGCCCGGCACACCTGCGGGCCCAGCGACGGTTCGACGCGGCGTACCTCCCCGCCGGAGAGCACGTCCACGGCTGCGCCCATCCCTGACAGCCGTTCGGCGATCCGGACCAGCTCGGCGCGATCACCGGGGTCCAGTGCAACCACGAGAGTGCCGCGGGTCAGCAATCCGGGATCGGCGCCTGCCGCGATGAGTTCGGCGGCGAAGCCCGGCCAGCGGCGCAGCGAAGCCGCTCCCAAGGCAAGCACCTCCGGCTCACCGGGCGCCACCTCAGTGAGCGGGGCGAGCATCCCACCGGCTATTCGGGAAGCACCTGACCCCGGCATCGGGTCGTGCACTGTCACCGCGAACCCTGCCGACGCCGCCCGCCAGGCGCAGCTCAGCCCGATCACCCCGCCACCGACCACAGCCACGGTGCTGGAAGAAGCCACAGCTCATCACGCTCCCTGCGCCGGCATGACCCGGATCAGGTTCGACGGTCGGGGTCGCCATGACCCCCTCTCAGCCCGGTGTGGCCCAGGCTCCCGTGCGGACCAGTTCCCACCCTACCTCGATACGGTCCCGACATGGATGGGATGCAGATCCGGGCGCGGCTGGCCGATGCGCGCCTCTACCTGTGCACCGACGCCCGGACCGACCGCTGTGACCTGGCTGATTTCGCCGACGCGGCGCTGGTCGGTGGCGTGGACATCATCCAGCTGAGGGACAAGGCGCTGGAGGCACGCGGTGAACTCCTCGCCCTGGAGGTGCTCTCCGCCGCGTGCCAGCGGCACGGGGCGCTGCTGGCGGTGAACGATCGAGCCGACGTCGCGCTGGCGTCCGGCGCGCATATGCTGCACCTGGGTCAGGACGACCTGCCAGTCGGCTGGGCTCGCCGGGTGGTGGGTGACCAGGTGGTGATCGGCCGATCCGCGCACGATCCAGCACAGGTCGCCGGCGCCGCAACCCAGGCAGGGGTGGACTACTTCTGCATCGGTCCGTGCTGGCCGACCCCGACCAAGCCGGGCCGCCCTGCCACCGGGCTCGCTCTGCTCCGCCACACCACAGCCAGCGCCGGAGCAGCCCGGCCGTGGTTTGCCATCGGCGGCATCGAGAACATGCAACGGCTGGAGGAGGTGCTGTCCGCCGGTGCGGATCGCGTGGTGGTGGTTCGGGCGATCACCGAGGCCGCGGATCCCCAGGCGGCCGCCGCAAGCTTTGCGCAGCGCCTGCGGGTGCGCTCGTGAGTGGTGAAATTCAGTCGCTGTTGTCCGCAGCTGCGCTGCCCGTGATGAGGGTCAGCCCGTAGGTGGTCAGCACCTCTTGGACCGGCTGGAAGTAGGACTGCCCGCCGAGCAGGCAACCGCCGGTCCCGCCGGACAGCATTCCCTGCGCCTCGGTGCCGGTCAGGAAGGGGCCACCCGAGTCACCTGGCTCGGCGCAGACGCTGGTCCTGGTGAGCCCGCGGACGACGTCCCCATTGCCGTAGTTCACGGTCTCGCCGACAGCCTTCACCTGGCCGCAGTGGAAGCCGCTGGTGGACCCGGACATGCAGACCTTGGACCCTACCGGGGCCGGCGAGTCGCCGGTCACGGTGAAGTTGCCGTTGCCGGCACCGACGTCATGGGTCTGCTCCCAGGACGACGATGTGACTTCGACCAGGCCGAAGTCGTCACCGGGGAACGAGGATTCGGCGGCCGGACCGATGGGGCGGCCGTCCGGCCCGGACCAGGTGCCGCCGTTCTTGGTGCAGTGCCCGGCGGTGATGATGTAGCGGGTGCCGCCCGAGATGGCGTTGAAACCGACCGAGCAGCGCTGCCCCGTGTCGGACGTGATCGTGTCGCCACCCCGCAGGCCGGCCAGTGGAATCGGGCGGGCGTCGACCCGCTCGATGCGCACCGAGTCCTGACCGGCCGTGAAGGCCTTGGCGGCCTCTGGATCGGTGGTCGACACCACCACGGAGTTGCTGGCCGGGTCGACATACCAGCCGGTCACCGAGTCCGGGACGCCGACCGACCGGGAGTCCAAGAGGCCCATCACGCCCTGCAGCGTCAGCAGGTTCCGGGACACCAGCCGCGGCTGGGCTCCGGCATCGCGCACCTGCTGGACGGCGGCCGGGTCGGTGATGGCGACGACAAGGTCGCTGGTGGCGGGATCCAGCCACGCCCCAGCGAACGAACTGCCCAGCGCGTCTCCCAGCGTCGGGACGATGCCGCCTGCGGCGACTGCCTTGACCAACTGCTGCGCGGCGTCAACCGGATCGGGCGTTTCCTGCGCCGCGGAAGCAGGGAGTGCGATGCCTAGGCTGAGCAGCACACCCAGGGCGGTAGCGGCAAGCGAGCGTGGACGACTTCGGGGCAGCACAGATCGGATCCTCTCGTTCAGCAACTGATCCCCACACTCCCCGACGGCCGCACCACGCTATGGACCAGCCAACGATTGGTGAAGACACCATTCGGCTGGACCCGATAGCCCATGCGGTGGACATTTCATCACGTCGAGTAGCTGTGATAGTACACGCAGTCAGGATCGGCGTGTCGCGCGCAGCCCAGGGTGATCCGTGGGGAGCACCCGAACCAGCACCGCCCCGCTCACCGCGACGCAGGTCGCGACCAGCGGCCAGCTCAGCGCCACTCTGGCGGCACCGAGAGCAACCACAGCACCTGCCATCCAGAGCGGGGTGAATACCGCGATCCGGATCAGGTACTGCCCCACCCATACCCAGGAAGCGAGGGAGTACGCCCGGAGCAGGGCAGGGTCTTGGCGCCAGGAGGTGCGCTGCCCCAGCAGCCCGCCCACGATCACCCCCAGCAGCGGCCAGCGGACCAGCACGCTGACCGTCCATACCAGCGCGCTGGCAACGTTGGAAAGCAATTGAGCGAGGAAAAAATCGGCCGCGCGGCCGGTGTACAGCGCGATCAGCACCGCCACCGAGATGCCGAGCAGGCCTAAGAGGGCGGCCAGCGGGCGGTCACCGCGGCGCCAACGCAGCGCGGCGACCGCAGCGCCAGTGATCAGCGCAGCACCCGCGCCCCAACCCAGCGAACGACCCGAAACCAGCCAGACCACCACGAAGACAAGGACCGGCGCAGTGGCATCCAGCGCTGCTCGGCGGCCGCCCAGCAGCGCCGTCAACGACTGCGTCGTTGGCGAGTCCGAACTATCCGGGCGTTGCACGCCGTCCAGCGTGCCTGATCACCGCGAGTACTGACCACCTTTGCTCCCGCGCCGTGACGAACCGCCATCCGGCGCCGAATGGCAGTCGATGTGAACAACGCCTGTGAGCAGCAGGGCAGCGAGGGTTTGGATGCCTGTTCGGGCGCGGTGGGTGTCGGTGTGCTCACGGATGGCGGTGTGGGCCTCAGCGGCCAGCGGGGACAGCAGGGCGTGCGCGAGGTAGTCGGCGTCGAGTTCTGGTCGCGCGGCCTGGAGCAACACGGCCACGTGTCGATGCCAGAACCGGTAGGCACCGATCCGGTACCGGGCGCCGGGACTGGCGGTCTCCGACATGGCCACCACATCGAGGTGGGCCTCTAGAAAGTCCTGGTAGGCGCAGAGGAATGCGGCCAGCCGCGCGGCCGGCTGCGCACCGGGTCCCAATGGCGGTGGGCCGGACAGGACCGCTTGTTGCAAGCCCTGCTCGCGGCTGTCCAGCAGCGCCACCGCCAGCCCGGCCTTGTTCCCGAAGCGCCGGAACAGCGTTCCCTTGCCCACCCCGGCCGCGGCGGCGATCTGATCCATCGACACCGCACCCACCCCGTGCTCGGCGAACAGCGCCTCGGCGCTGGCCAGGATCGCGGCGCGGTTGCGGGCTGCGTCGGCCCGCTCGCGGCGCGGTGCAGGTGGACCGAAGGGCAGCGCAGCACTTGCCGAACCGGACTGGGGTCCGCTAACGTCGGTGGCCATAAGCGGACCATAGTCCAGCTCAATAGGAGGCGACCAGTTATGACTTCTCTGATCACCCGTGACGAGCTCCGCGCAGAGATCGAGGCCGGCACTGTCACCGTCATCGACGCCCTACCGGAGTCCTACTGGGCGCAACAGCACCTGCCCGGAGCACTCAACCTGGTGGAGGGCGACGTTGATGCCAGGGCGGCGACATTACTTCCGGACAAAAGCGCCGCGATTGTCACGTACTGCTCCAACAGCTCCTGCCAGAACAGCCAGGCGGTAGCCGCTCGGCTCGAGGGTCTCGGCTACCGCAACGTCCGCAAGTACCGCGAGGGCATCCAGGACTGGGTTGACACCGGCCTGCCCACCGAGAGACTCCACCAGCACACTTGATTGCCATTGGTGTCGACTACAACACATTTGTGGCCGATGACACACAGGCGTGATCATGCAGTACGGGAGGGCCGCTACGCGTTGGGAAACGCTACGGTGGCTTGGGTACGCCTGCCCTAACTCCCACTGGGGACCTCAATGACGACGACCTCGGACACCGTCCGGCTGCTGCACGACCTCGAGCCGGTAGTCACCGAGAACCTCGACCGGCATCTGGCCGCCGCCAAGGAGTGGATGCCACACGAGTACGTCCCGTGGAGTCTCGGCCGTGACTACGCCGACCTCGGCGGTCAGTCCTGGGACCCCGCGCAGTCAAGCCTGTCGCCGCTGGCCCGGACCGCGCTGGAAGTCAACCTCCTCACCGAGGACAACCTGCCCAGCTATCACCGGGAGATAGGGCGCAGTTTCGGACGCGACGGTGCATGGGGCACCTGGGTGCACCGCTGGACCGCAGAGGAGGGTCGGCACGCGTACTGCATCCGCGACTACCTCCTGGTGACTCGCGGGGTTGATCCAGTGGAGCTGGAGCGGGCTCGGATGCAGGTCATGCAAACCGGCTACGACACCCAGGAGGCGCCGCTGCTCCGCGTCCTGGCCTACGTCTCCTTCCAGGAGCTGGCCACTCGCATCTCCCATCGCAACACCGGTCGCCACGCCGGCGACCCGATCGCCGAACGGCTCCTCGCCCGAATCTCCACGGACGAGAACCTGCACATGGTCTTCTACCGCAACCTGGCCAAGGCGGCCCTCGACCTGTCCCCCGGCCCCGCCATGCGGGCGATAACCGACGAGGTCATCGGCTTCAACATGCCCGGCATCGTCATTCCCGGCTTCGCCCGTAAATCTGTGCAGATCGCCAAAGCCGGCATCTACGACCTGCGCATCCATCACGACGAGGTGATCTTGCCGCTGCTGCGTCATTGGGGGGTGTTCGACCTCGAAGGTCTGGACGCAGAGGGCGAGAAGGCCCGCGCTGAACTGGCCGACTTCCTCACCCAGCTTGATCGGCAGGCCGCCCGGTTCGAGGAGCGCCGCGCTGCGGCCCGGGCCGCAGCTCCGTTGTGAGCGGTCACCCGCGGCGTCGGACGCGCTGCAGCAGCTCCTGGGCGTCCAACTCGGCGGCCTGTTCCGGCGTGGGAGCGATGCCCCCGAGATGCGTCGGCATCCACCAGGCGTCGCGACCGGGTGGCTCCGGGTAACGCCCGCGGGTCACATCCAGCAGCCCGTTCATCACGTCGACCAGCGCGGTGTCGGCCGCTGGGCCGCGCTCTGGCAGCAACGGCGCACCGATGGTGATGCTGATCGGGATATGCCGGGCAGCGCGGATCGTGGGCTTCCGGCCCTTGGTCCACACCCGTTGGCTGCCCCACAGCGTCACGGGGATCAGCGGCACATTCGCCAAGCGCGCCATGCGGGTAGCACCGGACTTGAACTCCTTCAAACAGAAGCTGCGGCTGATCGTCGCTTCCGGAAATATCCCCACCAACTCGCCCGCCCGTAACGCCTCGACCGCAAGGCGAAAGGCGCCCGCCCCGGCCGCGCGATCGACCGGGATATGGTGCATCGCACCCATCAACGGCCCCATCATCCGATGCGTGAACACTTCCTGCTTGGCCATGAAGCGCACCAGCCGTCCCTGTTCGCGCCAGAACGGTAACGCGGCGAGTGCGAAGTCGAGGAAACCGGTGTGGTTCATTACCACCACACCGCCACCCATCGCCGGGACATGCTCCTGACCGACGATGTCGAGCCGCAGGTCCAGCGCCCGAAACAAACCCACTGCAGCGTGAGCCACGCAGCGGTACGCCCCATCCGTCATCGACTCACGCTAGCGGGTCCACTCATCGCGCCTGCGCCGCGCTGCCGACCAGCGCGGCAGCAGTGTCACCGGCCCACCCCAGTGCCCAGTACCGCCGGACGAAGGTCAGCGATGACGCTCGTCATGCTCGCAACGGTGGACGAAGGCGCAGCAGGCGTGCTGACCCTTCCCCGTTCCCAGCCGGCGTAGGCCAACCCAGCCATGAGGACGATCGCAAGCACCACGACGATCAAGGCCTTGAGATCACCCTGGATGCTGTCGAGTAGGGCACTTGTCAGCGTTCCGATGGCCTTGATAAGCACGCTGCCGATGAAGATTAGAACCACGATCACGATAAACAGCAGGAGCAGCGAGGTCAGCCCTTGAGTGGGTGGCACTTGATTCTGCGCCGTCGTCAGAACAGTTAGAGTATGCATGGCATTGCCTCCTGGGGCGAGTAATGCGGTGCCTGAAGGTGGAGCTTGTCATCAAGATCAGGCACACTCGGGTGGCGGCCAAAGCACGCCGGGGGGTGCCTGCCGTTCGGTGCCAGATGCCGGCCCAAGCCAGCCGCGCGCTGCGCTGGGGGCGGTACACCCCGAGCGCAGCTTCCTGGACGGAGTGGTTCACCAGTGTCAGTATCACACACTGAAATATACTGAACTTCAGTGAAGTTTGCTGTTCGTACACTCGAAAGGGTAGAACCATGGCGTGATGTGATGCGGCGCGCTGGTGTTCCCGCGCGGTTCGTGCGCCAGGCCGCTACGGTGTGTGCACACAAAGTTACGCACCGGAGTCCAGCGAAAGTTCCGAGGAGCTGAGTGTGACGAGCCAGTCGCGAGGCTCGGAGGCGCACGCGTCCGAGCTCGCCAGGCGATTGCGGTCATTACGCCTGCATCACTGGGACGAGGCGGTGAAACAACCGGACCTGGGAAAAGTATTAGGCGTCGGGACATCCAGCGTCTCCTCGTGGGAGAACGTCGACGCTCCGAAGGTGCCGCCGGAGGTCCGGCTGCGCGGCTATGCAATGTTCTTCGCCTCGCGCCGTTCACTGGACAGCGACCCGCCCCGGCTACTCCGAGAGGATGAACTGACTGACGATGAGCGGGCCGAGCGAGACCGTATCCTCAGGGACCTCACGAGCCTTCGCACCGCTGCCGTTGGGGAGATCGGCCCGTCAGCGGTGAACGTCCCTCGGAGCCCATGGCACTTTCCCGACGGTGGGCCGGTACGCATCATCTGCGGGACCCTGTCGGAGAGCAATCGACCGGCCTTCGCGTCGACCGCGAACCACAACTACATGGCGCTGTCCGGCTACGCCGATCTCGACGCGCTCGTAGAGCTGTTCGGCCACATCCGAGCCGAGAACCCGGCATCTGACGTTCGGTTTGAAACCACTAACAGCTTTAAATCCGACGATCTCAAGGCGCACCTTGTGTTACTCGGCGGCATGGCTCGTATGCAGGGCGAGGGTCGTATCCTCTCCCTCGGCGAGACGCCGGTGCGGCAGGTGGAGGATGACCGACGACAGTTGGACGGCGAGATCTTCGAAGTCGCTGGATCCGAGCCTCCACGGCGGTTCGGACCGCGGTTGGCCGGCGATAACCCACGAGGTGAAGTGGTCGAAGACGTCGGGCTGCTCCTGCGGACTCCAAACCCGCACTACAGCACGCGGACGCTTACGATCTGTAGTGGCGTATTCACTCGCGGTGTGTACGGTGCGGTGCGGTGCCTTACTGACAGGGACCTGCGGGGCGAGAACGCTGAGTACCTCCGCGGCCGCTTCGCTGACGCCCCGACGTTTGCCCTTCTCATGCGAGTACAGGTCGCCGACCACACAGTCCCGACGCCAGATCTGCGGGTGGACAAGAACAGGCTGTACGAGTTCCCTCCCGCACCTGATCGCCACACCTGAACCAGTCAGGGGCACGGCCCGCCGGCCTACCCGTGCGAGGGCAGGTTGCTGATCACGCAATCCCGACAGCTGACCAGTGTTGGGAAGAGCCGGCGGTATGAGTCCTCGCTTCGCACGTGAACGGGTTACCGTTGCGCGATGTCCGCTGCTCACCGCGACTCCCACTCAGATCTGCTGCAGCGCGTTCGCCCTGGGGCGCCCCGTCCGGTCGACGCAATTGTGGTGGCGGCGGGGCGTCCCGCCCGCTATGTGGCGCCAGCCGTCGAGCTCGCCGCTCGGCTGGACTGCCACCTGGTGGCGATATGCAGCGGCCAGGTGCGGTCCGAGGAGTTCGCCGTGTTGGCGAGTGAGTGGCCAGGGCTGCAGTGGCATGCCGTGCATCTGCCGGCCGGCTACGACCACCCGATGCTCGCATTCGCGTCGTCGGGTCTGGCCGAGGCCGAGGACGGGCGGCACGGCTCGCTGAACACCAAACGCAACATCGGACTGCTGCTTGCGCGCATGCTCGGCTGGAGCACGGTGTTATTCCTCGACGACGACATCTTCGATGTGCACGACGCCTTGGTGCGCCGCGCCGCAGCCGGGCTGGGCAGGCTCGCGGCGATCGCGCTGGCGGTCGGCGACTGGCCGGACAACTCCGTGGTCTGCCATGCCAACCGAGTTGGCAACCCCGGGCAAGATGTCTTCGTCAGCGGTTCCACCCTACTGGTCGACACCACGCAGCAGTTCAACTTCTTCCCCAAGATCTACAATGAGGATTGGCTATTCCTGTTCGACTGGATGACCGCTGGAAGGGTGGGACGGATCGGGTCGGTCCGTCAATTGCGCTATGACCCGTTCGACGACCCGGAACGCGCCGCGGCCGAGGAGTTCGGCGAGGTCATCGCGGAGGGGATGATCGATTTCTTGCACCATCGGCTTCCGCTGGTTCAGTTAACCGATCCGGATTACTGGTATGCCTTCCTGCTCCGCCGTAAGGAATTCATCGCCCGCGCCGCCGATCGGATAGCCGCCCAGGAGCCGAAGCCGGCCCACGCCGCGGCTCTGTCCGCGCTGATCGCCGCGGAGCGGCGTCGATCCGAGGTCACGCCGGCCTGGTGCATCAGCTACCTTCAGGCATGGCGGGTCGATTCCCGAGCATGGGCCGAGCGGATCGGCGCACTGAGTACAGTGGATGGGTTCTCCTCGGCCACCGACTACCTCGATCTGAGCGGCAACCTGGTTGCCTGAACCCGATCATTCGAAAGGAGTGCCGGGCATCGATCTCGGGACCAGTCTCGGCGGTCTGTCGGTGGCGGTTCACCACGCGCCTTCCTCTCGTGGCATAGCGGTTCTGATCCCCGGCTTTCTCGACAGCAAGGACTACGCGTCGTCGGTCGCATTGGCGCGCAAGCTGACCACGATCGGGATCACCGCGGTGCGTTTCGATCCTCGAGGTACCTGGCAAAGCGGGGACTGCCCAGCCGACTGCACCACAACGCAACAGATTCACGATGTCACCGCGATACTCGACAGCGTCTCGCGAATTGGGCACGACCGTCGGATCCTTATCGGATATTGCTACGGCGCTTACGTCGCGGCGCTGAGCGCCGCGTTCGACGAGCGAGTCACCGAGGTCGTGGCGATCATGCCGACACACTCGTTCATCTGGGCCGAGGACTACAATGAGGAAAAGGACACCTGGCGGTTCGACGGCGAACGTTGCTATGTTCGCGACCTGCCGGCCTCCGCCGGCTCCGCCACAGTGCACGTGCCTTATTCAGTCGTTGAGGACGCGAAAGGTCACCTGATAGCTGATGTGTGGGAGAAACTCCACCAACCGATTCTTTTTGTCGCGGGCGAGGGCGACAGCTTAAGCACACCGGACGGCGTTCGGGTGCTACACGCCAAGTGCGGTAGCCAACGCAAGAACCTGGCGGTGCTACCGGGCGTGAGCCACGACTATCGTTACGATGCACGGCAGATCGAGAGGGTGGACCGAGCCGTGCTGGAATGGTTACTGAAACAACCGTCGGCGATGGGGGGTAAGTAATGGTCTTTCGTGGCGTCAGCGTTGGCCAAGCTGATCTCGCGCCTACGCCTACTCAGAGGCGGCCGGGCATCTGGCGTGCGGCCGCCTCGGCCCAGTCGGTGTGCGTGGCGAGGGCGGTTCAGCCACAACGACAGCTGGTCCGCCATCCTGCACGGTAAGGTGTTGTGCAGTGGCTGATCGACTCCGCCGAGGGCAAGATGGGTAACTCGGGCCTGTCAAGTCAGTTCATCGCTGCCTGCGGGTCCTAGTCAGCATTGCTATCGCGGCTGGGCACGAGTTTGCCCGGTGCTCGACCGAAGAACTACCGTGGGCAAATGTTCTCGCTCGCAAAGTGCGCGACTGCACGCTTCAAAATATCATTCTCTATCTCGAGACGCCGCTTCTCCATACGCAGCTCCGCAAGCTCGCGCTTCTCCTCGCTCGTCAGCCGGAAATCGCTACCATTCTCGTCGATATCGGCCTGATCCACCCAGCTACGCAGGCACGACTCGCTGATCTGCAAACCCTTGGCCAACGAAGCGATCGAGTGGTTGCTCCGGCGAGCCAGCTCCACGGCTCGACGACGAAACTTGTTCGGATAAGGCGCGGGCACTGGAGCATCCTTCGGGACAGGACCACTTCAGGTCATTCCGGTAGCTAAGAGAGATCAATACGAGTCGAGCGCCGCTGCCCGTACGATCGCGAACTCATGGTCGCGCAGCACCCACATGCGCTGCGCGACACCCCCGACGGAAGCTTCCCCACCCCTTCCGGCACGGCCGCGCCTTCCTCGTCAGAGTTCCATTGGCCACCGATGCGTGGCGCCAGGACCCGGCGTCGAACCGGGTCGCCGAGGCAGTCGAAGGCGTGCACGAGCCAACTCTATGCATCGCTCGTTGAAGAAGTCAACAACTAAATCCGCGTTTGCGGAGTTTTATTGCACAAAGTTCCGCGTGAACCGAGTTGGAACTTGTGAAGATCCGCATCAGCGGCAGGCTTGCCGGCGGGGTGTCCCGACCGAAGGCGCGGCCATCAGGTCCACGATGTTGATCATCCACCGGCGCAGCGTGCGGGGCGCGTACTCGGAGATGTAGAGCGCCACCCCGGTGGCCAGGGGCACGGCGAAGGCGATTGCCACCGCGGCGATCAGCACTGTGCCGATGATCACCGTTGCGATCGCGAAATTGCGCGAGTCGCGTTCCCACGTCTGCGTGGTGATGAAACTCAGGCCGGCCACGCTGAGCGCACCTGAGCCCGGAAAAGAGGAATAACCCGACCGTGCTCATGATCAACAAACCATCAGGCCGGCGCTGCGCAGCGACAGCCCGAAGACCCGGTCCGCACCACCGGAGGCGGGTTTCACCCTCCGCGCCGATTCTGAAGGGACCTCCGGATCGGTGGTCGGCGCGGTCGTCGTGGAGGTCATCAGCAGCCCGAGGGGCGCGGCAGGATCTGCCGGAAGGTTCGGATCGAGGCCAGGGACGATTCGTCCGGCTCGTGCATGAGCGACGAAGGAGAGGGAAACGTTCTCGTCCTTGTCCACCGGGATTCATCATCCGCCTGTTGTGAGAGCCGATCTCCTCGGCCAGGCCAACTCCAAGGGGTCGCTGGCCCGGCATTGCCTCGAGACGGTGCCCAAACGGCAATCGCCTCGCCGCTGGATTCGAATTGCGGTGGCCACGATCCGCTCTGTTGTCGCTGCCGTTTGGCTATTCCGGGTTGGCTGGGTTGGGGGCCAGCGGAAGCTTGATCTCGAAGCGGCAGCCCGGGCCGTGATTCCGGGCCTCGATGCGACCGGAATGAGCCTCGACAAGGCCTCGCGCGATGGCCAGGCCCAAGCCCGCGCCGGGTTCGTCGGCCGGTGCGGGGGTACGGGCGGCGTTGCCGCGGTAGCCAACGGCGAAGATCCGCTCCAGATCGTGCTCGGGGATGCCGCCGCAGGCGTCGTCGACCCGTAACCAGGCCTGGCCTTCACGGGCTCCGGCAGCGACCACCACGGTGCCGTCCGGCGGCGTGTGCCGGATCGCGTTGGACAGCAGGTTGCGGACCACCCGAGCCAGCTCCGGGTCGCTGCCGTGCACGACCGGCCATTCGCTGGCGGCGTCGGCGTGCAACCGGACACCCTTGCGGGCGGCGGTGACGGCTTCAACGGCGAGGACTTCGGACACCACCTCGCCCAGCGGGATCGCCGACAGCGTCAAGCGCAGTGCCCCGGAGGTGATCCGGGAGAGCTGGAACAGGTCGTCCACCATGCCGCTCAACCGCTGCGTCTGCTGCCCGATGCGGTGCGCGTACTGGGCCACCTCGGCCGGGTCGGTCACCACCCGATCGGCCAGTGCCTCGGTCATGGCGCGGATCCCGGCCAGCGGGGTACGCAGATCATGGCTGATCCAGGCGACCAGCTCGCGCCGCGCCGACTCGGAAACCCGCTCCCGGGCCCGGACCTCCCGCTGCCAGGTCAGTTCCTGGGCGATGCCCCGGCCGAGCAACAGCCCGGTGGGCACACTCACCGCGGCCACCGCGGCGGCCACGGCGAGCTCGCTGGCGAGCACCGGGCTGAACATCCAGCCGTTGACTCCCAGGACCCCGGACAGGGTCGCGGCCACCGGCACCAGCACCAGCACAGTGACCGCGGCGGTGATCGAGTACCGGCGCATCCGGTGCATCAGCAGCGCACCGAGCAAGGCCACCGGCAGGGTGCACAGCAAGGCGATCGGGCCGACGTGGAGCAGTTCGTCGAGCACCGCATTCACTCCTTGCGGTCGTAGCGGTAGCCCACACCCCACACGGTCGCGATCCGCGTCGGCGCGGTCGGATCGGCCTCCACCTTCTCCCGCAAGCGTCGCACGTGGACGGTCACCGTGGACTGATCGCCGAAGGTCCAGCCCCAGACCTGCTCGAGCAGCTCGCTGCGGGCAAACGCCCGGCCAGGGTGCCGGATGAGGAAGGCCAGCAGGTCGAACTCCCGCACGGTGAGCGCCAGCTCCTGCCCGTGCAGCACCGCCTGGCGGGCGGCCACGTCGACCATCAGACCGTCGTCGGTGATCGGCGGCACCTGGGTCACCGGCTGCGGAGACCGGTCCCGGCGCAGCACCGACCCGACTCGCAGTACGAGCTCGCGAGGGCTGAACGGCTTGGTGATGTAGTCGTCGGCGCCCATTTCCAGGCCGAGGATGCGGTCCTCCTCCTCGCCCAGTGCGGTGAGCATGACGACCGGCACCGGGCCCGCGGCCCGCAACCGCCGGCACACCTCCAGACCGGGCAAGCCAGGCAACATGAGATCGAGCACCACCAGGTCGGGCGGGCGGGCCTGCGCCGCGCGCAGCGCCTCTTCACCGTCCCCGGCGACCGTGACCTGGTAGCCGGCGCGGCCGAGGTAGCGGCCGACCACGTCCCGCACCAGCACGTCGTCATCGACGACGAGCACCGTCCCGGCCGCGCTCACGACGCACCTCGCTGGGCTCTGACGGCGCGCACCGCCAGAGCGGCCGCGGAGATCGCGAACAACGCCGCGGTGACGGCCAGCCAGCGTGGCAGGAACGGTTGATCCGACAGACCCGACGCGGTCTGGTAGACGGTGGGTGCCCGCAGGATCAACGGCGCCCACACCAGCAACAACAATCCAGAGATCACCACGGGCACCCGCAGGTGGTTCAGCCACGGCACGCCGGCCACGGTGGCCAGCGCGGGACGGCGGCGCAGCAAAAGCACCAGCGCAGCGTCCAAGCCCGCGTAAAGCGGGAAGAGCACCAGGTCGTGCACCACCGCGCTGCCGACGAACCACGCACCGACTCCGATCGGATTGCCGGCCAGCAACCGGACCCCGGCGTAGCCGGCGACGGCGAAGCTCGCCAGCAACGCCAGCAGTTGAACTGACTCGCGGCGCGTCATGACAGTCACGCCGCAGCCGGGGGTAGGAACGTCATGCGACTGACCCACTTGGTGTTGTGCACCCCGGGCAGGGCCGGCACCACCACCCGCGCCGGGAATCCGTGGTCGGGTGTCAGGTCCACGCCGTTGACGCGCAGCGCGAGCAGCGCGTCGGAGGCTCGCACCTGCCCGGCAGACAGGGTCGCCGAGCCGAATCCACCGCCGGCCTGCAAGGACTCGACGAACAGGTTGGTGTCAGGCGCCGCACCCACCAGCGCGGCGAGGTCGGCCAGCCGCACCCCGGTCCAGGCCTGCACGCCGGTGGACCAGCCCTCCACGCAGGCGATGGACAACCGAGCGGTGTGCTGCGGCAGGCCCAGCAGCTGGGCACGGGACAGCGACATCCTCAGGGATCCAGCCAACTCGAGCCGCCAGCTGCCGTCGACCGGGCCGATGCCCGCCTCAACGGCGGTCTTGTTCACCTGGAAGTCGGTAGGGCCGTCTCCCACATCCTGCCCGCGCGGGGCCAGCAGCGCCGTCGACCGAGCCGCCCCGCCGACGGTCTGCCCCACGCTGAGCCCGAACAGTGCCAGCGAGCAGGCCGCCACCATCCCCAGCGCGCCGCGCCGGGAGATGGTCGGCGGGGCGGGATCGGGGGACACCAGACGATCGGGATCAGGTTGCTCCGGGGTGGTCGCCGACAGCGGGGTACGCAGCTCGCTGCCCAGGCTGCGGCTCCGCAGCGCGCTGATCATCCGGGGCAGCCGGAACGCCACGTGCACCACGAACGCGGCCATGAACACCCACGCGCCGTAGTAGTGCGCCTGGTAGAAGCCGAACGGCCAGGCGTAGAAGTATTGGATGTTCATCACCCCGGTGACCAGCTGGAACACCGCGCCACCGACGAGCAGTAGCAAGGAGGCGCGCTCCACCAGCTGGGTGACCGAGCGGGCCGGGGGCCACTCGAACAGCTTGGGCAGCACCGACCACAGCTTGGCCAGCACGATCGGGATGAGCACCAGGCCGAGCGTGACGTGGATGCCCTGGTTCACCCAGTACAGCCAGGACGGGCCTGCCGGCCAGGTCGGCAGCCAGGAACCGAGCAATCCCTTGTCAGGTGTGGTGTCGTTGCCGGGCGCCAAGTTGGGGTTGTATGCCGCATAGGAGGCCAGCCCGGTGAGGAACATCAGCGTGATGCCGGGTAGCAGCGCCGCGCTGAGCACCGCGGTGAACCACGGGCCGCGCAGCGGGCTACGCCAGAAACCGGTCCGGAAAGGGCCCGGCGGGGGATTCTCGGCTGCCCGACGGGCCCACTGGCGCAGCGTGGTCATGCGCTCACGCTAGCTGCGTAGCAGTTCACCGGGGCTTACCGTTTCCTGACGCGGCACAGCTCGACGAAGCATCGGTCGGCCCGGTGACAGTCCCTGGTTTGCAGCCCGGCCACTTCAGCGAGCGCGGCGAGCGCCGGCAGGTCGGCGACCGCCCAGGGAAACCAAGGTCCCTCGGCGATACCGGCTACCTGAAGCCTCGCGACCCCCCGCCACAGCCCGGCTCCCGGATGCTCGGCCTCGACCAGCATGGTGCCGCCGCGGCGGAGCAAGGCGGCGCAAGGCGGCGCAAGGCGGCGCAGCGGCGTAACAGCCGTGCCGGGTCACCACCGATGCCGATGTTGCCGTCGGCCAGCAGCGCGTGGTGCCACCGGCCCTCACCGGGCAGGGTGGCGAACAGGTCGGGGTGCAGCACCGCTGCACCCCGAACGTGGCACTGCTGCACCGCCAGCGGGGAGTAGTCCACACCCAGTGCCGGCACGCCGCGCCCGGCCAGCTCGGCCACCAGCCGGCCCGGCCCGCAACCGAGGTCCACTGTTGGACCGGTGCACCGGTCCAACAGCCAATCGTCCTCGCCGCCGGCGGGTACTAGCCAACGCCACGAAGCCACCTCGAATACCCGTCCATCGTCACCGACGAGCTGGGCTGGCAGACCGGCCAGTGCCGGGTCGAAGACTGCTGCCGCGTTCACCCGCGGACGCCTAGGGCAGCCACCGCGGCGGCGAACCGGCCACCGGGCACGCCAGCGGACACCGCTGCGGCGTCTGCCCAGGTATCCACGTCGGATAGCTCGGGCAGCTGCACTACTTGGACACCCGCCGCCCGTAACGCAGCCAACGTCCGCGCCCCGGTGTCCGGACGCGACGTCGGGATGTCAGCGATCAAGTCGGCGAGCACCGGCCGCCGCACCCCCAGGGACCACCAACCACCATCTGTGGCCCGTCCCAGCGCCGCGTCCACGCCGTCTCTGTCGAGCAGATCCAGGCACCGGCTCAGCAGTGTGGCATCGACCTGCGGGGTGTCCATCCCGATCTGCAACACTGGCCGGTCACCGACCACCGCGGCGGCGTCGGTAATGGATGCGGCGATCCGGCGCCCCAGCGTCGGTCCCCGCTGTGGCAGCACCGTGGTGGCCCGTAGGCGCTCCGTCAGAGTTTCCGTGTCGACCGCCTTCGCAAGGTCACCGGTAAGCGCCACCACGGGTGTCACCTGGGGCACTGCCAGCACCGCATCCAGGGTGTCCAGGAAGGCTGCCGCAGCGATCCGGGCGGCCTGGTCCAGGCTCGCCGGCGGGCACAGCCGGGTTTTCACCTGGCCCGGCACGGGTGCCTTGGCCAGCACCAGCAGCGCCGCCCGCGGGCCGCTCATAGCCGCGCCTCGATACCGGCCAGCGAGCCCTCAGCCTCGTCCACCAGGTGCAGTGCGATGCCGCCAAGCCGCACGACGACCTCCCCTCCGCACCAGACACTGCGGATATCCTCTCCTACACTGAGTTGCCCAACCATTACCTGTCGGTGACATCCAGCAGGCTGCACCGGAGCTTCCACCGCAAATTTGGATCGGCAGTATGCCGACGCGAAAGCGGAATTGGAGAGGCTCCGGCAATTCGATCTCGCGTCGTCTACCAGCAAACGCACTAATTGAGTGAGCCATCATCGATTCCGAGTCAGTGATCATGAACAGGACTCGGCTCCCTCGGGAGCTCGTCAGCCATTGCCGGGGTCATTGATCAAGCCGAGCTCTTGCAGTACTCCGTCGGCGATCTGTTCTGGGGAGCCCGACAGATCGACGGTGAGTCCGGGCTCGTCGGGAGCCAGTGGTTCGAGTAGGGCGTATTGAGATGCCAGCAACTCCGGCGGCATGAAATGACCGCGGCGGGTTGCCAGGCGCTGCTCGACCAGCTCGTAAGGGCCCGCCAGGTGCACCATCCGGACACCTGGACCCGCGCTACGCAGCACGCCGCGGTAGGCCCGGGTCAGCGCCGAGCAGCTCACCACGGCGCACTCGTCACGGGCGGCTCGCTCAGCGAGCCACGAGGCGATCGCCGCCAACCATGGCTGACGCAGCATGTCATCGAGTGGGCGACCCGCGGCCATCCTGGTGATGCTCGACACGGGATGGAAGTCGTCGCCGTCGGCCAGGGCGCAGCCGGTGCGACCGGCGATGAGCGCGGCCACGGTGCTCTTGCCGGAACCGGACACGCCCATCACGACGAGCTGAATGGCTACTGCTCCTCGGTGCCCAATCACCCCATGAATCCTCCCGCTGAGGGAGGTGGGCTGGATCTACCACCCCTAACGTGCTGGCATGACTCAGGCGACTGCCGCATCCTCGGAAATCAGTCCGGCTGTTCGGCGCCAACCGGATCGCAACCTGGCGCTGGATCTGCTCCGAGTCACCGAGGCTGCGGCGATGGCGGCAGGCCGGTGGGTCGGCCGCCGCGATAAGGATGGTGCCGACGCCGCCGCCGTGGCGGCGATGCGGGCGATGATGGGGACCGTCGCGATGGACGGCGTGGTCGTGATCGGTGAGGGCGAGAAGGACGACGCTCCGATGCTCTACAACGGCGAGCGGGTCGGTGCCGGGACCGGAGCGCAGTGCGATGTCGCCGTAGACCCGGTCGATGGCACCACGCTCACCTCCAAGGGCATGGGCAACGCGGTATCGGTGCTCGCGGTTGCACCCCGCGGCGCCATGTACGACCCGTCCGCGGTGTACTACATGGACAAGCTCGTCGCCGGACCCGATGCCGTCGGTGTGGTCGACATCCGGCAGTCCCCGGAGGACAACGTCGCCGCCCTGGCCCGCGCCAAGGACTGCGCACCTGAGGACATCACGGTCTGCATGCTGGACCGGCCACGGCATGACGAGCTGGCTGCGCGGGTGATTACGACGGGCGCCAGGATCAAGTTCATCACCGACGGTGACGTTGCGGCGGTGGTGATGGCTGCCACTCCCGACTCGGGCGTCGATCTGTTGCTCGGGATCGGCGGCACCCCGGAAGGCGTGATCACCGCCTGCGCGATCCAATGCCTGGGTGGCGTCCTGCACGGCAGGCTGCACCCCCGCAGTGACGAGGAGAAACGGCGCGCCGACGAAGCCGCCCTCGACCTCGATGCGGTTCTGACGGTCGACGATCTGGTCAAAGGCGACGATGCATTCTTCGTCATGACCGGGATCACCGACGGTGAGTTGCTCCACGGAGTGCGCTACGGGCGTAACCGGGCCGTCACCGAGTCGCTGGTCATGCGCTCGCGCAGCGGCACCGTCCGGCAGGTCCGAAGCACCCACCACCTCGACCGCCTGGAGCTCTATAGTCTCGTGGATTACCGCCACGCGGCCGACAGCCACCCGGCGGCGGGTGGGCCGGCGTCGCCGAACGCGCCAGCCCCTCGTCGGGGCGCATGACGAGGGGCTGGCTGTCCCGGGTGGGGGTTACCGGGAACCTGTGGGTGTCAGTTCCTGCCGGCCAGCTCTGGCGTGGCGGCGGTACCAGCCCGCGCCGGCCTCGGTGCTGCGAGTGATCCGCGTCCGCTCCTCGCGCTCGGCGGGCGTCTCGGCCCGGACCGACCCGCTGATGGCCGCGTCCACCCGGCGGAACGGGATGACCTGCACCAGAGGCGTCCCCTTCTCGAGGGTGTACACGCCGTCGGCGGCGGTGGCCACGAAAGGAAAATTGATCGGCGCGGTGTATTCGTCTGTATCGACGACACCGGCGAAGACCTCGACCACCGCATCCGGCCGGTTGACCGGCGGTAGGAAAAGACAGCTCCAGCCCTTCGCCGTCCGGACGCTCCAGTAGTTGTGGAACTTCATCGGTGGCCTCGGTTCATACGGATTGCCCGCGACCTGACCCGAGCCGTGATTGCTCACCATGTCCCGATCGAACTTCCAGCCACCGGTCACCGTCGCTCCACCATCGCTTATCTCGAGCCGGACAGTCGCCGCCAGCGGCAGGATCCAGCCGGTGGACATCGCATCGAGAAACGGCATACAACGCTTGACGGTCAGCCCGTCGTTCGTCGCGGTGACCTGCGCCTTGGCGATGCCTGGTAGCTGCCTGAACCAGGCCGGCAGGACCGTCTTGGCGGGCACCGGCTCGGCGATCACACCCTTGTCCTCGGGGCGACAGCGGAACTCAATGGCCGGCCGCAAGCGAAACCTCATCGGCAGACTCCTCTCCTGGCGTGTGCCGGCGGACCGATCGCAAGCAGAGAATCGGCACCGCCGGCCACACGTCGGCATGGACGGCTAGGGCGACCTGGTCGGGTCGGTCGCCATCACCGTTGCCGGAGTTGAAAGTTGCCGAAACCGGAGTTGCTCGACGAGTTGGAGTTCGAGTTGCTCGAGGAGTTGGAGTTCGAGTTGCTCGAGTTGTTCGAGCTGGAATTGCTCGATGAGTTGGAGCTGGAATTGCTCGAGCTGTTCGAACTGGAGTTACTCGACGAGTTCGAGCTCGAGTTGCCCGCGAAGGCCGTCCCCGGTGCTGCGACTCCCACTGCGAGTACGATGCTGACCGCACCGGCACCGGCCGCAACCCGCTTCCACTTGCTGGATGTGTATCCCATGTCTGCCTCGATTCCTCATCTTGGGTGAGAACCTCACCTTCGGACGGCGCCATGAGACAGGCATGAGCCGACGGTGAGGGTCCTTTAATCAACCGTTCACGTCGTCGTGGCCGGGTTGCCGGCGCCGCCAAGCGGGGCTGGAACCTCAGGCCGCCGCACTCATGCTCTAGCATCGCAGTTGCAATTGTGCGCAACAGAGATGGGGGCTCAGGGTGCATGACGTCCAGATAGAGGTGATGCTGTTGTCCGTCTCGGAGGGCACCCAGCTCAGCTGGCGGGTGGTCACCGGTGACCTGCCGGCGGGATGCCAGCCCGACGCTCGTGCCCGCCAACTCGCCGGCCTGGACGCTGGGGTTCCCGCGGCGACAGTCGTGCACTCGACATCATGGCGACCTACTCCAGCCGGCCTGATCCTGACCTACGCCGTCCTGCCGGACCCCGACCCTGGTGCGGGCACAACGCGAGCGGTCCCGGCTGATGCCGCGGTCGTCTGCTCTGCCGATGCGGCGGCCCCCACCCCTGCGGTGGTGGCGAGCGAGCACGTCTTGGCTCACGCGCTGCGGCATCTGTCGTTGGTGGCACGCACCAGCCCGGCCGTGGTCGCCGCAGCCGATGCGCACCCACGACTGTGGCATGCGGTGACGGCCCACGTGCCCGATGTGGCAGGTCAACTAGTCCGCACCTGAACCTGCGATGAAAGCAAAGGGGTGATTCTCCTTCATGACACCCCGTCCACGGCTGCTTGCGATCATGGGTTCCGGAGAAACCGCGCCAACGATGGCGAAAGTGCATCGCCACCTCATACAGCGTCTCGGTTCTGCACCCGTCGACGCAGTACTGCTCGACACTCCCTACGGTTTCCAGGAAAACAGCGACGAAATCTCTCGGCGGACGGTCGGCTATTTTCGAAACCTGCACATTCCACTCGACGTCGCATCGTGGCCCACTGCGGACGACACCCTGCGCCAGGAGCGGGCTTTGGCGCGAATCGATGAAGCCGATTACGTCTTCGCCGGCCCGGGAAGCCCAACCTATGCCCTCGGAGTGTGGGCGCGAAGCCGGCTGCCAGCCATTCTGGGCGACAAGGTTACCGGCGGCGGCTGTGTGGCGTTCTCCAGCGCGGCGGCGGCGACTCTGGGGGTCGCGGCCGTGCCGGTGTACGAGATCTACAAAGTGGGCGCGGCCCCGTACTGGGCGCAGGGCATGGACCTGCTGGCACAGATCGGCCTACACGCGGCGGTGATCCCGCACTACGACAACGCCGAGGGCGGCACCCATGACACCCGGTTCTGCTATCTCGGCGAGCGGCGACTGCGTCTACTGGAATCGATGCTGGACGCCAACACGGTCGTGCTCGGTGTGGACGAGCACACCGCCGGCTTGTTCGATCTCGATGCCGGCACCGTGACGGTGCTGGGCCGGGCCACGCTGACGATCCGCAAGCAAGGGGTGAGCACGACGTTCGGGCCGGGCACCACCGTGACGATCGATGAACTCAGGGCGATCGCCGCCGGTAGCGAGCGGGCACCTGGATCGGCGAGCGCACTGCCGCCCGCCGCCGAGACAGTGCGCCTCACACCGTCGCTGCGCGCCGAGGCCGAGCGCCTGGCGCACGTCTTCAACTCCGGGCTACTGGCCCGTGATGTGAACGCGGCAGTCACGGCCGTCCTGGAGCTTGAGCAGGCGATCGTCGACTGGTCGGCCGACACCGAGGAGATGGACGGCATCGAGGAGCCCCGGGCCGTGTTGCGCCAGATGGTAACGCGGTTGGCCGAACTCGCCGTGGTGGGTGCACGAGACCCTAAGGAGATCGTCGCGCCCTTCGTCGACGCCCTTCTCGAGCTGCGGGAGCAGGCGCGGGAAGAGGGTTCCTGGACGCTCGCCGACACCCTGCGCGACCGGCTCACCGCAGCCGGGATCGAGGTGCGTGATACTCCCGATGGTGCTGTCTGGGGATTCTCAACGGCTCACGGCGGGTCCAGATAGCGCAGGTGGACGGCGTGCAGGACCTCACCGCGAGACCGGCCGGTGGCCTCGGCGAGCTCGTCTAGCAGGATGCCGGACAGCGAGGACAGCCCGAAGATCACCTCAGCCAGGCCCCGCAGCGGATCCTCGGCGCCGGCGGCGTCGCCGATGGTGCGATTCATGGCCTGGCGAAAGACCGCGGGGTTGGCTTCGGTTTCGGCGATGCTCCACGCGGTGAGCACCTCCAACGCCGGCGGCAACACCGTCTGCAACACATGACCAGGACCGTCGATGCGCATAGTCATTGTTCCGCCCCGGCGGATCCGGGCAGCACCGCCGACCGGGCGTGGGTGAACCGGCGGGCCACGTCTGCCCAGTTGACGATATTCCACCAGGCTTCGACGTAGTCCGGCTTGACATTGCGATATTGCAGATAAAAGGCGTGCTCCCACATGTCGAGCAGGAGCAGTGGCACCATGCCAGCGGTCAGGTTGCCCTGGTGGTCATAGACCTGTTCGAGTACCAGACGCTGCCCCATTGACTCCCACGCCAGTACCGACCACCCAGATCCCTGCACGCCGAGCGCGTTGGCGGTGAAATGTTTGCGGAACCCGTCGAAGGACCCGAAGTGCTCATCGATTGCTGCAGTGAGTTCGCCGTCCGGTTTGTCACCACCATCGGGAGACATATTGGGCCAGAACACCGAGTGGTTGACATGTCCACCAAGATTAAAGGCCAGGTTCTTCTCCAGCATGTTCACTGTTGCCAGCGTCTCGCCGTCCCGCGCCTCAGCAAGCTGCTCCAGGGCGGTGTTGGCGCCCTTGACGTAGGTGGCGTGATGTTTGGAGTGGTGCAGCTCCATGATGTCCCCGGAGATGTGTGGCTCCAGGGCGCCGTAGTCATAGGGCAGGTCTGGCAGGGTGTAGTCGGCCATGCTTGACCTCCGGTAGCGCCGGCTCGGCGGTTCTGTTGCCACTATCTTGCGGTTGCCTCATAAGCGCAAGTCCGGCAGAGGCCGGCCGGACCGCAATGCCGGCCGCGTCGAGCTCGCGACGCAGCCTGACCCACCCAAATCCGGTCGCCTTGGCGACACCGCGCAGGCTCGTCCCGGTCCTGGAGAGCTCCTGACCCACCGCGAGACGGGCCCGCAGCGCCGGCGAGCGCCGGTAAGCCTCGCTCTGGCGGGTGGCGATCGACTGGGAGAGGTATGCGGCGACCAGCGGTCGACCCCGGCACAACCCCATCGCGGCCCGGTAGGACTCGGCAGTATGCCCGTGCCTCCTGAGGTGGCCACCCAGCGACACGAACCACCGCCCGCACAGGTGGCAGCAAACCCGGCCGGTACCGGATTCGACCACCAGCTGGCCGTACGGAGCGTGTAGACCGGTGCCGTCGGGCAGCGACCACAAGTGGCAGTGGGTGTGCGTTCGCCGGGAGCGGTCCACGGGCGCCGGCGCGATACTCGTCATGATCTACCTCCTCACTGCCATTTGATTGCAATTGCATTTTGGCGCGACACGGCCGTGGGATGCAACAGCCGATCGGTCAGGGAGAGCCTGAACGGATCCCGAGAACCAGCATGATCATCGATAGTGAGCCGTAGCGGTACGGACCGTCGCCCCCGATCCCTGGGGAACCCGGAAACTCTTGGTTACGCTTCCCCGCATGGGTGACCCCCGATCTGATGGTGCACGGACAACGGCGCTGGCGCTCGAGGCCGGTGCGGGAGACCGTGCCGCCCTTGCCGCCTTCATCCGGGCTACCCAGCGCGACGTCTACCGCTTTCTCTCCCACCTCTGTGAACGTGGCGAAGTCGAAGATCTCACCCAAGAGACCTACCTGCGGGCGCTGCGCGCGCTGCCAGGCTTCGCCGGTCGTTCCTCGGCCCGCACCTGGCTGCTGTCTATCGCTCGGCGGGTCGCCGCCGACCACGTGCGGCGGACCGTGACGCGGCCGCGCACCACCTCCGTCGAGGACTGGGACACTGTCGTGGCCGCGAGCCCGGCACACCGGCGGTCCGGGTTCGATGAAGGCGTGCTGCTCCGCCAGCTGGTGGCCGGGCTGGATCCTGACCGCCGGGACGCCTTCGTGCTCACCCAAGTGCTGGGCCTGGGCTACACGGACGCCGCCGAAGTGTGCGGGTGCCCGATCGGCACCATCCGCTCCCGGGTGGCCAGGGCCCGGGAGGACCTGGTCCGCGCGATGAACGCGTCCGGACAGCCCGGTCGACGCGCCAGTGGTCCCTGACCTCCGGCGCGCCTAGCCCCCAGGTGACCAACCCATCCAAGGGGCCGACCTCAATGGCGCTCCTCAAGGCCGACTGCTTCCCGGAGACACTCCGCGGCGTCGCGGAGATCGGAGTTATCGTGGGCTTGGGAAGTCATCAGCTCGGCCAGCGCCCTGGCGATAACATTGAGCTTCTCCTGGGCGGCTTCCTCCGCGCGGCGACCGGCGTTCTCCAGTAGCACTACCAGCAACAGCGTAAGGACGCTCGCCACAGTGTGGATGGCGGTCTGCCATTCTTTGAGATTTGCCCACAGAGGCAAGCTGAACAGCCAGACCGCCACGACACCAGCACACACGACAAAGAACGGCGCCCTGCTGACCCGAAGGTAGGCCGTTTGGACGAATCGATCGAACAGCGTACGGCGATCTCCCCGCGCGCGGGTCGTTGCGGCTTTGGCATGGTCCACAGCCAGCAGCTTAGCGACCACAACGCCGGCGAGAATGCACCAATTACCGCAGTTTGCCTCCAGAACTCACGCACTTGCGTAGGCGCTTGACAGCTTTGGGGAGGTCGTGTTCGGCGCGATCCGCTCGGGCGGTTTCGGCTGCATGCATCAGCCCATAGGTGAAGCCGTTCCCGCCGTCGAGCTGAGCCTGGGCGGCAAGCTCACGCAGGACAGGTCGGGCCACCACAGTGTCCTGGTGCGCGCCGAGCAGCTCTTGGACCGCCTTGAGGCGGCGGCGCAGCCGATTGGCGGGCTTACCCAAAGCGGGTTTGGCCGCTTCGGTGGCATAGCGCAGCCGCTTGGCGGCCTTGCGTGTCTCGTGCAGGGCGACATCACGCCGCTCGCCCGCCGGTGCCGAGTCCACGTCGCACATGCCCGACTCGACCCGACGGTAAGCCCGCGCCACGCTCTTGGGCAGCTCACGCCGGGCCGGGCGGGCGGCGGCCCGGCGCAACGGCGGGTCGGCCAGCAACGCGTCGATCGCCTCGTGCAGCGCGAGGTAGCGGTCACTGTCCAGCGCGGCGAGCGCGACCTGGCGAGCGTCGGCCTGCCGGCGTTCGAATGACCGGGTGACCGCAGCGGCCACCGGCCCGAGGACCAACTCGTCGGGCAGGTCGGCGAGCATCGTGGCAAGCCGCTCGGCCATCACCTCGGAATCCCGCGCCCCGGAGAGCTCTCCGGCCACCCACTTCAGTTCCTCCGTCAGCTCACGGGTCCGATTCCGGTCGATCACCCGCCGGAAAGCCTGTAGCGCGCTGCGCATCCGCCGCGCCGCCACCCGCATCTGGTGCACCGCGTCCGGGGCGTCGCGACGGACCAGCGGGTCATACCTGCGCAGCTGTTCGGCCTGGGTCCAGAGGTAGGCCATGACCACCTCCCCGGCCGAGGATGCGCGGCCGAGCTTGGGCGCGGCGGGACGTGCCGGCACCTCGTCGGCCAGCAGCCGACCCAGCTTGGACCCGGCTCCTGAGCGCTGTGCACCCAACGCGAGCAGCTGGCGCTCGATGCGGTCCAGCAGCTTCACCTGGCCGTGCTCGGCGAGCTCAACCTCCACCTCGCGCCAGGACACCGCCCTGGTCTGCTCACCCATCGTGTGCGCAGTGACTTCATCGTCGACCAGTTCCGCCAGTGCATGGCCGTCCGGGTCAGCGAGCAACCACCGCCGCCGCCGGGTCTTGAGCTGGGCCACTGGCAGCAACGCAGCACCGCGGGTGTACACCCGAGTCAGTGCAACCAGCTCCGCCGGCGGCCGGTGGCGGGAACGACCGATCGGCATCCGCAACTCGTCGCGGCTGTCGCCGCCTACCGGCAGCTTCAGGTGCCATCCCGGATCTGATCCACCCACCCGGCGCCGCAGCGTGATCCCCGCACGTACCAGGCGCAGGTCGGCGGTGTCGAAGTACACCGCCTCCAGCTTCTGCTCCTGGGCGGCCGAGCCGGTGTCAAGCCCGAGCAACTTGGCCGGGTCCGCCAGCTCCACCGCATCGGTTGCCTCGTATTTACGCTCGGTTTCCCGCATCGTCATCACGCTGTAAGATTTGGCCACCAGTCAGACATACTCCGAAAGGCCCGTCACCGCACCTGGTACGGGACACTCTCGCCCTGTTGGCGCCGGCCAGATCCGGCTACAGCCAGCTCCGGCGCTTGAACATGAACCAGAGCACCAGCCCGGTGAGGATCATCAACAGCACGGCGAACGGGTAGCCGTAGATCCACTGCAGCTCCGGCATGTGCGTGAAGTTCATCCCGTACACGGTGCCCACCAGGGTCGGCGCGAACAGCACCGCCGCCCACGACGAGATCCGCTTGACCTGCTCGCTCTGCTGGAAAGTGGCCTCGGTCAGCCGGGTGATCTCCTCGTTCTGCCGTTGAGCCACCTGGGTGGCGTTCGCTGTGAGCATGTTGCTCAACAGCTGACGAAACGAGTCCGTTCGTTCGATCACCCGCACCGCGTGGTCCCGGACATCGCGGAACGCGCGGCGCAGCTCGAGGTGCTCGTGCTCGCCGTCCTGGTTGCGGAATTCGCTGCGGATCTCGTCGAGGATTTCGCGCAGCGGTTCGACTGCGCGCTGGAACTCGATCACCTCGCGGGTCAGCTGGTAGATCCGCCGGGACACTGCCGGGTCGCCGGTGAAGACCTGCGTCTCGATTTCATCGATGTCGTTCTGCAGCCCGTCCAGCACGGGGAAGTAATCGTCGACGACCTTGTCCATGGTCGCATAGAGCACTGCATCCGGCCCGTGCCGGAGCAGGTCCGGATGCTCCTCCATGCGTTGGCGAACCACGGCCAGGTTCGGCTCGTCGGCGTGACGTACAGTGATCACGAACTCTGGCCCGAGGAACAGGTGCAGCTCGCCGAGCTCCACAACCTCCACCCGGTCGACGTAGCGGGCCGGGCGGAGTACCACGAACCGGGTGTCACCGTAGCGCTCCAGCTTGGGGCGCTGGTGGGCGTCGACCGCGTCCTCGACGGCGAGCGGGTGCAGGCTGAACTCCTTGGCGATCGCGGCGATCTCTTCGGCGGTCGGACGCAGCATCCCGATCCAGCAAAAGCTCGGGCCGTCACCCGAGCAGGACCTGAGTATCTCGACAGTGTGGTCCACAGTCTCAGGTGCCGCGGCGCGCCGCCCATTCACATACACCGCGTTGTCAACCACCGCCACGTCGACCTCCTCGCTGTGGTGAGGATAGGCGAGTCCGTGAGCTCGACAGCGAATTGCAGTTGTCTATGGGGCGCCACAATGCCGCCGCCCGCGTTACCCCGCTAAAATCTCGTTAAGATGCACAGCGGTGTGCCGGGAAGTCTGGTCGGCGATCTTGGAGCCGACCGACTTGGAGGGACCGGATGGGCAGGTCACTGGGGTCCCGCGCACAGCGTCTGTTCGGGCCAGGGTCTTGGCGTGAGGTCCGGCGGATCGGTGATGTGCTGCGCGCTGAGACCGTGGGCGGCGTCCTGCTGGTCAGCGCCGCCGTTATCGCCCTGGTTTGGGCAAATTCGCCTTGGGGTGAGACCTACTCCGCCCTCAGTGGGCTGCGGGTCGGCCCAGCCGCGCTGCACCTGGATCTGACCTTGGCGCAGTGGGCAGCCGACGGCCTGCTCGCGATCTTCTTCTTCGTCGCTGGGCTGGAACTCAAACGTGAGTTCGTGGCCGGGGACCTACGCGAGCCCCGCCGCGCCGCGTTGCCGGTCGTGGCGGCGGTCGGTGGCATGGCCCTGCCCGCGCTGATCTACGTCGCCGTTGTTGCTGGAGCGGGTGACGATGGGCTGCGCGGCTGGGCCATCCCGACCGCCACGGACATTGCGTTCGCCCTCGCGGTACTGGCCGTGATCGGTACGCATCTACCGGCGGCGCTGCGGACGTTCCTGCTCACCCTGGCGGTGGTCGACGACCTGCTCGCGATCATCATCATCGCGATCTTCTACACCAGCTCGCTGAACCTGATCCCGGCCGCGCTCGCGCTGGTGCCACTCGGCCTGTTCGCGGTATTGGTGCAGCGCCGAGTCCGCTCGTGGTGGCTGCTGCTGCCGCTCGCCGTGACCACCTGGGTGCTGGTACACGAGTCCGGTGTGCACGCCACCGTGGCTGGGGTGCTGCTCGGCTTCACCGTCCCGGTGATCCGCCGTGCCGAGGGCCCCGGACCGGGGCTGGCAGAGCATTTCGAGCACCGCTGGCGCCCGCTCTCGGCCGGGTTCGCGGTGCCGGTCTTCGCCTTCTTCGCCGCCGGTGTCTCGGTCGCCGGGGCCGGCGGGCTGGGCGCGGCGCTCGACGACTCGGTCACCCAGGGCGTCATCGCGGGGCTGGTGGTCGGCAAGGTCCTCGGTGTACTAGCCGCGACGTGGTTGGTGCAACGGTTCACCCACGCCGAACTGGCCGAGGGACTGAGCTGGTGGGACGTCCTTGGCGTGGGCTCGCTCGCCGGAATCGGATTCACCGTCTCCCTGCTCATCGGCGAACTGGCCTTCGGCGCCAACACCGAACGCGACGATCACATCAAGATCGGTATCCTGCTCGGATCCCTGCTCGCCGCTCTGTTGGCCACCGTCGTCTTGCGCATCCGCAACCATCACTACCGCCGGCTGTGCGCCGAGGAGGAGCGCGACACCGACGCCGATGGCATACCCGACATCTACCAGACCTCACCTAGGACTGCCTGACCGCATCCGGTGGCCATAGGCGGCGCGTCCGAGGCTTGGGGACGGCGGCCGGCCCCTTAGGATGCCTACGGGTCTAGGGAGGAACCGGTCATGGTGAGAGCCTTTGCGGGCAAGGTCACGACCGCGGACTGGGCCGTGATCGGCGCAGGCTTGTTGGCCTGGATTTCGAGTTTCTTACCCTGGTATATCACCAGCGTCTCGATCTTGGGTATCGAGCGTTCGGCCAGCGTGAACGCCTGGAATGCGGGCTTCGGTGCCTGGTTTTCCGTGCTGCTGCTGGTCGCGGCGGGCGGTTGGGTGCTGGTAAGCACGTTGGGCCGGCGGCTGAGGCTGCCCGTTTCGGGGACGCTGATCGCGCTGAGCCTGGCCGTACTCGCGTTCGTCACGATCGTGCTGCGCTGGGCGACGTTCCCGGACGCCACCAACGGGCTGGATGAAGGCGGCTTCGAGCTGGGCAACGCCGCCTTAACGGCGTACAGCGGCCCCGGCTCCGGGCTCTACCTGGGGCTTCTCGCGGCGGTGGTCGCGATGGTGGCGGCGTTGCTGACGTTCCGCGCCGCGGGACGCGACATTGATTAACCGACACCGGTGCGAACTGGTGATCGGGTGGGCGCATCGATTGCGGCGAGCAGGTCCCGGCGACGGGCCGGCGGGGGTACGTGCGGAGGGTCCAACTCGGCGATCCGTGCGACCAGCGCTGGGTCGTCGAATACCGCCTCGGGCGGATCAAGCACCTGGATCACCCGAAGCAGGCGCAACCAAACCTCGGCATCCACCGCCGCCGCTGCGAACGCCGTGGACATCGGCACGCTGGTGGGGGCCGGTGGGGTGGCGGGTCGCAGTCCGAGGGCGGCTCGCCACTGGTTGATGCGCGCCCGGTCGTGGCGTACCACGTCGCGCCAGTGCGGCAGCGTCAGCTCCGTGAGGCGGTGTCCGATGAGCTCGGCCTGGCGCAGCGGCGAGTCCAGTTCGGTGGCCAGACCATCGACCACGATCTCGGCGTGGGCCATGGCCAGCGATACGCCACGACCGTAGCCCGGATTGGTGCAGGCCAGCGCATCACCGATGGCGTGCAGGCCGAGCAGCCGTGGCCGGCCGCGGGACAGCGGCAGCCGGATGGTGTTGCGCACTGCGCCCATCGCGTTGACCGGCGAGATCGGCACGGTCAGCTCGGGATCAACCCAGGGAGCCAGCGGCGGCACCGCGGCCGCCGCAGCGTCGAAGACGTCGGGGAACCGCAATCCCTGCAGCTTTGTGTCTTGCGGCAACCGGGCGAACACCACCGCGACGGTGTCGTTGTCGCCAAGGAAGCTGAACGCGCCGAACCCGTCGAGGACCAGCACGTTGGCATGGCCGCGCATCATCCTGGGCATCGCCGCTGGATCGAGGATGCGGTAGAAGCGGGTGTACCCGGTGAAGCCGCAATCCTCGTCCCGCTCGTCCAGCGCGACGCCGGCTTCGCTGATCCAGCGCCGGAGCCCGGTGCGCCGACCACTCGCGTCGAGCACGATGTCGGCCCGGATCGTGCCGCGCTCGCGGGTCGTAACCCCGATCACCTGCGGGATCGGCCCCGGCCGCCATGCCAGACCGGTCACCAGCACACCCCGGTGGAACGTCAGACCAGGTTGGGAGAGCGCGTGCCGGCGTAGTACCCACTCAAAGGTGGTACGGCGGCATCCGATCGAGATCAGCTCATCAGTGCGGTCGGTGCTGATCGCCCGCGCGCCAGCCGCGGTCGGCGGCATCCACTGCCGCAGGTGGTACTCGCCCGCGCCGTGAACCAGCAGATCGCCGAGTACGTCGGGCAGCCGGCGGGCGAGCACCGAATGCGTCAGTGCCTGGAACCCGTGCGCCTGCTGAACCTGCGGCACGGTGGGCCGCGCCCAGCCGGCCGCCTGCTCGAAATCAGGTGGCGCCGGTGCGGTGTCCCGCTCCAGGACGGTGGCCTGGTGGCCGGCCCGAGCGAGCATCACACCGCAGCTCAGGCCGGCGACACTGCCGCCCACGATAATGATGGAGGGCATCTCCGCGCTCCCTTCCACCTCCCGGTACTAAGAGGCCCGACGCCACTGCTCTGATACGCCGCTGGAGCCGGTTCACGGCGGAATGCGCGGTGCCAGTGCTGACGTTGGCGGTGGTTGTAGCGTCGATATGGAGGGGGACAGCAGCTATGCCAGCTGTCACCGTTGCGGATGTCACGACGTTCGCACGGCGGCGGCGGTCAGATCACCAACGGCGACACCCAGTGGATGACCGCGGGCGGCGGCGTGCTGCACATCGAGCGGCCGCCGGAGCACCTGGTGACCAGCGGCGGCCTGTTCCACGGCCTGCAGTTGTGGGTCAACCTGCCGGCGAAGCTCAAGTGGGCCGAGCCGCGGTACCAGGACCCGGCCGTTCGTGATGAACACCCGCGCGGAAGTCATGGCAGCCTTCGAAGACTTTCAAGCCGGCCGGCTGGGCACCATCCCGGCCCAGGCCCGCTGACCGCTCTCAGCTTCTTCTCATCTCCCGCGCGCATGCTGGAGAGGTCATCCAACCGAGGTCCGTAGAAGAAGGTGGCTCCAGTGGGTGCGCTGCTCGCGCTCGTCGGATTCGCGCTGCTGTTGTTCCAGTTGCTGCTGCTCGGCAGGATCATCGTCGACCTGGTAGGGGTGCTCGCCAAACCCGGAGTTCGCTACGAGGAGAGCCTCGCCCCGGTACGCCACGTGATCTATCAACTCACCGAACCGGTACTCGCCCCGGTGCGCCGGGTCGTCCGACCGGTCCAGATGGGTGGAGTGATGTTCGACCTCTCGGTGACGGCGGTTTTCCTCGCGGTCGTCGTGTTGCGCCAGCTGACCCTGGTGGCCTGACCATACTCTGATTAATCTGATAATCTCTGAGCGTGAAACTGACTGCCACCGCAGCGAGCAAAGGCTTCTCCGACGTGCTGTCCCGGGTGGCCGCCGGTGAGACAATCGAGATCGAGCGTCATGGGCACACCGTCGCAGTGATCATTCCCCCGCAGCGTGGCTTCTTGTCGGGAAGTGAGCTTGGCGCTCTCATCGATAAGCTGCCTGTGCCCGACGAGCAATTCGGGCCAGACGTCGCACGCTTGGCCGAGTTGCTCCGACCACCGGCCGAGCCGTGGCCGTCCTGATCGATACGTCGGTGTTCGTGGCCGTCGAACGGGGACGGTTGCGGCTCGCCGAACTGATCCGTCCCCCGGCGCGTTATGCCCTGTCAGTCGTCACCGCTGCCGAACTGTTGCACGGGGTGCATCGGGCCACCGATTCCGTCGCGGTGCAGCGGACGGCCTTTGTCGAGGGCCTGCTCGCAGGATTCGGCGTGCTGCCCGTCGACCTGATCGTGGCCCGCGCCTACGCCACGGCGAGTGCCGAGCTTGCCAAGCGCGGCACTCCGGTCGACGCCAATGACTTGTGGATCGCCGCGACCGCGATCGCGCACAGCCTTGACGTGCTCGCCCTCGACGGCGATTTCGACCGCATACCCGGAGTCCAACGGGCCGCTCAGCCTTCGGTGCCGCTGCCGTAAGGACGGGTGAGCAGCTCCAGGACGTGGCCGTCGGGATCGTCGAAGTACACGCCGCGGCCACCGTCTCGCGTGTTGATCTGTTTGGGCTCGTTGTGGAAGGGATCAGCCCAATACTGCAGATCCTGTTCCCGGATCCGGTTGAAGATCGTATCGAACTCGGCCTCGCTGACCAAGAACGCATAGTGCTGCGGCTGAATGTCGTCCGAAGTCTCGAGGAAGTCCAAACTCACCCCGTTACTCAACGTTACCACCAGAAAGGGCCCGAATGGGGTCGGCGCGGGCAGCCCTAACAGGTCGGTCAAGAACATCGCAGAGGCCGCCTTGTCGCGAGCCGCGACGATCGTGTGGTTGAGCTCAACGGTCATGACAAGGTCCCGTCGTCTGTCGTCTCCCGCCTCCTGTCTAGCACCGCAACGGCACATCGGCCAACTCGCAGGTTGGCCGGTTGCAGGAGCCCATCAACCACCGGCTCGACGTAGTGGCCTTCAGCCGAAAGCTTCGGCAACAGGAGAGGACGGTGGAGCTGCCAAAAATACGCGTCCATGTCCCTTCGTGCGCTCGGTGTCTCACCGCCCATACGGCGGGGCGCTGCGCCCAGCGGTCGCGGTCGCCGGGGCGATGTTCTGGTTGAGATGAAACAGATTATCGGGGTCGTAGGAGCGCTTGACCTCGCGCAGCCGGCGGTAGTTCCCGCGGTAGTTGTCCTGGACGCGGGACTGATCGTCGTCAGCCATGAAGTTCACATAACCGCCTGCCTCGGAATGCGGTGCGGTGGCCTGGTAATAGTCGCGTACCCATCGGATGCGCTCGGCGTCGAGCGCGGGGTCCTGCCAGGCGGCCATGATCACGGCGGCGAAGGTGGCGTCCCGGTAGGCAAAGGCTGTCTCACCGGCACCGACCCGGTGACAGGCGCCGTTGATGGGATACAGGTGCATGGTGGCGCTGACCTCAGGCGCCTTGGGGCCGTAGATGAGGTGCTGCTCGATGGCGGCGTCGGTGAGGTCAGTGACGAAACTGCCTTTCCAGTAACTGCGAATCCCTTTGGGAAAGATGGGGTCGAAGGCCGCGTTGAGCGCCGGATACGGCATCGGCCCGACCATCTCGGCCACGACTGGCGCGAGGTCTTGGAAGGGTTTCATAGCAGCCTCGCCCTGGTCTAATGGGCCTGCCCAGTGGACGATGGCGGCACAGAAGGTGTCGCCGTGCCGTTCGGGAGGAATGAACTCCAGCGGCGGGGCGATCTGGAAGGCAGGGAAAGCCCCGTAGGCCTCGGGGGCGTCGGTGATGAATTCCCGGAAAAAGCGCAGCAGGTCACCTGCGGCGTCGAGCTCGTAGAAGAAGATCCCGACGTAGACGTCTTTGATGGGGTGGAGCTGGAACTCGAAGGAGGTGACAACGCCGAAATTGCCACCACCGCCTCGAAGGGCCCAGAACAGGTCCTCGTTCTCGGTCTTGTTCGCGGTGCGGACCTGGCCGTCGGCGGTGACGACCTCGGCGGAGAGCAGGTTGTCAATCGACAAACCATGGCCCCGTGCCAGGTAGCCGATACCGCCGCCGAGGGTGAGGCCGCCGACGCCGGTGGTGGAGACGATCCCGCCGGGAGTGGCCAGGCCGTAGGCGTGGGTGGAGTAGTTGAAATCTCCCCAGGTGGTTCCGCCGCCGGCGCGGGCGGTGCCGGCGCGGGGCTCGACGTGGACGTGGCGCATGAGCGACAGGTCGATCACCACGCCGCCGTCGTTGGTGCCGAATCCGGGCGCGCTGTGCCCGCCTCCCCGGACGGCGAGGTCCAGGGAATTGTCTCGGGCGAAGTTCACCGCCGCGATCACGTCGGCGACCTGCTCGGCGCGGATGACGAGCTTCGGGCGGCGGTCGAACATGCCGTTGTGAACGGCCCGGGCTTCGTCGTAACCGGGGTCGTCAGCAGTGATGATGGGGGCGCGGATCTGGTCGCGGATCTGGTCGATGGTCGTCCTGGTCATGGTTGACCCTTCGTGGGTGTGGGTGCGGCTGCCGGCACCGGCAAGCGTGGCTGTGGCCCGTTCCGGGATCGTCAACGCAGCGTCAATCGCCGCTATTGTCGGTATGTGCTGCGGGTGCGGCTGCTGGGTGCCGTGGCCGCCGAGCGGGACGGCAAGGCGGTGCCGGTGCCGGGTCCGCGCGGCGGCTGCTGGCCTTCCTCGCGCTGCGCCCGGGTTCGCACGACCGCGACGCGCTGGCTGCCCGGTTCTGGCCCGAGGTGCCACGGCCGGCAGCGCGGGCAAGCCTGCGGACTGCGGTGTGGGCGCTGCCGCGCTGGCCGCCGCGGGCGAGGACAGGCTGGCGCTCGAGCAGTGTCGGGGGGAGCTGCTGGCCGACCTGGACGAGGAC
>JBOHFX010000191.1:0-3193 GCA_050699875.1 Pseudonocardiaceae bacterium
TAGACATACAGTCAATGGTATGACTGGCAAGATGAAAATGACGCTTTCCTTGGAAACAACGCCGATTATTCGGCAGCGGGCTGCTGCGGCGGGCAAGGAAATGTCGACGTGGATCGACGAGCTCGTGGCGCGAGCCGATCATCAGATTCGGATAGCCGAAGACGAAGCGACCATCCAAGCGGCCGGGTTGCGCGGACCCGAGTGGGAGCAGAAAACTGCTGCACTGATCGCCGCTAGGAACCGGCGGTGACACGTCACCCCCGGTTCGGAGAACTCTGGCTTGCCCCAGAGGGTTCGCTGCTTCCGGGTGGCATGCTGTGCTTGGTAGTCAGCGCCGACCATGTTAATGCTGAACGGGATGAACGTATCGTCGTCGAAGTGGTGGGCGAGGCTCTGGCCGCGACCGGTGCTCTGCTAGTGAGCTTGGGCCCGCTCGGTTCCGCGGTGATCGGTACACCCTTCACGGTTTCCGGGTCGTGGTTCGCCGGAACACAAGAGCCGATCGCCGTGTTGGACCCTCAGCTGGCCGCGACAATCGGTCACCAACTCCGCAAACTGATCGGTCCCTGAGGTTTCCTGCTCTGGCGGGCCGTGTTGTTGTGCGTCGTATGTCGACGCTAGCTCTAGCTTTGTTCAGGCTTACTGAGCGGTTGAAGATTTTCTACGACATAAACCCCAACGATGTGGGCGGCAAGGCAACCTTGTTGTGGATTAGCACCTTAAGCTTGAGTTTTAACCTGTTTGTTTGTTTCTGTTTTTGGTCTTGGTGTTTGTTTTGGTGGTTTTTCCGGGGTTGTGTCGTGGGGTTGGGTGGGTGTTTGGTGTTCGGGGTGGGCGGCCTGGGCCTGGTCGGGAGGGTTTCGGTGCGCTGGCTGGTAGGGCGGTTGTGGGTCGGATGTTGCGAAACCCCCGCCGGATGCGTGCCGGGGTGAGCCTGCGGTGTTTAGTTGGTGTTCTCTCCCAGGGGCGGGGTAGGTCTTCAACGAGATGGCGGGCTAGTCGTAGTTGGGTGTGAGCGGCGATAATCAGAGCGGTCCACCGATCGGCGGCGGCCGGTGTACGCAGGCGGGGTTTAGTCCAACCCAAGGTTTGTTTGAGGAACCTGAAAGTGTGCTCGATGTCGAAGCGGCGCAGAAACATGTGCCACAACTGATCGGTCATCGCGGCGTCGATATTTGTGCCGGAGTACCACAGCCATAGCGGTTTGGGTTCACCGTCTGAGGGCAGCCTGTCGACCTGTAACCGGACCACCGTGCCCTCGATAATCGGTAGGTCACCGTCGTGGCCGGTCCAGGTACTGCGGTGGGTCAGCTTGGGGTGTAGCCGATCCCAGCACTGGGCCACCGCAGTGCCATACCGGTCGGTGTGGGTGGTCTTGGTGTGGGCGGGCTTGGGCCAGGTCCGGGAGTCGGTGAAGGCGAAATCGGGTCCGTGACGCTTAGGGCGCCCGAGGGTTGCAGACACCCGCGGCGGTGCCGGGAACGCCATCACCCGATCCGAGCGCACCCGTACCAGCAACCGGACCGGGAGGTCGGCCAGCAGTAACGCCAACCGGGGCCCGTCGTATCCGCTGTCACCAACAATCCAGATCTCGGGGTCACCGGGTTTGTGATGCCCGGCCGCGATGAGCCGCTCTACCACGCCACGCAACTGCGCCCCGGCGACGGCGGTGTCCTCGTCGTCGGGGCCCAGGCGGCGGGCGTCGAGGACCGCTGTCCACGACGTGCGCCCCGACTCCAAAGCCACCACAAACGAGTACGGCCACCCCGGGATCATCTGGGCCTGCCCCCTGCCACGCCCATAAGTGTGGCAAAACAACCGATCAGGGCTCGTCGCAGCGTCCGGGCGCAACCAGTTACTCACATCGATCGCCAACACGATCCGGTCATCATCGCAACGTGGTACCTGCCCAGAGGCGACAATGCTACCGAACCTGCCACTATCGACCCGACCCTGGTTCAGGCAGTCATAGAGCGCACCATGACCCCGCCGGTGCTCCGGGGCCAGCGACAGCTCCACCAACGACCTGACCGGCCCATCGGCGCACAACACCGCATCGGTCAACTCAAACAGTGCATCCGCGCGCCCAGCCAAACACCCATGGAACAAGGTCCGGAACCGGGCAAGATCACCCCACCGGGCCGCATCAAGGTCCTGGCCCCGAACCAGAAACTGCGCCATACTGACCACCACGGCCACCACCTTCATCTTCGAGCTCTGTGGAAAGAACCCGAAAATGATCAAGCGGTGGCCGCCCCACACACCACCAACACGCCCAACAACCCACAAAAACTTCCACAACACGACACAACAAGGTTAAAACTCAAGTTAAAATGGAGACGCCTCGGGCATGTGCTCTAAGTCCGTGCGCGGCCAAAGAATTGACTAACCTAGGTGGTCGCGGGCTGGTTTGCCCCGGGCTCAGCCGAGGGTTGCTCGGCCACAGGGCCGGCCGCAGCCTCCGCGGCTCTCACGTGCCCCGCGTAGCGATCAGCTGCGTCGCGCAGCGCGGCTTCTGCGTCTAAGTCCAGCTTACGGGCCTCGGCCACGATAGCCAGCAGCAGCTCACCGAGCTGCTCACTGTCGGTTGGAACCGTGACACCAGAAGGCAGTACCGGAGCTGGAACGTCCAGACCGAACTTTGCGACCTTGCCGACGTACTTTCTGGCCAGCGACAGCGCCGGCTGAGACCGGGCCACCCCGTCCAACGCCGAACTACGACCCTTCTCACTCCGTTTAATCTGCTCCCAGTTAGTGAGAACCTCATCCGCGCTCGACACCGATACGTCACCGAACACGTGGGGGTGGCGACTGACAAGCTTATTCACCAGGCCGGCCGCGACGTCATCGATGTTCCAACTCTGCCCTTCGGGAGCGTCCTCGGCGAGCCGGGCATGAAACACCGCCTGCAACAACACATCACCGAACTCCTCGACGATATCGTCCCGGTTACCCGACCGCACCGCGTCGTAGGCCTCATACGCCTCTTCCAGCAGATACGGCAGCAACGAGGCATGGGTCTGCTCGGCATCCCACGGGCAGCCACCAGGCGACCGCAACCGATCCATCACCTCCACCACATCCAGCAGCCGAGCCCCGGGCGGGTCCCACGATCCGTAGACCAGCTCCAGCTGCGGCGGTGCTTCATCGGAGACTCGCAGCAGCTGCCGGCCTAGTGCGCGCGCGAATTCGG
>JBOHFX010000192.1:0-50273 GCA_050699875.1 Pseudonocardiaceae bacterium
CAGCAGGACGAGTCGACCGGCGAGCTGCTGAGCAGCGTTCTTGATGTCAGCAAGGGGTTGCCGGAGTAACCGTCAAGCGCTGATCGGCGACCCTTGGCCCGGGCGGTGTTCGATTGTCACGCCCAGATTAGGGAGGCCGCAGCGCTCCGCCCCGCGCGACCGCTTGGAGGCTGCGGCCGCCCACCACCGCGATGTCGCCGTTCAGGTCGGTGCGAATCACCCGGGAGCCGGCGTCGGTCAGCGCCTCGACCACGTGCCGGCTGGGATGGCCGTACCTGTTGCCCGCTCCGACACTGACGATCGCCACCCGCGGTCGCACGGCGGCGAGGAAGTCTTCCGCGGTGAAGCGCGAGCCATGATGCGGAATCTTCAGCACGTCAGCCCGCAGATCTGTGTTGGTCGCCAGCAGCTCTGCTTGAGCGTCGAGTTCCACGTCGCCGGTGAGCAGCACCCGACCGGCCGAGGTCGTTGCCCTGAGCACCACTGACGCATTGTTCACCGTGGTGCCGTCAACCTCGGCCTCGTGGTTTTCCACCGGAGGCGGGGCCTGCAGCGGGGCCAGCACGTCGAGGGCCAGGCCGGGCCAGGACAATCGCTGTCCAGCGGTCACCGCGACCACCGGCACACCGGCCGCCGCGGCGACCCGCAGCACTTGGGCGAACGCCCACGGCGGGCTCCGTCCGGGACCGAGCGCAATGGCGCTGACCATCCGTCCCTGTAGCGCGCCGACCAGCCCCCCGACGTGGTCGGCGTGCAGGTGACTGATCACGACCAGGGCGAGCCGCCGGACACCGAGGCGGTCGAGGCAGGCCGATAATGGTCCCGGGTCCGGGCCCGTGTCGACGAGCACCGCTCGGTCGGGTTCGTCGGTGGCCAGCACCACAGCGTCGCCCTGCCCGACATCGCAGGCCACCATCGCCCAGCCGACCGCCGGCCAGCCGGGTGATACGAACCTCGTCGGCACGAACACCAGCAGCGCGCCGACCAATCCAGCCGCTGCGAGCACCCGCACCCGGCGCGCCCGCATCGCGACCAGCACCGCCACGGAGATCGACGCGAGCAAAAGTGCCCCGGAGGCTCCTGCGGGCCACCGCACCACCCCGTTTGGCACCGCGGCGCCGTGGTGACCAACCCCCACGAGCCAGCTCACCGCCGGTCCAGCTAGGTGCACCACGACGACGGCGGAACCGGGGTGCAATGCGCCGAGTACCGCGGCGAGCACGCCGAGCACTGTCGCCGGCGCCACGGCGGGCGCGGCCAGCAGATTGGCCAGTACCGCCACCAGGCTTATCTGACCGGACAAACCCGCCACCACCGGTGCGGTGACGACGTGGGCGGCGGCAGGCACCGCGAGTGCCTCGGCGATGCCCGGTGGCACCTTATGGCGGCGCAACGCAGCCACCCAACTCGGCGCGAGCAGCACCAGCGCACCCGTGGCCAACACAGATAGCGCGAATCCCGCGTCACCACCGAGCGTTGGCTCAACCAGCAGCAACATCAGTACTGCAGCGCACAGCGCGGGAACCGCCGAGCGGTGGCGCCCCAGCACCAAAGCCAGCAGCGTGACGGCGCCCATCACGGCAGCGCGCAGCACGCTTGGCGACGGCCGGCACAGCACCACAAACCCGGCCAGGACCAGGCCGGCCAGTATCACCGCAGCCCTTGGTCCCAACCGGACGAGGCGGGCCAGCCCTAGAACCGCACCGCACAAGATCGCGACGTTGGCGCCGGAGACGGCGGTCAGATGGGCGAGCCCGGCGGCCCGGAACTCCTCCCGGACACTGGTCATCATCGCCGACGTGTCCCCCACCACCAACGCGGGAAGAAGGCCTGCTGGCTTGGGGTCCAGCACACCGGCCGCCTGCCGTAGCCCGGAGCGAACCCGCTCGGCCACCCGTTGCATAGCGGTGGGCGCCGCCAGCACCTCCGGCTCACCCCGCACTCGCAGCACGGCCACCGTCAAGTCGGAGCGGTCGGGCGCGGCGAGCAGCCCGCTGGTTCGCACTCGTTGACCGGGCAGCAGGCCGGTCCAACCGTGCGCCGGTGCCAGCACAACGATCCGGCCACCAGCCCGCCAGTGTCGCCCTTCCGCCTCTACGACCTCGAGGGCGGCGTGTACCACCACCCGTTGATTCGGCGATTGCTGGCCGCCGTAGCCCTGGGACGTGAGCGCTTGCGGGTCATCGCGCAGGGTCACCTCCACTGTCGCCGATGAACCGCGTTCGGCGGCCGCGCGCAGCGGATGACGCTCTACCTGCCACGCCTGCGTGCCGATCACGAGCGCCAGAGCGGCAGCCACGCCACCCACCGCCACAATCCCCGCGCAACGGCCGCGCCACGCAGCCGCTCCGCCGATCAACAGGCCTCCCGCGCCCAGCGCAGCAGCGATTGAGGATCCGAGGTGCAGCCCGGAGAGCACCACAACCCAGCCGACGAGGGCGGCAGGCACCAGGCGCAGGTCGTGCCGCGCTGCGGCGGGCTGGACAAAGTCGGCGGTGTTCACGCCGCCTCCGCGGGAAGGAGTGCGTGGGGTCACACCCGCACCAGATCCTTGAGCTGGGCCAACCGTGCCGGTCCGATGCCACCTACCTCCCGGAGCTGACCCACGGACGTGAAGCGGCCGTGCGCGTCGCGCCAGTCGAGAATTCGCTGGGCGGTGACCGGGCCAATCCCCGGTAGGGCGTCGAGTTGCTCGAGAGTCGCCGCGTTGAGATCGACCGTCTTGGACGTCGCGGTGGCGTTAGGTGACGTCCCGGACGCCCCGCCAGTGACCGGCTGCCCCGGTGGTGGCGCCACACCGACCAGCAGTTGCTCGCCGTCGGACAGCCTTCGGGCGATGTTGAGGCCCATCAGGTCGGTGCCGGGCAGCGCGCCGCCTACCGCGGCCAACGCGTCAGCCACCCGGGTGCCATCGGGTAGCCGGACAAGACCGGGGCGGACCACCCGACCCGCCACACTGACCACGACCTCGTGGGCTGCATCGGGCGACGGTGCAGCCGACGGCCCTGCCGCCGCGGCGGCGGTGACCAGCGGCAGGGCCGGGGCTGGTTCGGGCACCGGCCGCTCCCGCCACACGCCGACTGCAGCGACCACCGCGGCCAGTGCCGCCACCACCGACAGCATGAGGGCTCCCGGTCGTCCGGGTTCCCATCGGGCCTCCCGCAGCGGTCCCGGCACCCAGCGCTGTACCAGCCGGCCTGCTCGCGATGAGGTAGGCAGGTCGTTCCCATCGTCGGGGGTGGTCCGGGGCGGGGTGCCTGGGTCGACCGAATCATCGGAGTCCGGGGCCGGGCTGGCAGCACTACGCAGGCCCACCAGGCGGGCTCGGGCGCGCTGCTGGCAATCGGTATCGACGGACGGGAAGCTGGGAAGCAAGGCCACGCAGTGACGCTAGGTCGATCCCCATGCCAGATCGATGGCCGCGATCGTCAGGTGTGGACAACAGGGGTGGATGGGGACAGGTCAGGGGTCATCCGCGCTATCGGCGCGGTCGGTGTCGGTGAATCGTGCGATTCTGATCGGTTAAGCTGCCAGGCGGGTACCGCGGGCGCCGGCGTTCAGAGTTCAGCAGCGGTGTTATAGGCGAACAGCCGCCAGCCGACGGCGTGGCGCACGAGCACTGTCCAATGGCAGTTGCTAATCCCTGCAAATGCTGGCCATCCCGGTAGTGGCAAGCCGAGCAGCAGCGGTGTCAGGCCGGCTATCAGCCCACCGTGGGTGCATAACACCGCGCTACCGTGACCGGCCGCGTCGAGCTCAGCGACCACCTGCGCAGCCCGTGCGGCCACCTCCACTCGGCTCTCACCACCAGGCGGAGCCCATTCCGGGTTTCCTCGCCAGGTCTGGATTCCGCCCGGGCATAGCTGCTCAACCTCCGCGTGGGTCAGACCCTGCCACTTCCCGAGGTGGGTTTCCCGCAGCCGCTTGTCGACCAGGAGCGGCATCCCGGCCTCGACAGCCAGCACCGCAGCGGTGTCCCCGGCACGGGAAAGGTCAGAGGTCATCAGGACCTCCGGTCGCAGCTTCGCAAGCCAACGGGCTGCCCGGCAGGCTTGGTCAAGACCGATGGCGGTCAACTGCGAGTCGAGGTGACCTTGCATGCGCTGCGCCGCGTTGTAGTCGGTCTCCCCATGCCGCCAGAGTACGAGCCGTTTCAGGGTCACTCCGGCTCGTCCACCTCGGAGGCGTCTGCTGTGAACGGGATTGTTGGGCAGTCCTTCCACAGTCGTTCGAGACCGTAGAAGGAACGCTCCTCGACATGCTGCACGTGCACAACCACGTCCACGAAATCCAATAGCACCCAGCGTCCCTCCCGGGCCCCCTCACGACGTACCGGCTTGCTCCCAGCAGCCGCCATCGTCTCCTCGACGGCGTCCACGATGGCCTGCACCTGGCGTTCGTTGGGGGCTGAAGCGATCACGAAGCAGTCTGTGATCACGAGCTGGTCGGATACGTCGAGCAGGGCGATATCACATGCCTTCTTACCCGCTGCAGCGTTCGCCGCAGTCAGTGCAAGGCGTCGCGCATGATCAGAGGCTGACAACACCACTCCTTTCCCCGATTCCGGCGGCCGGCGTTCGATCGCGTGCTGCGCCGAATGCGATCCGGTTGTCCGTGCCCGACCTCAGGTGAGCGTACGTGTTCGCCGTTGACCCCACGGAGACCCTCCGTGCACAGCAGTTCACCGATGAGGTCGCCGCCCGCACATCATCCCGTCGAGGTGCGCTGCGTCCCGCGCTCGCCTGGTGCGAGCTCGGTGGTGCCCTACTACCGGAGCGTTGAGACTGCATCACCACGGTAAAAGTACTACAAAAGTGTAATCGATCAACTCCTCATAGTAGAACGGTTAACACTTCGGTACCCGGCGGCGATTATTCCGTTGTCATGATGGCCGAGATCACGAACCGTCACAGCTCCTCGATGCCCTGAACCGGGGCTCCACTCCGGCTCCGTTCGGCAGTGCGGCCCGGCGGCTTGTGCTGCCAACCCAAGCCGTGCAGGCGGTTGCCATTGGGCGACGTCGCTGTCCGTTCCCACTACCTCAGACTGGACATGTAATAGCTGATGAGGTAGTCAAGAGCTGCGGTCCTGGGGGTGAGGCCAACTGGTTGAGCTTGGACGACGCTCACGCTTGTCCCCCGCCGGGTCAACTTTGTGGAGGCATGATCGAAAGTGACATAGCGGTATCGTCCGCGTTCCCGGGATAGCTGGGTGACGTCGCCGTTACCCGAACGAGCGAACAGCTCCTTAAGTCTTGTCGCGGTGTCGTAGTCGGGCATTTCGACCGTTGCGATAGCGATCAGGAGCACATGCTCTCTGTCCTGAACTTGGACGAGTCCGCGGTACAGCCTTAGACACGGATTGGCGAGGAAGAAACGGTGGACCTCACCATAGGAATGAGCGGCGCAGTCGGTGACGTCGGACGTCATCTGGACTGAGGCTCGGTATCGGCCGAGGCGTTGCAGGCGGACAGTTGCACGGAGTGTGTCGTCGGCGACGGTGGTGATAGTGGTGCGTGTTTGAGATCCACTTCTAGTGAGTGAGCCACTGGTGGAGGCGGCGCTGCTGACACCGCCACCGGCGACGGCCGACAGCACGATGGCCACGGCCGCTCCCGCGACTGCTCCGCTGCCCTTCTTGCCACCGTTATCGTCACCGATGGGCCTAGTACTACAGCGCTAGATCTTCCTTTGGCGTGTCATCGGTAGAGGTGAGCACGTTCTTGGTGAGTTCGGCCGGCCGGACGCCGCTGACGGGTGCGCGGTGCGCGCCGGTCGGCGCGCCCGGCCCTGCCCCGCTGCCGTGGGCGAGATTGTGCGTTGCCGGCCGCGACCACTTTTGAATGAGGCGAGATAGCGCCGGAGCCCAAGTTGTGTTTCGGTAGAAATAGTGATATGCCGTGCCGGTCGGCGCGCCTCCAATGAATTGGGGCCGGGGGGTGGAACGATATTTTCATGTCTTTGGCGCCGGCGAGTCAACCAGTTGTGTACGATGATGCGGTGTCCCGGGAAGAGGTGGGCCGGTGGGAATCCGAGCTGGCGAGTTTGCTCGCGCGGATCCGGCCGTTGTTCTACCGGGTGGAGTCGAAGAAGCACGCCGAACAGTACATACGGGGGTTATTGTCACCACTGGAACGGAAGAACGGCTGGACAATCGCCGAGCATGCCGGTGAGCTGAACCCAGCAGCGTTGCAGCGCTTCCTGAACCTGTCGCCGTGGGATGCAGATGCGTTGCTGGAACGCAACCGTGAGTATGCGATGGAACATCTGGCCGACCCGGCGGGGATCCTCGTGGCGGATCCGACAGGATTCGCTAAGAAGGGCACCAGTTCGGCCGGTGTGCAGCGGCAGTATTCCGGAACGTTAGGGCGGATCGATAACTGTCAGATCGCCACGTTCTTGTGCTACGTGACACCCCAGCGGGACCGCGTCCTGGTTGACCGGCGACTGTACATGCCGGAAAAATCGTGGATGGCCGACCCGGCCCGCTGCGCGGCCGCCGGTGTCCCGGCGGACCTGGCGTTCGCGACCAGGCCAGCGCAGGTCATCGAGATGATCCGCGCGGCCCGCGCAGCCGGGATGCCCTTCGCCTGGTTCACCGCGGACGAGGAGTTCGGCCAGAACCCCGGCCTGTGCGACTATCTCGAGGGCAGCCGGATCCCGTATGTGATGGCCGTCCCGAAGAACACCCAATTCACCGGCACCGCGGGACGGGTAACCCAGATCGATGAACTCGCGCGAGGGCTACCCCGCAACACCTGGCAACGCCGCGCCTGCGGCATCGGATCGAAAGGACACCGCGTCTACGACTGGGCACTCATCGACTCCGATGCTCCCTGCCACCAGTACCTGATCCGCCGATCCATCGACGACGGTGAACTCGCTTTCTACCACTGCTACAACCCACACGCCGCAAGCTTCGGGGAACTCGTCCACGTGGCCGGGGCGCGCTGGCCCATCGAAGAATGTTTCGGATCGGCCAAAAACGAAGCCGGACTCGACCACTACCAAGTCCGCACCTGGAACGCCTGGCACCGGCATATCACCCTCGCCATGCTCACCCACACCTTCCTCGCCATCACCGCACACAAAGCCAAAAAAAGGGGCGCCAAAACGCCACACAACCAGACCAGCAGGAAAAATCATCCAACGCGCCGACCGAACCAGAAACCACTCCACCCATCCGCCGGCACCTGATCGCGCTCACCCTCGCCGAAATCCGCCGACTGCTCAACCTCGCTCGCAGCAGCGAACCAGAAATCCGCCACGGCCTGCACTGGTCAATCTTCCGGCGCTGGCACCAAGCCCAAGCCCGCCGAGCGCACGTTCGGCGCCACCTCCGCCTCCAGACCCTAATGATCTAGCGCTGTAGTACTAGGTATGCCGCCTATCGTGCGGACCATCCTGCACTCCCTCCCCCCGTACCAACCGTGCAGTATCCACGTTCCAGCGGGGGACCATGTTGGTGGTCGATCGAGGGTCGTAGAATTGTGCTGCTCCCGGGTCTCGTCAGCGTGCCGGTCATCGAAGTCTGGCCAGTGGCCCCGGCGTGACCTAATTCATGGATTTGTTTGGATTTGTTAAAACAGGACTCTTGCCCATGTCACGATGGTCGGGAGTGCCGTTATGAGACCGATGCAAGCACTCAGCACTCCCAAGCGGCGACTGAAACGATCCTTGGGGGTTTCTTCAAGCCTGACGGATACAGCTTCGAACCCGACGCGCGCAGCTCCTCGTCTATGACCGTACGTGGGATTGGGCGGAGTTTCTGGTTGACCGATCCCGAGTTTGGCCCGGAGTTTCATCGACCAATGGACCTGCCTACAGCCAAAGATTATTCCGTAGGCTCTATTTCTACAAGGCCCCTTCCTTCCGGGAAAACGACATTTGGTCGGTATCGCAAAGAGGAGGAAGAATGCCAAGAGGAAGAAGACCCAAGGAAGGTAGAGTGCCAGCTTAGCCCACTCCTGGTGTTGAACGAAGTAGATCACAATAACGATAAGGATGCCCCACAAGTAGATGTCCTTGTTATTCTTGCGAGCAGCCACCGTTACCCTCGACCCACTAAGCACTCAGCGAGCAATCTCCCGTTGCCTCATTGTCGCTCAACATGGCGTTGGTGCGACTACGGCATCCGGGTGATATCGCCATTCCCGAAGAATTCTAACGCAACGTCACAATGCATTAGTCCCTATCGTCGGATATGAGCGTTTACGGGATGCGGGCGCGGGTGAGCGATGCGATCGGCCGCCGCCGATGCCCGCACTCACCGACGCAGTAGCCGCGCGGCTAGCGAACGGCCTCGCGCGCGCACTCCGGGCAGTACGTCGGCGGGTCGGTGTCGCACTCGCGGAGCGCTCGACCACCGCACCACCGTCCCCGCACACGGCCATGTAGCCACTCGGGTACCGGCATCCCTCGGCCAGCGCGTCGCCCGCGAACAGGTGCACGCTGGTCATCGGTCCACTACCGCAGACGTGGCCCGCTGCTGCTTGCACAGCTGTCGGTGCCGCGCCAGCCCGGTCTCGGTGAGCAACAGCCGGCGGTCCCCGTGCTCGTCGGGCTCACCCAACCTCAGCGGTCCCGCCCCGAGCATGGCGTCGAAGCCACCGACGCTGATCACCATCGTTTGCTGCAAGTCCGTGTTTTGCACTCTGCCGACGCCGCACGCCTCACATGCCTTGCCGCGGGGCTGATCGAGCAGTTCGGTGACCATCATCAGCAAGTGTCCCGCACCCGGCCTTGTACAGGCCAATAGGGTGATAGCCGTGTTCATCGATGGCGTGGGCCTGCTAATCCAGCACGCTGGTTACCCACTTCATCGCGGCACCGCGCTGCGCTCGCACTTCGGGCACACCTGGTCGGGATCGGGCGGGTAGCCGGGCAGCGCCTTGGCGCCGTAGGCCAGCGGCCGCGGTCTGAACGTCAGGCCACAGTCGGCCATCACCGTGCCGTTGCCAAACAGCCGGCCCCGGTGGGTGTCGCGGTCAGCGCCCGATCGCAGGTACCACTGCGCGGCCTGGACCAGCGAGCCACGGTCGCTGTCGCGTCGCTGCTGTGCTGCACTCACCCGACACACCGTCGGTGACGATCGACACTAGTTGTTCACATTCCGCGAACCCTGGCCACCGATACCGAAGCGGTTACGCAGGCTGTCCAACTCCCACACCCGCCGCCGAGCGCGCCGGTCGAGCATGAGGACCAGGTCTCGGGCGATCGGGTCGTTGCGGATCCGGGTCGGCGCGATGCGGTCAGCGGTGTCAATGTGCTGCAAGGCCGCGGCGTCCCGATCGCCGCCGGATTGCGCGTACGCGCGGGACAAGTCCAGGTGTACGCCAGCGCGCCGATCCGCCGAGTCCAGCGCAGCCACTATTGCAGGGGAGGCATCCAGCCTCTCGGCGACCGAGGGTCCACGCTCCAGTTCGACAGCGATCGCCAGTGACCACGCGGCGACGTTGGCCGGCCCGAAGTGGTAGCGGTAGGCGTTGCGCTCTCCGGTGGCCTCTGCGAGCTCGCGAGCCTCGGCTAGGTGAGCGTCCGCGTCAGCTGCCCGGCCCTCCCGTGCGGCCAGCTGCGCGCCGGCGAGATGCAACATCCCGTAACCCTCCGCTGGGGCGGTGTCAGTCGCCGATGGGTCTGCGTGCGGCTCAGCTGAGGCCAGTTCGCCGGCGAGGACGGTGCGAGCCCGATGCCGCGCTCCCAGGCGCACCAATGCGCCGACGCGGGTCATCCCGGTCAGGCTGACCAGTTCCGGACAGCCGGTCAACGCGGCCGCCTCAGTGGCCCGCTTGGCCGCCAGCGTGGACAGCTCACCGTTGCCCAGCGGCCGGGCAATACCCGCGGCGACAATGCACCCCTCAGCCAGCGCAGCCAGCGCGGCGGGGCGCACGTCGGGAACACCGCACACGGCGTGCACGTGCAGCTCGGTGATCGCGGCGCCGAGCTCCTGACCGGCGACCTGATAGCGAGTCTCGTCTACGTGCCGATTCGCACGGGTGACCAGAGCAGCTAACTGTTCGACGGGTCGGACGGCGACGTCCGAGACATCGGCCAGGCTGCATTCGTGGAGTGCGATGCTGACCGCGGGCAGAGTTGCCAGCGCGTCGGCGGACGCTCGGTCCGGCGGGAGGTACGGCTGCCCGGTCAAGTCCGCCACCGAGCACCCGAGTGCGGCGGCCAGGTCCTCGAGCAGACCGCGCCGGTTGAACCCGCGCTGGCCCCGTTCGAGCATCGACAGGTAGCCCTTGCCGATCCCCGCCAGCCCCGCGGCCACATCGAGGCTCAGCCCGCGCCGCGTGCGGATCTTGCGAGCGCGCGCGCCGATCGTCGACGCCTCGTCAGCGTCCGCCACAGACCCTCTCCTCACCGGTCCCCCACCGATGCCCGGGGAGCTACTCCGAGGCGTAGACCTCGGTGAGGAAGTGAGTCCAGGCTATCGCGGCACCCAGTGGTGAACACTGCGCACTGTGGACCGGATGGCGTCGTGGCACTGGTCGGCAAGATCCTGGCCGGCATCCCGAGCCTTCCGGGGTCGCCTGCCGCCGCCACCACGAGCTGTTCGACGAGCTGCCGCGCGAGGCCCCGGTGGCGCGCCGGCAGCGCCTCGACGCGGCTAGCGCGCGGTGCCGCGGGTGCCCAGCACGGTCGGCGTGCCCGGAGTGACGGTGTCCATAGGGGACAGCACTTCGCGCCGTGGCGCAACTGTCCAGTAAGGATGATCCAAACGGTCTCCGGCTGTCCGCAGATGGTCCGCAAGATGTCCGCAGACGGCCAACGGCGGCCAACGCTGCCAAACAGTCTAGGTGCACCTCAAAGGGGTTGTCAGGGCAATCGCGGCAGGTCGGTCCGGTATAGGCGGCGTTTGCTGATGTACTGCACCACCCCGTCGGGCACCAGATACCAGACCGGCTGACTACGCCCGATTCGCTGCCGGCAGTCCGTCGAGGAGATCGCCATGGCGGGGACCTCGACCAGGCTCACCGCGCGGTCGGGCAGGTGCTGGCCATCAAGGTGGAACCCCGGGCGGGTCACCCCGACCAGGTGAGCCAGATCGAACAGCTCGTCGACCCGCTTCCAGGACAATATCTGCGCCAGCGCATCGGCACCGGTGATGAAGAACAACTCGTGGTCGGGGAACTCGGCACGCAGGTCGGTGAGGGTATCGACGGTGAAGGTGGGAGCCCGGCGGTCGATATCTACCCGGCTGGTGGAGAACCGCGGGTTGGACGCGGTCGCGATGACCGTCATGAGGTACCGATCTTCGGCGGGGCTGACCTCACGCGCGTCCTTCTGCCACGGGATCCCGGTGGGCACGAACACGACTTCGTCCAATCCGAAGCGGGCCTGCACCTCGCTCGCCGCAACGAGGTGGCCGTGGTGGATCGGGTCGAAGGTGCCGCCCATCACCCCGAGTCGCCGGCCGGACATGGGCGCAGCCTAGGCGAGCCGTTCAGGGGCAACTCCGGCGGCGATAAGCTGAGACCTCAATGGGGCTGAACCTCAGTGAGCCTGAACCTCAGTGAGCAAACCGGTGGTGGGGACGGTCGTGGCGAGCAAGAGTCTCAGCGAGGCCTCATCGAGAGAACTCGCGCTCATCGACGCCTTGACCGCCGGTTGTGTCGTCGTGAGCAGCAAGCTGACTGTGGAGCAGTTGGCAGTGACGGAGAACCCCAGGTTCACCATCCGTGCCGAGCTCCTTCGGGAGCTGGTGCTGGGACATAGCGGTAAGCGTCTCGATCCGCTGGGCCTGCGGATCCAGGGAGCGCGTATCACCGGAACGCTTGATCTCACCCACGTTCCGGCCGCGGTGGGACTCGAGCTGCGAAACTGCTTCTTCGAGCATGCGGTGCTGCTGGTCAGTGCCCGTTTGCCCTGGTTGACCTTGGCTGGTTCACAACTTCCGGTGCTGGACTGCGACGGATTCCACGTCAACGGCGATGTTCTGCTCGGCGACGGATTCACCGCCACCGGGCAAGGCGACTACGGCGCAGTGCGGCTGCTCGGCGCCCGCGTCCGGGGGCAACTCAACTTCAACGGCGCGAGGTTGACCAACGAAGCCGGGCCCGCCCTCATCGGTGACGGGCTGCACGTCGATGGCGACCTGTTCGGCGGGGGTTTCGTCGCCTCTGGACACGGTGAACTCGGCGCGGTGCGGCTGCCGGGCGCTCACATCGTCGGCCAACTCAACCTCAACAGCGCCGAGCTGGCCAACCAATCTGGGCCCGCCCTCATCGGCGACGGGCTGCACGTCGACGGCGGGCTGGTGCTCGCCGAGGGATTCACCGCCACCGGACAGTACGAGCGAGGCGCGGTGCGGCTGCCGGGGGCCCGCATCCATGGCCAACTCAACTTGGATGGCGCGGCGCTGATCAATCCGGCCGGGCCTGCCCTCGTCGGTGACCACCTACAGGTCAGCGGAGGTGTGTTTCTTGACGGGTTCACCGCCACCGGGCACGGCGAGGACGGCGTGGTGCGGCTACCGGACGCCCATATCACCGGTCAACTCAATCTCGACCGCGCGGAACTGACCAACCCCGCCGGGCCGGCCCTGATCGGGGACCACCTGCAGGTCGACAGCGACATGTTCGCCGAGGGACTCATCGCCGCCGGACACAGCCAAGACGGCACCGTGCGACTCGCAGACGCGCACATCTGCGGCCAGCTCAACCTCAGCCACGCAAAGCTGACCAACCAAGCCGGCCGTGCTCTCATCGGTGACCATCTGCAGGTCGACAGCGACATGTTCGCCGAGGGACTCACCGCCACCGGACACAGCCAAGACGGCGCGGTGCGGCTGCCAGACGCCAACATCAGCGGCCAGCTCAACCTCAGCCACGCAAAGCTGACCAATCCGGCCGGACCTGTCCTCGATCTGGAGGACGCCGCCGCCAAGCACCTGTTCCTGCCCGCCCATGTGATCTGCCCACACGGCTCTGCCAATCGGTCAAGCTGTGCGGCACCGTCGAATCGGCTCGTGCTGTCCGGCCTCGCCTATACGTCGCTGCACGCGGTGGACTGGCAAGAGTGGCTTCACTTGATCATTCACCACACCCGTGACTATCGACCTCAGCCCTACCGGCAGCTTGCCGGTGCGCTGAGAGCAATTGGCCATGAATCCACCGCGCGTGAGGTCCTCATCGCCCAGCAAGAGGATCTGTACCACCGCGGTGAGCTCGGTGGCCGGCTGGTCAAGGGTGTGCACTGGCTGTGGGGAACACTCGCTGGATACGGCTACCGCAGCAGCCGCGCCGTGCTCGCCCTCCTGTTGGCCCTGGTGATCTCAGCGGGGCTGGGTGTCGCCGCTGGACACACCCCGATCAGCCCGGATCGCTTTGTCACCGCGCGCACGGTCGCGTCCGCTGATCCCCATTCGCCGTGCTCTGTGATCGAACAGATCGGAGTCGGTATCGACCGCAGCGTGCCCCTGGCGCCAGCGGGCGTTCGCGACCGCTGTGACTTCGACACGTCCAGCCCAGCCGGCCAAGCGTTCATGGCAGCCACCTGGATACTCCAAGCCCTGATCTGGACGTTCGCCGCGCTCGCCATCGCCGGCTACGTCGGCCTCATCCGCCAGGGCTGGGCGCCGGGATGATCACGAACTGCCGCAGGTAAAGGTCGACAAAGGTGACCGGCCCGCGTGGCCCAGGCACTCGGTCGACATTGATTCCCGTCTCGGGGACCCGCCGTAACTTGAACCCGTCGAGCAGCCGGGTGCTGGCGTTCCAGAACGCCCCGGTGCCGGTGTAGTTGTCCAGGAACTCGTGCGCCGCGGCCTCGTCGCTGGTGACGATTGTGGCCGCCAATCCGGAGGTCTCCTGGTTAGCAACCTGGGCGGCGTGCCGGGGCCCGGCCACCCGGCTGACGGTCAACGTCGCCTCCCGGCCGCTGTGCAGCGCCCACTCGTGGCCGAGCGGGTGATCGTGCGGCGGTAAAGATAGCGTGATCCCGCGCTGCCGGGCGGTTTCGAGCAGCGCATCGTGCAACCGGTCCGGGACACTGTCAGCCATCAGCAGCAGGTTGACCCGGTTGCACACACCCAGCCGGTCCAGCCCGGCCACGAGCAGCTCGACGGCCAGTTCAGGGTCGGCCGCGGTGTCGACATACAGCACGCCGCCACCGTCTGCGTGAGCCAACACCCGAACCCCGTGGCGGGCGCCCTCGGCGGCCAGTGTCCGGGTGGTCTCACCGCTGCCGCGCACGATGACCAGCGGGATCAGTTCGGGTTGCTGCACGAGGGCCACCGCGCTGTCCCGGGCTGGGTCGGGCACCAGCTGTACCGCGCCAGGGTCCAACCCGGCATCGATCAGCGCCGGTGCGATTACCTGCTCGCACAGTGCCAGCGCAGAGCGCAGTGCGGCCGAGCCGGTGCGGAGCACTCCGGCGTTGCGGGACTTCACCAGCTGCGATGCGACGTCGACGGTCACGTTGGGGCGAGCCTCGAAGGTGGCACCCACTACGCCAACCGGGCGACGGCGCTCGATCAACCGCAGCGCGTCCGGGCGGTCTTCGAGCACCCGGTCCCGCGGTGGGAAGGGGATCTGCGCGAGCAGGGCGAGCTGACCGGCCATGTCGGTCAGCCGGGCATCGCTCAGGCGCAGGCGGTCGATCAGCGCCTGCGTCATCCCGGCCTGCTCAGCGGCGGCGAGGTCAGCGGAGTTCGCGGCGAGCACCTCCGCGGTGCAGACGGTCAGCCGCTTCGCCATCGCATCCAGCGCCGCGTTGATGGTCGCGTCGGGCGCGGTGGCCAGGCCGGGAGCGGCTCGCTGCGCCCGCCGCGCGCACTCGACGACGATCTGCATGGGGGGCAGCCTAACGGCTGCCCACTCACGACCCGGGGTTCACACCGGCACCAGGTCGTCGGCGTGCACAACCTCGCGGCGCAGTTCGGGAGGCAGGTCACGGGTGGAGCGGCCGATCAGCTCGGGCAGCTCCGCCGCGTCGAAGCCGACCATTCCCCGGGCGACCACGACGCCCTGACCGTCGATCAACTCCACCACATCGCCGGCCTCGAAGTCACCCTCGACGGCGGTGATGCCGGCCGCCAGCAGTGAACGCCGCCGGTGCACCACTGCGCTGACCGCCCCGTCATCGAGCCGGAGCCGGCCGACCGCACCCGCCGCGTGGCGCAGCCAGAACCGGCGGGCCGATAGCCGGACCCCGGTAGGTGCGAAGGCAGTACCGACATCGGCCGGGCCCAACGCGCGCCCGACCTGCGCCGCAGCGGCCAGCAGCACCGGCACGCCGGCCTGGGAGGCCACCGTGGCGGCGTCAAGCTTGGAAACCATTCCCCCGGTACCCAGGGCACCGCCGCGCCCCGCCAGCACACCACGCACATCTGCCGGCGAAACCACCTCCGGAACCAGGCGAGCCGCGCCGAGCCGCGGGTCCCTGTCGTAGAGCCCACCGACGTCGGACAGCAGCACCAACGCGTCGGCCCCGACCAGGTGCGCGACGAGGGCGGCCAGCCGATCGTTGTCGCCGAACCTGATCTCGTCGGTGGCCACTGTGTCGTTCTCGTTGACCACCGGCACAACGCCCAAGCCGCGCAGCCGGGCGAAGGTTCGCTGCGCGTTGCGATAGTGCGCGCGCCGGACCACATCGTCGGCGGTCAACAACACCTGCCCGACGGTGCGGCCATACCGGCCCCATGATTCGGTGTAGGCGTACCCCAGCGCCAGTTGCCCGACGCTGGCGGCGGCCTGTTGGGTGGCCAGATCGCGGGGCCTGCGGCGCAGACCCAGCGGTGCCAGCCCGGCGGCGATGGCACCCGAGGAGACCAAGATCAGCTGGGCGCCGGCTGCGGCGCGGGCGGCCAGCGAGTCGACCAGCGTGTCCAGCCTCGCCCGGTCGAGCCCCCCGGCTGCCGTGGTGAGCGCGGACGAACCGATCTTGACCACGAGGTACCGCGCCTGCGCCACGGCCTGCCGGGTGGGGCTCACATCTGATCCACCTCACCATCGGCCACCGGCTCGCGCCGTGTTCGCCGAGCGGCCTTGCGCTGGGCCGCGCCGGTGCGCTCGACGGTGTCCAACCGCCAGTCGGTTCCCCGCCCACCCAGGCGGATTGCGGCCGCACCGGCTGGTGTGGCGGGTTCCCAGTCGAAGGTGACGTCGCCGATGGTGACCGGACACCCGGCCGGGGCACCCGCGGCCGCCAAAACATCTTCAACCCCTAGCCGCGCCAACCGATCGGCCAGGTAGCCGACCGCCTCGGCGTTGTCGAAGTTCGTCTGCCGTACCCACCGCTCCGGGCGAGCGCCGACGACGACGAACCCACCGGGCCGATCGGGGTCAACCGTGACATCGAAACCGGACTCACCGAGCGCCGAGGGGCGCAGCACCACACGGGTAGGTTCGGCTGGGGTCACCGACAGACGGTGCTGCTGCACGGCCGCGGCAAGCGCGAAGCTCAGTTCTCGCAGACCCTCGGTGCTTGCCGTGGACACGGCATACACCGGCAGTCCGCGGGCCACGAACTCAGGTCGCACCATCTCCGCGAGTTCCCGGGCATCCGGAACGTCGATCTTGTTGAGCACCACCAACCGGGGGCGAGAGGCCAGTTCCCCGCCGAGCAACGGGGTGTAAGCGGCGAGCTCGGCCTCCAGCACGTCCACGTCCGACAGTGGATCGCGACCGGGCTCGACGGTCGCGCAGTCCACGACGTGCACCAGAACGGCACATCGTTCGATGTGCCGCAGGAACTCCAGCCCGAGTCCCTTGCCCTGACTGGCACCGGGGATCAAGCCGGGGACGTCGGCGATGGTGAACACCGTCTCACCCGCAGTCACCACTCCGAGGTTGGGCACCAGCGTGGTGAACGGGTAGTCGGCGATCTTGGGACGGGCTGCCGAGAGTACGGATACCAGGGAGGATTTGCCTGCTGAAGGGAACCCGACGAGCCCGACATCGGCCACCGACTTCAGCTCGAGTACCACATCCCGGACGTCACCCGGCTCACCGAGCAGGGCGAAACCCGGCGCCTTGCGGGTCTTGGAGGCCAGCGCCGCATTGCCCAGTCCACCCTGACCACCCGCCGCGGCGACGAACCGGGTGCCGGCACCCACCAGATCGGCCACGATCTCGCCGTCGGGAGTGAGCACGACGGTGCCGTCCGGCACCCGCAGCTCAAGATCCACACCTGCTGCGCCGTTGCGGTTGCCGCCCTGCCCGGGCTTGCCACTGGATGCCCTCGCCTGGGAGCGGTAATGGAAGTCCAGCAGGGTGTGCACGCCGGGGTCCACTACCAGCACCACGTCGCCGCCGCGTCCACCGTTGCCACCGTCGGGCCCCCCCAGCGGGGTGTACTTTTCCCGGTGCACCGACGCGCAACCGTGGCCGCCGTCGCCCGCAGCGACGTGAATCAGCACCCGATCCACGAAGCGGGACACCTCTGGCTTCCCCCCTTCGTCAATCGGTTCTCACGCTGACGAGGGGCGGGCCGGTCATCGCCGGTCCCGCCCCTCGTCGAAGTACGTTGTGCGCGGGCCGGGTTCAGGCCTCGGCTGGGATGATGTTGACAGTCTTGCGGCCACGCTTGGTGCCGAACTGGACAGCACCGGCCTCAAGGGCGAACAGCGTGTCGTCGCGACCGCGGCCCACGTGCACGCCCGGGTGGAACTTTGTGCCGCGTTGCCGGATCAGGATCTCGCCTGCGTTGACCACCTGACCGCCGAACCGCTTAACCCCTAGCCGCTGCGCATTGGAATCACGGCCGTTCCGGGAGCTCGACGCGCCCTTCTTGTGTGCCATCGGTGTTCACCCCCTCCGAAGGGTCACTGTATGCGGGATCCGAAATTCACTGGGAGATGCCGGTGACCTCGACGCGGGTCAGCTGCTGCCGGTGACCCTGGCGCTTGTGGTAGCCGGTCTTGTTCTTGAATTTATGGATCCGAATCTTGGGACCCTTGACTTGCGCGACGACCTTCCCGAGGACCGAGGCCGCGCCCAGGGTAGCAGCGTCGGCGGTCACGGTGGAGCCGTCGACGAGCAGCACGGCGGGCAGACTGACCTCGGTTCCGGGCTCGCCGGTCAACTTCTCCACCTCGACAACGTCCCCGACGGCAACCTTGTACTGCTTGCCGCCGGTCTTCACGATCGCGTACATCGGGTGGTACTCCTGGCTGTTCGACTGGCTCGGGACTGAACCGGCTCACTGTTGGCTGATCTCGGGCTGGCGCTGTGCCGGCTGCGGTGCATCCCGGCGCAGCGGACAGACTTCAAGCCCGCCGAACTCGGCGGGCCGCCTCGAGGAGGGTACGGCCCGCTGTCCGGCTCGGTCAAACCGGGGTGCTCACCTCACGCGTGGTACCGCGATGGGTTGGATCCACCGAGTCGGCAGCCTCCCGCGTCTCTGAAGCCGGCGGCCCGGCGGGCCTCGAGGCAGCCCGCCGCCGCCGCGCCGCGGTGCGTGTCACAGGCTGCGCAGGCACGCTCGGCACGTCGGGGATCGGTGATGGCTGTTGTTCCGCGTCGGAGGGACCGCCGGATGGCACGGGAGCCGGCACCGGCGTGGGCTGCGCGCCGTCCGCTTCGGCAGGCGGCGGTGCAACCTCCGTACCGGGCGCGGCCGGCACGGCCGTCTGCTCAGATGCGGTGGAAGTGCCCCCCTGCGCGCGCCCGCGGGACCGGGAACGACGACCGTTCAGGTTCCCGGAGTCCCTGGCGGCGGGCAGCGCCACCGACGGTGCCGGAACGGCCTGACTTCGGACGTTCACCGGCTCCGCGGACACCAGCACGCCGCGGCCCTTGCAATGCTCGCAATTGCTGGAATATGCCTCCAGCAGCCCGGTGCCGACCTTCTTGCGGGTCATCTGAACCAATCCGAGCGAGGTGACCTCGGCGACCTGGTGGCGGGTGCGGTCCCGGCCGAGGCACTCGGTCAGCCGGCGCAGCACCAGATCCCGGTTCGACTCCAGCACCATATCGATGAAGTCGATCACGATGATGCCGCCGATGTCCCGCAGCCGGAGCTGCCGGATGATCTCCTCGGCGGCCTCGAGATTATTACGGGTGACGGTCTCTTCGAGGTTGCCGCCCGAGCCGGTGAACTTGCCGGTGTTGACGTCGATCACCGTCATCGCCTCGGTGCGGTCGATGATCAGATAACCTCCCGAAGGCAGCCAAACCTTGCGGTCCAGCGCCTTGGTGATCTGCTCGTCGATCCGGAACTCGGCGAACACGTCATCCACCCCGGTGTGCTTGCGCACCCTGGGCATCAGGTCCGGGGCAACGTGCTTGACGTAACCCTCAACGGTGTCCCACGCGTTGTCGCCCTGGACAACCAGCTCGCGGAAGTCCTCGGTGAACAGGTCCCGTACCACCTTCACCAACAGATCGGGCTCCTCATAAAGCAGCTCCGGTGCGGTGACTGTGCCCCCGGAGCCGCCTGACTTGCTCTGGATGACCTCCCACTGAGCCTGCAGCCTGCGGACGTCGCGGGCCAGCTCTTCCTCACTGACTCCTTCGGAGGCGGTCCGGATGATCACACCGGAATCATCGGGAACGATCCGCTTGAGCACCTCCTTGAGGCGCATGCGCTCGGTGTCCGGCAGCTTGCGGCTGATCCCGGTGGCTCGACCGCCCGGTACATACACCAGGAACCGGCCGGGCAGACTGATCTGGGTGGTCAGCCGGGCGCCCTTGTGGCCCACCGGGTCCTTCGTGACCTGCACGAGAACGCTGTCACCGCTGGAAAGGGCCTGCTCGATGCGACGGGCCTTGCCTTCGAGCCCGGCAGCGTCCCAGTCCACTTCACCGGCATAGAGCACCGCATTGCGGCCCCGACCGATGTCCACGAACGCGGCCTCCATCGAGGGCAGCACGTTCTGAACCCTGCCGAGATAGACATTGCCGACCAGGGATCCTGAGCCCGATGTCGTGACGAAGTGCTCGACCAGGATGTCGTCCTCGAGCACCGCTATCTGGATGCGCTCGGGGCGCTCACGCACAACCATCGTGCGCTCGACGGCCTCGCGCCGGGCGAGAAACTCCGATTCGGACAGGATCGCCACCCGCCGCCGGCCGGCCTCCCGCCCGTCGCGCCGGCGCTGCCTCTTGGCCTCTAGACGGGTGGAGCCGCGGATGGCTTGCACCTCGTCCTCCACCAGCGGCTGGACCTTGCTGTCCCGGACATGCACGACGGTGTCCGGTGGGTCGTCCTCGCTGACGACGGCGTCATCGTCACTGCCGTCCCGGCGGCGTCTACGGCGGCGGCGACGCCGCGCCACGCTCTCGCCGGACTCCGGGGTCACGCGATCTTCGGTCGCCTCGTCCGGGGATTCGCCATCCTCCGGTTCGCTGCTGTCACCGTTGTCGGTTGAGCCACCGTCGGAGTCCCCGCCGGCTTTACCACGGCCACGACCGCGGCGGCCTCGTCGGCGACGACGCCGGCTGGCGCCGTCGATCTCCTCGTCTGCGTCTGCCTCCTCCGGGCTTACTTCTTCCAGACCGACGTCTTCTGGATCCAGCTCGTCCTCGTGTTCCTTGTCCACGCCGGCTACCACCGGTGACTGGGCCGGCGGGAGAAAGATCGGTGCCGCCACGTTGAACGCCGGTGGGGGTGCCGCCGAGTTGAACATCGGCAGCAAGGGCATTTCCGGCGCAACCTCGTCGATCTCCGTTGGGTCCGGCCCGGGATCCGGCAGCAGCACCTCAAGCGCTCGCAATGCGGTCTCACGGTCGATACTGGATTGCGCGCTGCGAACTGTGATGCCGAGCTCGGTGAGGGCGGCCATCACATCCTTGCTGTTCAGCGACAGAAGCTTGGCCAACGCGTGCACGCGCAATTTGGGCGGCAGCGAGGATGCGAGACCGGTGCCGTCAGACCCCGTGGTCGCGGATGCGTCTGTTCCCCCGCCGATGCCTCCGGCGGGCGTTGTCGTGTTCGCCATTCAACTCCTCCAGCCCCCGGGCGCGTCCCGTCGGGACGCGGCCGCGCAGGAGCCCTGTGCGTCATCCGCCGCCGAGCTCGGCGACGGCAATCCTGTCTACCACCGGCAGCTCCGCGGTCCTTCAGCGGTCACCGGTATGTCCCGCGACATTGTGCTGACCCGGCCCATCACCGGACTCGGCCCGCTCCGGCGCGAGCGGATCGACCAGACCCCCGTCGTCGTCGAGCCGACCTTGCGCCATCCGGATCGCTTTCACGAGCACCGACGCCGGAAGTCCGGCGACGGCGCCGAGCGCGCTCAGCACATCGTCGGGTCGCACTGCAGGGCTGACCTGTCGCACGACCGCGATGAGTATCCCACACTGGCTGAGCTGATTGGGCACAGGCAGCACCATGGGGCGATCCTCGACGTCCAGGGAAACGATGGGCGCCCGGGCGTCGACCATGCGCCGGCCGTCCTTGGTAAGACGTTCGACCATGAGTTCTGGGACGGCGAGCAGCGCGCGGACAGCCTGCCGTAGCTGCTCATCACTCAAGCCACGGACCTCGATACGCCAGGAACTGGCCTCGATCCGCTCGGCCAACCCACCAGGCCCGGCCAGCACTCCTTCAAGCATGACCAGCCCGTCGGGCAGCGCCGCGTCGAGCTCGGAGCAGACCACCTCGGGATCGACATGCTCAACGAACTGGATCTCGGCGTATTCCGCCTCGCTGGCTACCCCGGTAGGCGCCGCACCCACCCAGGACACCTTCGGATGCGGGTTGAACCCTTGCGAGTAGGCCGTCGGCAAAGCTGCTCGCCGCAACGCCCGCTCAAAGGCTCTGGCCACGTCGCGGTGCGAGGTGAACCGCAGCTTGCCGCGCTTTGCGTAACGCAGCCGCACTTTGCAGACCGGCGCAGCAGAAGGATTGGCTGGCATCGAGACCTCTCGTGAGTCCGTAACAGTTTTCTAGCACCTCAGGGCGGGCTAGCACTTAATGCCACTCACGACCCCCTGTGTGGGCCCTGCTGGGCGGCTCACTAGGGTCACGGCGACCTTCCCACGGGCGCACGCCCCGTCCACCCGGAGGCTTCGGGTCTTGCTCCGTCTCCTGCGGCTAGCTACGGCTATCGCAACCGTGTTTGCCCTGGCCGGTCCGGCATCCGTTGTCGTCGGCCAGATGGGGCCCGGGCTGCCGGAGTGCACGTCGGCCGGCTCCCCGCTGCGTTATGTGGTGCTCTTCGACACCGCGACACCCGAGCTTCAGGCAGCGCATGCGGTCCGGGCTGCCTGCGGCACCAGCACGGCCTACTACCCGCAGATCGGGGTGGCAGTCGTCACCTCCGCGGAGCCAACGTTCGTCGCCCGTTTCGGTGCGGATCGTGCCTACAGCGCACAGGCCGAAGCGGGGGCTCCCCCGCGGCGCGCCACGCTGGCCAGTCCGGCAGTCCCGCTCACAGCCGCCCAACTACCGGGGGCGGCGCAGGCACTGAGCATCGACCGCTCGGCGGAACAATGGGACATGGAGCTGATTCACGCGCCGCAGGCCAGAACGATCAATCGGGGCCGCTCAGAGGTGGTGATCGGGGTGCTGGACTCGGGGGTCGATGCGACGCATCCTGACCTGGCCACCGCCCTCGACCCCACCCGGTCGGCGGGTTGTCTGTCCGGTCGGCCCGACCAGGCACCCGAGGCGTGGAGCCCGAGTGCGTCCATCCACGGCACCCACGTGGCCGGGACGATCGCCGCGGCCGACGACGGCCGGGGAATCACCGGGGTGGCTCCCGGAGTCCGGCTGGCCTCGGTGAAGGTCGTGGACGACGGCGGGTTCATCTACCCCGAGTACGCAGTCTGTGGATTCATGTGGGCTGCCCGGCAGCAGATGCGCGTTGCAAACAGCAGCTACTCGCTGGATCCGTGGCTGCTGACCTGCTCCGATGTGCCGGGGCAGGCGGTGGCCCACGAGGCCGTCCGGCGCGCGGTGGCCTACGCCACTGCCCGCGGGGTGCTCAGCATCGCCGCTGTCGGCAACGACAGGATGGACCTGGCCAACCCCGGGCAGGACGTGCACAGCCCCAACAACGCGCCGAACCCGCGGCCGCGCCCGGTGGACGAGCACTGCGGCGTACTGCCCGCCCAACTGCAGGGTGTGGTCGCGGTGTCCGCGATCGGCGCGCAACGCGTCATGTCCGGGTACAGCTCGTACGGGCGGGATGTGGTCGCGGTGACGGCTCCCGGTGGAGACTGGGCGCAGCCATCGGGAGCGGGTGCCAGCGGGTGCGTGCTGTCCACCATTCCTGGGGGGCACGGCTACGCGTGTGGAACGTCCATGGCGGCACCGCACGTCTCCGGCGTGGCAGCGCTGATCGCCTCCGCTTGGCCCGAGGCCGGCCCACATCAGCTGGCCACGCTACTGGGTCGGCAGGCCGGCCCCCTGCCGTGTCCGAACGCGCCGTGCACCGCCGACACCCACCACGGCTTCTACGGCCATGGCCTGGTGGACGCGCTGACGGCGGTGACCGCGCCGCCGTCCGGCTCAGCGATCGCTACCCGGACCGATCGCACTGATCGGTAGCAGGCGCCGACCGCTGGGCCCGACCTGGATGTCGGTGCCCATCGACGGGCAGACCCCGCAGTCGAAGCACGGGGTCCACCGGCAGTCGTCCTGCTCATCGCCCGCCAGTGCATCCTGCCAGTCGTCCCAGAGCCAGTCCTTGTCCAGCCCCGAGTCCAGGTGGTCCCAGGGCAGGATCTCTTCGCGACCGCGCTCACGGGTGGTGTACCACTCCAATGACAAGCCCAGGGGCGCCAGCTCGGTCGCGCACGCTTCAACCCACCGGTCGTACCGGAAGTGCTCGCTCCAGCCGTCGAACCGGCCGCCGTCGCGCCACACGCGCTCGATGACCCGGCCGACTCGCCGGTCCCCGCGGGACAGTAGCCCCTCGATCAGCGCCGGCTTCCCGTCGTGATAGCGCATGCCGACGTTGCGGCCAATTCTCCGGTCACTGTTGATTTCCGCGCGGAGCTTCCGTAACCGCTGGTCGACCACCTCTGGGTGCTCCTGGGCAGTCCATTGAAACGGGGTGTGCGGCTTGGGGACGAAGGCGCCGATCGAGATCGTGCACCGGATGTCCTTGGTTCCACTGGCTTCCCGGCCGGCACGGATCACCCGATACGCCATATGGGCGATCTGCACCACATCTTCGTCGGTCTCCGTAGGCAGGCCGCACATGAAGTACAGCTTCACCTGCCGCCAGCCCGCACCGAATGCGGTGGAGACGGTGCGGATAAGGTCCTCCTCGGACACCATCTTGTTGATCACCCGACGGATCCGCTCGGAGCCGCCCTCGGGAGCGAACGTCAAACCGGAGCGGCGGCCGTTGCGGGAGATCTCGTTTGCGAGGTCGATGTTGAAGGCGTCCACCCGGGTCGACGGCAGGCTCAGGCTGGTGCCACTGTCCTGGTAGCGGTCAGCCAGACCCTTGGTGATCTCACCGATCTCCGAGTGGTCCGCGCTGGACAGCGACAACAGCCCGACCTCGCTGTACCCGCTGGCCGCCAGGCCTCGCTCGACCATCTCGCCGATACCCTGGATCGATCGTTCCCGGACCGGTCGGGTGATCATCCCCGCCTGGCAGAACCGGCAGCCGCGGGTACAACCGCGAAAGATCTCCACACTCATCCGCTCGTGCACGCTCTCCGCGATGGGCACCAACGGCTGCTTGGGATAGGGCCAGTTGTCGAGGTCCATCGTGGTGCGCTTGGCCACTCGCCGCGGGGCGCGTGCGGTGTTGGGGACAACCTCGGCGATCCGGCCGTCAGGAAGGTAATTGACGTCATAGCTGCCCGGCACATAGACGCCGTCGACCTCCGCCAGCCGGCCCAGCAGCTCTTGCCGGCCGCCCGGGCGTCCCTGTTCCTTCCAGTCCCGCACGATCGCGGTGACCTCGAGCACGACCTCTTCGCCGTCGCCGAGCACCGCGGCATCGATGAAGTCGGCAATCGGCTCCGGGTTGAATGCGGCGTGGCCCCCGGCGATGACCACGGGATGGCCGGGGGTGCGCTGTGCGGCGTGTAGCGGGATCCCAGCCAGGTCCAGCGCGGTGAGCAGGTTGGTGTAACCGAGCTCAGTGGCGCAAGAGACCCCGAGCAGGTCGAAAGCCCCGACCGGCCGGTGCGACTCCACGGTGAACTGCGGGACGCCGTGCTCACGCATCAACCGTTCCAGGTCGGGCCAGACCGCGTAGGAGCGCTCAGCGAGCACGTCGGGTTGCTCGTTGAGGACCTCGTAGAGGATCATGATGCCCTGGTTCGGCAACCCGACCTCATAGGCGTCCGGATACATCAACGCCCAACGCACTGGGGTGGTATCCCAGTCCTTCACCGTGGCGTTGAGCTCGCCCCCGACGTACTGCACCGGCTTGGAGACGCGGGGCAGCAGTGGCTCGAGCTGGTCGAACACGGAGTTCACCGACATGCTGTTCAGCCTAGTTGGCCGCTCTTCAAGTACCGTCAACCCGGCGCGGCAGCGCACGCATCGGCCGGGTCGCCCGCCGGGGTTGGTAGCGGTTGTGGACGTTGACGGGGCGGGTTGGTAGCCCTTGAAGAGTCCCCTACCGCAGGAGGAGGGTCTTCAAGCGGCGGGAGGCTACGACGATGCCCACGGTGGCCATCACCACGAAGTACGCCACGTGTCCAAGCATGGACCAGTCGACGGCGCCGGTGGTCAGGCCACGCATCAGTGCGACCGCGTGGTAAAGCGGGAACGCCTGCACCAACCACTGCAACGCGGGGGGGTACACCGACAGCGGAAAAAACGTCGCGGAGAACAGGAACATCGGCATTACCGCCAGTTGCACCAAGTCGAAGTCCTGCCAGGAGCGCATGAAGGTGGTGGCCGCGATCCCGATCGCCGCGAAGGCGAAGGCTACGAACATCGCGGCGGGCAACGCCAGCAACGCCCACGGTGAGAAGATCAATCCAGTAGCGAGCATGATCGAGAGGAAGGCGGCCGCGTACATCCCGCCGCGGATCAGCGACCAGCCGATCTCTCCCAGCGCGATGTCCACCGGTCCCAGCGGGGTGGCGAGCACCGCGTCGTAGAGCTTGGCGTACTTCAGCTTGAGGAAGAAGCTGAACGTGGCGTCATACACCGCCCCGTTCATCGCCGACGCCGCCAGCAGCCCGGGAGCGATGAACGCTGGGTAGCTCAGCTGCTGCCCAGCCGGCCCGGCCACGTCGCCGACCAGGCTGCCCAGCCCCTGACCCATCGCTACCAGGAAGAACAGCGGCTCGAAGAACCCGGATACGAAGGCCAACCAGACGGCTCGCGACGCCACCGACGAGCGCACGACGATCATCCGAGCCCGGCCGGCATATAGGGCCGGCGGCAACACCCGTACCAGTAGCCCGATCCGCTGACGGCCGCCGTCTCGCTGGGTGCTCATCGGGTAAGCCTCAACCGGAACTGCCGACGGGACAGCAGCACGCCAACCACCAGGCACGCCGTCAGGTAGGTAATGTGACCGGCAGCGGGCCACAACCGCATCGTGCCAAGCGCAGCACCGCGGGCCAGTTCGGTGCCATGCCATAGCGGGCTGATCCAGGCCAGCGGCTGGATCGTCGCGGGTAGCTGCGAGATCGGGAAGAAGGTCCCAGAGAACAAGGTCATCGGCAGTACCACGAACCGGAAGATGACCGCGAAGGCGCCCCCTTCCTGCTCCCGAGCCGCCGCGAAAGCCACCAACGGCGCGCTGAACGCCATGCCGCACAACACGGCAAAGACCAGCGCCGCCAGTACACCGGGCCCGCTGACCACGCCGAACAGCGTGATCACCAGTAGGTAGGCGGCGCCGGACAGAGTCAGCCGCAGCGCGATCCAGGCGAGTTGCCCGGCGGCGAGTTGACCGGGCGTGATCGGGGTGGCCGCGACGGCCTCGTAGGTGCGCCGCCACTTGAATGCCGACAAGATGGGGTAGGTCGACTCGAAGGCCGCGCTCTGGACTGCGCCGACCGCCAGCAGCGCAGGCGCGAGGTAGAGCAGATAGGACACCCCGCCCGTAGCCTGCGCCGCGCGACCACCTGCGTCGATCAGCTGGCCGAAGCCGACCCCGAAGGCCACCAGGAACAGCACCGGCTGCAGCAGGCTGGAGAACACCGTGGCCCGCCAGTTGCGGCGGTACCAGGTCCACAGAGCCTCGACGACGCGCAGCGCGGCCTGCCATTCGGTCAGCACCCGGCCGCTGGACGCGGCGGTCATCAGTCCACCAGCGAACGGCCGGTGAGCCGGAGGAACACGTCCTCCAGGGTCGATCGCCGGACCAGGCTGGATGTCGGACGCGCGCCGCATTGGTGCGCGGCGGTCAGTGCCGCCTCGCCGTCTGTCGCGTAAAGCAGCAGCCGGTCGGGGAGTTCCTCGACGCGGTCGGCCAGGCTGTCCAGCTTCTCCCGCCAGCCCTGCTGCGCGCCTGGCGGAAACCGCAGTTCGAGCACCTCGCGGGTGGAGTACCGGGCAATCAGCTCGCGCGGCGAACCTTCGGCGACGATCAGTCCGCCGTCCATCACGACGAGGCGGTCGCACAACTGCTCGGCCTCGTCCATGTAGTGGGTGGTGATGATCAGGGTGACGCCCTGCTGCGTGAGCCGGAACAGCCGGTCCCACAGCAGGTGACGAGCCTGCGGGTCAAGCCCGGTGGTCGGCTCGTCGAGCAGCATCAGCTCCGGGTCGTTGACCAACGACCGGGCGATGGTCAGCCGCCGCTTCATACCCCCGGACAGGTGCTCAACGGGGTCGGCAGCCCGCTCGGTGAGTTGGACGAAATCCAGCAGCTCGGCGGCCTTGGCTCGCACCGCGGCCCGTGACAGGCCGAAATAACGGCCGTAAATGTGCAGGTTGTCGCGCACCGAGAGCTCGACGTCCAGGTTGTCCTGCTGTGGCACCACGCCAAGCCGGGCGCGGATTCGTGGGCCGTCGACGTCCGGGTCCATCCCGAGCACCTCAAGCTCACCGGCACTGCGCGGGGAGACGCATCCGATCATGCGCATGGTGGAGGACTTGCCGGCACCGTTGGGCCCCAGGAAACCGAACACCTCGCCGGCCCGGACGTCCATGTCGATCCCGCGGACCGCCTCGACTGCACCGAATCGCTTGCGTAACCCACGAGCCTGCACCAGCGAATCGGACATGCGATCGACGCTACCCGGCACCCCCGACAATGCCCGCCCGATTTCCGCCCGGCGACCGCCCGCACGGCCACACCAGCGCCCGGTGAGGAACCACTACAGCTCGGGGAACCAGAGGGCGATCTCGCGCTTGGCCGAATCTACTGAGTCCGATCCGTGCACCAGATTCGACTGAGTCTCCAGCGCGAAGTCGCCGCGGATCGAGCCCGGGGTGGCCTTATCCACCGGATCCGTACCCCCGGCCAACTGCCGGAAGGCCGCCACCGCCCGCTCGCCCTCCACCACGGCAGCCACCACCGGGGCGGAGGTGATGAACTCCAGCAGCGAGCCGAAGAAGGGCTTGTCCGCGTGCTCAGCGTAGTGTTGCTCGGCCAGATCGCGCGGGACCATGCGCAACTCCAACACGGCCAGCGTCAGCCCCTTGCGTTCGATCCTGGCGATCACCTCGCCGACCAGGCCGCGGCGCACACCGTCGGGCTTGACCAGGACCAGGGTGCGCTCGCTCACAGCAGCTCGTTCTCCTCAGGGCGATGACGGTGACTGGACGCGAGGAGCCTAGCGACTGGCCGCCGAAGCGATGAGTTCGATGGTCGGGACGTGGCAGCGATCGACCCGAACGCCGCCGGCCAGAATACCTCGATCGCACGAACGGCCTGGCCAAGCGGCTACCGGGTCTCACCACGTCCGGTGGCTGACGGTTGCAACTGCCGCGTCACCGCCCACCGCACGTAGAGCAGGTAACTCCAGACCAACACGAACAGCAAGCCCAGCGCGCCCAGCACGGGTTGGGCGAACCAGCCGGCAACCATTGCGACCTGCAGCGCGAGGGCCAGACCCAGGCCCCACCGGGCGCGCTGCACGAAGGCCGCGGCGGCCATCGACACCGCCAGGCCGGCGGTGTACCAGCCGGCCGGTCCAGCCAACCCGCCGCCGAGCCGTTCGACAACGAGCAGGGCCAACCCGACGACTATCGCCTCCATGATCAGGGTGCCCGCGAAGATGCCGCGCAATCCCCGCATCGGGTCTGCCGGTACCGGTCGGTCGCTCATTGTGGTTCCCGGCCTAGTAGAGTCCGGGCCTCGCCGACCATCGCCACCGAGCCAGTGATCACGACGCCTGCGCCTGAGCCCTCTGGATCAAGCTCATCGACCAACGCTCTGGCCGCCTTGATGGCCTCGGGCAACCCGCCTTCGACGTGCACCCGGGATTCACCGAACGTCTCCCGAGCCGCCGTGGCAAGGTCGCCGAGGTCCATCGCGCGCGGCGAGCCACCGGCAGTCACCACGACCTCGTCGGCCACCGGTGCCAGCTCCGCGAGAATGCCGCGGGCGTCCTTGTCGCGCATAATCCCCACCACCGCGACCAACCGACGGAATGCAAAGTCCTCGCGGAGGGCAACCGCCAACGCCCGTGCCCCGTGCGGATTGTGCGCACCGTCGAGAAAGACAGCGGGAGTGCTGCCAACTCGCTCCAGCCGTCCTGGGACGGTCACCGCCGCGAAGGCGTCGCGCACGGCGTCGATGTCCAGGGATCGGTTGCCGCCAGCGCCGAAGAATGCCTCGGCAGCGGCCAGCGCCAGCACGGCGTTGCGGGACTGATGCGCACCGTGCAGAGGAAGGAAGACCTCGTCGTACACCCCGCCGAGGCCCTGCAATCTCAGTTGCTGTCCCCCGACTGCGACAACGCGGTCCAAGACGCCGAATTCCATGCCCTCCCTCGCCACGCTCGCATCCATCTCGATGCAGCGCGTCGCGATCAGCCGGGCCACCTCGGGCGGTTGCTGTGCGAGCACCGCCACCGAACCTGGCTTGATGATCCCGGCTTTCTCCGCGGCGATGCCCGCGATGTCGTTGCCCAGATAATTAACGTGATCCACTGCGATCGGCGTGATCGCCGCCACCGTGCCGTCGGCGACGTTGGTGGCGTCCCAGGTGCCGCCGAGGCCGACCTCAACGACGGCGGCCTCCACTGGAGCGTCAGCGAAGGCCGCGAACGCCATCCCGGTCAGTACCTCAAACTTGCTCATCGGCACCGGCGATCCGGCGTCGACCAGGGCGACGTACGGCTCGATGTCGGAATAGGCCTCGACGTAGCGTTCCGGGCTGATCGGCGCTTGGTCCAGGCTGATCCTTTCGGTCGCCCGCTGCAGGTGGGGGCTGGTATAGCGGCCCGTCCGCAGCCCGATCCGGGACAGCAGTGCATCCAGCATCCGGGCCACCGATGTCTTGCCGTTCGTGCCGGCGATATGCAGCACCGGGCAGCTATGTTGTGGCGAGCCGAGCAGGTCGACAAGTGCCGCGATCCGGGTCAGCGACGGCTCGATCCGGCTTTCCGGCCAACGGCAGTCCAGCGCGTCCTCAACCGCCCGCAGCGCATCCAGCGCGGTGTCCGCATTACGAACCGACGGTTCAGTCATCGCCAATCACATTAGGGGCTCGGCTGTCGTGCGCGGCACTCAAGATGGACTTGCTCCCGGAGGCTTGCGGGGTTGGTAGCTGTGGTGGGCCGTCCCGAAGCGGGTCGGTAGCCCTTGAAGAGACCCCTCCAGGCCTTCAGGCAGACTTCTCGCGGCGTTCGCGGCGGGTTGGCTGGCGAGTCACGATCGTCGGGTTCACGTTCTCCCGTACGGTTTGCTCCGTGATGACGACCTTCGCCACGTCTGTGCGGCTGGGGATGTCATACATCACCGGCAGCAACACCTCTTCCATGATGGCGCGCAGCCCACGGGCACCGGTACCGCGAAGAATCGCCTGATCGGCAATCGCCTCCAACGCGGTGCTGGTGAACTCCAGCTCCACGCCGTCCATCTCGAACAGCTTGCAGTACTGCTTGGACAGGGCGTTGCGGGGCTCGGTGAGAATCTGCACCAACGAACACTTGTCGAGGTTCGTCACGCTGGCGATCACCGGGAGTCGACCGATGAACTCCGGGATCAGCCCGAACTTGATCAAATCTTCAGGCATGACATCAGCGAACACGTCGGAGGTGTCGATGTCGGCCTTGGACCGCAGCTCGGCGCCGAAGCCCAGTCCTCGCTTGCCGATGCGATCCTCGATGATCTTGTCGAGACCGGCGAACGCGCCGGCGACGATGAAAAGGACGTTCGTCGTATCGATCTGGATGAACTCCTGGTGGGGATGCTTACGGCCGCCCTGCGGCGGGACACTGGCGGTAGTGCCCTCCAGGATCTTCAGCAATGCCTGTTGGACGCCCTCCCCGGAGACGTCCCGGGTGATCGAGGGGTTCTCCGACTTACGGGCGATCTTGTCGACCTCGTCGATATAGATGATCCCGGTCTCGGCTCGCTTGACGTCATAGTCTGCCGCCTGGATCAGCTTGAGCAGGATGTTCTCCACATCCTCGCCGACGTAACCGGCCTCGGTGAGTGCGGTCGCATCAGCTATGGCGAAGGGCACGTTGAGCAGCTTCGCCAAGGTCTGGGCCAGGTAGGTCTTCCCACACCCGGTGGGGCCGAGCATCAAGATGTTCGACTTCGCGAGCTCGATCTCGTCGTCGCGACCCTTTTCGCCAGCCTGAATGCGCTTGTAATGGTTGTAAACGGCAACAGAGAGGGTGCGCTTGGCATCGTCCTGGCCGATGACGTAGGACTCGAGGAAATCGTGGATCTCGCTGGGCTTGGGTAGTTCGTCGAGCTTGACGTCACCCGCATCGACCAGCTCTTCTTCGATGATCTCGTTGCACAGGTCGATGCACTCGTCGCAGATGTACACGCCGGGGCCGGCGATGAGCTTCTTGACCTGCTTCTGACTCTTCCCGCAGAAGGAACACTTCAACAGGTCGCCGCCGTCACCGATCCGTGCCATGGGCGCTGGCCTCTTGTCCTTCCCCGGCGCGTGGTGTGTGCAGTGCGCCTTGCTGCTGTCTGCTCGACGGTACCCGTCCGACCCTGCCGTGCGGGAGGACCAGCTTTCCTGAGATTCATCGGTATAGGCGGCTGCGCTGCTCGCTCGGCGTGTCGCCGCCCGTCACTAGGTCACGGTCGAGCCGCGGAGAGCTTCCGGATCTGGGTTATCTCGTCGATGATCCCGTACTCCTTGGCCTCGATGGAGGTCAGTATCTTATCCCGATCGATGTCGGTGCGGACCCGCTCCTCGCTCTGACCGGTGTGGTGGGCCAGGGTGGCCTCGAGCAGGCGGCGCATCCGTTGAATCTCGGCCGCCTGAATCTCCAGGTCGGAAACCTGCCCGTAGACGCCCTCAGTCGCCGGCTGGTGGATGAGGATCTGAGCATTGGGTACGGCCATCCGCTTGCCCGGAGTACCCGCAGCGAGCAGCACAGCGGCAGCCGAAGCGGCCTGACCGAGGCAAACCGTCTGGATCTCCGGCCGGACGAACTGCATCGTGTCGTAGATCGCCGTCATCGCGGTGAACGACCCACCCGGTGAGTTGATGTACATCGTGATGTCGCGATCCGGGTCGGTGGACTCCAATACCAGCAACTGCGCCATGGTGTCTTTGGCCGAGGTGTTGTTGATCTGTTCGCCGAGGAAGATGATGCGCTCCTCGAACAGCTTGTTGTAGGGATTGGACTCCTTGATCCCGTAGCTGGTGCGTTCGATGAACGAGGGCAACACGTAACGCGACTGTGGTGCCGTACGATCATGAACCGTCACAGGTTCGTAGGGTGACACCCGATCGTGAGGCGTCATGCGATCGTGGGGCATTGTGCCTCCGGGCAGGTGGGTCATCAGGACTCCTCGAAGCTCAGCGGCTCGCGTCGGGCAGCGAGTTGGCGCGGGTCAGAACCTGGTCGACGAAGCCGTACTCGCGGGCTTCCTCCGCGGTGAACCAGCGATCCCGATCGGAATCCGCGATGACCCGGTCTACTGGCTGGCCGGTCTGCTCGGCGATGAGCTCGGCCATCTCGCGCTTGTGCTTGATCAGCATGTCGGCCTGAATCGCGATGTCGGCCGCCGTACCGGCGACACCCGCGGACGGCTGGTGCATGAGGATACGGGCGTGCGGGAGGGCGTATCGCTTGCCGCGGGTGCCCGCGGACAGCAGGAACTGCCCCATTGAGGCGGCCAGGCCCATCGCGTAGGTCGCCACGTCCGGCTCGATCAGCTGCATGGTGTCGAAGATGGCCATTCCCGCGGTCACCGAGCCGCCCGGTGAGTTGATGTAGAGCCGGATGTCCTGATCGGGATCCTCTGCAGACAGCAGCAGGAGCTGGGCGCAGATCTGGTTGGCGATGTTCTCCTCGACTTGGGAGCCGAGCACGATGATGCGCTCGCGCAACAGCCGCTCATACACCGAGTCGGTCAGGTTGAGGCCGGCCGAGGCGGTCCGCATCGCGGGGGCGCCCCGCAGCGGCACGGCCGAGGCGATGTGGTCGGCGGTCACGTGTGCCTGCCTTCTGTCGTCAGGTCCACCCGCGGTTGGGTGAGGGGATCCGGCCGGAGATCAACTCCACACTCCGACCCGGTAGACACTCCCGACCCTAACGAAGGGAGGCGACGGCTACGTGCTGACGCGCCCTTCGTTCGCTCACAGCGTCACGCCAAGTCCGGGCCTGCGTCATGTCGCCGGCGCGGTCGGCTCCGAGGTCGCCGAATCGGCCAGGGCGTCAAGGTCGACAGGATTCCCGGAGGCGTCAGTGACGGTGGCCTGGCGCACCACGGTGTCCAACGCCTTGCCGCGGCGCACGTCGGCGTACAGGGTGCCCAACTCGCCGGCTTCGTGAACTTGCTGGGCATACTCATTGGGGCTGACGCCGTGACGGTAGGCCTGGTACACGATGCGCTCGCTGAGCTCGGCGTCGGTGACCACGACCTCCTCGGCGTCGGCGATCGCGTCGAGCAACAGGCGGGCTTTGACCGACTCTTGCGCGGCGTTGCGCATGTCGGTTTCGAACTCCTCAGCGGTGCGGCCCTCCCGCTCCAGCCACCGGCCAAGGCGTCGCTCGTCGTTTTCGAAGGCATGCAGGGCGCCGTGCTTGCGCGAGTCGAACTCAGAGTCGACGATCGACTCCGGCAACGGGACCTCGGTGCTGGCAACCAGGGCCTTGAGCACCCTGTCTCGGGCCTGGGTGCCCTGCTGCATCGACTTGACCCGACCGAGCCGGGTACGCAGATCGTCGCGGAGCTCGTCGAGGGTGTCGAACTCGCTGGCGAGCTGAGCGAACTCGTCGTCGGCCTCAGGCAGCTCCCGCTCTTTCACCGACTGGATCTTGACCGTCACCTCAGCCTGCTGGCCGGCATGTGCCCCGGCGACCAACACGGTGGGGAAGGCCCGCTCCTCGCCCTCTGTGGCCCCGACCAGCGCGTCGTCGATGCCCTCGATGAGCTCGCCGGAGCCGATCTGGTAGGACAAGTCGGTCGTCGTCAGCTCCTCGACCGCCTCGCCGGCGACGGTGGCCGAAAGGTCGAGCATTACGAAGTCGCCTTGCTGCGCGGGACGCTCAACCGCCGTGACGGTGCCGAAGCGGGTACGCAGCCCGTCAACCTGCTCGTCGACCTCGGCATCGGTGACATCGATGTCGTCGACGGACACCGCGAGCTCGTCGAAGGCAGGCATCTCGATCTCCGGCCGGACGTCGACCTCGGCGGTGAACGCGAGGTGGTTCCCGTCCTCGATCTTCGTGACCTCGATCTCCGGACGGCCCAATGGATGAACCTGACCGGATGTGATGACTTCGGCGTACTTCGCCGGTACCACGCCGTTGACTACTTCCTCGAGCACCACCCCGCGGCCCAGCCGCTGTTCCAGGATCCGGGCGGGTGCCTTGCCGGGCCGGAAGCCCGGGATGTGAACCTGCTGAGCGATCTTCTTATACGCGCGGTCGAACTCAGGCTTCAGTTCGTCGAACGGCACCTCGACGTTGATCTTCACCCGCGTCGGACTGAGCTGTTCGACGGTGCTCTTCACGGAGTACTCCTCAAGAAACGATGGGAACGCGCCGGCGGAGCACGGCCGCCGGGCCTCCAGGTGTGAACCGAGTCTAGGCGAGCACTCCGATCCGACTGCCGGTGGCGTTGCAGGCAGCGTCGAGGCGCGCCCGACGCCCGGCCGAACTCGCCGTCCTTGTCGCCCGGCCGTTCACCGGCCCTCCACTGCTGCGACCGAGCATGCCGGGTACGCGCTGCGCCGTGGTAACCCGAGGAGGTTGCTGTGGCCGTGATCCATACGCGTCGGCGGCTGTGATCGCCGTGCTGAGCTGCGGTGGTCACCGCCGGCTTCGTCGGCAGCGCCCAGGCCGGGCCGGCACCCGCTTCCGGAGTACCCACGTTCGTGCGGTGGACAACGACGGCCTGGAGGATGCGCCAGGCGAGTCGGTGCTGCTGCGGCTGGGCGGGCGCCGCGCCGGTGAACGTCCTGTGCTGCTCCGGACGGCGAGCCCACAGTGGATCACCGCGGACACGAGAAACAGCATGGGAAACGGCCACCAGGGCGCCCTTCGGGCCAGTTGGCCGATTAACGGGTTGTGTCTAGGCATCAGGCATCGTTGACACAAGCTCAACGTGGTGCTCGTTGCCCGGGCACGGCGAGCAGTCAACAGCCTGACAAGCCCACCAGTCATCAGCGCCCCAGGCGCGGTCCGGTGCCGACGACGCTGTCGCTGACCGTGTCTAGGTAGCCGATGATCGCCCAGGCGATTACGGGCCGGTAAGTCCAGTGATCCGGTGACCACAACGCGTAATACTTCTTCTATCTTTTCGGTGTGGACATCAGGTTGGACAGCTCATCATCCGGCGTGTTCCTCGGCAAAGATCACCGGCCGCGGCTGGCCTGGCGCATTCTGTTGGCCTGGCTGGGATTCTTCGGTTGCGTGCTGATCATCGGCATGACCGTCCAGGCGGCGACTGCCTGGCTGCCTTTGGTGATCTCGTACGCGGCCGCCGGCTTGGGTATCGCGGCGAGCGCGCTTGGCCTGGTGTTCCTGTTGCGGCGGCACGCTGACCGGCTGCCGTGGTCTGGCATTGGGCTGAGCGTGGACCGGGCAGCGATCCCGCACCTGGTGTTCGGCATTGTGCTCGCGGCCATTGTGACCGCGGTCACCGCCGCGGTCACCGTGCAACTCGGGCTCGCCGACTGGGGCTGGTCGGCAGACCAAACGCAGGAATCAGCCGAGCAGGGGCTCGCGGTGACCATCATCATGATCGCGATGGCGACCCTATTGGTGCAGGCATTCCCCGAGGAATTGGTGTTCCGCGGCTACATGTTCCGCAACCTTGGCCAGACACTGCCGCTGTGGGCCACGGTGGCCAGCAGTTCGCTGATCTTCGGGTCGATGCACGTGTTCTCCAACGGCGGGGCCACCACCTTCGGCGAGGGGGTGCTCTACGCAGTGGCGATGACCGGGTACGGGCTGATGCTCGCGGCGTGCCGGACGGTCAGCGGCACGCTCTGGCTTGGCATCGGCTTCCATGGCGGACACAACGCGTTCAACGACCACTTCATCACGATCCACCCTGGTGCCTTTACCCCAGCGTGGCTGATCGTGCTTGGAGTCTTGATCGCCGGGTCGGCGCTCACAATCGCGGTCCGGCAGTGGCGTGCCCCACTGAACTGGCGCGCGGTTCCCGGCGACGCATGATTTCGATGCACCGGGACGACGACCTGTGAGCAGTCGTTGCTGCAGCGGTAGCTACGTATCCGGCCTGCCAGAGGGTTGCAAGATCACTCGAACCACGTCTGACATGGTCGGGGTGGCGGGATTTGAACCCACGGCCCCTCGCTCCCAAAGCGAGTGCGCTACCAAGCTGCGCCACACCCCGGTGCACCGATTGGTGCAGGCGCAGCCTACGCGATCGCTTGGATCGGCGCGCCAGCCCACCGCACACGTCCACGGAGAAGCGTGCAGCAGGTACGCTGAGGCGGCTCCGCAACCGCGGGGCATGCGGGCGTAGCTCAATGGTAGAGCCCCAGCCTTCCAAGCTGGCCATGCCGGTTCGATCCCGGTCGCCCGCTCCACCACAGTCCACTGACCCCTAATCGTTGCTTGAGCAGGGTCAACGGCATCAGGACACCTCCGCCCAGGGAGCGCCAGGGCGCTCATCGAGCAGTTTGCGGAGCTGTTCTGCGGTGGCGCGCACATCCCGTTCCCAGCGTTGCGCGTAGTCCTCAGGGGTCCGTGCCGTATCCAGCTGTGCGAGCACCCAGGTCCGGATCAGTGCGGTGGGCGCAACACCACGCTCGGCGGCCAGCTTGCGCAACTCCTCGATCCGTTCCACCGGAATGCGAACGCTATAGACCGCCGTCGGGCTTTTCGCCGGTTCCCGGTGCTGCGTCCACTCCAGCTCCTCATCCGGCGTCGCCTCAGCATCTTCAACGGCCGCCGCGATGCGGTCCCGAAGCTCCTTATCAGCCATCTTCGCTCTCCTTCCCGCCGCCGTAGATGCGACGCATGCGGCTATCCGCCGGCCACGCCGTGGCGATATGCCACAACCCGCCCGGTGGATGGCGATCCGGCACCAGCACCACGACCAGAACCCGGTCCATCCCCGCCGAGTAACCCACGACCCGGATCGCCTCACCAGTGCGCGATTTCGGGTCCCGAGCCACCAGCCGACGGGGATCGAACACCGCCTCGATGGCGTGCTCCGGCTCAATGTCCACCGCGCCGCGGTAGCGATCCGACCGCTGCAAGTGTGCCTGGTTCGGCACGTCCACCGCGTCGATCGGGAGCCGGTCAACCGGTACACCGTCGTACAGATCACCCTCCACCACACCATCGTAATACGTCGTACTACGACGCCACAGGGCGGTCGAGGCAATACCGCCCATGGCCACAGCGCCCCGCTCCCCTGGTTCGAGCACCGCTGTCCCCCATCCAGCGCATACTCACGACCAAACTGCGGGCGCCGTGCCCCCCGCGTGCCCCTTCTCACGGTCACTAGGGGTCAACAGCGGTCAGTCATGTCACCTGTCGCCGAGTACCCCCAGGTGGACTTAGTGCAGCTCAGGACCATGATCGCTGCCCGATCTTCCAAGCTGGCCATGTGGGTCTGGTTCCGTCACCCGCTTGACCTATTGCTACGCCGCGAGGTCAGACCTGACCGAATGCGAGCGATGCTGCTAACTAGTGGAAGGCTCGGATCCAAAGGGAACCTGAGGGGCTTTTACGTCAGTTTGAGTGAGTGGATCGTTGATGCGTTCGTCTTCGGCGCCGTCGGCAGCGATCTCTGGCTCTTCGTGGTGTTCATCATCCCGCGCTTCGGTCACGTTTACCTCCAGGCAATCAGCCGCATGCCGGGGCCGTGTCCGGCAGAAGCAGGGCCGAGTTTGCCAGAGTCACGACGGCCAAGGGGCAGAGCCACACGGCGCCCGCACCCGTTCTGTGTTCAAGCTCCCGGCCGGGGCCGTCTGTGGGACGTCTTAGCGGATACAACGACGCTCAATAACGAGGTACGACGCTGGCCAACGATGGGTAATCTTCGCTGGTCAGCGCTGGCCTCGGGGCTGTGATCAGGAGGCTTACTTGGCCGTACAAAAGATCTTGTCACGAACGGGGACACAGCGAGGACCGTAAGAACGAACGAAGGAGGAAAGTCGAGATGACTACGTTGCTTGCGCCAGGTGGACCAGCCGGGTTCGCTGATGACCCGATCGCCTCACACTCCGCGCAGTTCGGACTGTGCCGCCCGATGGGATCTCCACCCGGGAATGATTCCCCGTCTCCGGTCGGGGTCTGGCCGTGGAACCTGCGGGGAGCCCAAGTCATGTCCGGGCGCGGCGCATCCCCGCGGAACTGGCGCTACGACCACGATCGTCAGCTCGCGCTCACCCTGGACGGGCGACCGATGACAGAGATCATCGCCGCCGATCCGACCGCGGATTCCAACACCGACCTCGATGGCGACGAAGGCAAGTCCGAGGACTGGAGTTACGACTTCTGCCCCGATGATCCGGGCAGCACGGTATGACCGTCCTGATCCTGGCCCGGGACATCGATCCCACCGCCGATCAGATGGTGACCGTTCTTGGGGAGCGTGGGGTCGAGGTCTTGCGGGTTAACACCGCGTGGTTTCCCACCCGGGTGCAGGTGTCGGTTGAGCTGCTAGAGGGGCGCTGGTGCGGTGTGCTCACCGTCCCGCACGCGACGTTGGACCTCGATGCAGTGCAGGCCGTGTGGTATCGGTCACCGGAGGCGTATCGGATGCCACCGGAGTTGTCCTCAGCGGAGGCGCACCACGCGCGGGTCGAGGCGAAATATGGGCTTGGTGGGGTGCTGGCGTCGCTGCCGGTGTTGTGGTGCAACCACCCGGCCAGGGTCGCCGACTCCGCTTACAAACCGGTGCAGCTTGCCCGCGCCACGGCGGCCGGTTTGACCGTGCCGGACACACTGATCACCAACGAGCCGATGCCGTGCGGAGGTTCGCGGCTGATGGGCCGATGGTGACCAAGCTGGTCGGGGGCATGGCCCTGGATGAGGACGGCGTCCGCAAGAACGTCTACACCCGCCGGGTCACCGAAGACGATCTCGCTGATCTGCGCGGGGTGGAGCACACCACGCACCTGTTCCAACGTTGGGTACCCAAGGCCCGGGAATGCCGGGTGATCGTCATCGGCGAGCATGTCACGGCCGCCGCGATCACCGCCGGGAGCCCAGCGGCGTATGTGGATTACCGCAGCGACTACGCCTCGGTGTCCTACGAACTGATCACCCCGTCTGAGCAGGTCACCACCGGGATACAGCGGCTGGTGGACAGCCTCGGTCTGGTGTACGGGGCGTTGGATTTCGTGATCACTCCCGATGGTGAGTGGGTGTTCTTGGAGATCAACCCCACCGGTCAGTACGGATTCATTGAGCAGGCCACCGGGGCACCCCTGACCGCCCATCTCGCCGACCTACTCACCGGAGGCGCAGCATGACCACCACCGACACCGGCTGGGAGACGCACGCCGCCGGACTCGCGGCCATGCTCACCGACTCCGGTGACCTGCGCGACCCGGCGTGGGCGGCGGCGATTGCCGCCACTTCCCGGCACCGGCTGGTGCCCACCGCCTACCAGCAGCAGCCCGACGGTTCCTGGAACGAGATCGACCTCAGCGGGCAGCCGGGCCTGGCGCTGGTCTACTCGCCGACCACCCTGGTCACCGAGGTCGACGCTAAGGGCGCGGCGGTGTCCTCCAGCACCAAACCCGATCTGATGGTGCGGATGCTGGAAACCCTCGATGTCCACGATGGGCACCGGGTGTTGGAGATCGGCACTGGCACCGGATACAACGCCGCCCTGCTCGCGCATCGCCTCGGTGAGGAGCGCGTGTTCTCCGTCGATGTGGGCTCCGATCTCGTTGCGGCGGCACGACGACGGCTGGCCGCCATCGGGTGCCGTCCGCAACTCGCCGCCCGCGACGGCATCGACGGGTGGCCCGAGCACGCTCTCTATGACCGGATCATCGCGACCTGCTCCGTGCCTCGCGTCCCCTGGTCCTGGGCGCAGCAGCTCACCCCGGGTGGGAAGGTGCTCGCCGATCTCAAAGTCGGCATCGGCGCTGGCAACCTCGTTCTGCTGGACCGCTATGACGATCGGTTGGAGGGCCGGTTCACCGGGCGCTGGGCGGCGTTCATGGGGATGCGCCACGACGGCGATATCACTCCGAGTCGCGCTGCCAAAGCGGAGACCAGCCAGCGGCGCGTCACCACCGCACCCGCCCAGCCCTGGAACACTGGCCGCGAGATGTGGTTGCTGGCCTGCCTGGCCCTGCCCGCGGACCTGCGGTACGGCTACACCCTCGACCCCAGCACCCGAACCCCGAGAGCGGCGACGCTGTCCGCCCCGGATGGCTCCTGGTGCGAAATCGACCTCACTACCGCCGAGGATGGCTCACGGCAGCTCCGTGAAGGCGGCCCGACCCCGCTATGGGCACAGGTCGAGGACGCCTCCCAGCGTTGGCACCAGTGGGATCAGCCCACCTGGGAAAGATTCGGGCTCACCACCACGGCCGACACGCACACAATCTGGCTGGACGACCCCCATGGAGAACTTAGGTGGCCGCTCTAACCAGCAGCAGGACTACCTCCGTCACCAGATGAAGCGTTGGGATGATCAGCTAGGGACCTTCGGGGTGGACACGCGGATCCCCCTCGCGTGTACGCCCTGCTCAGACGGGGGAAGCGGCCTCGGGGAGGCACTGGGGAGACTTCCCCGCGATCCCCGGCACCTCCCCGACTGCCTCCCCATACTTTTCGTCACCCTCAGTGCCCAACAGACCAAGGCATAACCTGCGACGATAGGCAACCGCACAGGTAGCGACCGTCTTCGATCCTGGTTCGGGACGAAGACGCCGTAGGTTTGAATCCCGCCATCCCGACAGTTGATCAAATTGTACCGATATGGGTAATAATAATCCCAGTCCAATGAGACTGGTATCCAGCGGGTCAGCTCTGGGCTATTAAAGGTTGCATGATTAGGTGACCAGGGCAATCACTGCGGCTGCTGCGGCGATCACGGACACTACAAGGGCAATCACGGACGGCTAGCCGGAGCTCCGTCCCCTCACAGGTCCCAGGGATCGTCCTACGCTATCTCACGGCATCAGTCGGGCGCCTAGGCGTCGCTCCACGATGGCGCAAGCGCCACCCTTGATTCGAGCCGCAGCAGAAGCAGTCCGCGTGTGAGGGGACCGGGGGAAGAACAGGGCAAGCCCTACAGCCCAGAAGGTGCACGCACTGTCCATCACCAGGACCAGACCGCAAACCGGTCGTAAACTACCGCCACTGAGGCGCAAACAGAGCCGGGCGCCTGGGCTAGAGCAATGCAAGTCATAGCCGCCAGGTTTGCTGGTTACTGCCGGGGGCCTCGGGTCGGGTCACGACCTGGAAGTCCCCGTCTAGAGTGGCCTCGAGGTACCGACCACTGCTCACCTGCTGGATTGTGAAAAAGCCACCGCCGAAATCGAAGAGGCGCCAGCGCTGTGTGTCGTTGTTCTGCTGCGGGCGCGTGACCACGCGATAATTAAGGCTTTCGATCTCATGCGCGTCGAGGAACCGGCCGCTGCTGACCTGGACGATGGTGTAGATGCGGCCGTTCGGGTCGCCCACTCGCGTCAGCCTCCAGTCCTAGGTGTTGTTGTTCTGGAACGGCCGGGTGACCACGTTGAAGTCCCGTTGCTGAATCTCATGAGCGTCTAGATATCGTAACCCGCCGCCTTGCAACCTTCTAACACCCTCCTGACTGGGGGCGATATTATCCCCGGTGATCGATGTTGAATCTGATTCTGTCGTGCTTGACATGACTAGCTCCCTGTCTCATAGTGCCCGGAACGGGCCATCGGTTGCGTACCTGCTGGCAGCCGTGTGTCCACGCCAGCTTGGACATCGACTTACTCCACACGGCCGCGCAGGGCCCCTACGCCATGTAAGAGGGCACGAGACCACGCAAAAATACTCACATGCGTGACCGTCCGCGTCTTGTCGTCGATCCGGTAGCTGCCGCGGCGAGCGCTGTATCGATCATCCAGTGGCGCCAGGAGCCGTCGACCCACCCAGTATGGATTATCCAGCAGCGGTCCGTTGAGGAACTCGAACGCGGCAAAGGCGACCGACTCGGGAAGCCGCTCAGCCAGCGCTCGCCGAACGGTCGGAGTGACGCGCAGCGAGAAGCGCTCCGTCGACCCGTGACTCACGCCGAGTGTCGACGTCGTGCCGCCATCGACTCAGCCAACTCCTCAGCACCCACGACCTCGCCACGCGCCAGCTCGGTGTCGGACTCCACCAAGCGCCGCAGAGTGTCAGGCTCAGACAGCACCGACAATGTCTCCTCCAACGCCTCCAGATCCTCCACCGCGATCAACACCGCGGACGGTCGGCCGTGCACCGTCACCGTGACGCGTTCGTGATGGGCGTGGACCCTCCCCACCAGCTCCGAGAGGCGCGCCTTGACGTCGGCGAGCGACATTGTCGTCATGGTCAGAAGTATGACTAGAGTCGCCTAGCTGTCGACCCACGGGCAGTATCGCTGGTGATGAATCTCTTGGTTATGAGCCAGGCACCGATGACGATCACACGGTGTGACCCATCGCAGGGTGTAGGCCAAGGCTGGGACTAGGCACCGCGAATGGGTTCCGAGTCCACTATGACCGGGCCGGCCCGTGCCCCTCGCGTGCCCCTTCTCACGGTCACGACGGGTCAACCACGGTGACTCCTGTCACTCGCCCACCCATCACCGCAGATCAGCTTAACGCTGGTCAGCACCTTAATCGCGGCCCGACCGTCCAAGCTGGCTGTTTCGCTGGTTGCGGGCGCCCAGCTAGTTTGGTGTGGTGCCCGCGTCGGGGATGCTCAAGCTGGCTTGATGTTGACGTTGCGGTGGAAGACGTTGCCGGGGTCGTACTCGCTCTTGATCCTGGTCAGCCGCTCGTACTTGGCAGCTCCGTAGGCTGCCCGCACTCGGTCCTCTTCGAACTCGGTCATGGCATTGACATAACAACCTATACCGGGGGTGTATGGGCGCAGCGCGTCCCAGAAGGACCGGACCCAGGCGCGGTCCGCGACCAAAAGCTCCGGTGTTGGGCAGACGCCAATGATGAACACAGCAAACCGGGGTGAGCGTCCACCACTAAAAGCCGAGTCGTTCTCATCGACCTCCGAATACGCCTCATCCAACCGGTAGAACAGCAGCAACGACAAGGGCGAACTCTTGCGCGGCAGCTGTTCGGTGATGACCTCGATCGCGACGTCGGACAGATCCTCGATATAGGTTCCCTTGTCGTAGCAGTGAAAGCCCCACGCGTTGCTCTCATCGAGCATCTGCTGTAGCGCCACGTAGGGCATCGGGGCCACGAATTCGAACAGCGGAGGGAGAGCCTCGCGAATACGCGCCAAGACTAAATCGTGCTCCTCGGCGGGTCCGAATCCGGTGACCATCAGAGCATAGCCGGGCTGAAGGTGGTGCCGGTCGGGGACGAAGGGCGCCGGCGGGGCGTTCAAGCCGGCGATCACGATGTTGAGCGTGCGAGGCAGCGTGGCGATAACTTCCCGCGCCAACCGGAGTACCTCGGGTCCCTGCTCAAGGCCCCAGAACAAGAGCCCGAGTTGCACGATCGGGCCAACCTCATGCAAGCAGAACTCGAACTCGGTCACGACGCCGAAGTTGCCGCCACCGCCCCGGATCGCCCAAAATAAATCCGGGTTTTCGTTCTCGGCGGCCCGCAGAATCCGACCGTCGGCCGTGACGACCTGTGCCGACACGAGATTGTCGATGCTCAGTCCGGCCTGGCGCGTGAGCCACCCCATGCCACCACCGAGGGTAAGCCCCGCGACGCCGGTGTGACTGACCAAGCCAGCGGGTACCGCAAGGCTGTGAGCGTACGTGGCGGCATCGAGATCCGCCAATAGCGCGCCCCCACCAACCCGCGCCCGCTTTGCATCCGGATCGACCGTCACCTGCCGGAGCTGGCTCAGATCGATGACCAGGCCATCGTCGACAACCGAGGCGCCAGACATGCTGTGTGCGCCAGACCGCACCGCAATCTCCAGACCTTGCTCGGTTGCGAATGCGATCGCTGTCCCGACATCAGCCGGTGATGCGCACTTGGCGATCACCGCTGGGCGGCGGTCAACGTCCGCGTTCCACACCTTGCGGGCCTCGTCGTAATCCAGATCGATCGGCCCTATCACCGGTCCACTCATCGCCGCCCGCAGAGCTTCAATACCACCGCTGAGCGTCTGCGTCATGAGCCGCCTCCTGCCTGCGCGACGATGGCCAGCGCGTGACGCCACCCACAAGTGAGAGTACCGCCTTGCGATGTGACAAGCGAGTAGTTGCTGCCGACCGTCAAACGGCCCAATCCCACCCGGAAGCGTCGATGTCTGCACTCAGTTCGCTACCATCCGTGAACGGGATCGCAGTCAGCCCGCGTCCTGCGGTGAGTGGCGATCATGCGGGTCGGGCCGATGGCCGCGTGCTACCCAATTCACACCGCAGTAGTACCGGCACCTGCACGGCACGAACACGCGATGCCGTGCCACTCGTAGCGATGAGCATGGCGTGCTGTTGCCGTGCTGTTAGCCCCGGTAAATTGCACGTTACAGAGTAACGGACTGGCTTACGCCTCCAACGCACGGCGTCTTCTCCAAGCCAGTGAGGCTGCGCCTCGGACCGCCAAGTCTGTGGGCACCTCAAAGGGTCCCTGCGGCTTCCTGAGCGCAAGCTCCCGCAGGGACTCCCGGTCTAGGGTGGCCGACCGTCGCCATCCGCTGCGCCGAATCGGGCGACCTGAACTTCAGGTGCCGTCGTTGTGCCACCCATCGTGGCTGGTCAGGCGGTCGAAACGCCTGTGTGGGAGCGGACGAGAAGAACACTACGCGCTCTTAAGAACTTGGCTCAAGTGTCAAAGTCTCCGGGTCCAAGGAGCCCTACGTCCCATCCGAGACCCCGCTCGGAAGGGATGGCCCCTGACGGGGCAGCTCCGGAGACGGGCGCACGACACTCACCCGGCACTTCGAGCCAGGTAGGCACACAACCCTCACTAACCCGCGCATTGCGTGCGTTTCCGCAGCTAGACGGCACGGGCCGATCAGGTCCAGCGGCCGCCTCTCCGATGGGTCGCCCTATGGTCTCCACGGAGACGAGGTCTCTGCGTCCCTTTTGACCGGATGCCCGACAGCCAGCGATATGGGGTTGTACCGGCGAGCCGGCTGTCGCCGTCACCGACGGAGGAAAGGGTCGGCTCCGAGCGTGGCACATGTGCTCGACATCGACAACTTTTTGTCGATCGGGGTGCCGCAAGCGCCTAGACGGGTACGACGAGCAGGACGGCGACGCGGCGTATCAGTCGTTGTCCGGCAGGTACTCGTTCCTCTCGTAATACCCGAGGAGGCCGAGGAACGTCGGGTAGTCATAGGTGACCAACTCGTCGCCCTCCCACCTGGCGCCCAGCTCCTCGGCCCACTCCACCTCGTTCAGACCGGGAGGCGCGTCCTCGGACCAGTGGAACGGCACCATGGTGCTGACCTTGTTACGCCGACCCAGGACGACCCGTTCGCCCTCTGCTTTCGGCGCTGTCACAGGCGCCGATTCTACGCCCGAGGCTCGGCGACGGCATACCCACTTCCACCCTCGTCTTTGCAGCAGGCCAACCCCCGCCGTGGCATTTGAGTGCCATTAACACCGGATACCGCGGTCAACCGCGGTATCCGGTGACCGAGTCTGCATCAACGGCCAGCCAATGGCTGCGAGCGTCGTCGGAGCCACTCCGGTGGATGAGACCAGACTTTGGACGACCGCAGGTACCTGCTGCCGCCTCGTTCCCTTGGCCGAGAGTACCCACCGGGGCTCAGCCAAGGTCGGGGGTGTCGAAGGTGTTGCAGCTCGTTGAGTCTCCGGACTGGTATCCGGTGAGGTACCACTTCTGGCGCTGCTCGGAGGTGCCGTGGGTGAACTGGCTCTCGTTGACCCGTCCGCCGCCGAGCTCGGATTGGATGAAGTCGTCACCGATGCGAGCGGCGGTGTCGAGTGCTGCGCTGACGTCCGCGTCGGTCACGTTGGTGATCAGCGGACGACCGGACGGTCCCGGGGTGGTGCTCGCGTTCTTCGCCCAAACGCCGGCGTAACAGTCGGCCTGCAGCTCAAGCCGCACCGAGCCGGAGCTCGGTCCGGAGTCGCCCGCTTGAACCCGATGTGACGTGCCGAGCAGGTTTTGCACGTGGTGGCCGTACTCGTGCGCGATCACGTACGCCCGGGCGAATGGCCCGCCCTTCGCGCCGAAGCGCTGCTCAAGCTCTCCGAAGAAGCGCAAGTCTATGTAGCTTTCTGCGTCGGCAGGGCAGTAGAACGGACCGACGTCTGAACTCGCGCCGCCACAACCACTGTTCACCCCGCCGTTAAAGAAATTAATCCGAGGCTTGCGGTAATTCTGGCCCGAGCGAGCGAAAGCGTCGGTCCAGTAGGCGTCGAGGGAATTAACGACGGCAACTACCTCACAATCGAGCGCGGTGTTCGCGTCCCGGCCGGACCGGCAGCTCTCACTGATTTGCGTGTCGTTGACGCTCTCCCCCACGCCGAGCTCAGGCAGGCCGTTGGGCAGCGGGCTGCCCGGGCCGCTGCCGAGCTGGGAGAGCAGGAGGTAAAGCAGCAGACCGACGATCCCGAGGCCACCACCACCCACCGCGACCCGGCCACCGATGCCACCAGTTCCGCGACCGCGCTGGTCGTCGACTTGGGACGTGTCGAGCTCGGCGCCCTCATCAAACCGCACGCTGCCTCCTGCGATTTCCACCCGGTGCAACACCGACGTACTCAATAAGGGTGGCGAAATCCTCAAGGGTGCACGTCGAGGCGGTCCGCGACCCTGGCGCCGGCCATGCCGGGTTGATCATACGCGACCACTCGAAACGCTCGTCCACCTTGAGGCAGCCCAACAGACGGCATGCCGAGCGCCACACATCACCATTAGCGACGACCGTCGCGGCCCGTCAGCGGCATTCTTGAAGCGAGCAACTGGAGACATTCGGAAACACTGACGGCTTGAGCACACCGCGCCAGCCCCACGACTGACCACGGGAACGCCCCGTCGGGGCCGAGCAGCCGCCGTGATCTCATCAGGCAGCTGTCAGCGGTAGCAGCGCGACGAGTCGCACAGGACGATCCACACCAGCACGTAGCGGCAGCTCAGCGGCATACGGCGCCGTATAGACGCGGTAGCAGCTCGACACGGCGAAGATTCTTCCGCGAGATGCAAACCACCCCAGGTACCTGACCGGTACGCCAAACGGGTAGGCCGCGGCGAGCTGAGACGATGCGGGCATGACGACAAGCCCCGAACCGCTCCAATGGATGCCACTGGCGTGTGAGAAGTGCGGATGCGAACGAGAGGTGCAGCTGCCTCGCGAGAACGGCACTTTCATGACGGCCGAGAGGTACATGGCGTTGCACACGGTGACCGGCATGGTGCTGCTCTGCGAAGACTGTGCACCCGCCGGATCACCCAGATTTGGAGAGTGACCCCGGGGCAGTTCTCGGATACGCAGGGGTATCGACCGCCCGGCAGTCGCCGAACCAACAGCAACGACGCCCGCACCTCCGCCGTCCAGAACGACCGCCAGGCTTAGGGAGCGGTGTTCACGGCGCTGATGGCCCAGGTTGATGCTGACGAGGATCTGAACTGGGCCGTTTCGGTGGACTCCACGATCACCTGGCCGGACCCCATATCGCAGGCATCGTCCTGTGGTCAGCCGGACCACCGATGGGCCAAAGTAACGCCCCCAGACCGGCGAACGGTGCCCGGAGCCCGGGGCTGGAGGCTGGTGCGCGACAGCACCAGCCCTCCGGGCCAAGCACTGCCGGCTATCCGAACTGGCCGGGTTGGTAGTCGCCGGCGGGCTGCTGGACGATGACGTTCACCCGGTTGAAGGCGTTAATGAGGGCGATCAGGGACACCAGCGCGGTGAGCTGCTCCTCGTCGTAGTGCTTGGCGGCATTCGCCCAGGCCTGGTCCGTGACCCCACCGGCCGCATCCGCGATGCGGGTGCCCTGTTCCGTCACCTCCAGCGCAGCGCGCTCGGCCTCGGTGAAGACCGTGGCCTCCCGCCACGCCGCGACCAGGTTAAGTCGCACCGACGACTCACCGGCGGCGACGGCGTCCTTGGTGTGCATGTCGGTGCAGAAACCGCACCCGTTGATCCGACTCGCGCGGATCTTCACCAGCTCCTGCGTCTCGGCAGGTAGCGTCGAGTCCGAGACCACCTGGCCCGCCGAGATGATGTACTTCAGGAACCTGCCTACGGTCGGATTGCCGAAGACGTTCAAACGGGCATCCATGGTGAACTCCTCTGCCGTTTGTCGGTGGCTACACACCTACGACGGAACGGCTCGGCACAATGTGACAGAACCGACTATGACGTGCGTCTCCCTGCCCGCGCTGCGGGAGCGACCACCCTACGAGCAGGCTCAGGACCGCTGCCAACACGCCGCACCCGCGCACCGCGCACAACGGTCGTAGCGCCTCTTGGCTCGACTCCCCACCGCGGGAACCTTCCTCTGAGCCGCCCAGTGATCCAAACGAAACGGCCTAGCCGCCGACTAGGCCCGCTCTGGCGATGTCGTGGTCGCGCTCGCACTCGAAGGTGCTGTCCCTCGGACGAAGCTCCCCGCCGCCACCCCGGATGCCAGATTCGTGCGACCGCCGCAGGCGGGTCCATCTGGGGCTTGGCCGGTGCCCAGCCCGAGCATGGAACCGTAGCCGGCGGAGAGTATCGGGTGTAGCGGACAACCTCGCAACGATTATCGCCCTCCGGAGAAAGTGAAAAGGTACTCAACCGGGATGTCGAACTTGCGCAACTACGGAGTATCGCAAGCGCAAGGCGACTAGGTGGTCGCACGGCGCCCCCCTTTCGCGGGGCACAGTAGCTGAAACAAGCTTAGCGCTGTGTTATCATCGGTTACCGCTATGTAACCGAATCCCGTGGACACTAGGTAGTCATCACCAGCGGTCCTACGTAGTAAACCTACGAATATGTTCTCCACAGCGCATGTGCTGTGACATGCAGGCTGCAACGGGCTTGTCCGCAAATGCTACTCGCCGCTGCACTCACCCTCGGCATGGGCACTCACCAGCGGCAGCGCGGATCGGATGGCAGCTGGGCAAGGCCCGTGGGCCGCACGGTAAGTACTGCATGCTGGAACCTCGATAATTGCACGGCGCTAACTAAGTAGTCGCAAAATCGGCTTCAGCGCTAGGTGGGGGATGCAAAGTCTAAGTGCGAATGCATGTTGCCAGGCGACCTTCTCCTCGCCATGGTGAGATTAGCCGAATCGACAATACAGTCGATGAGGCGTTCTTTCCCGGCCCACTGGGGCCACTCCGAGGAGGATACTCATGTCTGACGCATTGAGCTTTGCCGAGATCGACGGGCAGCATGTGGAGCTGCTTCCCGCCCGTACCGTCCTGTCTCTGTTCATCGCTGGCGGCGGCCACGGCGGCTGCCAGGGCGGCGACGGCGGCCAAGGTGGCGCCGGCGGCGCCGGCCAGGGTGGCATCGGTCTCAACGTCCTGAACATCAACCTGCTGGGCAGCCAGACCAACAGCGCCGGTAACGGCGTCGGCGGTGCTGGCGGCAGCGCTAACGGTGGCAGCTGCTGAGCAACAGCAGTGAGAGTTGAGCTGGTGATCACATGCGGTGCCGTTGGCGAGGGAACGGCACCGGCATAGCCGGCGGCAACGCTCAGGACGGCGCTGGGGAAGTCGACTATCTCCAGTTGTGCACCGCCGCGATCAGCTGATCGCATGCAGCGCCGTCGGCATCGGGAGGGTGGCCGCAA
>JBOHFX010000193.1:0-6300 GCA_050699875.1 Pseudonocardiaceae bacterium
GGGCAGGTGCCGATGCGGTCGCGGAGGTCGGCCACTTCCGTGCGGCTTCGCGTGGAATTCGGCAAGGCGGCGCAGGTCCCGGAGGTCGTCGATGGCGCGGTGGGGCTGCCCCAGACACGCGGACGGTTCAGCGAGCTGCGTCGGCGTCGATCTGGCTAATCACAGGGCGTGGTCGTCGTGCTGCCGGCGGGTGGTGTGGGTGAGGAAGCCGGTGAGCCGGTCGTCGAGGTCGGTCAAGTGTGGGGAGGCCGACCGCAGTGGGCGTACCTGTCGTTGCAGGGTGCGCAGCCGTTCCACGGTGATGGTTGAGCTGAGGTTGGTGGCGGTGCGCAGCGCGTCGCAGCCGAGCGCGGCGGCCTGTTCCAGGCACGGGCGAGGAGATGGATAAGCGCGAGATCGTTCTGGACCACACACAGGCCGCGGACCGCCCAGGGTTCGCAGCCACACAACGCCGTGGTGCTCAGTGCGATGGCCTCCTCGGTATCACCGATACCGAGGAGGGCCTTTCCCAGGTCACCTCCGAACCCGCTGACGGTATAGATAGAGAGCCGCGTCCTCGGGGCTGACCGATTCGTAGCTCCGCTGGGCCGCCAGCACCGCCTGGCGGGTCTCGCGGGCGTCGCCGAGCATGGCGAAACACGGCCAGGTCGAGCGCCTGGATGTAGTAGCGCCGCGCCGGTGAATGCCGGCCGACATCGCCCGACATCCAACCGGCTGTCTTGGTGGCTGTCGCCACGGCGGAGAGCAGGGCTTTGCCGGTCTTCTCCGAGTAGCCGCCGTGCAGCAGCTGGTTGGCCTCCCGGTGCAGCAACTGCACCACCTGCTCGCGCACCGCCCCGAGCCGTACTGTGTGCCCAGCTTGCTCAGGTGGGCGATCTGCTCATTCGCATTTGTAACTTGACGTGACAACGCGATTTAATGCGTGTATAGCTTAAACGTGACAATGGTAGCGTTGATCATCTGTTGCTGTTAACGCGCCGATGTCAGGCTAGCGCGTTACGTGACCGTAGGTATCTGTTTCCGGTGAGTCAAGCGGGGCCAGGTACCGCCGGGCAGCTCTGGGAGCCGACAAGTCCCCCAGTATGATTGCCGCATTCATGGAAGAGAGCAAATCATGATCACCCAGCGTCCAGGGCTGGCCCGCGCGGTCTGGCGGATGAGCAGCTACAGCGCAGCATCCGGCAACTGTGTCGAGGTCGCCGATCTATCTGACGGCGTATGCGCCGTTCGTGACTCCAAGAACCCAACCGGTTCTGATCTTGTCCACTGCGGAGTGGTCGGCGTTCACCGCCGGGGTCCGCTCCGGTGATTCCGGCTAACCCGACCATACGAACGGCCCCAACCTGCGCTCGGCGGGTAGGTCCGTTTCGTCTTGCTGTGCCGACAGGGGCTACCCGGAGTGCCCCTGTCGGCCAGAGTGGTCCCTGGCACGCAGCTCGGTGTACATAGTGCCAACCGAATCCGAGGGCCCCAACAAGAGATCCGCTAGCCCAGTCTCGCTGGTTGTCAATGCCACAGCGGCGGTGTTGGGCATATTCGCCGCCATTAGCCAGATCCTCGACTTCCTTCGGTCGGGCAAGTTCGACATAGTCTGGATCTCGCTGCTCGTGCTCGTTTGCGTCGTCTCGTTAGTTTCCATCGTTGTCATGATCCGCCAGCAGGACCAGCAGCGCTGGCTTGGGTTGATCTTCCCGGCTGTCTCGCTACTCGCAGTGGCCGCCACTATCGTCTTCGGTTCAGCCGTTTTTTCGGGAAACCTGCCGCTGGCCTCCGTGCTCTACCAGACATACTTGTCGAAGAACGAAGACGCTGCGGTGGTGCTCCGCCCGCACTCGAACCCTCCGCCCAATGAGTACAAGGTCAAGACCACTCTCGGCTACGGCTATCCTGTGGATGTCGACATCTCTGAGACGCATCTCGTCTACGACTATTTCTGTCGCGGCAGCGAGTCTGCGTGCGGTGGCGTGCAGCGCTCACACTTCTACACTAAGGATCCACACGCCGCGAGCCCATGGAAGGAGACACGCGAGGTCAAGCCTGTGGCCCGGCTACTGGACGCTGACCCCGACGGGCAGTGCCCAAACGACGACGATGTCGCGATTTACCGCTTCACCTCGAAGACATTCACGGGCGCAACGTTCTTCGACGTTGCCGTCCGAATGGATGGTTGGGATCGCAGCGAATTACTCGGTTGCCTACGTCCAATCGACTGAACACAAAGCGAACAAGGCGCGAGTTGCATCATGAGCCATCTCAGTCCAGCTCGCTCACGAGCTGCTAGTCCTGGTGAGCTAGGTGAGGAACTCGATGTTGGTGTGGGTCTTGCGGAGGCCGTCAAGGAGCATGTCGATGGCCTGTTGGCTATCCCGGCCGTTGAGGGCTCGGCGCAGCGCGCGGGTGGCTGCGAGTTCCCCGGCGGGGAGTAGCAGCTCTTCCTTGCGCGTGCTGGACTGGCCCACGTCGACGGCGGGGTAGACGCGTTTGCCCGCGATCTTGCGGTCCAGCCTCAGCTCGGCGTTGCTGGTTCCCTTATATTCCTCGAAGATGAGCGTGTCGCCGAGTGAGCCGGTCTCTACCAGGGCGGTGGCGAAGATGGTCAGTGAGCCACCGTTCTCGATATTGCGGGCCGCGCCGAGGAACCGTTTCGGCGGCACGAGGGCGGTGGAGTCCACGCCGCCGGACAGGATCCGTCCAGACGCTGGCGCGGCGAGGTTGTAGGCGCGGCCCCAGCCGGGTCAGCGAGTCCAGCAGCACCACCACGTCGCGGCCCATCTCGACCAGGCGCTTGGCGCGTTCGATGGCCAACTCGGCGAGCGCGGTGTGCTCGCGGGGCGGGCGGTCGAAAGTGGCGGCGATCACCTCGCCGGGCACGGCGCGCGCCAGGTCGGTGACTTCCTCCGGCCGTTCACCGACGAGGACGAGCATGAGGTGGCATTCCGGATGGTTCTTGGCTATCCCGTATGCGATCGCCTGCAGTACGGAAGTCTCGCCGGCCTTCGGCGGTGCGACGATCAAAGCCCGCTGTCCCTTGCCGACCGGCATGAGCAGGTCGGCGACCCGGGTGGTCAGGGCATGCGGCTCGGTCTCCAGCCGCAGGCGTTCGTTCGGGTAGAGGGGGACCAGTTCGGAGAATGTGGGTCGGTCCGGGGCGTGCCGCGGGTGCTGTCCGTTGATGGTGTCGATCTGGACGAGGGATGCGAGCTTCTGACCCTTGCCGACGGGGCGGGCACTGCCGGTGACGGTGTCGCCGCGGCGCAGCCCGTGTTTGTGGACCTGCGTGAGCGGGATGTGGGCGTCGTGCGGCCCGGCCAGGTAGCCCTCGGCGCGAACGAAGGCGCGGCCGTCCATGATGTCGAGGATCCCGGCCACGGGGAGGAGGGAACCGTCCGCGCCTGGCTCGTGAGCTCGGCCGGTGTCGGTGTGCTGAGTGGGAATGTCGTTGTCATACATAGGATTGTCTTCCTGGGCTGGTTCAGCATGGGTGTGCGGCGACCGGCCGGGACACGCCGGCTCCTGCCGCGGAGGTTCCCGTTCGCTCCAGGAACGGCTTCACCATGGAAGCCGTGTGCAGCGGTCGGGTAACGGATCTAAGAACTTCTGTGGGGGCATATCGTCTGCCTGCATCCACAAGAAGGAGACATCTTCCACATTACCAACTCGGTGGTCTGGCGAGCAACAGCGTTCTCAGCCAGCCTGGTTGACGTGCCTGGGTGCGTGCTGTGACTGGCCAGCGCGGTAGTAGTCGTTCCAGTGCTGGCTTCGGGGGCCGTGGTGCATGAAGACATCTGCGACTCGGAAGACCGACTCTACGCTGAAGGCCGCCCGGATCACGTCCAGCACCTGGAACGCCAACGGGCATAGGGAATCCTGCTCTGGATGTCAGCACCGGGCCGTCCCCGGCAGCGGGATTCGAGCGGGAGTATCTCGGCGGTGTCCTTCATGCTCGATCTGTAGTGGATGCTGACGAGTAGACCAGTGAGCATCGTCTGATCGACGAGGGGTGGGTGAAGGCGAGCCACGACGTGCCCGGCGACATGCAGTTTCTGATCGGTCCGGACAGGTACGTCAGCACGGCGTCTGAGTCCGCAGAGGCACGTTACGCGTACGTCCACCGGGTTACCGCTCGCAGTGCACAACCCTCGGAAGGGGAAGATCACCCGTGAACGAACAAACCTCCTCGTCTGCCAGCATGCCTGCGCCGCCAACGGCTGGACTCTCCCGTGCAGAAGTGCGCGGGAGGGCGGTCGGCGCCGTGGTGCTCGCCTACTTCGCGCTCGCCTGGACGGGCTGGGGAATGTCGGTCGGTGTACCGACAACTGTCGAGGTTTCGGTGGTCGCCACCGCCTGCCTATGTTTTCTCGTGCTCGCCGGCCGCGCCGTGGTGGCGTACCGGCGGGCGGTGTCCCTTCCTGCCGGTCATGACATTCATCGAGGACGAAAGATCGGTCGCCGGTTCGGGATCATCGTCGCCGCAGAGTTCATCGGATTGTCCGTCGCTGCCGCCATCTTCACACTCAGCGGGCATCCCGAGCCCATCCCCGCAGTCGTCTGTCTCGGGGTCGGTATTCACTTCTTCCCACTGCGCCGCCTCTTCAACGTTGCCATCTACGACCGTACCGGCATGATGCTCTGCATCATCGCAGTCGCCACAGTGCTACTCACGCCACTCACCGACACACCCGCACTGTGGACAATGCTTCCGGGGATAGGAGCTGCACTCATCCTCTACATCACCGGCGTACTCCTCCTGTTGTAATTGGTGAGCAGGATGTCCGGTGGGTTCCTGCGTATGGCGTGCTTGTCGCCGATCACTGAGGTCTCGGTCATCTCGACGGCGCTGTCGGAATCGCGGGTGCATCGAGGCTCATGACGGCCTGCCCGACCTCCACATGGTCCGGCTCGCAATCCTCCGATCACGATCGACTTGCTCCCAGAGGCGGTGTTTCCGCGCCGACGTGTCGATCGCGTGCCAGATGTTTTCGCCCCGAGACTGTCGGTAGAATACGTGGCGAACCAAATTTCCGTTCTTGTCCGGCCCTGCCACCACCTGCACCGGACGATCGGAGTCCGGAGAAGCGTGCGACGTCCTCAGTTTGGACTTTTTTCCATTTCCGGTGCCATTCGCATGATATCGCCACAGACATCCCTCGCCGCAGATGTATCCATAGATCTGCCCATCGGGTATCCAGGCGGCTGAAACATTCGCTGCAGGCATGCTGATCCTCCGTTTGGTGAGGAATTGAGTGAGCATGGTCCCCTGGGCCGTGCGGCACGGCGGGACTGGAATGACTGCCATAGTCTGCTATGTGGTCGTCCTGTTGCCCCTAGGGAAAATCCCTAGTGTCGCGTAAATGATGTTCTTTGACCGGGTTGGCAGTGGTCGAGGATGTCGTCGGCGTCGGTTGGTCGCTGGCGCGGATCGGGGGGCGGATGAGGGTCGATCCGATCACGGTGCTGACACGGCTACGGGAACGAGGTGTGTGGACGCGGAATACACCTGGGCGGGAGCGACTGGAACCCACGGTAACGCTGTGTGAGACGTCTAATCTCAGAGATCTGCGGAGACCAGCGACTGACGTCCTCTTCTGTCGAGTGGCGGATAGTGGTCTTGACCATGCGCTTGCTGATCACCTGGTTCACCGTGCTTTCCTCGTAGGCTGACTCTCACCCGTGATGGACAGGAGGCTGAGGTGGCCGAGACGACGCTGGCCGAGACGACGGTGGCCGAGGTGATGGCCGAGCTGGCCGCGCTCGAGGACCCCAGGACACGTGAGGTGAACAAGAAACACGGTGACGATCACGGTGTGAACCTCAGCAAAGTGCGTGCGCTCGCGAAGCGGCTCAAGACGCGGCAGGAACTCGCGTGCCAGCTTTGGGAGACGGCTGACACCGCGGCGAGACTGCTGGCGATCCTGATCTGCCGCCCGAAGGCGTTCGAGGGTGACGAGTTGGACGTCATGGTGCGCCAGGCGCGCACTCCTAAGGTGCACGACTGGCTGGTGAACTACGTGGTGAAGAAGAGCCCGCACTCTGAAGAGCTGCGCCTGGCCTGGTCCGCCGATCCGGATCCCGTGGTCGCCAGTGCCGGCTGGGCGTTGACCACCGAACGCGTGGCCAAGAAGCCCGAGAACCTCGACCTCGCGGGACTGCTCGACGTCATCGAGGCGCAGATGAAGAGCCTGTCACGTTTTCCGTGTAAGCCACGGAATGGCTAATACAATTAGTCTATCACAGGGGGAGTCGTCCTGGGAAGAGGACAGCCAGAGTATTCAAGGCTTTTTTCCACCCATACGCGCCCGT
>JBOHFX010000194.1:0-8667 GCA_050699875.1 Pseudonocardiaceae bacterium
TCAGAACAGCGCCCGGGCCAACGCCCGGCGTGCCGAGGTGACCCGAGGATCGTCGGCGCCGAAGAGCTCGAACAATTCAACCAGGTGCGCTCTGGCTCGATTGCAGTCTTCTCCGGTCATCCGCCGCACGGCAGCGACCAGCCGTTCGAACGCCCGCTCCGGTTGCGCCTCGGCGACCTCGACGTCGGCCGCGGCGATTTGCGCGTCGACGTCGTCGGGCGCAGCATCAGCCTTGGCCACCGCCGACGGATCGGTGGATTGGGTACGGGCCAGGAAACGAACCTGGGTCAGCGCCGCCCTGGCCTGCTCATTGGCTGGTTCGATGTCCAGAATCTGCTGGTAGAAGGCCTCGGCGGCGCCATAGTCACCGGCCGCCAACGCGGCTTCGGCGGCAGTGAACCGTGGATCCGCGGGCTCGGCTTGGAGCTGCCCACCGAGATTGTCCGGCCCGGCCTGCTCGGCGGCCCGGATGCCAGGTAGTTGATCGCGTAGCGCGTCGAGCAGCGAGGTGATCCACTGCCGAACCTGCGGTTCGGGTCGGGCGCCGGTGAAGGCGTCGAGCGGCTGGCCGCCTGCGATGGCGACAATGGTGGGGATGGACTGGACGCCGAAGAGCTGGGCGATCCGTGGGTTGGCGTCGACGTCGACCTTGGCCAGCACCCATGCACCACCGGCGGCCTCGGCGAGCCTTTCGAGCACCGGGGACAGCTGCTTGCACGGGCCACACCAGGTCGCCCACAGGTCGACAATTACAAGTACTTGCATGGAGCGGTCGACGACATCGGTCTGGAAGCTCTGCTCGGTGACATCAAGGACCGGCGTGTCGGGTCCGCCGGTCTCGGACCCAGCGGGGCCATCGCGGCGGCCCGCCGCAGCGGCCCTCGACTTGAGCGCGGACAGGTCGACGGCGCTGGACAGTGCGCCAGATAGCGCCCCAGAAACTGCTCCGGACGCGGCTCCGGCCGGCTGCGGGTTAGGCCTGCTCACGCCGTCTATCCTGGCATGGATTCTGTCCCGCGATGGAAACCGTCCCCGGCGTTTGGCGCGCCGTCGTCAGAACCGGGCGGGCTCCCGGTACTCGCCCCACATTGCCTTGAGCGCCCCACAGATCTCGCCGAGGGTGGCCTCCATCCGGGCGGCGTCGAGCATCGGCTCGATAAGGTTGCCGCCCCCTTCGGCTACCGCCACCATGGCCTCGAGAGCACCATCGACGGCGGTCTGGTCGCGCTGCGCGCGGCGTTGCGCCAACGTCCGGCTCTGCCGGCGTTCGACTTCGTGGCTGACCCGAAGAATGTCTAGCTCATCGGTGACCGATCCAGCGAAAGTGTTCACCCCAACGATGTTCTTGTCGCACTTCTCCAATGCCTGCTGGTAGGCGAACGCCGCGTCGGCGATCTCGCCGGTGAACCACCCGTCCTCGATGCCGCGCAGGATGCCCGAGGTCATCTCACCGATCGGGTGCCGGCCCGACGGCTCCGCAGCCGCGGCCATGTCCTTGATCCGGGTGAAGATCCGTTCTGCATCAGCCTCGATCCGGTCGGTCAGCCGCTCGACGTACCAAGAGCCGCCCAGCGGGTCGATCACGTTGGCCACCCCGGACTCTTCCATGATCACCTGCTGGGTCCGCAGGGCGATCTCCGCGGCACGCTCCGACGGCAGCGCCAGGGTCTCATCCAGGGCATTGGTGTGCATCGAATTGGTACCACCCAACACTGCGGCGAGCGCCTCGATCGTGGTGCGCACAATGTTGTTGTACGGCTGCTGGGCGGTGAGCGAGACACCGGCGGTCTGAGTGTGAAAGCGCATCCACAGAGCTTTGTCGCTGGTGGCACCGTACACATCACGCATCCAGCGAGCCCAGATCCGCCGGGCGGCGCGGAACTTGGCGATCTCTTCGAAGAAATCCACGTGCGCGTCGAAGAAAAAGGTCAGGCCGCTGGCGAACTGGTCGACGTCTAACCCCCGAGAGCGACCGAGCTCCACGTACCCGAAACCATCGGCCAGGGTGAACGCCAATTCCTGCACAGCCGTCGCACCGGCTTCCCTGATGTGGTATCCGGAAACCGACAGCGGCTTGTAGGCAGGAATCTGGTCCGTGCAGTACTCCATCAGGTCCCCGATAAGCCGCAGATGCGGTTCCGGAGTGAACAGCCACTCCTTCTGGGCTATGTACTCCTTGAAGATGTCGGTCTGCAGGGTGCCGTTGAGCTTGCTGGTATCGGCACCCTGTCTTTCAGCAGCAACCAGGTACATGCAGAACATCGGCACCGCGGGGCCCGAGATGGTCATCGACACGGTGACTTGCTGCAACGGGATACCGCCGAAGAGAACCTCCATGTCGGCGGCACTGTCGATCGCCACGCCGCAGTGCCCGACCTCGCCCTGGCTGTGCGGATCGTCGGAGTCGCGACCCATCAAGGTGGGCATGTCGAATGCCACCGACAGTCCACCTCCGCCATTGCGCAGAATGCTCTTGTAACGTTCATTGGTCTGTTGGGCATTACCAAATCCGGCGAACTGTCGGATGGTCCAGGTTCGCCCGCGGTAGCCGGTGGAGTGAACTCCACGAGTGAAGGGATATTCACCCGGCCAACCGATGCGCTCGAAGCCCTCGACGACGTCATCCGCGCCTGGCCCATACACCGGGGCGACCTCGACGCCGGACAGGGTCGTGAAGTCCGCCTTGCGGACCTGTCCGGCGGCCCGCGCTTGGGCGTAGCGACGCCGCCAGCGCTCCCAGCCGGCCAGCGGATCTGCGCGCTGGGAATCATAGGACGACATGGGAGCCTCCCCGGATACTCGTGCGTCCAATAGTAGGACGCCCTACTAAATTGTGCCAGCACATTTTTGCGTGATGGAGGACGATCTCAAGTCCGATTGATCATCGGGCCACCACCGCGTGTACGGAACTCGTCCGGCAGCTTCTCGCGGGCGTCGCGCGGGTCGTCAAAGGGTTCCCCAGCGGTTACCGTAGGAATGTATCCGATCGTGTGGGGCACCCGGAGCCTGAGGGCGTTCCGCCTGCTCAACGCTCCTTGAGAAGTCCGTCTGGTGACCCCGGACGGGTACCACCCCGGCGCTCTGCCCTTGCCGACCTAGAGCAAGTTCACTTAGTTTTTACTGGTGTTCACTCAGTTTTAACTGTGCCGATTACGCAATGCGGATAGCCGATTCCACTCGACGAACGCACTTTCACCGGCGGGCGGGGAGGGTGACGGGGGTAATACGCGCGAATCGGGATGGGTCGGAGGACGACGAACTCGCGAGGTGACACGATGACAGAGACCTCCCTGACCAGAGCCCAGAACCAGCCGAGCGACCACTCACCGCAGACGGCCGTCCCGGATGCCAACGGTCAGCAGGACTTCGGCGACTGCCCGACCGAGGTGCGCGAGTCCGACCACTACGTCGAGGAGTACGTCACCAGCTTCGTCGAGAAATGGGACGAGCTCATCGACTGGAAGCGCCGCGCGCAGAGCGAGGGCGTGTTCTTCATCGACCAGCTCAAGGCCAGAGGCGTCCGGGAAGTGCTTGACGTCGCCACCGGCACCGGCTACCACTCAGTGCAGCTGCTCGAAGCGGGCTTCGACGTGGTCAGCGCCGACGGCAGCGCACACATGCTGGCCAAAGCATTCGAGAACGGCAGAGCTTTCGGCGGCTATGTCCTGCGCGTCGTGGAGGCCGACTGGCGCTGGCTCAACCGCGACGTGCACGGCACGTACGACGCGATCGTATGCCTGGGGAACTCGTTTACCCACCTGTTCTCCGAGCGCGACCGGCGCAAGGCGCTCGCCGAGTTCTACGCGATGCTCAAACACGACGGCGTGCTGATCATCGACCAGCGCAACTATGACAGCATCCTGGACGACGGTTTCTCGTCCAAGCACGCGTACTACTACTGCGGCGAGGAGATCAAGGCCGAACCCGAGTACATCGACGACGGGTTGACCCGCTTCCGCTACACATTCCCGGACGAGTCGATCTACCACCTCAACATGTTTCCGTTGCGCAAGAACTACGTGCGACGGCTGCTGCGCGAGGTCGGCTTCCAGCGGATCGAGACCTACGGCGACTTCCAGTCGACCTACTCGGACGGCGACCCGGACTTCTACATCCACATCGCCGAGAAGGCCTACCGCTCTGAGTCGGAGACCGTCGATTTGTACTCTAACGCCGTCAACACGGCCCGGGACTACTACAACTCCGACGACGCCGACACCTTCTACGCCATCGTCTGGGGTGGCGAGGACATCCACGTCGGTATGTATCCCGACGAGGCCGAGGCGATCGACTCGGCCAGCCGCCGCACCGTACAAACGATGGCCGGGCTGGGCGATCTCACTCGGGAGTCGGCCGTGCTCGACCTCGGCGCCGGGTACGGGGGGGCCGCTCGCTACCTGACCCGCGCCTACGGGTGCCGGGTCACCTGCCTGAATCTGTCCGAGGTCGAGAACGAGCGCAGCCGGCGGATGAATGCCGAGCAGGGCCTCGAGGAGTTGATCGAAGTAGTCGACGGCTCGTTCGAGGATCTCCCGTTCCAGGACAACGCCTTCGACGTGGTGTGGTCGCAGGACTCCCTGCTGCACAGCGGGGACCGGGCACGGGTGCTGGAGGAGGCGGTGCGAGTGCTTCGACCCGGTGGACAGATGATCTTCACAGACCCCATGGCCACTGAGCACACCAGCAAAGAGGATCTCAAACCGATCCTGCAGCGACTTCAGCTCGACACGCTCGCCACCCCGGCGTTCTACCGGCGCGAGCTGTTGCGGCTAGGCGTACGTTCGGTGGACTTCCACGACCACTCCGAGCAACTGCCCCGGCACTACCAGCGCGTGTATGACGAACTCGTGCGGCGCCAGGCCGAGCTCGAGGGGAAGGTCAGCGACGCGTACTGCACGCGGATGCTGGACGGCCTTCAACACTGGGTGCAGGGTGGCAAGGCCGGCAAGCTCGCGTGGGGAATCTTCTGTGCGCGTAACTAAGACGCTGGAGATACTTCACCCAATCGGGGTGCTCCGGTATCCTTGTGAGTTTGAGCAACACGGTGAGTACTGGACCGCAAGGCTGACGTTGTTCTCCGGTTACGGAGAGGAGAGGGCGGCGTCGTGGCAGCCATTGACTCCCCGAAATCCCACCGGCAGGCGACCGACTGGGTGGTGTTCGGGATCGCCGCAGTGATCTCGTTCGGCATCGTGGCGTGGGGTATCGGCTGGACTGATTCACTCGCCGGGGTCACCGCCGCGGCGCTGGATTGGCTGGTGGACAACTTCGGCTGGCTGTTCGTGCTTGCCGCCACCGGCTTCGTGGTGTTCTCGCTGTGGGCGGCCTTGGGCCGCTACGGCAGGATCCCGCTGGGTCGTGACGGCGAGCTACCTGAGTTCAACACGGTGTCCTGGATCGCGATGATGTTCAGCGCGGGCATGGGCATCGGGCTGATGTTCTACGGGGTGAGTGAGCCCCTGACGCACTTCGTCGAGCCACCGCCGGGTACCCGGCAGGACATCGGCACGGCGATGGCTACGACGCTGTTCCACTGGACCGTGCATCCCTGGGCGATGTATGCGGTGATGGGGCTCGCGCTGGCGTACGCGACTTACCGGCGCGGCCGGCCGCAGCTGATCAGCTCCGCGTTCTGGCCACTGCTCGGAGAGGTCAGGGCTCGCGGCCCGGTGGGCAAGGCCATCGACATTATGGCGATCTTCGCCACCTTGTTTGGCTCGGCGGCCTCGCTAGGACTCGGTGCACTGCAAATCGGTGCCGGGTTTGAGGCCAACGGTTGGCTCTACAGCCCGGGCAATGCCTTGATTGTGACAATCATCGTCGTGCTCACCGTGGCGTTCGTCGCCTCGGCGGTCTCCGGAGTAGCTAAGGGCATCCAGTGGCTGTCCAACATCAACATGGTGCTTGCGCTGGTGCTCGCAACTTTTGTGTTCGTGCTCGGTCCGACAATTCTGATCCTCAACCTGATTCCCACCGCGGTCGGCGACTACTTCCGCGATTTGGCCACCATGTCGGCCCGGACTGCGGCCGCGGGTGGCGACGCGACCAACAGCTGGCTGTCCAGTTGGACGATCTTCTACTGGGCGTGGTGGATTTCCTGGACCCCGTTCGTGGGTATGTTCATCGCCCGGATCAGCCGGGGTCGAACGATTCGGCAATTCGTCGCCGGGGTGATTGCGGTTCCCAGCGTGGTGAGCCTGGTGTGGTTCGCTATCTTCGGGGGTGCCGCAATCAGCGTGCAGCGTGGTGGAACCGATATCGCGGGCCAGGGTAACGTCGAGGCGCAGCTGTTCGGACTGCTGAGGACCTTTCCGCTGGCGGGGGCGACCAGCGTGCTGGTAATGGTCCTAGTCGCGATCTTCTTCGTATCCGGTGCTGATGCCGCTTCGATGGTGCTCGGCACGCTGTCGCAGCGCGGCAGTCAGAAGCCCCGAGCCTGGAACGTGATCTTCTGGGGCACCGCGACCGGCGCCGTGGCGGTGGTCATGCTGCTGGTCGGCGGGGCAACCGCGCTGTCCGGCCTGCAAACTCTCACGATCATCGCGGCGGCTCCGTTCACGCTGCTCATGATCGCCCTGTGTATCTCGCTGGCTCGCGACCTGAGCACCGACCCGATGATCGTCGCCGATCGCGCGATTGAGCGGCAACTGCGCGAGCAGCACCACAACGGCAAGGCGGGTGTGGCCGAGACCCGCAAGGCCGTTTCCTCCACGGTGGACCGGCCTGTCCGTGGCGGGTGATTATCCCACCTGGTCAGTCAGGTGCTGCTGGACGCGGTCGACCTTGGCGCGCAGCTGGCCGGTGTACCCGGGTCGGATGTCGGCCTTGAGCACCAAACTGGTTCGGGTAGTGCCGACACTGGCAGCTTCGACCGCCCGCCGCACCACATCCATCACCTCGTCCCACTCCCCCTCCACGAGGGTGAACATGGCGTTGAGCTCGTAGGGCAAACCCGAGTCCGCTACCACCTGGACCGCCTTCGCCACAGCCGCACTGACGCTGTCGGATTCGCCCACGGCGGGGGCGACACTGAATGCCACGATCATCGCCCCAGCCTGCCCTATCCGGAGCACCGACGTGTTCTACGGTGCACCCATGGCGACGCATCACCCGCTGCCGTTCGACCCGATCGATCGAGCCGCGCAGATATGGCAGACTCGCATCGGTCCGGCCGGGACGATGGCCGCGGTCACCAACGTGATGCGCGTGCAGCAGATCCTGCAGTCGGCCGTGGATGCCGCACTGCGCCCGCACGGTCTGACCTTCGCCCGGTACGAGGCATTGGTGCTGCTGGTTTTCTCCCGGCGGGGCAGCCTACCGATGAAAGTGATGGGCCAACGGCTGCAGCTACACCCGACCAGCGTGACCAATATCGTGGACCGGCTGCAGGCCGATCACCTGGTCGAGCGCAGCGGCCACCCCACCGATCGGCGCACCACCCTGGTCACGATCACAGAATCGGGGCGCCAGCGTCAGAAGATCGCCACCGTGGCGCTCACTGACATCGACTTCGGCCTCGTCGGGCTGGATGAGGCCCACACCACCCAGCTCACTGCGCTACTCACCCGGGTACGCCGCGCCGCAGGCGACTTCACCGAACCCCAGTAGGTGACACCATGGACATCGAGCAGATACCGCTGCGCTTCGCCCAACATGCTGTGGACGCGCAGACCCACGTCAACCTTTCTGCGGTCCGACCCGACGCGGCCTACCTCTGGATCGCCGGGGACGAGACTGCCACCGTCGAGCGGTTCACCGCCGACGGCACGGGTTACGGCCAGCACACCACCTTCCGCCTCGCCGATATCCTTGCCTTGCCCGGCGGCCCGGAGGACGAGGTGGACGTCGAGGGGCTGGCCCGGCACGGCCCCTACCTGTGGGCGATCGGTTCACACAGCAGCCGGCGCAAGCGGATCAAGGCCAAGCATGATGGGGACAAAGCGGCGCGGCGCCTGGCCGAGGTGACCGACGAGCCCAGCCGCCGGATCGTGGCACGGCTGGCCATCGCGAATGGCCCGGACGGCCTACCGGCAATCGTTCGCGAGTCACCCGCTGGGCACACCAGCGCGCTGTTGCCCGGTGGGATCACCGGCACACTCGCTGTCGACGAGCACCTCGCCCCGTTCCTGGCGATTCCCGGTAAGGACAACGGGTTCGACATCGAGGGTGTCGCTGTCCATGGCGAGTCGCTGTATCTGGGTCTGCGAGGGCCGGTGCTGCGCGGCTGGGCGGTGGTCATCACACTGCTGCCCCGAGGTAGCGAGGACGTACTTGAGCTAGCCCCACTTGACGACCGCGGCACGATCTACCGGAAGCACTTCCTGGACCTCGACGGGCTCGGTGTCCGCGACCTGTGCCCGGACGGTGACGATCTGCTCGTCCTGGCCGGCCCGTCGATGGATCTCGATGGACCAGTCCGGGTGTACCGCTGGCGCGGCGCGCTCGACGGCGGCGCGCCCCGGATCGTGCGGGCGCCGGCGCTGAGCCGGGAACTCGACCTCCCCTTCGGCGACGGTGACGACCACGCCGAAGGAATCGGGCTGCTCGAAGGGCGTCGGCTCCTGGTGGTGTACGACAGCCCGTCGCCCGCCCGGCTGATCGAGCCCGGCACCGTGCTCGTGGACGTTGTCAGGCTGCGCGCTCGTGAGTGCGACACAGTGTTATAAA
>JBOHFX010000195.1:0-49506 GCA_050699875.1 Pseudonocardiaceae bacterium
CCGCCATCCCGGACAGGCCCGTCAATGTCGGGTCCGGCGCGCCGATCCGCACCCACCGCCCCAACCGGTGGATCTCGCGTACCCTGCCCCCCCGATAGGTGTCCTTCCACCCGTGATGATCAAGCCCCGGTAAGCAGGATCATCCCAGGTCAGCAGGACACCTATCGCCATCTCACGGGCGTGTCACGCCCCTACTCGCGGATCCGGGTCAGAGACGCCTACGGAGGGGCTGGAGATGCCACCGATAACTAACGGTATGCCGGCCACCCTTCTTCGGCAGGTCACTTGGAGAAAGAGCAGTTACAGCAATCCTAGCGGAGACTGCGTGGAGTTGGCGAAGCTCGTGGATGGACAAATCGCCGTGCGCAACTCACGATACCCGAGTGGTCCCACCCTCATCTTCACCCACGCCGAGATGGCCGTGTTCATCAGCATGCAGAAGAGGATGGATGCGACGCGCTGACCGTGACGTCTCGGAGCGGTGCGCAGCGTACACGCCGAGTATCGAATGGGCTGGCTACAATCTATGGCGCACGCATTAGCAGTGCGTCGGCCGTGGGAGGATAGTTGAGGACGGTTGGAATGTGACCGGGTACCCGTGGGTCGCCGTTCGGCAGCGGCAAGTGATTACCACCTCGACGGGACAACCAGCGCAAGCGGTGTTGCGGTATGGAAACGGAGTTCGAAACGATTAATGCATCACCGCGATGGGTCAACTCACTCGTATCGGTGGCTCATCCGCCGGCAACGTCGATCGAAATCGCCGACACACATTTTGGACGTAAACGCGGACCACTCGTCTGCAGTGAACGTCAGCGTCGGACCAGCCGGGTCCTTGGAGTCCCGCACGGCGCGGGCTCCTTGGTCGAGCTCGGCAACCTGGATGCAATTTCCAGCCGTGCCGCTGTAGCTACTCTTGCGCCAGTGCATTCGAGGCGGCTGTCCGGGCCCGAGGACGTCCTCAATCATCTCATCAGCTCCTTCAACAGTCCGCTGATCATTCTGCGGGAATCGCTCAGGGACAGCGCGGACGCCCGTAGTCGCTCATGTGCGTGACGATACGCCGCAATGTCGCGTAGGCCATCGAGGTATTCACTGTCTGTCAGCCGGTCTAGATAGACGATCCGTGGGTCGCTAGGATCGGAGAATTCCAGCACGGTGAACGATCCATCAACGCCGGGATGGGCGCCTGCTTCAAAAAGCAGCACCCGGAGCGCTACGTTGGGAAGGTCGGTGGTCTCGATCAAGCTGGTCAGCTGATCGCGCATCATTTCCGGGCCGCCTACGACACGTCGAAGGGCACCCTCGTTGATCACCACGTCCAGGTGTATCGGGTCGGGCGAGACGAGCCGGGCCTGTCGAGTACGGCGCAACTCTGCTGCTCTAGCTGCCTCGTCCGGTAGCTGCGTGTAGGGCGAGTGTCGGAGTATTTCGACTGCGTACTCCTCGGTCTGAAGTAGGCCGGGCACGACCTCCGACTCGTAAGCCAGCAGTCGCGCAGCTTCGGATTCCAGGGAGAGGTAACCCTCAAACCACGGTGGCAACACCTCGGCATACTGGCGCCACCAACCCGGTTGACGATCTTCATTGGCGAGACTCACCAAAGTCTCTACTTCGTCGGACAGCGCATCGAGCACACCCAACAGTGCGCGCACGTCCGCAGGTGTGACCGCGATCTTCGCTAGTTCAATGCGACTTACCTTGCTGGTCGACCAGCCGAGTTCCTCGGCGACAGCCTCCAGACTCATGCCGCTGCCCTCGCGAAGCCGCCGGAGTGCCGCTCCAAGACGCCGCCTTCGGATCGTGGGGACGGACACCATGTGCCCAGACAATGCCACGCAACTCGCTCCAATGACTCGAACGACTGGGTGATAATAACCGATTTATTGCGCTGCAAATTGCTCAGCAATGCTGAGACACGCCCAACCGTACACCGGTGCAACAACGGTGATGGAGTCACCTGCAGGGGCGGGCCGCTTGCCGACCCCACGCAACTCCTGCGTAGCCAGGCCGCGACCCTGGCGGCTGACCGAGGTCAGCTCCCGGTAAATTGACCGATCTTCAGGCCAGTTGGCGGCCAGTCGGGCGTCCCGTCACGCGCAGGCAACAGATGCCGTACATTGCCGCCTGCCAACCCCCTGCGCTATGCTCAGCATTATGCACTGCAAATTGCACGTAACTGCACGGTAGGACGGCTGTGGGGGGATCCTGGTCGAGTCGGGATCTGACCGGCAGTCACGCTACGAGGCCGCAGGGACCCACTGCGCTGCGCATCATGTTAGGTACTCAACTGCGTCGGCTCCGGGAAGCGCGTGGAATCTCTGCCAGGGGGGCCGCACAGGTCATCCGGGCGTCCCACGCCAAGATCAGCCGCATGGAGCTTGGGCGGATCGGCTTCAGGGAACGGGACGTGGCCGATTTGCTCACAGTTTACGGAATTACTGATGAGCAGGAGCGGAGGACGTTCCTGACGCTGGTCCAGCGGTCCAACGTGCCCGGCTGGTGGTATCAGTACAGCGACATCGTGCCGAGTTGGTTTGAGACGTACCTCGGCCTGGAGCAGGCCAGTTCAGCCATCCGCACCTATCAACCCCAACTCGTGCCGGGTTTGCTGCAGACTCGGGAGGTCGCCCGCACCGTCATCCAGCTTGGCCACCCGGACGAGTCCGACGACGATATCGCGCACCGGGTGGCGCTGCGGATGACACGTCAGGAAGTCCTCACTCAACCCGGAGCACCCTCGTTGTGGGCAGCGCTCGAGGAGGGCTCACTATGGCGACTTAATGGGCGTTCCGCGATGCGGGAACAAATCCAGCATCTGATGACGATGGCCGAGCTCCCCAACGTCACACTTCAAGTTGTACCGATCCATTCCGGTCCACATGTGGCAGTAGGTGGTCCGTTTACAATCCTGCGATTTTCCGATCCTGACTTATCGGATATCGTCTATCTTGAGCAGTTGACTAGCGCAGTTTATCTAGACAAGAGCCACGATGTCCAGCATTATGTGACGGTCATGGACCGATTGTGCGTACAGGCTGAATCGCCCGTCGAAACAATCACATTTTTGAATAACACCCTCAGGGCGCTTTGAGGGTACCGTTGCATAAGGCGGAGGCGTTCTCACCAGGCATCAAGATGGGGAGGAAGGCCCTCAGGCACCTAAGAGACGATGATAATCGCCAACCACTCAGCGACGCAGCAGGGCACAGAACATCGCATCGGTGCCGTGCCGGTGCGGCCACAGCTGCACATGGGGCCCGTCGCCGAGCCGTGGCACGCCGGGAAACCAGGGCCTGGCGTCGAGCTGCTCGGCACCGGTGCGCCGCACCATGTCCGCGACCACGCTCACCGTCTCATCCACGTGTGGCGAGCACGTCACATATGCCACCACACCGCCAGGGCGGACCAGCCGCAGCGCCGCCACGAGCAGTTCCCGTTGCAGCCTGACCAGCCCCGCGAGGTCGTCGGCTCGCCGCCGCCAGCGGGCCTCCGGGCGGCGCCGCAACGCCCCGAGTCCGGTGCATGGAGCGTCCACCAGCACCCGGTCGTAAACCCGCTCCGGCAACCCGCTGTCCCGGCCATCGACGGTGTGCACCGTCACCGGCAGGCCGGCGCAGGCCTGCCTGACCAGTCGCGCCCGGTGCTCGGCCTTCTCCACGGCCTCCAGGATTGCGCTCCGGGTGGCACCGAGGGCACCCAATAGCGCTGCCTTGCCTCCCGGCCCTGCGCACAGGTCGAGCCAGCGGGCGTCGGCGCCCTCCAGCGGCACCCCGGCCAGCGCGAGGGCGACCAGCTGGCTGCCCTCGTCCTGCACGTGGGCCAGGTGGTCGCGCACCGCGGCAAGCTCGCCTGGGTCGCCACCGTCTGCCAGATGGACTCCGTAAGGCGAGTAGGGGGCGGGCTTGCCGCCAGTAGCCGAGGCCAGCTCGGCGGCGCCGAGCTGACCGGGGCGCGCCGCGAGGTGCACCAGAGGGCGGGCGCTGTCGGCGGCCAACGCCTCCGCCAGCTCATCGGAGTCACCGCCCAGGGCGTCGGCGAAGGCCTGCGCGATCCACCGCGGGTGCGAGTGCACCATCGCAAGGTGGCCGACTGGGTCCTCATCGGCCGGCGGCGCCACTACCCGCAACCAGGCGTCCTCGTTCTGCTTGCCGACCCGGCGCAGCACGGCGTTGACGAAGCCGGCGGCGGCGCTGCCACGCCCGGCCCGTACCAGATCCACGGTGGTGCCGACCGCCGCGTGCGGCGGCACCCGGGTCCGCAGCAACTGGTAGCTGCCCAGCCGCAGCGCATCCAGCAGTTCGCCGTCCACCTCGGACAGCGGACGGTCCGAGCAGGACTGCAACACCGCATCGAGCAGACCCTGCGCACGGCACGTTCCGTAACACAGCTCGGTGGCCAGCGCGGCGTCCCGGCCGTTGATCCCACGCTGCCGCAGCAGGCCCGGCAGCACGAGGTTGGCGTACGCGTCACGACCGCGGACCGCGGCCAGCGCGTCCAGCGCGGCCCGACGAGCGGGATCCTCGGCTGGCGGTTTGCTGGGCCCGGAACGGCGTCGAGGCGGCCCGGGACGGGGCGGTCGGGACGGTTTGCGGGGCACCGTCACTCGAACCGCTCCCCCGGCTCGAGCCGGGCGCCGCGGGCCCAGTCCGTCGCAGGCATCGTTCGCTTGCCGGGTGCGGTGACCTCGCCTAACCGCACCGGGCCGGTGGCCGTGCCGACGAGCACTTCCTGTTTACCCACCCGCAGCTCACCGGGCTTGAGCCCATTGACATCGCGGACATCGGCAACCCGTACCGGACCGAGACTCACGCGTTGGTCCCGCAAGCGGGCCCACGCACCAGGAGCGGGGGTGACCGCCCGCACCTGGCGGTGCACCGCGAAGGCCGGAGCCCGGAAGTCCACGTGAGCGTCCTGGGCGGTGAGTTTCGGGGCATGCGAGACCCCCTCTAGCGGCTGGGGCACCGGACACAAGATGCCGTCAGCGATCCCGTCCAAGGTGGCCACCAGAAGCCCGGCTCCGGCATCGGCCAACCGGGACAGCAGCGCACCCGCGGTGTCCTCGGGGCGGATAACCTCGGTGACCGTGCCGTACACCGGACCGGTGTCCAGGCCCTCCTCCAACGCGAAGGTGGATGCGCCGGTGATCTCGTCCCCGTGCCAGATCGCGGCCTGCACCGGAGCAGCGCCACGCCAGGCGGGCAGCAGCGAGAAGTGCAGGTTCACCCAACCGTGCAGGGGGATGTCCAGCGCCGCCCGTGGAACGAGGGCGCCGTAGCCGACGACCGGGCAGCAGTCCGGCGCCAGTGCGGAAAGCCGAGCCAAGAAGTCCGGCTCCGACGGCCTGCGAGGAGTGAGCACCTCCAGCCCGGCGTCGACGGCCAGCGCTGCCACCGGGGATCGGGTCGGCCGTCGACCGCGGCCAGCCGGCGCGTCCGGCCGGGTCACCACTGCGGCGACCTCGTGCCGGTCGGAATCCAGCAACGCTTGCAACGAGGGCACCGCCACCTCGGGCGTACCAGCGAAGACCAACCGCACCGCTCAGCGCGCCTTGCCGGACAGCGGTGCTGGGCTGGGCCAGACGAATGGGACAAGCACCAGCGCAGTATGCCGCGTGAGCCCCTCAGCCCAACTGTTGCGGGTCGAGCTGGACCCGCACCGGGTCGGGTACTTTGCGCGCACTTCGCCCGGCCTGCAATGCGGCCAGCGCGGTGGCCAGTGGCAGCCCTTGGGAACGCGGAACGCGGACCAGTAGCCGTTCGCGCTCGTCGTCCCCTGGAGCGGGCACCGGACCCAGCAGCACGGCGCCCGTCGGCAGGTCAAGCGTCTCGCTGACATCCGTCAGGGTGGCTGGTGGGCCGTCCAGGGCGGCCAGCCGCGTCACAGGCGGGAAGCCGAGCTCGGCGCGCGCGGCCAGCTCGACCCTGGCGTGCCCAGCGGGATCCCAACGAATGAGAGCCTGCACCGCCGCCAGCGCGGCGTCCGCGACCACCACCACCCGGCCGCCATCGGCCGCCGGCTCCACCATCGCAGCCGCGGCCATCCACCGCCGCAGCGCTTCCTCCGCGGCGCGCAGATCGGGCCGGGCCAGCAACGCTGCGGCATCCAGCAACAACGCCGCCCCGTATCGCGCCGGCGGCTCTGCTCCGGGAGTGGCGACCACCAGCGAACGGCCTGCCTGGATCCCGGACAGCACTTCCCCGCTGCCAGAGCTGCGCACCGGCACCCCCGGAAACGCACGGCCTAGCTCCTCGGCAGTACGACCGGCCCCGATCACCGTCGCGCGCAGCCGGTGGCCACCGCAAGTCGCGCACCGGTAACCGGCCTCCACGACACCGCACCACCGGCAGCTGGCTAGATCGGCGGTAGCCAACGCCAGCGGGCCAGCGCAGCACCGGCAGCGGGCCGCAGCCCGGCACTGCCCGCAGGCCAACGCGGGCACATATCCGCGGCGCGGCACCTGCACCAGGACCGGCAGGTCGCGGCTCAGCGCCGCGCGAGCCGCTTCGAACGCCACCGCGGGTAGCCGCGCCGCGCGGGCCAGCGGGTCCCGCGCCAGCTGGGTGTCGTCCTCTCCGATCGCGGTGATCCGCGGCGCCGCCGCCCGCAGCACGTCCCGGCTGGCGACGATCTCGTGTGCCCATCCGGTGTCGACCGACAGCTGCGTCTCCGCCGTGCGGCAATACCCGGCCACCAGCAGCGCTCCTCCCTCGAGAACGGCGCGTTGACCGAGCACCAGCCTGGTGTGCGGGTAGGGGGCTCGCGGTTCGGCATGCAGGTCGTCGCCGTCGTCCCAGAGCACCATCAGGCCCAGATCGGCGACTGGCGCGAAGGCGGCAGCTCGGGTGCCGACCACGATGCGCACCGCGCCCCGTCGCACCGCCAACCACCGGCGGTACCGCTGTGCAGGTCCCGACTCGGCGGCAAGGGTGACCACTGCATCAGACCCGGCCAGTGCGGCCACCGCGGCGTGCACCCGTGCGGTGTCCCGGTGGTCGGGTAGCACCATCAGCGCACCGCGGCCGGTTGTTGCGACGGTGACGGCGGCCTCGGCGAGCCGGGCGGGCCAGTCCTCCCCCGGCAACGCCTGCCAGCAGGCGTGCGCCGCCCTGCCCTGGTGCAGTGCATCCAGGAAGGCCGGTCCCCGCGGGTAGCGTGCCCAGCCGGCGACGTCGGGCCGCGGCGGATGGGCCGGGGCGGCGGTGCGCGCTTCGGCTTCGGTGCGAGCATGCCGCGGAGGTACGGCCAGCCGCAGCACGTCGCTCATAGTGCCCGCGCACCGGTCGGCCACGGCCCGGGCCAGCGCGGCGATCTGCGGGCTGAGCACTGGCTCGGCGGACACCACCCGTTCGAGCCAGGCCAGCCGGCCCGGGTGGTCGGATCGCTCGGCTCGATCCAGCAGCCACCCATCCACCAGCCGACCGGCGAAACGGACCCGCACCCGTACGCCGGCTGCCGCCGTCGCATCGAGCTCGGCGGGCACCAGGTAGTCGAAGGGGCGGTCGAGGTGGGCCAGCGGGGTGTCCACGCACACCCGCGCCACGGGCAGCGCGGCGGCCGGGCTCTGCAGCCCTCGGCGGGACCGGCCGTTGCTCACCTGGCGGGTCTACCAGAGCACCCCGACCCGGCAGGCTTCAGCCGAGAGAACGCTCAAAGGTGACGAGCACGCCCTCGACGCCACCGGGCCCGATCCGTCCCTTGACCTCGACGGCGGTGATGGCTTTGAGCTGCCATCCCTGGCCGGCATGCTCGTTGAGGATCCTCTCCAGCTTGCCACCGGACATCTTGCCGCCGATCAAGCCCTCGCGAAGTTCAACCACCTTGTATTCATAACCCATCGCCATCATGTCCTCCTCATTCTGTGCGCCTCCGTAGTCAAGAAAGCCACCTGTCGATACCTGCGAGAAGTCGCTTCATCAGGTCCGCGGGGGCAGTGGAAGCGCGCACGGATTGGCGAGCGAGATCAGCGAGAGCCTGGTCATCGAAACTGTGGACCTCGCGCAGGATCTCGTACTGCCCGACCAGCCGGGTACCGAAAATGAGCGGATCATCGGCTCCCAATGCCACCGCAACCCCGGCCTGTTGAAACGCCGCGATCGGGATCTGCGCCAATGAGGACAGCACTCCTAGCGGCAGATAGGAAGTCGGGCAGATTTCCATGGTGACCTGGCTGCGAGCGAGGATTTTTAACGTATGCGGACTCACCGCGGCGGTGATTCCATGACCTATCCGGCGCGCTCCGAGCAGTTCGACGCACCGACGCACGTGAATGTGGTCGGCGTAGAAGCCTGCGTGCGGCGCCACGACCAGCCCCGCATCACGCGCGATACGGGACGCCGAGATGAAATCGTCGGGTTCACCCAGCCGCTCATCGTTGGAGATACCAAAGCCGACGACTCCCCGATGCGCGTACCGGGCCGCAGTCCGCGCGACGCTGTCAGCTTGTTCCGGTGCCACGTTCCAGCCTACTGCCAGCAGCAACCCAACACCGATACCCGTGGCCAGGGCCGCGCTCTGGCACGCGCCCAACATTGTTTCCACAGCTGCCTCCACACCGCCGAGGTGGCGCGCGTACCAACCCGGATCAACTTGCAGCTCCAACCATTCAGAACCTTCCGCGGCGTCGTCTTCGGCTGCTTCCCGGATGATCCTGCACACATCGTCGGCGGACCGAATCGTTTGCCGCGCCGCATCGTAGCGACCCTGAAAATGAGACCAGTCTCGGCCGCGCGGGCCCCATCCAAATTCTTCGTCCACCAGCGCGGAGGGCAGGCTCATGCCGTACCGGTCGGCAAGCTCGCGTATTGTTTCCAGTCGCGCGGATCCGGTGAGGTGCAAATGAAGGTGCGCTTTGGGAAGGGCTCGCAATTCTCGCACGGCATCAGTGTGACATCCGGGTCGAGAAGGCCGGTGGCACCCGCTGCTACGTGAGGCGCGCAGTGCCGTCGAAGTGGTCGATGACTTTGCTGCTAGGCGTAGCCAGCACGCCCATGAGGCCCGCCTCGTCGAGGTGCGGGGGTCGGACACCGGAGATGGCATCGGAGACGATCAGGACGCGGTAGTCGTGTTCACTGGCGCCGTAGACGGTGGCGCGGGGACAGTTGGGATAGTTGCAGCCCGTGATGACCACGGTGGTGACGGCAAGCGCGTGCAGGTGCCCGTCGAGCGGGGTGCGGTGAAATGCGCCCCAGCGCGGCTTCCACATCGCCCACTCATCGGGTGCGAGTTCCTGCAGCTCCCCGGCAAGCAGCAGCTTCGGGTCGAGGGCACTGACACCGTGGCGTCGGAGCTCGGGGACGATCTGTGACCCGGCGGATCCTGGCCGCACGATGTATGCACCGGCGGCGATCAGGGCGCGACGAGGCAGATCCACATCGTCGCCGTCGTAGAGCCGGACGACGTGGACGATCGGCCGGCGGGACATCCGGTAGGTCGTCAGTAGCTGAGCGATTATGGGAAGGACTTGGGTGGTGCCGCAGACGGCGCTGGTGCCGCCGTCAACGAAGTCGACCTGAGTGTCGATCACCAACAGAGCGGATCTGTTGAGCTCGGGGGCGATATGCGCGTCGAAGCCATCGGGCCAGGTCACCATCTGAGTGTCGTCAGCACTCATGCGCCTGCCACCCTCAGTTCGCAGCCTGCCCAGTAGGGCTCGCGCAACGCGCGCTTGTGGACCTTACCGGTCGGAGTGCGCGGCAGCTCGCCGACGAAATCGACCGAACGCGGCCGCTGATGGCCGCCGAGCCGGCCACGGCAGTAGTCGACCAGCTCAGTCTCGGTGACCACCGGTGAACTCACCGTCCGGCCGCTGCCGTGCCCAGCGGTCCAGTTGGTCGTACAGGCGCATGCCACCCCCACCTACAGCCGCGAGCGACGCGGCGAGGACATGTCCGGCCAGGCCGGTCACGGACTTCCAGTTCCCCCACCGCCCGCTTGACCCCGACGAGTTCACTGCAGTTGACCTTTTCGTGCCAGCCGGGCGGCGACTGCATCCCAGACATACGAGGCGAGCAGGGTCTTGGGCCCGTCCGGCAGCGTGATCTCCGCACCATCGTCGCCGAGCAACCAGCCCGCGTTGTGCTCGACCTCAAACCCGTGACCTTCCCCGACCGCGTTGACCACCAGCAGGTCGCAGCGCTTGCGGCCGAGTTTGGCCCGGCCGTGGGCGAGCACCCCGCCGTCGGCGTCGCCGGTCTCGGCTGCGAAGCCGACCACCACCTGGCCGTGCGGCCGGCGTTGCACCAGTTCAGCCAGGATGTCCGGGTTCAGGATCAGCGACACCGGATCTGCGACCGACCCAGATTTCTTGATCTTGCTGGGACGGGGGTGGGCTGGGCGGAAGTCGGCCACGGCGGCGGCCATCACCACCGCATGGGCGCCCGGCGCCGCCTTCAGCACGGCCTCTCGCATCTCGCGTGCGGTGCCCACGGCAACTACCTCGACGCCCGCCGGATCGATCAAATCCGGAGTGTGTGCCGCAACCAGTGTCACGCGGGCACCGCGCTGCGCCGCGACGCGGGCCAGCGCATAGCCCTGCCGCCCAGAGGACCGGCTGCCCAGATAACGCACCGGGTCCAGCGGTTCGCGAGTACCACCGGCGGAGATCACCACCTGCCTGCCGGCAAGGTCCCACGGCAGGGCGTCCGCGCGGTGCAGCAGCAGAGTGGCCAGCTCGACGATCTCCGCAGGCTCCGGTAGCCGGCCGGGACCGGAGTCGACGCCGGTGAGCCGCCCCGATGCAGGCTGGGCAACGACGGTTCCGCGGGAGCGCAGCACCGCCACGTTGTGTACCGTCGCGGGATGTTCCCACATCTCGGTGTGCATAGCGGGAACCATCAGCACCGGGCAGCGCGCGGTGAGCAGGGTGGCCGTGAGCAGGTCATCGGCCCGACCGTGCGAAGCGCGAGCCAGCAGGTCCGCAGTAGCCGGGGCGACCAGGACAAGATCGGCGGTCTGCCCTAGCCGTACGTGGGGCACCTCGGCGACGTCGACGAACACGTCGTGGTGCACCGGTGACCCGGACAGCGCATCCCAGGTGGGCGCTCCGACAAACCGCAGCGCGGCCTTGGTGGGAACAACCCGGACCTGATGGCCCATCTCGGTGAAGCAGCGGAGCACGTTGCACACCTTGTAGGCGGCGATGCCACCGCCGATGCCGAGCACGATCCGCCGGGTCCGGTCCGGCCGGACGGGCCCGGCGTGGGTCACTCGCCCTCGGTGTGCTCAAGCATGCCGGAGTGGATCTCACGCAACGCGATCGACAGCGGCTTCTCCCGCGGCCCTGGTTCGACCAGCGGCCCGACGTACTCCAGCAAGCCCTCGCCGAGCTGCGCGTAGTAGTCGTTGATCTGTCGAGCCCGCTTCGCCGCGAAGATGACCAGGGCGTACTTCGAACTCACCTTGCCGAGCAGGTCGTCAATGGGAGGGTTGGTGATGCCCTCAGGGGCACTAACCGGGGACGCGCCCAGCACGTCCAATTCAGTGGGGTTGGTCACTCACTGTCTCCAGACGCCTCATAGAGGTCGGGCCGGCGGTGTTCGCCGACGCGCACCGAGCATTAAGGATATCAACTCCTGTGCAGCCCGCTGCACGTCGTCGTTGACTACCGTGACATCGAACTCATCAGCGGCGTCCAGCTCTTCCCGAGCCACTCGCAACCGACGGGCCAATCCGGCGTGGTTCTCTGTGCCGCGGTTGGCCAACCGCGCGTGTAGCACTTCCCATGACGGCGGCACCAGCATCACCAGCAGTGCGTCAGGCATGGCCGCGCGCACCTGGCGAGCGCCCTGCAGCTCGATCTCCAGCAGTGTGGACCGCCCAGCCGCCAACGCCTGGTGCACCGGAGCGGCCGGAGTGCCGTAGAAATTGCCGGCGTACTCCGCGTACTCAAGGAACTCGCCACGCTCCAGCATGCCGACGAACGTCGCGCGATCCACGTAGTGGTAGTGCTCACCGGGCCGTTCGTCGGCCCGAGCCGGTCGAGTGGTCACCGAAACGCTGACGAACAGTTGCGGCCAGCACCGCACGATCTCGGCCACCACGCTGGACTTGCCGACCCCTGAAGGCCCTGAGATGACGGTGAGTCGGGGCCCGACCGCTGCGCTGGACCCCGACTCACCCCCCATCACATGCGTCAGCCTGTATTGATCACGTCAAGTGCGCTCACGCCAAAATGATCATTCCGGGCCGAACTCGCTGAGCAGCGCCTTGCGCTGACGCTCGCCGAGCCCGCGCAGCCGCCGGCTGTTGGCGATCTCCAGTCGCTCCATGATCTGCTGAGCGCGGACCTTGCCCACGCCGGGCAGCGCCTCGAGCAAAGCTGAGACCTTCATCTTGCCCAGGATGTCGTCGCTGTCGGACTTGGCCAGGACTTCCTTGAGGGTGGTCCCACCGCGCTTGAGGCGTTCCTTGAGCTCGGCCCTGGCACGTCGGGCGGCGGCCGCCTTTTCCAGCGCAGCGGCCCGCTGCTCCTCGGTCAGCTGGGGAAGGGCCACGGTCTCCTCCGTCGATTGCTAGTGCTTGTGGGATGGGTGTGGATGGTGCGGCGACCGTATCCCCCGGTGGACCCGGCGCTTAATCCGGGGTGCCCCCTCCGACCTGCCGCGACGAGGGATGTAGCACAACCGTGGCCTCGGCGGCGATTCGCCGGGCGACGCGTCGCAGTGCCGCCGGTTGCGGCCCGTGGCGCAGCAGGTCACGAGCAGTGACCATCACGACGTGGCTGGCCGCAGTACCGAAGAGCTGGGTCAGGTCGGCCAAGGTGGCGCCCTGCGCGCCTATCCCGGGAGCCAGTATCGGGCCGTTGAGTTCTCCCAGTTGCAGGGTGCCGGCCGGTGCCGTCGCTCCCACCACCACACCGAAGTCACCGATGGGGCGCCGATCGGCGTTGCGGGCGGCGACGGCGTCCACCACGGACTGTGCGACCGTGGTCCCGGCAGCGGTGATCGCGGCCTGCACATCTCTACCCTCCGGGTTGGACGTCAGCGCCAACACGAACACTCCCCGTCCGGTTCGGCCGGCCAGCTCGAACGCCGGATCAAGGGCGTCGACTCCCAGGTAGGGCGACAGGGTGATCGCGTCGGCAGCCAGCGGCGCCCCGTCGCTGAGGTAAGCCGCGGCGTAGCCAGCCATGGTGGAGCCGATGTCAGCACGCTTGACGTCGAGCAGCACCAGCGCCCTAGCGTCTCGAGCCGTCGCAAGCACCCGCTCCAACACCGCGATGCCCCGCGACCCATGCCGCTCGAAGAACGCCGACTGCGGCTTGACCAACGCCGCCTCCGGCGCCAGCGCCTCGACCGCCCCTCGAGCGAACCTCTCCAGTCCACGCGGGTCGTCCTCCAGCCCCCAAGCGCGTACCAGCTCCGGATGCGGGTCGATCCCCACGCATAACGGCCCCCTCGCCGTCACGGCACGCGCCAACCGCACGCCAAATCCGCATTCTGCGGGCTGAACGGGGTTACCCAGCACCGGATGACCGCGCTGATCCTGCGGGATGTGAGTCAGATGGGGTCGCGCGAAGCGCGGCGTGCAGGGCCTGGAGCGGGCGGACGGTGATGTCGCCGCGGATCAGAGCTTCGATTCCGTGCACCGCTGCGGCGGCGCCTTGCACTGTGGTGATGCAAGGGATGTCCCGGGAGACTGCGGCGGTGCGGATCTCGTAGCCGTCCACCCTGGGGCCGGGATTGCCCCAAGGGGTGTTGATGATCATATCGACCTCCCCGGCGTTGATCAGATCGACGATGTTGTCCGGACCCTCGAAGTGCTTGCGCACCACGGCGCACGGAATGCCGTTACGGCGCAGTGTGTTCGCGGTTCCCCTGGTGGCGAGAACCTCGAAGCCGAGATCGGCCAGCCGCTTGGCCGGGAACACCATGGCCCGCTTGTCCCGGTTGGCCACCGACACGAAAACCCGCCCCGACGTCGGTAGCGAGCCGTACGCAGCGGCCTGGGACTTCGCGAATGCCTGGCCAAACGCGGCATCGATGCCCATCACCTCGCCGGTGGATTTCATCTCCGGTCCGAGCAACGAGTCAACGCCTTGGCCCTCCGGGGTACGGAACCGGTGAAAAGGGAGCACGGCCTCCTTGACGGCCACCGGTGCATCGGCCGGCGCAGTGCCGCCGTCCCCCTGGGCCAGCAGCACGCCCTGCGCGCGCAGTTCGGCGATACTCGCACCCAGCATGATCAAAGCGGCGGCCTTGGCCAACGGTACTGCGGTGGCCTTGGAGACGAACGGCGCCGTGCGGCTGGCTCGCGGATTGGCCTCCAGCACGTAAAGCACGTCGTTCTTCAGGGCGTACTGCACGTTGAGCAAGCCGCGGACGCCGATTCCGTGCGCGATCGCCTCGGTCGAGGCGCGCACTGTAGCCAGGTCGGACTCTCCCAACCCGATCGGCGGCAAGACGCAGGAGGAGTCTCCGGAATGGATTCCGGCCTCCTCGATGTGCTCCATGATCCCGCCGAGGTAGACCTCGCTGCCGTCGCACAGTGCGTCGACGTCGATCTCGATGGCGTCATCGAGGAAGCGGTCCACCAGCACCGGGTGTTCGGGAGTGATCTCGGTGGCCCTGGTGATGTAGCCGGCGAGGGTCTGCTCGTCGTAGACAATCTCCATGCCGCGCCCGCCGAGCACGTAGGAGGGGCGGACCAGGACCGGGTAGCCGATCTCGTCAGCGATCTTGCGGGCCTCCGCGAACGAGGTGGCAGTGCCGTAGGCCGGAGCGGGCAACCCGGCGCGTTGGAGCACCGCGCCGAAGGAACCGCGGTCCTCGGCGAGGTGAATCGCTTCGGGGGAAGTGCCGACAATCGGGACACCAGCGTCGGCCAGCCGCTGCGCCAAACCCAGTGGGGTCTGCCCACCCAGCTGGACGATCACCCCCGCCACGGTGCCCGAGGCCCGCTCGGCGTGTACCACCTCCATGACATCTTCGAAGGTCAGCGGTTCGAAGTAGAGCCGGTCCGCGGTGTCGTAGTCGGTGGACACCGTCTCCGGGTTGCAGTTGACCATCACGGTCTCGTAGCCGCCGGGTGGGTTGGGTGACGAACGCAGTGCCATCGCGGCGTGCACGCACGAGTAGTCGAACTCGATGCCCTGCCCGATCCGGTTCGGCCCGGAACCGAGAATGATCACTTTGGGGCGTTGCCGTTGCTCCCCCACTTCGGTCTCGGCATCGGGATCACTCTCGTAGGCGGAGTAGTGGTACGGGGTGCGGGCGGCGAACTCGGCAGCGCAGGTGTCCACGGTCTTGTAGACCGGCCGAACGCCCAGGCGATGCCGCAGCGCAGCGACCGCCGGCTCGGTCAGCTCGCGGCGCACCGCGGCGAGCTGACGGTCGGAGACGCCGGCGCGCTTGGCGCGGCGCAGCAACGGCTCGTCCAATTCCCTGGCGGCGACGAGCTCTGCGTGCAACTCCACCAGACCGGCGATCTGGTCGACGAACCACGGGTCGATACCCGAGGCCTCGGCAACCTGCGTCACCGTCGCGCCCAACCGCAGCGCCCGCTCCACGGTATAGAGCCGGCCGTCGTGGGGCACTCGCAGGGCCTCGAGTTCGGAGTCCACGGACGCTGACGGCGGATCGGGCGCGGTCCAGAACCCCGTGACGGGAGTCTCCATGGAGCGCAGCGCCTTGCCTAACGCCTCGGGGAACGACCGGCCCAACGCCATCGCCTCTCCGACCGACTTCATGGTGGTGGTCAGGGTGGGGTCTGCGCCGGGAAACTTCTCGAAGGCGAACCGCGGCACCTTGACCACCACGTAATCCAAGGTGGGCTCGAAACTGGCCGGGGTCTCGCCGGTGATGTCGTTGGTGATCTCGTCGAGGGTGTAGCCGATCGCGAGCTTCGCGGCGATCTTGGCGATGGGGAATCCGGTGGCCTTGGACGCCAGCGCTGACGAGCGGGACACCCGGGGGTTCATCTCGATCACGACCAGCCGGCCGGTGCGGGGATGCACCGCGAATTGGATGTTGCAGCCGCCGGTGTCCACCCCGACCTCGCGCAGCACCGCGATACCCACGTCGCGCATGTGCTGGTACTCACGGTCGGTCAGGGTCAGCGCCGGAGCGACGGTAACCGAGTCTCCGGTGTGCACCCCCATCGGGTCGATGTTCTCGATCGAGCACACCACCACCACGTTGTCTCGGCGGTCGCGCATCAGCTCGAGCTCGTACTCCTTCCAGCCCAGCACGCTCTCCTCGATGAGCACCTGGTGCACCGGGCTTTCGGCCAGCCCAGCCGTGGCCAGCCGCTCGAGTTCGGTGGGCGTGTGCGCCATCCCCGAGCCGAGCCCGCCCATGGTGTACGACGGTCGGATCACCACCGGCAGGCCGAGCTCGTCGACGGCTCCTCGGACCTGATCCAACGAGGAGCAGACGGCGCTGCGCGGCACCTCGGCACCCACCGCGCGGACCACGTCCTTGAACCTCAGCCGGTCCTCGCCGCGCTGGATGGCCTCGATGTCGGCACCGATCAATTCGACGCCATATCGTTGCAGCACGCCGCGCTGGTGCAAGGCGACGGCGGTGTTCAGCGCGGTCTGCCCACCCAGGGTGGCCAGCAACGCCTGCACCGGAAACCCAGCCGCCTGCTCGGCGGCGATCACCTTCTCGACGAACTCCGGGGTGATCGGCTCGATGTAGGTGGCGTCGGCGAACTCCGGATCGGTCATGATTGTTGCTGGGTTGGAGTTCACCAGGCTGACCCGCAGCCCTTCCGCCCGCAATACCCGGCAGGCCTGCGTCCCCGAATAATCGAACTCACAAGCCTGCCCGATCACAATCGGGCCCGAGCCGATCACCAACACATGCCCGATATCAGCCCTCCGCGGCATTTGCCGTCCCCCCTGAATCAGACCGGGACATGAGGTGGCAGAAGCGGTCGAAGAGGGAGGCTGCGTCGTGGGGGCCGGCGGCTGCTTCCGGGTGATATTGCACGCTGAAGGCTGGGACCTCCAGGCAGGTGAGGCCTTCGACGGTGTTGTCGTTGGGACAGAAGTGGGTTACCACCGCAGGGCCGAAGTCGGAGTCGAAGCGCTCCCCGGGCTCGCCTGACACGGCGAATCCGTGGTTCTGCGAGGTGATCGCCACTCGCCCGGTAGCGTGCTCGACGACCGGGACGTTGAGCCCGCGGTGCCCGTAACGCATCTTGTAGGTGCCCCGCCCCAAGGCGCGGCCGAGGATCTGGTTGCCAAAACAGATGCCAAACAACGGTACCCGCCGCGCCAGTACGGCGCGGGTCAACGAGACCGCGTGGTCCGCGGTCGCCGGATCGCCAGGGCCGTTGGACAGGAACACCCCGTGAGGCTCCCGCTCCAGCACCTGCTCCACTGTGGTGGTGGCCGGCAGGACGTGCGTCTCGATGCCTCGGTCGGCCAGCATCCGCGGGGTGTTGGACTTGATCCCGAGGTCCAGCGCCACCACGCGGAACCGTCGCTTGGTGCTGGCCGGCACGATGTACGGTTCGGTGACGGTGACCTCCCCGACCAGGTCCGCCCCGGCCATCGAAGGGCTGGCCAGCACCCGCGCCAGCAGCTGCGTCGGCTCGGCCTGCAGGTCTCCGGAGAACACTCCCGCTCGCATCGAGCCGTGCTCGCGAAGCCGGCGAGTCAGCGCGCGGGTGTCCACCCCGGAGATCCCCACGATCCCCTGCCGGGTCAGCTCCTCGTCCAGCGACCGGACGGACCGCCAGTTGGACGGGATCCGGGCCGGGTCGCGCACGACGTAGCCGGCGACCCAGATCCGCCGCGACTCGTCGTCCTCGTCGTTCCAGCCGGTATTACCGATGTGCGGCGCGGTCTGCACCACGATCTGGCGGCGGTAGGACGGGTCGGTGAGGGTCTCCTGGTAGCCGGTCATTCCGGTGGCGAACACCGCCTCACCCAGCGTCTGACCCACCGCGCCGTAACTCTCGCCGCGCACCGTGGTGCCGTCCTCCAGCACCAGCACGGCCGGCCCGCCCTTCAACGCTGCACCTTGCCATCCTCGGTAGTGATCTCGCCACGAAGCACGGTGAGCACCACGCGGCCGGGCAGCTCCATTCCCTCATAGGGTGTGTTGTCCGCCAGGCTGGCCAGCTGCGCTCCGTGCACCGTCCAGGTCGCGTCCGGATCCACCAGCATCAGGGTCGCCGGCTGTCCTACTGCAATCGGGCGACCCTGGTCGGTCGCCCCGCCGATGCGAGCTGGGCGCTCACTCATCACCCGGGCCACCCCTCGCCAGTCCAACAGGCCGGGACCTACCATCGTGGCCACCACCACAGACAACGCGGTCTGCAGTCCCAGCATGCCCGGCCGAGCTGCAGGCCATTCGCAGTCCTTGTCCTGCGCGGCGTGCGGGGCGTGGTCGGTGGCCACGCAGTCCACGATGCCCTCCACCAATGCCGCACGCAGCGCCGCGACGTCAGCGGCGGTGCGCAGCGGTGGGTTGACCTTGTTGACCGGGTCGTAGCCGGCCAAGCGCTCATCGGTGAGCATCAGGTGGTGCGGAGTCACCTCGGCGGACACCCGGATCCCGCGCTGCTTGGCCCAGCGCAGCAGCTCCACTGTGCCCGCGGTGGACACGTGGCAGACGTGCAGCGCCGCCGCGGCATCCCGGGCCAGCAGGCAGTCCCGGGCCACGATCGACTCCTCCGCGGCGGCGGGCCAACCAGCCAACCCCAGCCGGGCGGCGATCTCGCCCTCGTTCGCCTGGGCACCGGCGGTGAGCCGGGGGTCCTCGGCGTGCTGGGCGACCACACCGCCCAGCCCGCGGGTGTACTCCAGGGCCCGGCGCATCAACAGTGAGTCGTGCACGCATACCCCGTCGTCGGAGAACATCCGCACCGCCGCGGCGGACGCGGCCATGGCGCCCAACTCGGCGAGCCGCTCGCCGCACAGCCCGGCGGTGACCGCGCCTACCGGGTACACGTCGACCAGCCCGGCCTCGCGGCCGCGCCGGTACACGTGTTCGACCACGACCGCCGTGTCGGCCACCGGGTCGGTGTTGGCCATCGCGAACACCGCGGTGTAACCACCCAGCGCCGCCGCCGCCGACCCGGTGGCAATCGTCTCGGCGTCCTCTCGGCCCGGCTCACGCAAGTGCGCATGCAGATCCACCAAGCCGGGCAGCGCGATCAGTCCACCGCCGTCGAGCACGTCGGTTCCGGTGCCGTCCAGGCCACCCGCCAGCTCGGCAATCACCCCGTCGCGGACCAGCAGGTCAACCGGGGCACCCGTGCCGTAGGGCCGGATCCCGCGGAGCAGCATCGGCCGAGTCATAGTGGCTCCTCCTGGGCTGCGAGCAGGTGGTACAGCACCGCCATCCGCACGTGCACGCCGTTGCGGACCTGCTCGGTAATCGCCGCGCGGGGGGAGTCGGCGACCGAGGGCGCGATCTCCATGCCACGCAGCATCGGGCCCGGATGCAACACCACCGCGTGCTCAGGCAACAGCCGCACCCGCGCCTCGGTAAGCCCGTAGCTGGTCGAGTACTCCCGGGCCGAGGGGAAGAAGTCACCGTGCATCCGCTCGGCCTGCACCCGCAGCACCATCACGGCGTCGGTGCCGGGCAGCGCGGCGTCGAGGTCATGCCCGACGGTGACCGGCCAGCTGTGCGGTTCCCCACCGTGCTGTTCTGGGTTCGGGCCACGGCCCCAGTTCTGCACACCCCAGGGCAGCAAAGTGGGTGGCGCGACCAGGTGAATGCGCGCACCCAAGGTGATCAAAAGCTCGATGTTCGAGCGCGCCACCCTGCTGTGCAGCACATCGCCGACTATGGTGACGGTCCGCCCATTCAGGGTGCCCAATCGATCACGCAGTGTAGCTGCATCGAGCAGCGCTTGAGTGGGGTGCTGGTGGGTGCCGTCACCGGCGTTGATCACTTGCGCGGGCACCCAGCCGGCGAGTCGATGCGCCGCGCCTGAGGCGGGGTGGCGGAGCACCACGCAGTCCGCGCCCATCGCGGCCAGGGTGAGCGCGGTGTCCCGCAACGACTCCCCCTTGGCCACCGAAGAGCCACCGGCCGAGACGTTGACCACATCGGCGCTCATCCACTTGCCGGCGATCTCGAAGGACGCCCGGGTGCGGGTGGAGTTCTCATAGAACAAGGTGACTACGGTGCGCCCGCGCAGCGTGGGCAGCTTTCGCACCTCCCGGCCCAGCAGCACCTGCTTGAGCGCCTCGGCGGTGTCCAGCAGCGCGGTGGCCGTCTCCCGCCGCAGACCAGTAGTGGTCAACAGGTGCCTCACCGCCGGCTCCGGCGGATCACGACGGCATCGGTGCCGTCCGTCTCGACCAGCAACACACCGACCTCCTCGTCCCGGGATGTCGGCAGGTTCTTGCCCACGTAGTCGGCCCGAATCGGCAGCTCACGGTGGCCACGGTCGACCAGTACGGCGAGCTGGATCGCCCGCGGTCGGCCGTACTCGCGCACCGCGTCCAGCGCGGCGGCCACCGTGCGACCGGAGAACAGCACGTCGTCCACCAGTACGACGAGCGCATCGTCGAGGCCGCCGGCGGGCAGCTCGGTGGGCTGCAGCGGGCGGGTCGGACGGCGCCGCAGGTCGTCCCGGTAGAGGGTGATGTCGAGGGTGCCCACGCCCGGGTTGCACCCCCCGAACTCACGGATCCGATCCGCCAGCCGGTGCGCGAGCGGGACACCCCGAGTAAGGATGCCGACCAGCACCACCTGCTGGGGTGCGGTGCGCTCGATGATCTGATGCGCCATTCGGGCGACGATGCGCGCGACATCGGCCGCCGAGAGCAGCTCACGCTGCTGCGGCCCTGCCTCGCCCACCGCGCCCGCCCCGGAGGGGGACGACACGGTGGACCTCCTTCCCCGCCTCACTGGACGGGCCTTAAAGGACGTCAGGTGCGCAGACCGCGCCCGGACCTAGCTGCGACGTTACCAGCAAGGTCGGACGCCGTTTGCTGACGCTCACCCGCTGCCCCGTCTGGGTGGTGTGCGTGCCTCTCCCCGGTGCTGGGCCCCCAATGGCTTGACCTGGAAGGTTACTCAGCGCAGCATTACTCTGCGTATCATCCCGATTTTCGCGTGGCGCCCCAAGGCGTTGACTGGTCGGGGTCTAAACAAGGAGAAGGGCCAGATGGGCGACTATGCCAAGGCGCTGGGATCGAAACTGCGCGGTATCCGTCAGCAGCAAGGTCTGTCGCTGCACGGTGTCGAGCAGAAGTCGGCAGGCCGCTGGAAGGCTGTGGTAGTTGGCTCCTACGAGCGCGGTGACCGCGCGGTCACAGTGCAGAAGTTGGCCGAGCTGGCCGACTTCTACGGCGTCCCCGTACCCGAGCTGCTGCCCGAGGGCCGGATACCCTCCGGCAGCGAACCGGCCACTAAGATCGTCATCAATCTTGAGCGGCTGCAGCAACTGCCGGTAGAGAAGGTGGGCCCGCTGGCCCGCTACGCCGCGACAATCCAGAGCCAGCGCGGCGACTACAACGGCAAAGTGCTGTCCATCCGCACCGAGGACCTGCGCTCGCTGGCGATCATCTACGACATGTCCCCCGGCGACCTCACTGAACAGCTCATCGGGTGGGGAGTGCTGCCTCCCGAGGCACGTCCCGCGAAGGACAAAGAAGAGGCCTGATTACCAGTCACGACCCGCGGGGTAGCGCGGCCAGTGCGCCTAGCACGCCGTTGACGAACCTCGGCGAGTCGTCAGTGGACAGCAACTTCACCAACTCGATGGCCTCGTCAATGGCCACTGCATCGTCCACCTCGTCAGAGAACAGCAGTTCGAACACACCCAGCCGAAGAACCGCCCGATCCACCGCGGGCATCCTCGCCAGCGCCCAACCATGGGCGTGGTCAGCCAGCAACCTATCGATGTCCTCGCGGTGCGCGACCACGCCGTGCACCAACGAGATCGTGTAATCGCTGACCGGCGGTAGCTCAGGCGCTCCGACCCGCTCGGCAAGTAGCTCCAGCGGCTCCACCCCGCGCAGGTCGGACTCGAAGAGGATGTCGACGGCGCGCTTGCGGGCCTTGCTGCGGGCACCCACGTCAGTTACTGACGCGGCCGAGGTAGCGCCCGTCCCTGGTGTCGACCTTGACCTTCTCACCGGTGCTGACGAACAGCGGCACCTGGATCTCCGCGCCGGTCTGCAGCGTGGCGGGCTTGGTGCCGCCCGTCGACCGGTCTCCCTGCAGACCCGGGTCGGTGTGCGAGATCACCAACTCCACCGAGGTGGGCAGCTCGATGTAGAGCGGAGCGCCCTCGTGCACTGCGACCAACACGGTCTGGTTGTCCAGCAGGTACTTCGCTGCATCTCCGACGACGGCACCGGGAACTGTGATCTGGTCGAAGGTGTCGGCGTCCATGAACACGAAGTCGACACCGTCGGCGTACAGGTAGGTCATCTCCCGCCGGTCGACGGTGGCGGTGTCCACCTTGGTGCCGGCGTTAAACGTCTTGTCCACAACCTTGCCGGACAGCACGTTCTTGAGGGTGGTTCGCACGAAGGCGCCGCCCTTACCCGGTTTGACGTGCTGGAAGTTCACGACAGACCACAACTGGCCGTCGAGGTTGAGCACGAGTCCGTTCTTCAACTCATTGGTGGTGGCCACGTCAGCCCCTCATGATCGATCACTAGGTCGTCGGGATGGTCACGGCAAGCAAGGCACGACCACGAGGTCTTTCGTGGTCAGGGTGAGGAGCTCGGGCTCGCCGTCGGAAACGACGAGGGTGTCCTCGATACGCACGCCGCCCCGGCCGGCCAGGTAGACACCCGGCTCGACGGTGACTGTCATGCCTGCGACCAGTGTACCGACCCCGAACTGCGACAACGCCGGAGCCTCGTGGATCTGCAAGCCGACACCGTGCCCGAGGCCGTGCACGAACTCCTCGCCACGGCCGGCCTCCACGATCACGTCCCGGGAGGCCGCATCCACGTCGCGAACGTCAGCCCCGGCACGCAGCGCCGCCCGCCCGGCGGCCTGCGCCGCGGCTACGAGGCCGTAGAGGTCCCGCTGCCACCCGGCCGGCGGCCCGAGCACCATGGTGCGGGTCATGTCGGAGTGGTAGCCATCGACCAGGGCACCGAAGTCCAGCTTCACCAGATCACCGTCGTGCAGCTCGGCGTCGGTCGGGCGGTGGTGCGGAATCGCGGAGTTCGCGCCGGTCGCCACGATGGTGTCGAATGACGGGCCGGCAGCTCCCGCCGCCACCATCCGGCCCTCCAGGTCACGGGCCACCGCTCGCTCGGTGCGGCCCGGGCGCAGCCCGCCGTCGGCGAGCAGGCTGGCCAGGGCGGTATCGGCAGCTGTGCAAGCTGCGCGCAGGGCGGCGACCTCGGAATCGTCCTTGATCAGCCGTAGGCCCTCCACCGGCCGCGAGGTGGCGACCAGACGATTTGCACCGGTCACCTTCGCGAGGGCGGCGTGCCCGTCCACCGTCACCACGTGACTCTCGAAACCCAGCCGGCCGATTCCAAGCTCGATGGCCTCCCTGGCCAACCTCAGTTGACACGACCGTTCGATCAGTCTCCGCAGATCGGGTACCTGCCGCTGCGACTGGGCGCGGTAGCGGCCATCGGTGCACAGCACACTCGTGTCATCACCGTCGGCATGCAGCAACAGGGCGCCATTTGAGCCGGTGAAGCCGGTGAGGTAGCGGATGTTCAGCAGATCGGCGACCAGCAGCGCCCCGAGTTCCAGCTCGCGCAGCCGCTCGCGGAGCGCCTCCCGGCGCCGAGGGTGGGACATGTACCCGACGGTAGCGGGTGTCGGTCAGAGAGGCTCGGGGGAAAGCTCGTGCGGGAAACCAGCACAACGTGCAGCCGCCACCATGGCAGCGAGCCCTTCGGTGAGGTCTACCGCCGGGGTGTAGCCGAACGCCGTCTTGGCCAGCGAAATGTCGGCACCAGTGTGGCGGACCTCACCGCGGACACTGGGCAGCCGTACCAGCTGAACAGGGCCGGCGAGTTGCTCGACGTTGGCAATGACCTGGTTCATCGACACCGGGTTACCGCCACCGATGTTCGCAATTCCGGTGAACTCCGAGCCGGCTGCCAATCGCATGGCGGCGGCAACGTCTGATGCGTAGGTGAAGTCCCTCGTCTGCTCGCCATCGCCATAGAGAGGAAAAGGCCGGTCGTATGTGACGGCCGCCAGCAAGCGGGAGAATGCCATGTCGGGACGTTGATACGGCCCATACACGCTGAACAGGCGCAGCGAGACGACAGGTACGTCGTACGTCCTGCGGTACAGCTCACACAGATGCTCGGCCGCCAGCTTCGTCACCCCATAGGGCGAAGCCGGCTGCGGCCGCAGCGTTTCGACCGTGGGGTAGGTCTCAACCTCGCCGTATACCGAGGAGCTGGACGCAAAGACCATCTTGCGCACCGGCCGGCCCCGGGCAGCTTCCAGCAGCGCATGGGTGGCCAGCACGTTTCGGGTGACGTACTGAGGGAAGTCGCGATCCCACGAGGGGCGCACCCCGGGTTGGCCGGCCAGGTGGTAGATCACCTCTGCGCCGTCCAGGAGCTGCGGCAGCGGCGCGTCCAACAGGTCGACGCGGTGCAAGGAAAAGGCATCCCAGTTGCGGAGCCGGTCTAGGTTGAGTTCCTTGAGAGTAGGGTCGTAGTAGTCGGTGAGCATGTCGATGCCGACCACCTCGTCGCCGCAGGCCAGCAGGTGCACGCACAGATGGGATCCGACGAATCCGGCAGCGCCGGTGACCACAGCCCGCATCGAGCATCTCCCCCAGGGTCAACCAGAATGATCTATTATAGGGCTACCGTTACTGGGACACCTCCGCGTCCGCCGCGACACGCACGCAATATTCGTCATTGAGCAAATGAATTGAGGATGCTGGCGTGTGCTCAGCAATGGATCCTGGTGCCTACATGGAGGCCAACCGGCGTCAGTGGGAAGTGGACGCCGATTAAGGCCGGTATACGTAATCCCGATAGAAGTCAGTGTGTCTGGACCGGGTTACGCATGTGGCACCAATTCAGGTGCCGGCGCGGCCGACGATCCAACGCAGGGCGAGCGTATAGCCCTCGGTCCCCAGCCCGACGATGACCCCGGAAGCTACGGCCGAAATGTAGCTGTGGTGGCGGAAGGGCTCGCGTGCGTGCACGTTACTGATGTGCACTTCCACCAGCGGCGCCGATAGCTGGGCGGCGGCGTCCCGGACCGCGATCGAGTAGTGCGTCCACGCCCCGGCGTTGAGTACCACCGGGGTCGCGGTGTCGGCGGCCTCGTGTAGCCAGCTCATCATGACGCCCTCGTGGTCGGTCTGCCGGACGTCCACCTCCAGCCCCAGCTCGGCTCCGGCCCGCTGGCACAGCGCCACCAAATCGTCATAGGTGGTCGCGCCGTAGATATCGGGCTCTCGGGTCCCTAGCCGGCCCAGATTCGGCCCGTTGAGTACCAGCACCTTCATCTAAGAGCTCTCCGTCCCGCCGGCCACCGCGGCGTAGGCGGCGGCAAGCAGCTCGGGGTCCGGGTCCTCCAGCCGTCCAGGCTTGCCCAGGCCGTCGAGTACTACGAAGCGCAGCACCCCCGACCGGGTCTTCTTGTCGTTGCGCATGCCCTCCAGGAGCTCGGGCAGGGCGTCGGCGTCATAGCTAGTGGGTAGGCCGATCGAGCTCAGCACCGCGCGGTGCCGCTGCGCGGTGGCCTCGTCAAGGCGCCCGGCGAGCCGGGCCAACTCAGCAGCGAAAACCATCCCGACGCTCACCGCGGCGCCGTGCCGCCACCGGTAGCCCTCCCGTCGCTCCAGAGCGTGGCCCAGCGTGTGCCCGTAATTGAGCACCTCCCGCAGGTGAGATTCCTTCAGGTCGGCGGCGACCACGTCGGCCTTGACCCGGATCGCGCGCCCGACGAGCTCCTCCAGCACTGGCCCGAACGGGTCCAGCGCAGCCTCGGGGTTGGACTCGATTCGCTCGAGGATCATCGGATCGGCGATGAACCCCGCCTTGACCACTTCGGCCATCCCGCCGACGAGCTCGGCTCGCGGCAGCGTCTGGAGGGTCGCCAAGTCCACCAGTACCGCGGCAGGCTCGTGGAACGCGCCGACCAGGTTCTTACCCGCGTCGATGTTGATCCCGGTTTTGCCGCCCACCGCGGCGTCCACCATGCCTAGCAGTGTGGTGGGCACCTGTACCACCCGGACCCCTCGCAACCAGTTGGCGGCGACGAACCCAGCGAGATCGGTGACCGCCCCCCCGCCGAAGCCGACCACGGTGCCGGCGCGGTCCAGACCCACCCTTCCGAGCACATCCCAGCAGAATCCTGCTACGGACAGCGTCTTCCCGTTCTCGGCGTCGGGCACCTCGATGCGATAAGCCTCAGACCCGAGGCTCTCCAGCACGGTACGCAACACCTCGGCAGACTCGACCAGAGTCGGCTGGTGCACGATCGCGACGGCACCGCTGCCCACTGCCTTCCGCACCTCAGCCCGCAGGTACCGTCCAACGATCACGTCGTAGGGCTGCGCCGTCGCCACCCGGATTCGCACCGGCTCAGGAGCATCAGCGTGGCCCGATGATTGCGCGGTCTCACTCATCGCAGGTCCTCCGTGGTCTAGGGCATACCCCCGATCCCGCTGCGCAGGGGGCCGATCGCAAGCAGCACGTCCTCGGCGACCTCTTCGGGGCTGTGACCGTCGGTGGCCACTTCGACCGTGGCTACCTCGCGGTACAGCGGTAATCGAGCATCGAGCAAGGCGGCGAATGTCGCCCGTGGGTTCACCCCGGACAGCAGCGGGCGGGCAGTCGACAGTCCCGTTCGCCGCACGCCCTCGGCCATCTTGACCGAAAGGAACACCACGCGACGCCCACGTAGCCGGGCCCGAGTGCGTTCGGAAAGCACCGCTCCGCCACCTAGTGCCAACACCCCGCTGCAGCTGGCCAGGGCGGCCGCCACCTCAGTCTCCTCGAGTTGTCTGAATACCGGCTCGCCGTCGGTGATGAAGATCTCGGATATGCTGCGGCCCGCGCGGGCAACGACGAGATCGTCAACGTCGGTGAAATCCACCCCGATCCGGTCGGCCAGTATTCGGCCCACGGTCGACTTACCGGCCCCTGGCGGGCCCACCAGTACCACGGTAGGCCCCTGTGTGTCGCTCACAGTGACAGCGTAGTCGCGGCACCGCCTTAGATGCCCCATGAACTGCGCTGGCTGCGCCGAATTCGGGGCTGCTGCGGTCAGCGTTCGCGGATGAAGCTCTGATAGGAGCGGACATTGCGGATGGTCTCCGGCAGTGCGTCACCGCCGAACTTCTCCAGTGCGGCGTCGGCGAGTACGAGTGCGACCATCGCCTCGGCTACCACGCCTGCTGCGGGGACCGCGCAGACATCGGAACGCTGGTTGATCGCCACGGCGGCCTCGCCGGTGGCGACGTCGATTGTAGCCAGCGCCCGGGGCACGGTGGAGATCGGCTTCATCGCCACCCGGACCCGCAGCATCTCTCCGTTCGTCATGCCGCCTTCCAGACCGCCGGCCCGGTTGGTGGCCCGCACCACGCCGTCGGGCCCGGGCGCCATCTCGTCGTGCGCCGCGCTGCCCCGGCGCCGTGCGGTGGCGAACCCGTCTCCCACCTCGACGCCCTTCATGGCCTGGATACCCATCAGCGCGCCGGCCAGCCGGGCGTCCAGCCGCCGGTCGGCGTGCACGAAGGAACCCAGCCCCACCGGCAACCCATACACCGCGACCTCAACGACGCCACCAAGGGTGTCACCGTCCTCCTTTGCCGCATCCACTTCGGCGATCATCGCGGCTGACGCCTCCTCGGAGAACGCGCGAACCGGACTGGCGTCGACCCGTTCGAGGTCACCAGGTCCAGGCAGCACGCCTGCGGGGGCGTCCACCTGCCCCAGCGAGACCACATGTGAGAGCACCTCAACACTCAACGCCTGGCGCAGGAACGCCTTGGCCACGGTACCCAGGGCGACCCGGGATGCGGTCTCGCGGGCACTGGCGCGCTCCAGCACCGGCCGGGCGTCGTCGAAGCCGTACTTGGTCATCCCGGCCAGGTCGGCGTGCCCAGGGCGGGGCCGGGTCAGCGGCGCGTTGCGGGCCTGCGCGGCAAGCACGTCCGGATCCACCGGATCGGCCGCCATCACAGTCTCCCACTTGGGCCACTCGGTGTTGCCGATCCGGATCGCGACCGGGCCACCCAGGGTCCGGCCGTGCCGGATACCGCCGAGCAGATCGACCTCGTCGGCCTCGAACTTCATTCGCGCCCCACGCCCGTACCCGAGCCGGCGCCGGGCCAGTTCCGCCTGCACGTCCTTGGAGGTCACCTCGACCCCGGCGACCATGCCCTCCAGCACGGCGACCAGGGCCGGGCCATGGGATTCCCCAGCGGTGATCCAGCGCAGCATTCAGCCATGTTCCCACGGCCCCGGCTGCGTCCGGTCAAGCCGGGTCGACCACCTCCGCCGGTGCGGGGCGAGGTTGGACGTCCACCTTCGCGGTGACCCGCGCCGCTGGTGGGCGGACCATTGCCACACCGACGAACACCGCCAGCGACGCGGCCGCGGCAAGCACTGTGGCCCATCCGTCGAAGCCCTCGCCGAGCACCGAATTGGGGATGTAGAGCAGGGTGTTGGGCACCCCGTAGATGGTGGGGGTGAGCACGAAGAACCCGACTCGCAGAATCGTCCCGACAGTGATGGCCGCCACGGCGGCCGCAGTACTGGCGCGGCTCCAGTAATGGCCGAAGATGAACGGGAAGGCCAGCGCGGCGAGCATCACGTCGAAGGCCAACGTGAGCAGGATCCCGGTCTGGGGCACTCGCAGCGCGAAGAGCACGGCGATGGCGACCACTGGAATCAGCGTGATCCGGGTGGCCCGCAGCAGACGGCATTTGCCCCGGGCGTCGTCTTCCAGTTGCACTCCTGCAACGTTGCGTGCCGCAACGGCCGCGGTGCCGAGGATGGCGCCGTTGGCGGTGGAGCAGGAGGCCGCCACGATCCCGGAGAGCACCAGGATCGTGAGCCCGACCGGTGCGTACTCGTCGAGCAGCGTGAACAGCACCGGTCCCGACCCGGGATTGCCGCCGAGGATGGCTGCGCTGGACAGCGCCACCAGGGAGAACGGGATACCTACCGCCAGCACTCCGAATGCACCGACGAAACAGGCCCGCTGGGCGATCTGCGGTGAACGAGCCGCGAAGATCCGCTGCATGAAGTCGATCGCGACGATATCGCCGATGCCCAACGCGAGCAGGGTGGCCCAGTTGAACATCGCACCCTGATCGCCACTGGTGAGCTGCCCGAGATCGAAGGGCCCCGTCCCCTCCGGGATGGTGATGCCGTAGCTCACCGCCACCCACACCAGCAACGCCACGGTGGCGACCACGGTGATGACCATCTGGGCGAACGCCGTGTACGCATCGCTGTACATGCCTCCGGTGGCGGTGTAGAGCAGTACCACCCCGACGATCAGCAGGACGCCGAACGCATAGCTGGTACCCAGGAAGCGTTCGAACAGGAATCCCCCCGCGACGAGGTTGCCGGCCAGCAGGATGCAGAAGCTGAAGATCATCATGATGGAGGCGGCCACCTCGACGCCACGGCCGTATCGCCGGCGGTAGAAGTCCCCAATGGTGAGCAGCTTCATGCTGTTCATCCGCTTGGCGAAGAACAGCCCAGTGATCACCAGACAGATCGCCAACCCGATCGGCAGGCTCGCGCCGGCCCAGAACCCACCGGCAGCGGTGAGATCGGTGTTGCCGAGGGTGGCGTTGGTGTCCACCGCCTGGCCCATCAGACCCGCCGCCGTCAGCGGCAGCGCCAGTGAACGGCCCGCAACGAGGAAGTTCGTGCTGTCCCCATCGACCTTGCGAGCGACCGAGAGCCCGATGAGGACCACGGCGAGTACGCCGATACCCACGCCGATAATGATCATGGTTCCCTCCGGATCGTGTTGGGTCGTCAGGCGGCCGGCGGGCGGGGTAGGTGCCCGGCGCGCACCAGGCAGCCGAGGGTGTCGCAGATGACCCGCGTCGCGATCAGTGCGGTGATCTCGGCGTTGTCGTAGGGCGGGGAACACTCCACGACCTCGATACCAGCCAACGGACGCGCGGCGACAAGCTGGATGAACTTGAGCACCTCGCGGGGCAGGAAGCCCCCAGGTTCGGGCCACCCTGTCCCAGGAACGAACGCTGCGTCGAGGCAGTCGACGTCGAAGGACAGCCAGACGGCGTCGGTGCCGTCCCAGGCGACGTCGAGGGCGCGCTGAGCGGCGGCCTCGATGCCCATCTCGACACAGTCGGTGATTGTCATGATCGTGGTGCCGCGTTCCCGGCCGACCTGCACCCCGGGCCTGGGTGCCTGCCAGCCGCCGATGCCGATCTGCACCAGGTTGCGCGGCGGGACGTTGGGGATGTCGGTGGCGTGAAACCACGGGGTGGTGTGCATCCGCTCGTCGAGGTCGGTTTCCTGGGTATCGACGTGGCGGTCGAAGTGGATGATGCCCAGCTTGCCGCCGTTGAGATGTTCGGCGACGGCCCGCGTCGTCGGGTAGCCGATGGAGTGGTCACCGCCCAAGACCACCGGAAAGGCACCGGAGGAGTAGACGTGCCCAACCGCCTTGGAGATCTGGTCGAAGGTCTTCTCGATGTTGCCCGGGATGGTGAACACGTCACCGAGATCGGCGATGGTGATCGACTCCCGCAGGTCGACGCCGAGTTCAAAGCTGTACGGTCCGTACAGCGCAGAGATCTTGCGGATACCTTGGGGACCGAAGCGGGTTCCGGAGCGGTAGGTGGTGCCCCCGTCGAAGGGAGCGCCGAGCACGGCCACGTCGTACTCGCCGCAACGGCGGACGTCCTCGACGTATGGCGCCTTGAGGAAGGTGTTGATCCCGGCGAAGTGCGGTAACTCGCCGCGGGAGAAGGTGGGAATCCGCCGGTCGACGATCGAATCGGCACCCGGGAGGCCCAGCTCAAGCCCCCGGGCGATCTCTTGTTCCCATTTCGCCGTCGGCAACGTCGCTTCCGCCTCGACGGCGTAGCGGGCCTCCGGGCCGTAGTTATTGTGTAGGTCGTCCACCTGGGGGCCTCCACGTCCACGGCGCTCGGCCGCCAGGCAGCCGAGCGGGGCTGGCCTCCCGGGCTTTTGTCCCGCCGTGGAGCGGGCAGCGCGTCGCCCGCCTGCACCTCTCGGTCCAGACTCGCTGCGCACAGCGACGGAACCCTAGGTGCGCCTCACACATTCGAGTGAGTCACGACTATTTCACGACGCTACTGTGGCCATCCTGTAACCGTTGTGTTGCCGTCACATCACCGTCGAGCGAAATGTGAACGAGTCTCCACCTTGCCGCCGGCTTAAGGTGTGTTATGCGTATCCGGATCATCGACGCGTTCACCGACCGGCCGTTCGCGGGCAATCCCGCCGCCGTCTGCCTGCTGGACACCGGCACCTGGCCCGATGAGGTATGGATGCAGCAGGTTGCCGGCGAGATCAATCTGTCCGAGACGGCCTTCGCCTATCCGCTGCCTGAGCCTGCCGACGCCGACTGGGCGCTGCGCTGGTTCACTCCCACCGTCGAGGTGGACCTGTGCGGGCATGCGACCCTGGCGGCTACACCGGCTACGTCCTGCGCCCACGCTGAGCGGGAGCCTGGTTACTAGCCCGCAATGCTGTCCCCCAGCTCAGACGGCTCAACCTTGTCACCGCGAGCAGGCCCGATCACGGACGTGGTAACGATATCAAGACAGGGAAACACCCCGCCGGTGATACAGATCCGACCTCGGACGTCAGGAGGCGATGGACTTGGCGGGCCAGCGATGAGCCGGCGCGGGAGCCTGATCCTGGCGGCGTACGCGCTGGCCATCGTTGGCGTCATCTACGCGCTCAGCCTGGTCCCAACAGTCCGCGAGGTTTTTGCCGCAGTGCGATACCGCGACGATGCCCTCGCGGTGGTAGCTCGTATGGGTTCGTTCTTTGTGCCGCTTGCACCGCAGGACAGCCTTGCGGATGAAATGCACCCTTGGATGTGGTTGCCGCAACTTGTCTTCATCGGCTCACTCACGGTTTTGGTTTATTTTGCAGGCCGGATGATGACGGCGTCGACGAGTTACGGCAGGATCGGCTTACTTCTCATGGGCGCCGTTATGCTGGCGGGAGGGCTCGCTGATATGACCGGGCGAGCCATCGCAACCTGGCGTCATGCATTTCTCGCTTACCAGGATGCCGGATCCTCGGCACTGGAGCTGAGTCTTTATGACGTGAACATTATTTGGGAGCCCGAGGCGCTCATCCTTAGCATATGGCTGGGTATTCTGATGTTCCTTGCCACCGTGGTCCTGCGCCAGCGGATGCCAGTAGTGAACCATTCATCGGGATCTTCAGGCAATGACTTGACCGTGGGCGCCGTCGACCCTACTTCGACCAGCACTGGATCGCATGAGACTCGGGTTCAAGATGTACCCGGACTGGCGAGCAAGCTGGCCACACTGGGGATTATACCTGTTCTTTCGGCATCGCTTGTCGGTGGCATTAACCTGTATTCCAGTTATTCCGACTATTCTGGCGATCTTGACCTGCGCAGATCATTTTTGAACACCGTATTGTCCGACTTCGCGTTCTACTTGAAACTACGATCGTCACCGCCGACTACGGGAAGCTTCGACTACAGCGAGAGCTACGGAACGGTAGCCCCCGGACAGTGGCTGCTCTCCGGCGCAATAGCTATGATCTTCGTGGCTTTCCTCTGGCTTATACTACGGTCCGTGGTCGCGTCCTGGGGTTTGCCTGCGGTCGTGCCCGGGGCCACCGTGGTCTTGGCGGCGTGGGGCATGACGGTGCTCGTCGGAGCCTTCGTCGGCGTACTGGACGATTTGGTCGGTACAGCACCGACGCAGCTCGTCGATCTCAACCTCGACCTTCTCTCCTATGACCAGGATCTCGCACTGTTTGATGGCATGCTATTCGGCGTGCTGTGGGGGTGGCTCGTCGGGCTGATGGTTCTTCTCGGTTATCGGCGAACACGCATCCCTGCCGCCGCGCTCACCTGAGACGCAGCGTCGTCCGCAACCAGTGTTGCGCCATTCGGGACGCCGCATAAGAATATTTACTGGCCAGAGCAAGGGTCATAGCTGCCGGAGCTGATTTCTGCGTACTCGGTACCAGAAACTTGTAGATATGATTTGTCGCAAGCGATAAACACTGGCTCATACTTCGAAGGGTCGAGTTTGCCCGTCACCGAGAAAGGCTCTTCTCCCGGCGCAGTGATGGTCATCGTCTGGCGGCCTCCGTCGGCCAGGTACTCCACGTCTAGCGTCCATCTACAGTAGGGCCCAGCCGTTGTCGTGATGATAGCGAGTGTGTTCTTCTCCCCGGCCGGAAGCAAAAGATTGTTCTTGGTGAAGAAGAGTTGCGGCTCACCTTTGTCGTCACGGCGTTTCAGGGCCCGGTCCGGCGAGTCGATCGCCGCTGTGAGGTCGATAATCCCGCTAGGCCCACCCGCCGGTCTGCGTTGGATCAAAGCGCCGCTGACTGATGCGGCGCACTGCCCACCCTCAAGGATCGGTTTCATGTCAGTAATCGCGACTGCTTCAGTGCGTCGACCTACCAGAGTTATCTCCCAGCTAACCTGGTCAACAGGCACTGCGCCGTGAGCGCGAAGCCACTCAGTGGATGGCATGTTACGTCGATCCCAGGTTGCTAATTCCTGGTTGTTCACCCCATTGGGCAAGACGAACTCTGCCCCCGTAGGGTCCAGATGCACGTCAAGGACTTCGATAGGCGGACCCGGTTCGGTGACACCGACGGCGGACAGTATCGCGCTCACATACACCTGAATGGTGGCTTGAAGCTGCGCGCCGACTCCAATGATCACAACACTGACGATCCAGACGATCGGGCGCTTCCACCAGGGAGTACGCGGCACGGCAGACGCTGTGGCTACTGGAGCAGCCGGCGGGGCCTGGGACTGCCGTTGATCTGCCACGGCGGGGCCTCCGAGCAGGAAGCGTGCGAAGTAGGCCTGGTGACCGCTGGGAGCAATCGGCAAGGTCTCACCGCGCTCTGCGATCAACTCCAGGGTAGATCGCTGCCCCGCGACGGCCGAACCGACATCAGCCGATCATGACGCGCAGTAAGCACGTCGCTCCGGCCATGCACTAAGCCGGTAGCCCTGGGCGTTCCGGCGTGGCACCCAGACCTACCGACCGACAAGAATCAGCGTGCCGCTTGCCTGCGCATGAGGGATGTTCCCGGCCAGACCCTGAGTCAAACCATGATCTCCTCGCCACATTCACTCCATCTGCCCTACCGCAAGGCAGGCCGGTAGCCGCAGGGCCAGGGAAGCAATCACCCCATGGCTGCAGCCCAGCGGCCTGCCACGGGTCCAGAGAAAGGTGACCTGATGGAGACCAAGTTCAACGAGATCGCGGACGGGATCTACCGGGTCTCCACGCTGGTGCCGGGCATCGGCCCGACCGGATTCACGTTCAACCAGTTCCTCGTCCGGGCCGACGAGCCGCTGCTGTTCCACACCGGCCACCGCTCGATGTTCCCGTCGATCAGCGAGGTGATCGCGTCGGTCGTACCGGTCGAGCGGCTGCGGTGGATCACCTTCGGCCACGTCGAGTCAGACGAGTGCGGATCGATGAACCTGTTCCTCGACGCGGCCCCGGACTCGCAAGTGGCCCATGGGGCGCTGGGCTGCGCGGTGTCACTCGACAAGATGGCCGATCACCGCCGAGGCCGCTGGCCGACGGCGAGGTGATCGATCTGGGCGGCAAGCGGGTGCGCCACATCGACACTCCCCATGTTCCGCACGGCTGGGAAGCGCGGCTGCTGTTCGAGGAGACCACCGCAACGCTGCTGTGCGGCAATTTGTTCGGCCATCTGGGAGACGGCCCCGCTCTCACCGAGAGTGACATCGTCGAGCCGGCCGAACAGGCCGAGGACCTCTTCCACGCCACCTGCCTGACCCCGACCACGGGCGCCACCATCCGGCGGCTCGCCGAGCTCGAGCCCACCACGCTGGCCCTGATGCACGGCTCGTCCTTCTCCGGGGACTGCGCCGGGGCGCTACGCCGCCTCGCCGACAGCTACGACTCCCGGCTGCGCGCGCTGAGCGACGCTCTGAATTGAGACCGCAGTGCGACTGTCACGTCCGACCCATAGGCAATGTGTCTAGATAGCGGGCTGTTAGACGGGTGCGCCAACCCGTCCGGCGAAGGCGCGCAGGCCGGGCAGGGTGTGTGCGGTCGGGTGTTGCAGCAGGCTGGTGGTAATGTGGTGGATCGGTTTGCGGTAGCGGACCTCGTCGGGTGAGGCGCGCTCGGCGGCTAACAGCGCGCGATAGCACCGCTCGGGTTTGCCCCACTGATGGAACGAGCGTGCGACATCGGACCAGTAGCGGGCGCGACGTTCGACCACCGGGATGGCGCGCGGGTCGATCTGGCGGGCCACTTCGATCGCGGTGCCGGAGTCACCCAGCACGCGGGCGATACTGATCCTGTACAGCCCGACCCCGGTGGGGCCAAACGCGGTGAAACGGTGGTTGCCGTCGACACCGAGACGACCGGCCGCCTCGACGGCTTCGCCGATCAGCGTGCGGGCGGTGTCCCGGTCCCCGTCCACGGCGGCGGTGTATGCCGCGGTGGACAGCAGCGAGCCGTAGACCGACAGGTGCTCCGGGCTGCGGTGTAGCTCAGGTTGCAGGGCGGCGGCGGTGTCAACGACGAGCTGGTGAGCGGTCTCGGCGCGATCAGCGCGGCGCATGACGATGCCCCACATGCGGCGGGCGCTGGCCTGCGTGAGGATGTCCCGGCTGCCGTAGGCGGCCTGGAGGGCACGGTCTGCGGTGGCCCAGGCGAGATGATCATGGCCGAGCTTGACCATCAGCTCGGTAGCCAGGGTGTAGATCTCGGCGAGCTGGCCGTTGGCCGCGCCGATGTCCTCCGGGGTGGTCAGCTCGGCGCAGGTGGCGATTGCGGTGGACAACAGGTTGGGTAGTTTCGCGGCCACCTCCCGGTAGCGGCCATGCTGGAAGATTGAGCGTGCAATGTTCACGTCACGCCGCAGGTGCGGCAGGGCTACGGGGACGCCGGAAGCCAGGGGCGGATCGAGCATTGCGCTTTCCAGCGCACTGACCTGGGCAACTGCGCCGAGGGCTGCGGTGCCCGCGACGCCGGTCAGCCCTGCGAGCAACGTGCGACGACGCATCGGGTCGGTCCCCTCGTCCGGCGCCAGGATGGCCTCGACACTAGCGGCGGGTAGCGGTACCGGCACGGACCGTCGTGGGGTGTTGGCCAACCCAAGGACATGCGGGGGGATTCGCAGCGCAGCGGCGAGGCTGCGCAGCACCCGGATGTCACTCAGCGGCTGCTTGCCGCGTTCCATCCGCGACAATGTCGAGGCTGAGTAGCCGCACCGGGCCGCAAGCTGGGCAAGAGTGAGGTGGTTAGCCAGGCGCAGACTGCGCACGATCGCCCCGAGATTGCCGAGTTCGATAGCAGTGCGGACGTTGCCGTGATGCCGCGTCCCACGGGAGTCCATCGCCTGCGTCCCTCGCTCACGCTGGGTCTGCCAGCGTATCTGGCTGGTCACGGGATGTTCCAGGCAGTTTGCAAACGATGCAAACCAGCGTCGACCTCAGCAAAGCGCCTGGCCAACAACATGACGCGGGTTCTGTCATGGAGACTGCCCGGCGGCCCAATCCGTCCCTGCCGGGGTGAAGGGAGCGTCATGACTACCCCCGCATGCTCGGCACCCACGACACCGACCCTGCCAGCGGAAATAACCGCGATCGAACTTGACCGCGCCGGCCTCCTGCACGCCGACGAAGACGTCGAGATCAGCCGTTTCGCGATCTTCGTGCCCGCCGATGCGCTCGGCGTCCTCCGCCCGGTCACCGTCCGGGCTGGCGCAGTGATCGGCCCGTTGGCTGTCGTTCACGGCGGCACCACCGTCGGCGAACAGGCCAGGATCGAAGAACACGCCGTGGCCGGCAAGCCTGAGTTGGGCTACGCAGTCCGCAGGATCCACCCGGGCGGGGGTGGTGGCACAGTGATCGGCGCGGGCGCCGTTGTTCGTTCGGGCGCCATCGTTTACGCCGACGTCCACCTCGGCGTCAATGTGTTCATCGGGCATCACACGTTGCTGCGCACCGCCGTCCAGGTCGGCACGGAAACGCAGCTCGGACACCACCTGACCGTCGAACGGGCCGCCTGCATCGGCCGCGACGTGCGCTGTTCGCCCGGCTCGCACATCACTAGCTCCACCAAGATCGCTGATCGAGCGTTCCTCGGCGCCGGAATCCGCACAATCAATGACAAGACGCTTACCTGGAGAGACCCGAACCGCAAGCCGGTGCTGGCGCCGCCGCGGTTCAACACCGGTTCGAAGGTCGGCTCCGGGTCCACTGTGCTGGCCGGGGTGACGATCGGCGAGCACGCCCTCGTCGGCGCTGGCTCCCTGGTCACCCGCGACATCCCGGCCAGAGCGTTGGCCTACGGACATCCCGCGCGCGTGCACCGGGAAGTCCGGTGACCAGCGAGGCGATCACCGCCTGGCTAAAACCTCTCCGGTCAGTCCTCGATCCCGCCAGCGGGATCGACTGGCGGCGGCTGGAGGCCCTCAACGTGGCGCTGGACGCTGCGCTCACCGCGTATCCGGTCGGCGCACGCCTTTCAGCCGGCGCTGAGCGCTCCCGCCGGCTGCGGGTCATCCGGCGAGAGCTCGCCCAGCACGGGCACTTTGGCACCACCGGGGACGCAGCACTCCAGGTACTCGCGCAGTTCGTCTGCGGCTACCGGGATATCGACTTACGCGACGCGACCGGGCTCGGGCACGGTGAGCTCATCGCCCGCCACGGCAGCCCACAGGCTCAGCAACGGTGGATTCCTCGCCTGCAGGATGGGGAGCTGGCAGGGATCGCGATTACCGAATCGCATGGTGGCTCCTGCCCGGCGGCCACCCGCACCCGTGCGTTACCAGCATCCAACGGTACGTGGCTGGTCAGTGGCCGAAAGACCTGGATTAGCCGGCTCACCGAAGCCGCCGTGTTCGTAGTTTTCTTCCGCGACCCGACCGGGCAGCTGGCCGCCGCCGCGATCGACGCCAGCCATCCGGCTTTGCACCGCCAGCCGATCCCACCGACCGGCTTGGCCGGTTGGACGTGGGGCATCCTCGACCTCGATGCCGTTCCGGTGCACTCTGAGCATGTCCTGCACGGTGACGGGATGGCGCTACTGCGGCGGCACTTCGCCAATTACCGGCCGCTGATGGCTGCCACCGCGCTCGGTGGGGCGGCGGCTGTATTCGACACCGTCACCGGCACCCTGACGGCCCGGCACTCGGTAGGTGACGTGTCACGCCTGAGGGATTCGGCCTTGGTCACGATCGGTCGTACGCATGCCCAGCTCGTCACCGCCCTGTTGGGTGCCGTCGTGGCGTGCCACCTGGCCGACACGGGCCACGAGCAGGCCGAATCATGCAGCGCGGCGATGAAGGCTCACGGGATCGACACCGCCAACCATGCCACGGCCGAACTAGCGCTGCTGCTCGGCGCGGTCGGCTTCCGCGCCGACTCCCAGATCGCCAAGATACGCCGCGACCTGAACGGGCTGCTGTACGCCGACGGCATCCACGACAGCCTCTACAGAACCGCCGGCAAGCATCACACCGCGCCAGCCCGCGCGCCCGTCCCCGTACACCGCCAACCGGCACCGTTGACTGCGTAACCGCAGGCCAGCGGGGCGATCTAATCAGTCAGGGAATCCGGTGGCCCTGTTCGCACAACGCGGTTACGCCCTGCTCGGCAGCCTCCAATGCGACGGCGAGTCGATCAGCCAGTAGTGGCTTCACCCTCCTGTGCGCCTCAGCGAGGGTATAAAAGGCGGCCGAGAGGATTTCCCCATCGGGAAACACCATTCCGACCACCTCTTTCTCGTCGAGCACACCGCCGTCGAAGACGAACACCACGCCTTCGGGTCGCGAGTCTTGCGGGCGTACGTAGTCGACGACCAGCAGCCGGCCAGGCGACCGATCCCAGCCCAGCTCCTCGGCCAGTTCGCGAGTTGCGGTGGCCCAGGGCGATTCGTCGGCCTCTATGGCGCCGCCGGGAATCTCCCAGTTCGGCTTATACGAGGGCTCGACCAACAGCACCCGGCCTGTGACATCCCGGAATAGCACACCAGCAGCCATGCGCTTGCGGCTCAGCCCGGCCACGTACTGCTCAACCGGCACGACGTTCGCAGTGTTCGAGGTCGACACATCCACCGCGCGACCCTAGCCATGCCGGTGTCCGCCACCGCCTACCGGTTCGTGACAGACCGTAGGCGCAGCGCAACCGACCGCCCTGGACCGCGCGCCGTTCGCGACGGATGGGCCACAACCCGGCCAGGCGTTGACAGTCACGCCGAGGATCGAGACCCGGCTGGTGATTGCGGCTCAGATGCGTTCGGCCGCGTATCGGGGAGCCATCGATTCCATCTGCTCCAGCACCAGCTTGATCGCGGCGGGCTGCTTGTCTGGGGGGTAGCCATGTTTGACGAGCAGTCGCCTGATCGACGAGCGCAGCTTGGCTCGCACGTCGTCGCGCACTGTCCAGTCGGTCCGCACGTCGCGACGCATGACCGACACCAGTTCACGAGCGATCCTCGCGAGGATGTCCTCGCCCTGCTGCGCGACGGCCGACTCGTTCTGGGCAACAGCGTCGTAGAACGCGAGCTCGTCGTCGTTCAGCGGCGGTGAGAAGCGCGCACCCCGGCTTGCCTCGGCTGCCACCTCCTTGGCCAGCTCAATCAGCTCAGCGATGACCTCCGCTGAGGTGAGCTGCTGGTTGGTGTACTTGTACATGAGCTCGGTGATGCGTTCGGAGAAGGCGCGCTGGCGCACCACGTTGCCGCAGGTGGCCCTGGTCGATTCCTCGTTGAGCAGTTTGCGCAGCGCCTCGATCGCCAGGTGCGGATTGCGGGCCTGCTGAGTCTTGGCGATGAAGCCGGCGTTGAGATCGGTCAGCGTGGGCTTGGGCATCCCGGCGGCGTCGTAGATGTCCAGGACGTCCCCGGAGGTGGTCGATTGCGCGATGAGCTGTCCCAGCAGCCGTTGGATCTCCTCGGGGATCGGCTCGCCACGCGACTGGCGGTCCTCGGCGTCGAACTTGGCCATCCAGACCCGGACCTCTTCATAGAACCGCACCTCCGGGTGCAGCGGGGCCAGGGTCTCGGTGCCGCCGCAGATCGCCCACGCCCGCGCCAGCTGGTTGGACAGCTTGCGGTAGCGGGTGGCCAGGGTCTCCTCCCCTTCCGCCACCTGATTGCCGGGAGTCGTGGGTTTGCGCAGGTAGTTGACCGTGGTAGTCATCGCCTGCATGCGTCGGCGAGCGCCAACCGCATCGCGAGCCGCCTTCCAGTAGCCGGGGAGCAGCTCCCGGATGGTGGCCACCAGGCTCTCGGTGAGCGCGGCTGCCTCCTCGACGTTGCGCCCGAGTGGCTTGCGCTGCTGGTCCTGCTCGGTGTACTCGGCGAGGGCCTTCTGCAGGTTGTCGGCCAACGGGGCGTAGGCGACCAGCAGCCCGTCTTGCTTGCCGCGGAAGGTGCGGTTGACCCGCGCGAGCGTCTGCATGAGCAGGGCACCCTTGAGCGGCCGGTCCAGGTAGAGGGTGTGCAGCGGCGGCGAGTCGTATCCGGTGAGCATCATGTCCTTGACGAGCACGATCTCCAGCTCGTCGGCGTCGTCCGCGAGCCGTTCCTTGATCACAGCGTTCTGCGAGTCACGCCGCACGTGATCGACTACGGGACGCTTGTCCGAGGGTGTGCCCGAGTAGACGACCTTGATGCGGCCCTTGTCGATCTCGTCGGAGTGCCAGCCGGGGCGCAGCGCGACGATTGCGGCGTACAGGTTGGCGCAGATCTCGCGAGTAGCGCAGACGATCAGGGCCTTGCCGGGCGCCTCGATGAACGGGCGCATCCGGTCACGCCGGCTCTCCCACTGCGCCACGATGTCCTCGGCGAGCGCCGCCAGCCGTTCGGGTGCTCCATAGACGGCGTTGATGACGGCGACGCTCTGCTCGATCCGGGTGCGCTCGGCGTCGTCGAGCCCGATGGTGGCCTCGTCGGCGGCGGCATCGAGATCCTCCTCGGTGATGTCCTTGATCAGGCCAACCTTGATCAGCCTTGGCTGGAAGTAGACCGGCACGGTGGCGCCGTCCTCGATGGCCCGGGTGAGGTCGTAGATGTGAATGTAGGGGCCGAAAACCTCGCGAGTGTTGCGATCCTCGAAGGAGATAGGCGTGCCGGTAAAAGCGATGAGGGTGGCGTGGGGCAACGCGTCCTTCAGGTGCCGGGCGTACCCGTCGAGGTCGTCATAATGGCTGCGGTGCGCCTCGTCCACAATGACGATGATGTTGCGCCGGTCCGACAACAGTGGGTGGTCGGCACCGGCCTCGCGCTCGTCTTTGCTGCGCCCGAACTTCTGCAGTGTCGTGAAGTAGATGCCACCGGTCGTCCGGTTGCTGAGCTCGTCGCGCAACTCTGACCGTCGCTTGATCTGCTTCGGCTTCTCCGCCAAGAGCAGGCTCCAATCGAAAGTCTTGAAAAGCTGGCCGTCGAGCTCGGTGCGGTCAGTGATGACCACGATGGTGGGGTTGAGAAGCTTGGGTTGCCGGATAACGAGGTTGGCGTAAAGCTCCATCTCCATCGACTTGCCGGAACCCTGCGTGTGCCACACGACACCAGCCTTGCCATTGCTCTCGACGGCGGTGACGGTGCTGGCCACCGCCTTGGTGACGGCGAAATACTGGTGCGGCTTGGCGATTCGCTTGGCCAAGCCGCCAGCGCCCTCATCGAAAGCGGTGAACGAACGCTGCAGCTGTAGGAAACGTTCCTGATTGAACAGCCCGAACAGCGCTAGTTCAAGCCCGGTGGTGTACTCCGCGCCCTCGGTGGCTTCGCCGATCGCGATCGGCTCACCATCGTCATCGACGTTCCACGGAGAGAAATGGTTGAGGGGGGTGAACGGGGTACCGTACTTCGCGATGATGCCGTCCGAGACGATGGTGCAAACCGCGAAACGGAACGCCATGGGAAACTCACGAAGGTAGGTCTGCAGCTGAGCGTGCGCAGCGGCGACGCCGGCCTGCTCGCTGCCGGCCCTCTTCAGCTCAATGATGCTGACCGGCATGCCGTTGCAGTAGAGCACGACGTCGAACCGGCGCCGGTGCTCGCCCTGGATGACCGTCACCTGGTTGACCGCGAGCCAATCGTTCGCGTCGGGATCGGCGCTGATGAGTCGGATCGTGGGCGTGACCTCGGCACCGTCGGTGTTAACGTATGTAATGCCACGGAACCCGTCGACGAGGTAGTGGTGTAAACGGTGATTCTCGGTGATCGCATCATGAGACTTCGGCGACGTGATCTCGGCGAGCGCTTGCTGGAGGTACTGCACGGGAATGGTGGGATTGAGTGCCCGCATCGCCTCCAGCAGCCGAGACGGTATGACAAGCTCCTCCCACGACTGCCGCTCTCCGGTTCCCGGGGCGATCTCGCTGCCATTCAGAGTTTTCCACGCCAACTCGCCGAGAGCGTCCAGCGCGAGTTCCTCCCACTGCCCCTCACTGAACCCCGTTGCCACAACGGCCATCTAAACCACCCCCTCCACCATCTTCTCCGCGTCCTTCACCCGAATCTTCCCCGACATCAACTGCGGCAGCAGCGCATCACGAATAGACGCAAGCGCACTATTTTCCAAGAAAGCCGCGCGAGCCCGGGCGTGTAACGCGGCAGCCTGAGTCCCAAAGCCCTTCATAACGATATCTTCGGCCAACCGGACTCGGAATTTCTTGAAGTTTCCCCGGCTAAGCTCAAGGAATGTCGCACCATTAGCAAGCGAGACGAACTCGTCGACGCGACTGTGCATCTCGTGGTAAATCCACCACTTCAGACCTGGATCATGAGGGTTGACCACAATGAACCCCTGGTTCACGGCCGTGGACCTCTGGGCGACAGCGAAGGCCCCAATCGTCGCGCGAGACGTCATCAGAATGGAGCCAGCGGGGTACAGGGCGGAGGCGCAAGCGTCAAGCCCGGAGTATGTGATCCGTCTAGCTGTACTCTCCAGGTAGGGACCCGGTAAGGCCGTGACATCGGTGGGAGTAGCCCAGTCAACGTCACCACCCCAGTAATCGTCAACACCGGTGCGAGGTGTTCCTCCCCCTCGTACACATGTTAGGTCTGCGAACGTCTTCTCAGAGAAGTCGACGTCACGCACAGCCGCGGCGAACTTCATCTCCGCCAGTTCCACCGCCGTGCTGGCAAGCTTCGCGTTGGCGGCGATCTTGTCGTCGAGTGCCCCCACCACCTCCACAATCCCGTCCTGTTCGGACCGGTCTGGGATGCAGACATGTAGAGCCTTGGCCTCGGGATAGTACATTGTCTGGTGGGTGGTACCGTGCGCAAAACGGCGAATGCTGTCTTGTTCAGCCATCAGAAGGTAGTGTAGGTAGTACGGCGCTAGCTGTGGGCCGCAGACCCAGTTGACAAAGTCCTGGCTCGTCGCCATCGGAACGCCCATTGTGATGACGTATCCGACTGAAGCAGTGCGAGAAAGGCAGACTGTACTCGGGGGAAGGAGCCGTGCCGAAGAGTTCTCCAATCCTTTTTCAGTAATATACTGAGCCGTACGATAGATAGTTTTTCCATGATTTCCTGTTGCGTCTCGGATGCTCACCCAAGGGATGGCTCCATTCCAATAGGTGGAATTAGACCTGCTCGGCGTGTGTCCGCTTTCAAGCCGAGCAACATCAGTGAGCTTCGTCCAGGAGAAATCTGGTGGCGCAACGGTATTAGGCTTTCCCACGCTCAGGCCAAATTTCCCTGGAATGATACCCTTTGTCGCATCGCGGCCTCCCGTCGACGTCTCCCGCCTAGCCATTGAGACGCTCCAACTGCTCGCCCACGATCTTATCCAGGCGGGTGGACTCATCGAACTGCTCGAACAGCTCCTTGGTGAGCCGCTCAATCTTGTCCTCAATGGGCTCGCCGTCGTCCATGGCCTCCGCGGTGCCGACATACCTGCCTGGGGTCAGCGCGTAATCTCCTGCCTTGGTTTCCGTCAAAGTAGTGGACTTACAGAAGCCGGGTACGTCGGCGTAGGTCAGCCCCGCCTCGGCAGCGGACTTCGTGCCGCGCCAGGCGTGGAAGGTGTTGGCGATCTGGGCGATGTCGTCGTCTGAGAAGGCGCGTTCCGCGCGATCGACCATGTATCCCAGGTTGCGGGCATCGATGAACAGGACCTGGCCAGTGCGGTCGACAGAGCCCTGCTTGCCTGCAGACTTGTCTTTGGCGAAGAACCACAGGCAGGCCGGGATTCCTGTGCTGCGGAACAGTTGCGGGGGCAGCGCCACCATGCAGGACACCAGGTCCGCCTCGACGAGCTGGGCGCGGATCTGGCCCTCGCCGCTGGAGTTCGACGACATCGAGCCGTTCGCCATTACCACGCCTGCGCTGCCACCGGGGGCGAGCTTGGAGATGATGTGCTGGATCCATGCGTAGTTGGCGTTGCCTGCGGGCGGGACGCCGAATTTCCAGCGTGGGTCCTTTTCGCTGCGCGCCCAGTCTTTGATGTTGAACGGTGGGTTCGCGAGGATGTAATCAGCCTGCATGTCCGGGTGCTGATCGCGGGCAAACGTGTCACCCCAGCGGCTGGCGAGGTTTCCATTGAGCCCGTGAATCGCGAGGTTCATCTTTGCCATCCGCCAGGTGCGCTCGTTGAGCTCCTGGCCGTAGACCGAGATGTCCGAGCCCTCGCGGTGATGGGCCTCGAGGAACTTCTCGGTCTGCACGAACATGCCACCTGAGCCGCAGCACGGGTCGTAGACCCGGCCATGCGTCGGCTCCAGGACCTCGACTAGCACCCGAACCACACTGGGCGGTGTGTAGAACTCGCCGCCCCGCTTGCCCTCAGCTGCGGCGAACTTCTCTAAGAAGTACTCGTAGACCTCGCCGAGCAGGTCGCGGGCCTTCTTGGCGCCCTGGCCGGTGAACCGGGCGCTGTTGAACAGGTCAATCAGCTCACCCAGGCGCCGCTGGTCGACGTTGTCCTTGTTGTAGAGCCGGGGCAGTGTCGCACGCAGGGCAGGGTTGGCGCCCATGAGCAGATCCATGGCGTCATCGACGAGCTCGCCGATCGACTTGGGCGGCCGCCCGCCTGCCGCTGGCAGTCCCTTCGCGTGCTGCGCGAGGTAGGACCACCGGGAGTACGGCCCGACCCAGAACACCCCGTGGCCGGTGTACTCGTCGATATCGTTGAGTTGCGTGGCGATCTGGGTCTCGTCCCAGCCGTCTGCTCCCAGCTCAGCCCTGATCTGCTCGCGGCGCTCGTCGAAGGCATCCGAGACGTATTTCAGGAATACCAGGCCGAGGATCACGTCCTTGTACTGCGAGGCGTCCATGGAGCCGCGCAGCTTGTCTGCCGCCTTCCACAAGGTGTCCTTGAGTTCCTTCATCGTCGACGGTAGGGCGTCGACTTTTTTCTTAGGCGGCACGGTCAGTGTCCTTTCTCAGAATCGATGTCAGTGGCCAAGGTGAGCGATCCACTTGTGGCGCCCCGTAGGAGCAGTTCTTTGAGTTCTCCCAGCAGTGCCACCCGATCCTGTGCGTCCGCGCGCTGCCCCTCGATGGCCGTCAGCGCGTCCGCCAGAGCTGCCCGTTCACCTGGCGACACCTGGCGGATCTGCCAGCCTTTCCACGCCCTGGCGCCGACCGGGATGGCGTTGATGTCGCTGGCCAGCACCTCAGGCAGCAGCATGGGTGTCGATGCCGGGTTGATGCGCAGTACCCGCGCCGGGGCGACGACTACAGCACCGCCGTCGACGTCCACCAGCGCGGCCGGGCGGGGGCTGGTGCAGAAGACCACATCCCCGACCTCGGTGTATCGACCAGCGGGGTACTTCGCTGAAAAGGCCAGGCGGTCAATGCCGCGTGCCCCCGGACGGATGGCCCCGGTCAACTCCTCCGGGCCGATGACCCGGACCGTCCCGCCGGACAGATCCTCACGATCCATCCGGTTGCCCGCGATCATTCGGACCTGACCGGCAGCAATCGCCTCGCCCAGCGTCAGAGGCCGGGCAGCGCCATCGCTGTCGGCCGGCTCACGCGCGTGGACCGTCACTCCGGCCAGCGGGCCCACAGCCGAGGTGAGCTCAGCGATCCGGATCGCGATCTCGGAAGCGGGCACTCGGGGCGAGGTGACGGCACGGCGCGCGACGAGGTCCCCGCCACCGGCCAGCAGGTTCCGGGTCCACGCCGGCCGCGCGAACCGGAACGCGTGGGCCCGGACCGTCGACCAGCCGGCCATCGCCACCACGAGGTCGCTGACCAGGTCGCCGATCGCGGTGGCGTCTAGATCGACGTCAGTCAGGTCAGCGACCATCGTCCACCGATCCCGGGGTGGCACAGTGCGGTAGGGCGGACCCAGCACCCACAACGCGAGCGCCTGCCGGGGTTTGGAGATGACCAGTCCCTTAGGCAGGCGAACGATCGCCCGGACCGACCCGTGCCGAAGCAGGACGTCACGCAGCTCGTTCACCCGCTGGTCACGGATCCGGTCGCTGAGGACACTCGCCGGGGCGATCACCACAGCCCGATGGCCGCCGTCCATCTGAAGCACCAGGTTGTCGACCGCAGCGAGGATCTCCTCGCTGCTCATCGCCGGGCGGCCGGGACTCGGATACTGCGCGAGGTGCACCGCCGGGCACGTCACCGCCCAGGCGCCATCGGCGTCGACGGCCAGCGGCTCGCAGTGGATCCCGTGCACCCGCAGGCGTCGCCGCGCCTGACGCGACGCCGCATCGCGGTCCCCCGCGATCATCATGGTCGCGCTGCCGGCCCCGGCGTCCTGGTGCAGCAGGGACACCAGGAGGTCAGCCCCGCCGCACGTAGGGTCGACGAAAACCGCCGGCTGTATTCCCGCGTCGAGCGCCAGTGCTTGCGCCAGGGATGCCGCGAGGTCATGCACGCACTCGCGTAAGGCCACCGGCGTCTGGCCGCGCTGACAGGTCCGGATGAGCTGCTCGAACGCCGCGGCGCAGTGGTAGGAGGCGTCGGCCAGGCTGTCCACGTAACCGCTGAGCGGGCGAAGCCGCTGGCCGAGCGCGCTGATCTCGCTCAGGATGAACTCGTCATCGGGGTCTGCCTCATCGGCGAGGTCGAGAAGATCGTCATCGGTCCGGCCCGCGAGGCTCTTGCCAGAGATCTCCTTCAGACACAGCAGCGCCGCCAGACCGTCGAACACAATCTGGTCGTCCTGGGCCGACATCCCCTTCGGGGACGCGAACGCTGCGCAGTCCTCGCGCACGTTGGGGTTATTGCCCCGTCCGGTGCGCTCCAGCCAGTCCACGACCTCGCCGGCGTCGAAGCGGTCCTCGCCGCGCACGGTGGCCAACGGCTCCGGGAACGGTGTCGCGGACGCCCTGTTCCGTCGGCGCCACATCGACACCACGGGTCGCTGCACCTTCGCGAGGCGGGCGACGTCAACGAGCGTCATGTGCAGCGGCACGCTGCTCGCTGTCTCCGTCATCGTGCCGCATCCTTTACGTTACGTCACCACCGCTGCAACGCTGTGTCACCACCTTAATCGCGTCGATCATGACTTACGTAACAGCCTGTCGATAAGGCCCCTTATCAGCCCTCGCCCTTGTCGCCGGATCACCTTGCGCCAGAGCCTGTAGCGCACTTGACGGCCAGCTACCCGAACCTGGCCCGCAGCCTGAGATTGCGGAGGATTCACAGCGATGAAGCAGCCCACTGGCCAGGCCTCGCCTGGCGCGTACTACGACCGCGGCACGCCGGCGGTGGTCATCCAGAGCCTCGCGGTCAATGACCCCGCGGTGGTCGCCGAGTCGCGTCGCTGGTCCACCGGCCGGCGCGGAGCCGCCGTTGGCGAGGACGGCATGGGTGGCATCGATCTGTCGATGTTCGTAGATCAAGCCCTGATCGTCGGGGCCCACGCCATCGGGACCGCCGGCGGCGTGCAGGACACCTTCAACCTCGAACGTCTCGTCTCCGATGTTGGTGCGCGCACCGCTGAGTCGACCAGCAGGGCCGTCGACACGACAACGGCCGTGGTGAACAACGCGACTGAGGCGATGCAGAAGGCGTCCAGCGAGGTCCGCAACACGATCACCGAGGCTGGCCGGGATGCCCGGCGCAGCTTCGCCGACACGGTCGAGGGCGCCAGGAAGGGCCTCCTGGACGAGGTTCACCGGCTGGTGGGAGGCGACAACCCGGAACTTGCCGCGCGCCTGGGGCCGATGCTGGACAGGTTCGGTTACGACCTTGACGCGCGGGTCGTCCGGCAGACCAGCGAGCTGCTGGACAAGGCCGCGAAGCAGTTCGATCCCGACGACCCGACCTCACCGATGGCCAAGCACACCCGCGAGCTGCGCAGGCAGCAGGAGACGCTGTCGGCCGCCCTGGAACACCATCACCGGGACCTGGCCACCAAGGTCGAGGAGCTGACCACCGCGGTGAAGGTCCGCGCCGGCGCCGAGAGCCTGGCTCACATTACCCCGCTCAAGGGCGAGAGTTATGCGACCGGAATCCACGGTCTCATGGAGCAGATCGCTGCGGGGCTGGGCGACGAGTACGCCGACACCGGAGCCATCCCCGGCGCCATCGCCCGCAACAAGAAGGGCGACGGCGTATTGACGATCAACGGCGGCGCCGGTCGCATCGTGTTGGAGATGACCAATTCCAAGCGGTCCAACTGGAACGACTACCTCGACGAGGCCGAGCGCAACCGCGCCGCCGCAGCGTCGCTGGGGCTGGTGCCCGAACCGGCGCAGAACAACGGAAGCACCATCCGGTGCCTGGGCTCGCGCCGGATCGTGATGGCTTTCGATCCGGGCACCGACGACCCGGAGCTGCTGCGCACGGTCATCCAGCTGCTGCGCCTGAGCGCTCTGGCCGCGAGCAACCGCGCGGACCGGGACGGGATCCACACCGCCGAGGAGAAGATCGCGGAAGCGCTCGGGATGCTCGGCAAGATCGACGACATCAAGAAGGTCGCCGGGACCCTGCGGCAGCACGCCGGCAAGATCGAGCAACAGTCCGACGATGTCAGAGCCGCGTTGGCCCGCCTGCTGGGCCAGACCCAGGCGGCCCTGTCCGTCGCCGCGGACGCCGCTTGAGGTATGCCGATTTTGTCAGGGGTGAGTGCGAGACTCGGGGTATGACCGTTGCTGTCGTCGAGCCCGTGCAGGTGGTGTCGAGCTGTCTCGACGACCTGCGCGGACGGTTGAGCGGTCTGGACGACAACGGGATCGTGCATACGCTGCGGGAGATCGAGGAGATCTTCCGGCGGGCGCAGTCGGTGATGCTGGACGTGGTCGCCGAGATCGACTCGCGGGGGATCGCCGGCCGGACCGGGTTCGGCACGACGCCGCGGCTGCTGGCGGCGGTGCTGCGATTGTCTGCCGCCGAGGCGCGCACCCGGACTGAGCAGGCCGCCCTGGTGGGTCCCCGCCGGGCGATGACCGGCGAGCCGCTGGCGCCGAGGTTGCCCGCCACCGCCGCCGCGCTGGCCGCCGGGCAGATCGGCGC
>JBOHFX010000196.1:0-3538 GCA_050699875.1 Pseudonocardiaceae bacterium
CGGCAACTGGACCGCAACAGGTCCGGCGCGCCACCTCATCCCCGCTGGGGCCAGCCCCGCGCCGTAGCGTCGGCACCCGACCGACAAGATCAACAAGCCGCGTGACCATTTACCAACAGGCTCTCAGGTTGGCACGCCGCAACTTGCGCAGGACGAGCTGGCGCGGATGATAAGCCTCGGGGAGCGGCTACACGAGTTTCTCGCCGGTGGCGGTCGCCTCCGGACACGTTTTTTGACCAAGACCAAGATGCAGAAGCAAGCCCGTCCCCTGCTAGATGCCTGCACGGTCGACGGCCGGACACCGATCGACGCCGCCGACGTCGCTGCTGTCCTCGCGGTGCTGCGCGCCGAGATGACCGCGGCGGTCGCCGTGCATCGGTGGGCGCAGGTCGAGGTTCCCGTAGGGGATGGCGCGTTGCCGGTCCGGCTCGCGCGGCTGGCCGACCTGTATGAAGAACTGGCCGTCATCGCGGCGATCGGAACGGCCCGCGACGGCGTTGAGGATCTGCTTCGAGAGCATGGAATCGACTACCGGCTGTTCGACGCTGCGGACTGGGACAGGGTTTGTAAGGCAGCGCGGCTGGCTTCATCGCTAGTTCGCGCCAAGCATGCCGTTGAATGGCTGACCAGTTTACGGGCCGAGATCGAGAGCCTGCGCCAGGCCGACAACGCCCCTCCTGAGCTGGAGCAAGTCAGCCAGGCGATACAAACCCGAGAGCCAAGTGAATACCAGCACAGTCTCCACGCACTTCAACAGGCTCACAGCGAGCAGGGTGAGCAACAGCACTGTATAGAGCTATTCGACTGCCTACGCACCGCTCATCCTGTGCTAGCCGAGCGGCTCGCCAGCGCTCCAGATGATCCAGCATGGGAACAGCGACTGACCGATCTCCCCGCGGCATGGGCCTGGGGACGAGCCGAAGAGTTCTGTCAGCGCATGCGCGCGCCTGGGCGAGATCAGCAACTGCAGCGAGATCTCGATGGGGTCGAGCAGCGGTTGTCGGGGCTAACCGCTGAACTGGCTAGCCAGCAGGCACTTCTGCACTGCCTCACCCGGATGACTCAGAGTCAACGCCAGGCGCTACAGGTCTACAAATCCCACATGAGTGCATACGGCAAGGGCACCGGCCGGTACAAAGCCAGGTACCTCGGGGCCGCCAGGGACGCGATGATGGAGGCCCCTCAGGCCGTACCAGCGTGGGTAATGCCGCTGTCACACGTCGTGGAGACCATTAATCCTGATCCTGACGCCTTCGACGTAGTCATCGTGGACGAGGCGAGTCAGGTAGGTATCGAAGCACTGTTTCTTCTATGGTTGGCGCCCCGTGTCGTAATCGTCGGGGACGACAAGCAGTGCGCGCCTGCGCAGATCGCCTTCGGTGCACTGCAGGCGGTCTTCGATCGTCTCGACACCTACTTGCCCGATGTACGTCCGGCCATGCGGGACGGCTTTACTCCGCGTACGAATCTGTACGAGCTGCTGTCAGCACGTTTCCCGAAGATTGTGCGTCTCACCGAACACTTCCGGTGCATGCCCGAGATCATCAGGTGGTCCTCGGACCAGTTCTATGACGTGCGCTTGATCCCATTGCGGCAATTCGGTGTCGAGCGACTTGAACCACTGAAGGTCATTCGGGTCGCTGGAGCCTACGAAGAGGGACGTGACGCCTCAATCCGCAATCCTGTTGAAGCAAAGATGATCGTCGAACAGCTCCAAGCCATGATGCGGGATCCGGCATACACCGCACGATCTATCGGCGTTATCGCGCTACAAGGCACCGGCCAAGCACGACTCGTCGAAAACGAAGCTCTCAAAACAATTGACGTCGCCGACTTCGAACGGTTCGATCTGCGGTTCGGTAGCCCACCGGACTTCCAGGGTGATGAGCGCGATGTCATCCTGTTGTCGATGGTGGTCACCAAGGCACGGAGGGCGCTGACTAGGCTCGAAGAACAGCGTCGCTTCAACGTGGCGGCCAGCCGTGCGCGAGATCAGATGTGGTTATTCACATCTGTTGCCGAGGACCAACTCAAGGCTGGCGATCTTCGGCGCTCCCTGTTGACCTATATGACCAATCCGCCCTCCACGCTGCCGTCGATGGACGACTTGGTCGACGTCACGCCCGATGAACCACACCCGCGCTTCGACTCACTCTTCGAGCAACGAGTATTTCTCCGTTTACGGGATCTAGGGTATGCCGTGATCCCTCAGTATGCAGTGGAGGGGAAGCGCATCGACCTAGTCGTCGTTGGCGCTCAGGGCCGTCTCGCGGTGGAGTGTGACGGGCACATGTTCCACACCACACCTGAACAGCTGCGCGCCGACCTCGAACGGGAACGGGAGTTACGGCGGGCGGGCTGGCAATTCTTCCGGATACGCGACAGTGAGTTTCGCTTTGACTCTGACACCGCTCTGGCTGGACTATGGCAGATGCTCGACCGCCGGGGAATCGAGCCAAGTAAGTTGCCACCAAGCGCGACTGCCACGGTCGACGACTGGCAACCGGTGATATTGCACGACTCCGACGAAGAGGCGCACGACCTCGACGAGGACGGGTGAGGGTGAGGGCGAGGGTGAGGGTGAGAAGATCGTGATGGAGGGTCTCGACGATAACACGCTCGAAGAACTCGCGCGCCTAATCTGCGGTGACGACGACGGTCCGGTCTACCGAAAGGGATATGAACTGCCCAGGCTGCTGCAGCGGGCCGGGTGGAGCGATGTCGACGATTTTGACGGTCCCTCCCGCCGCAACTGGCTGACCGAACAGTTGCTCGCGCGACGAAACGTGCCTGGCGCAATCGATAAACTTGTACTTCGCCTGGCTGATTCACGTGAGTACATCAATCTCAACGAACCGCGTGCGCTGGCAGAAACTATCCAGGGGCTCAACAGCTTTCTTGTGCTTGAAGGCTACCGAGTTCACCAGACCAACGGGCGACCTCGAATCGCCGAGTGTGACCCGACGCTGGCAAATCCAGGCGATTTAGCGCCAGTTGAGCTCCATGCAGCGATGTCGGATTGCGTACATGACCCGCAGCTTGCCGCAGTGCTGCAAGGCCGACTCGACGAGGCACAGACATGCGACCGCAACGGCGCCCATGTGTCAGCGATCATCATGCTGGGCAGCCTGCTTGAGGGCGTGCTGCTGGAAGCCGTGCTGACCCGAATGCCCAGTCCGCTGAAGCCGGCAGACAAATGGACTTTGAACGATCTGATCGCAACTGCGCATGACCAGGGTTGGATCCAGGCGGACGTACGCAGATTCGCTGACCACCTTAAGCACTACCGCAACCTCGTGCACCCTCACGCACAGGTCCGCCTCGGCCACCCCCCCGATCGAGATACCGTAAGAATGTGCTGGCCAGTCGTTAACGCGGCACTCAACGATCTCGCGGACACTGCACCGTAGGCACGGGCGTTCCAAGATCGATGATCATGGGGCGAGTCCGAGGATCTGGAATGGTCGGTGCATGGCGCGGGTGGCCCAGCGGGTGGCTTCGGTGATGTCGCGGCGGCCGGCCAGGTGCAGGGCGCCGA